>JABBAS010000027.1:124138-151936 GCA_018607835.1 Methylobacillus sp. | reverse complement strand
CGAAATCTTTAGTCACCGCTGTTGCGACTGTTCGAACAAATGAATAACACCCTGAAGGCGGCGCTTTGGATGACCGGCGCCATTGTCTCGTTTTCTGCCATGGCCGTGTCAGGACGCGAGGTCAGTGTCGAGCTGGATACCTTTGAAATCATGACCTATCGCAGCCTCGTGGGGATGGCTGTTTTATGGACTTTGCTGTCTGTTACGGGTTGTTGGGGTCAGGTCTCTGGGCGCTTTTTTGGCGTTCAGGTGGTGCGAAATGTAGCGCACTTTACAGGTCAGAACCTGTGGTTTTATGCACTCACCGTGATTCCCTTGGCGCAGGTATTTGCGTTGGAGTTCACCTCTCCAATTTGGGTGGTGTTGCTCTCGCCGCTGATTCTGGGAGAACGACTAACCCGTGTCCGGGTGCTGTCTGTGTTGGTAGGATTTATCGGCATTCTGGTGGTGGCTAGACCCTCGCCTGACACCATCAGTCCTGGCTTAATCGCTGCGGCCAGTTCAGCGGTGTTTTTCGCGCTGACTGCGATGTTTACCCGTCGCCTCACGCGCACGGAATCGGTGCTGTGCATCATGTTTTGGTTGACGCTGATGCAAGCGGTGTTGGGCTTGGCCATCAGTATCTGGGACGGCGAAATGGCGCTTCCGACTGCAAAGACCGCACCGTGGTTGTTTTTGATTGGTTGTGCCGGTTTGCTGGCGCACTATTGTTTGACAAGTGCGCTAGCCATTGCCCCGGCAACGGTGGTGGTTCCCATGGACTTTGTGCGCTTACCAACCATTGCGGTGGTTGGTATGCTGGTCTATGGCGAGGCGTTAGACGTATGGGTATTTGTTGGCGCGCTGATCATTTTCGCGGCCAATTACGTCAATATTTGGTTTGAGACACGCACAGCCGTGAAACGCTGAGATAGAAGCCAAGAGCGGGGGCGATGTCTAATTGGCCCGCGTTAGCTAACGGATGAGCGCTCGTTGAGCATCAGCATCAGAATCTGCGTCATCGGTTCGACTAGCCCCACACAGATCAGCTCGCCGTGTGAGTCCCTGCGCGCCAAGCCGACAGTATGTAGCGGCTCGTCATTAAGTCCAAATGGGCACCTCCGCCATTTTTAAACAAGGTAATGGCTTGGTCTGAGGTTCGTCGGAAGCGATCGAGTTGATAAAAGTCGGCTTGCAGATGCGCGCGCGTGATGGCGCCGCTTTCTAGAGGGATTTTTATTTCTCCGATATGTCCGACGGTTGTGTCAAAGCTATCAACGAAAACCGATGCGCGCTGCAACGCCGCGTCATCGGCCTCCCTCATGTTTGGGCGGTAAGCGCCTATGAGGTCGATGTGCTGTCCGGGTTGTAGCCACTGACCGCGCAGTAGCGGTGTTTCGCTCATCGTGGCGCTGGTGATGATGTCTGCGCCGCGAACGGCTTGCTCCAAATCATCGCTGACCCGCATTCCGGGAAAGGCGCTTGCTAGCTTGTCAGCAGCAGGGCGGGAGCGGTTCCAGACGGTGAATTGTGCGTTGGGGAAGGCGGCGCCATAGGCTGATCGCGCTGCCCATGCAACCGTACCCGCGCCAACGATGAGTATGTTGTTACTGTCAGGTCTAGCGAGGCGCTTGGCGGCTAGCAAGCTATCGCCCGCTGTTTTCCACTTCGTGACGAGGTGAAAGTCGATCATTGCCTCCAGTTCCCCCGTCGTGTCCGAAAACAGACTGACCGCTCCATTGACGCGGGGCAGATGGCGTTGGGTATTGTCCGGAAATATGGTGGCGGCTTTAACGGCGATGCCCATGCCGTCTATCCAGGCGCTACGTGACAGCAATGTATCGGGTTGGCGGTAAAGAAAGCTATCTGCAATTTCCGCCTTGGGTAAGGTGTGACCGTGCGCCAAGGCGTCGGTTAGCTGATGCCAATCTAAATGGGTCTCACCTTCTGTGAAGGGAATGAATGTCAAAGACACGGGAGGTTCCTAGTTTGCAAATTAAACGGTGCGACCGCGACGTAGAGCATAGCGCGGTTGACGCTCGCAGATGGCTTGCGGGGTTTGTCGCGCCTACAATGAATGCCAATAATCCCGATGGGATCTTTAACCTACTCCTTTCGCTATGACCAGTCTATACATGCCGCCGCAATTTGATTGTCGCGATATCGCGCTTGCCCAAGCCCTGCTGCGCGAGTATCCATTGGCGCAGTTGGTATCCGTTAGTGCGGCTGGGGAGCCTTTCGTTTCACCGTTGCCATTAGAAACCTTGACGGAGGGGTTTGCGCTAAGCGGCATACCTGCTGAAAACGGGGGCGATGAACAGGGCGGCGATGAAGAGGGCGGAGGCAGCGACATGCCCTGGCAGTTGCTGGGACACTTGGCCAACGCAAATCCGCAGGTGGCGTTGCTAAATGAATCTGGTCGCGCACTGGTCACGATTCTGGGACCCCAGGGCTACATGTCGCCTAGCGTCTACCCTGATCTGCAGCGGGTTCCCACCTGGAACTACATCACGCTACACGCGCGCGTGCGGGTGGCGCCGGTGACGTCCGCTGCTGAAAAAGATGCCTTGCTAAAGTCGCTGATTGGGTCGCATGAGCCAGCGTATGCCAAGCAGTGGCGCGGTTTACCGGAGCGCTACACCGAAGCCATGTTGCGTGCGATCACGGGGTTTGTATTCACGGTTGAGGACTGGCAACTAAAAGTGAAAATCAATCAGCACCGGCCAGAGGGCCGCGAGGCATTACGCGCCCAATGCGCTGCGGGTAGCCCGTTGGCGCAAGGGCTGGTTGCGTGGATGGACCGTTGGGAGCAGCGTGCATGACGGGCGCCTTGGATGATATGGGTGCGATGCGGGAAGCCTTGCAACTTGCGGCGCAAGCGCAGGCTGCAGGCGAGGTACCCGTTGGTGCGGTGGTCTTGAAAGATGGGGTGGTTATCGGTCGCGGCTACAACGCGCCTATCTCCGGTAATGATGCCTGCGCTCACGCTGAAATAATCGCCATACAGGCGGCGTGTGCGGCGTTAGGTAACTACCGTTTGACGGGGTGCACCATGGTGGTCACCTTGGAGCCGTGTGTGATGTGTAGTGGCGCGATTCTAAATGCCCGATTTAGTCGTTTGGTTTTCGGCGCACATGAACCCAAGACGGGGGCCGCAGGCTCTGTTATCAATGTGTTTGAGACCGCCGCGCTTAATCATCAAACGGCAGTCACAGAAGGGGTATTGGCCCCCGCTTGTCGTGCCCTGATGAATGGCTTTTTCCAAGGTCGGCGCGAGGTCATCAAGCGCACGACGACGCCATTACGGGAGGATGCGTTGCGCACGCCGGATGCCCGCTTTAGTGACTTGGTGGATTGGCCTTACACGCCCTGCTACACAACAGAAATCTCTGTGCTAAATGGCCTGCGGTTGCACTATGTGGATGAAGAGGTTCGCGCGGTCACGGCGGCGCCCATAGACGTCGACGCGTCGGGTCGGCATGGTCAGGGCGCTTGCCTGTTACTGCACGGTGCAGGCGGTTGGGGCTATCAGTGGCGTTACTGGATTGAGGCACTGCGCGCACGCGGGCAACGGGTACTGGTGCCCGATCTGATCGGGTTTGGTCGCAGTGATAAACCCAAGCGCGTCAGCGCGCATTCCCCCGCATTTCACGCGCAAGTGATGGCGGGCTTGGTTGCGGCCTTAGGCTTATCGCAAGTGCGCGTGTTAGATGCATCGGGTGGGCTGGGGGCCTATTTGACGCGGGTGCACGCGGACGTGTTTCCTCGGAGTGCGTCCATTGAGGTGTCGCGCGTCGGCGCGCAGACCGTCGCATCAGCCCCTTTCCCAGATGACGGCTATCGTGCGGCAGAGCGTGCGTTCGCCGCAGCCGGTTTCTTTGATGACGACGTTCATGTGTCCTCAGATAAAAAGAGGGTCGGCGAGGCTATCCGCATGGACGCCATGAGGCCTGACGGTGAGCCTAGCGAGCGTGCAGCAGCGTTGGCGTTTTTAGACGCTTTTCTAGATGCTTGAGCCCGAAAAAAATCACGATGCGTCTTGTGCCACACTACGGCTATGAGTCATATATATTTGTTATCGCCGAGTTCGGCAGTCCTCGACAAGCTGGGGTATCGGCGCGGTATCAAGCGCCTCGTGGCTGCGGGTCACACGGTCGAGGTGGATACCGATGCGTTGGCGCGTGAAACGCGGTTTGCTGGCGACGATGCGACACGCCTCTTGGCGATTGAGCGAGCCATCGCGAGTGGCGCGGACGCCGTGATGACGACCAGAGGTGGCTACGGCCTGAGTCGGCTATTACCGAGCTTGCCGTACAAGGCGATTGCCAAGTCCATTGATAAGGGAACGCAGTGGATAGGGTTCAGTGACTTCACCGCCTTCAGCCTCTCGGTGTTAGCCAAGTCTGGGCGTCAAACGTGGGCAGGGCCTGCCTTACTGGACGATTTTGGCGCGGTTGATGGCGTAGACGACATTACCCATATGTGTTTGAACGATGTGCTGTCCCACATGAGCGAGGGGACGGGGTGGCGTATGGGGCGTCAAGACCCCACAGACTTCACCGTAAACAATGTCACGTTGTGGGGTGGTAATTTGGCGGTACTGACGTCGCTGGTTGGCACACCCTACATGCCCGATATTTCTCGCGGCGCGCTCTTCTTAGAAGACGTTGCCGAGCCACCTTACCGCATAGAGCGCATGCTGACGCAGTTGTTGCATGCCGGTATTTTGGCGAAGCAGAAAGTGATTTTTCTTGGCGCATTCAATCGCTTCAAGGCGTCGCCCCAAGACAAGGGCTTTGGCATGAAGTCGGTGGTTGCGTGGTTGCGCGCAAATACCAAGGCGAAAGTGGTCACTGGTTTGCCCTTTGGGCACGTGCCTACCAAGGTGCTTCTGCCCGTGGGGCAACCGGTGAACGTGGTCGCCCATGGCTCCGAGGTTTTGGTGCTCTGGGCGCACGAACACCACCACGACCATGATCACGGACACGCCCACTAACGCCCATTAGGAGTGCATGTGATGCCGTTCATTAGTCGACACCGAACTTACGAGATCCTAGAGCGTGTAAAGCCCAAAGATAAGGTCGCGCTGTGGGTTAACGGGTTTCTCATACTGTTGGTACTCGTTAATATTTTGGCGGTCATTATGGAGTCGGTTGAAAGCCTCTATCAGGCGCACCGCACGGCATTCGATCTGCTTGAGTTTTTTTCGGTGGTGATTTTTGCTATCGAGTATCTGCTTAGATTATGGTCCCACGCTGAAAACACGGCGGTGGCGCCAACCGTCGCGAAGCGCCGTTGGAAGTACGTGACGAGCATTTTTGGCTTGGTTGATTTCATCGCCATCTTTCCAACCATTTTGTCGATCTTCATGCCTGGCATGGACTTGCGCAGTCTGCGGGCAATCCGTCTGCTGCGCATCCTCAAGTTCACGCACTACTCCTACGCATTACAGGACGTCGGTCGCAGCTTGTATGAGGAGCGGCGTGCATTCACCGCGACCCTGTATGTCTTGGGGGTCGTCATGATCATGGCATCCACGGTGTTATACCTCGCAGAGCACACCGTGCAGCCCGATAAATTTGGCTCTATACCCGACGCTATGTGGTGGGCCATCATCACCCTGACCACGGTGGGCTATGGCGATGTTTCACCCATTACGCCGTTGGGGAAGGTGCTGGGTGGTGTGGTCGCGATTATGGGTGTGTGTACCGTCGCGTTGATCACGGGTATTTTGGCCTCGTCGTTCGCCGTGCAAATGCAGCGGCGCAAAGAGGCCTTTGAAGCGCAGGTCGATCAGGCCTTAAGCGATGACATCTTGACCGATGATGAGCTACACATGCTGATGACCCTCAAAGACGATATGGGGATCAGCGATGTGGAGTTTGATCGCTTACGAAAGCGCATGCATGACGAGAAAATTAAGCGGGTTCGCACCTTGCCCTGACGGCGCATGCCCGCTCCGTTTCTCTATGCGTTAGCGCTGACTTTTCCCTTCATCGTCTCGATGCTCTCTGTCACGGCTAGCCATTCCTCTTCGAGTGTGGCCACGGTGGTCTCTAAGACTTTTGCCCGTTTGCCCATGTCCATTATGGCGTCCCTATCGGGGTTGTCTAAAAGCATCTGACTGATCTTCTGCTGCGCAACCTCTGCATCAGCGATCTCTTTTTCAATCGCCTCTAAGCGCTTTTGCAAGGGCTTGACTTGGTTGGCTATGGCCTGGCGCTTGGCGGCTTGCTCTTTCCGGTATTGCGCTTGGTTGCCGCGTCCCACTGATTCAGTTGCACGCTGAGGCGCGCTGCTGGCAGTGATGCTTTCACGTTTGCGTTTGGCCTCTTCCAACAGGTGGGTTTGGTAATCATCCAAATCGCCGTCAAACGGCAACAGGGCACCGTGCGTGACCAGCCAAAAGTCATCACAAACGCTGCGCAAGAGCGCGCGATCGTGGGACACCAGCATGACAGTCCCTTCAAACTCATTGAGCGCCATCGCCAAGGCCTCACGCGTCGTGAGATCCAAGTGGTTGGTTGGCTCATCGAGCAGCAGCAGGTTGGGGCGCTGGTAAACGACCATCGCCAGTACCAAGCGGGCCTTTTCACCACCGCTCATGGTGCCAACGGCTTGTCCAACCATATCGCCGATGAAGCGAAAGCTCCCTAAAAAGTCGCGTAACTCTTGTTCACGCGCGTTGGTTCCCAAGCTGGTGGACAGCCTGACCATGTGCTCAAGTGGTGTGTCATCGGTGCGCAAGACATCCAGTTCTTGCTGGGCGAAATAGCCAATAGACAGGCCTTTCCCCTCGGTGAACTCGCCGCTCAGCGCCTTGATGGAACCTGCAATGGTTTTTACGAGTGTCGATTTACCTTGGCCATTGGCGCCCAGTAGACCGATACGCTGACCCGCAACCACCGAGCGTGTAATGCCCGAAACGATGGGCGTGGTGGCGCCGCTATCGTCGCTATAGCCCACCACCGCATTGCGGATGGTGATCATGGGGTTGGGCAGACTGTCGGGTTCCTTAAACTCAAATGTAAAGTCAGCAGCGGCCAAGACCGGTGCTATTTTTTCCATGCGTTCCAATGCCTTCACGCGGCTTTGGGCCTGCTTGGCTTTGCTGGCCTTGGCTTTGAAGCGGCTAATAAAGCTCTGCAAGTGTGCAATACGGTCTTGTTGCTTGGAGAAAGATGCGTGCTGCAACGTTAGCTGTTGAGAACGCAATTCTTCAAACGTGCTGTAATTGCCGCCGTAGCGCGTCAGCTTGGCTTGATCTAAGTGCACGGTGACGCGCGTCACGGCATCTAAAAATTCGCGGTCGTGGCTAATGACGAGCATGGTGCCGTCGAAACGCTTAAGCCACGCTTCCAACCAAACGAGGGCATCCAAGTCCAAGTGGTTGGTGGGCTCATCTAAGAGCAACAGGTCAGCGGGGCACATCAGCGCTCTGGCTAATTGCAAGCGCATACGCCAGCCGCCAGAGAAGGCATTGACAGGGCGGTCGAGTTCGTTCACCTGAAATCCCAGCCCCAAGATCAAGGTTTGTGCACGGGATTTCGCATCGAAAGCGCCGGCATCAGCCAAAGCCGCGTGGGCGGCACCGATCGCTGCGCCATCGCCGCTCAGGTCTGCGGCGTCCAGTGCCGCTTGTGCTTCTGCCAACAAGGTGTCGCCGGCCAATACGTAGTCGGTTGCCGACGCATCGGTTTCCGGCATGTGTTGTTCGACTTGTGAAATACGCCAGCTTTTAGGGAAACTAAAGCGGCCACCGTCTTCAATTAGCCCGCCGGTAAGCAAGGAAAAAAGAGTTGATTTTCCGGCCCCGTTACGTCCAATCAAGGCCGCTTTTTCGCCGGGGTGAATGGTGATGCTCGCAGCGTCTAGGACGACTTTGGTCCCTCTGCGAACAATGATGTCTTGTAAATTAATCATGGGTGTTGGATGGCAATGCCGGATTCATCCAACATCTCTTTCGTTAATAAACAGACGTGATCGTCGCCCGCACTGGTGGCAAGCCAAATGGGCTCAAGTTGTGGGAAGGCTTGCTCAAAGTGAGCGCGTTCATGGCCGACTTCTAAAACGACAATGCCTTGCTCTGCGAGGTGGTGTGTGATGCCCGCGAGGAACGGCCGAATAAAATCCATGCCGTCGCCGCCACCTGCTAGCGCAAGCGCCGGTTCCGCTAGAAATTCTTGGGGAAGCGTCGCCATGCTGGCTGCATTGACGTAGGGCGGGTTGCACAGGACGAGGTCGTAGCGCTGCGCCTTTAGGGTCGCCAAACCATCCGACTGGCTAAGGCTAATGCGATCAGCAAGTTCGTAGCGGGCCACATTGATCTCAGCCACCGCAAGGGCGTCTGTTGAGATGTCCAGCGCGTCCACAGATAGGTCGGGGTAGGTCAACGCGGTGAGCACGGCTAAGCTGCCATTACCCGTGCACAGGTCGAGCGCGTGTGAGCTGTCTGGGTCAAGCCATGCATCGAAGTTGCCTGCCATTAAACATTCGGCAATCAAACTACGGGGGATGATTGCCCGCTCATCGATATAAAACGATACGCCCTGTAACCACGCTTCCTTGGTGAGATAGGCGGCGGGTTGGCGACTGGTAATGCGTTGGGCAATCAGCGCATGAACCGCGTCGCAGTCTGCGTGTTCAATGGCTTGCTGCGCAACCGCTGGGGTATCTAGGTCGGTATCTAGCGGTAAGTGCAGCTGCCACAAAACCAGCCAGACGGCTTCATCCCACGCGTTGGTGGTGCCTTGGCCGAACTGAATCTTTGAGAGATTCAATCGGTCATAGGATTCTTGTATGAGAGAGAGCAACTGCATAACGTGGGAGCGATCAAAGAAAGGGCACCGTACCGTTACGCTTTTCGCGTCAGGCCGCCAGCGAGGGCGGTTGGCGCAGCAGGGAAGGGGGAGAAACTGGTCAGCTTACCTGTGGTCAGCTTACTTGCGACGACGCGGAGTCGAGGGACCACGGCCTTCAATGTGGCGAAAGCTAATACGACCCTTGCTCAGGTCATACGGCGAGATTTCCAAAGTGACGCGGTCACCCGCCAAAATGCGAATGTGGTTCTTGCGCATCTTGCCTGCTGAGTATGCGATAAGCTGGTGCTCGTTGTCCAACGTCACGCGATAACGTGAGTCAGGTAGCACCTCATTGACGATGCCCATCATCTCAATCAGGTCGTCTTTTGCCATGTAGTTTCCTTCAGTCCAGTCGGTTAGCTAGCCGCGGTGATCACGGATTGATCTGTTTGGCTAGCGAGCTCTGAGCAATCCGCCCGAGCAAAGCCACCCATTATAGCTTTTTAGGCTGGGAAAGTGGCTTACGCTGTTGCGAATGATGCACATTCGCACCGTCCGGCAAGTCCGGCAGGGTCTGTGCGGGTGGAATCGCTCAGGACGGGGACGCTAGGGCCTCCAAGACCCGTCGATAGATGTTTTTGAGAGGCGGGATGTCAGTCAGGGGTAGGCATTCGTTGATTTTGTGGATGGTCGCGTTGGTGGGGCCGACTTCAACGACTTGCTTGCAAATTTGTGCAATAAAGCGTCCGTCGCTGGTCCCTCCCGTGGTGGACAACTCCGTGACCAGTCCGGTCTCGTCCAGAATCGCTTTTTGAACCGCGTGCACCAAGGGACCGGGGGCGGTGAGAAAAGGCAAGCCGCTGGTGGTCCAGGTGAGGTCGAAATCAAGCGCATGGTCTCGCAGCAGCGCCTCGACCCGTTGCTGCAGTGATTCTGGCGTGCTTTCTGTGCTGAAGCGAAAGTTGAAGTCGATGACAACATCGCCGGGGATCACATTGCTGGCGCCCGTCCCACCATGGATATTGCTAATTTGCCAGCTCGTCGGCGGGAAGTAGGCGTTGCCCTCATCCCACGTGGTGCTGGCCAGCGCTGCCAAGGCGGGGGCGGCCTGGTGGATCGGGTTGCGAGCCAGGTGCGGATAGGCGATGTGGCCTTGTACGCCTTTGACTGTCAATTTGCCGCTCATGCTGCCACGGCGCCCGTTCTTGATCATGTCGCCTGTTTGATGCACAGACGTGGGTTCGCCAACAATGCAATAGTCGATGTGTTCGCCGCGTTGTGTGAGTTGTTCACAGACCTTTACCGTGCCGTCTCTGGCGGGGCCCTCTTCATCGCTGGTAACCAACATGGCGATGGACAGCGGCGCGGTGGGGTGGGCAACACGAAATTCACGAATGGCCACGACCATGGCAGCCAAGGACGTTTTCATGTCGCTTGCACCCCGTCCGTATAGCTTGCCATCTCGGTGGGTGGGAACAAAGGGGTCACTGTCCCACTGCGCGCGCGGCCCCGTGGGGACCACGTCGGTGTGCCCCGCGAACACCAGTAACGGGGCCGGCGCACCCGTCACTAAGGACGGCGCTGTGTACTTCGCCCACAAGTTGAGCACCTGTGCGTCATCAGGACCGCCTACAAACCGCTCGCAGATGAAACCTAGCGGTTGGAGTTGGTCCACCAGCAGATCTTGGCAGCCTGCGTCATCTGGCGTGACCGATGGCTTGCTGATAAGGGCTTCTGCGAGTCTGAGGGTTTCGTTCATACGGTGGATCCGGTGCGCGGTAGAGCGATAGAGCGGCGGTGCTTAGTCGCGCAGCAAATCGTTCAGGCTGGTTTTCGCGCGCGTCTGTGCATCCACGCGCTTCACGATGACCGCGCAATACAGGCTGTACTTGCCGTCGGCTGATGGTAGGTTGCCGCTGACCACGACAGAGCCTGCGGGCACACGGCCGTAGGTGATTTCGCCAGTTGCCCGGTCGTAAATCTTGGTGCTTTGGCTGATGTAGACACCCATTGAAATGACGGAATTCTCTTCAATGATCACGCCCTCTACCACCTCGGAGCGCGCGCCAATAAAGCAATTGTCTTCAATGATGGTCGGGTTGGCTTGCAGCGGCTCGAGAACACCGCCGATGCCGACACCACCCGACAGGTGCACGTTGGCACCGATCTGCGCACATGAACCCACGGTCGCCCACGTATCCACCATGGTGTTTTCGCCCACATACGCACCAATATTGACGTAAGAGGGCATCAACACCGCGCCTTTGGCCACGAAGCTACCGCGTCTGGCCACAGCGGGTGGCACCACTCTTACGCCAGATTGCGCCATTTGCGCATCGCTTAGGTTCGCAAACTTGGTTTGCACCTTGTCGTAAAAGGAGAGGTCGCCCGCAGAGACGGGCTTGTTGTCATTCAGGCGAAAAGACAGCAGCACGGCCTTCTTGAGCCATTGGTGTGTGGTCCACTGACCCACGCTCTCACGCGTCGCAACACGCAGGCTTCCGTTGTTTAAGCCGGCAATTACATGCTCAACGGCATCGGTGACCTCTTTGGGGGCTGATTTGGCCGACAGATTGGCGCGGTCTTCCCATGCGTTGTCGATGATTTGTTGCAATTGTTGTGTCATGGGTTCTCCCGTTTGGTGAAATTAAATAAATCGCTGTGTCACTGATCGCGCGCTGTTGTGGCGGCGTAGTTGTTGATAAACGCCTTGATGCGGTTGGCGGCCTCTAGGCATTCGTCGGTTTCCGCGACCAAAGCCATACGAACGCGTCCTGCTCCGGGGTTAAACCCATCGGTGGTGCGCGCGAGATAACTACCCGGCAATACGGTGACATTGTATTGACGTAGCAAGGTGGCCGCGAACAAGGCGTCGTCACCCCCAAAGGCGGCGGGGACTTCGGCCCAGAGGTAAAAACCGGCATCCGGCAGCGCCACCTGCATCACGTCCGCTAAGACGGGCGTCACTGCCGCGAATTTCTGTCGATACTGCGCGCGGTTTTCAATCACGTGTGCCTCGTCCTGCCATGCAGCGGCGCTACCTGCCTGAACCATGGGGCTCATGGCGCCGCCGTGGTAGGTGCGGTAAAGCAAAAAGGACTTGATCAGCGACGCATCGCCCGCGACAAAGCCACTGCGCAAGCCAGGCGCGTTGCTGCGCTTGGACAGACTCGTGAACATGATGAGGTTCTTGAAGTCTTTTCTACCCAGCAAAGTAGCCGCCTGTAGGCCGCCAAGCGGGGGCTCATCTCTAAAGTAAATCTCGCTGTAGCACTCGTCAGATGCGATCACAAAACCGTACTGATCAGACAGTGCGAAGAGCTGTTCCCATTCGGCCAGAGGCATGACCGCACCGGCTGGGTTACCCGGTGAACAGACGTATAACAACTGCGTCTGCGCCCATTGGGCTGGCGTCACGCGAGACCAGTCGATAGCGAAGTTACGCTGCGCATCGCTAGGCACAAACAGCGGCTCCGCGCCCGCCAGAAGGGCGGCGCCCTCGTATATTTGATAAAACGGGTTGGGGCACACCACCAGCGGTTTACGCTGATGAGATTGGCTCGCATCGACCACGACCTGCGCAAGGGCAAACAAAGCCTCGCGAGAGCCATTAACCGGCAATATCTGCGTTGTGGGGTCCACGCTGACCGCATAGCGGCGCTTGAGCCAGTCGGCGCACGCGGTTCGCAAGGCGGGCAAGCCACCGGTCGCCGGATAAGTCGACAGCGTATTTGGCGTCTCCGCCATGGCCTGCATGATCAGAGCGGGCGTCGGGTGACGCGGCTCGCCGATACCCAGGCTGATAGGCGCTAGGGCTGGGTTGGGTGCAATGTCCGCAAACAGCGCGCGTAAACGTTCAAATGGATACGCTTGGAGCGTGGTCAAAAGAGGGTTCATAGCCGCTAATTATCGCTTGGCTGTAGACGCCTTTGGTGGAGCAGGCTGATCAAATCCGTGAATCGCTGGCCTTGCACCAAGACGTGTGACTTGGCCGCTTGAGCAGAAACCGCTTCGTCACCACTTTTGAGCGCGGCGAAAAGCGCTCGGTGCTCCGCCATTGACTGCGCCAAGCGATTGCGCACCTGAAGCTGCATGCGTCGATACGGCTTCAACCGGTTTTTGAGGTGAATGGTCTGCTGTACGAGGAACGCATTGCCACTGGCGCGGTAGATCAGTTGGTGGAAGGCGTCATTCGCGTGGTAATACGCGTTGGCAGCCCCTTTTTCAGCTTCTATTTCGCACTGCAACATGGCGCTGGTGATGTCCGCAAGCAAGGCGGCATCAATCCGTCTTGCCGCCAAGCGGGCGCACATGGCCTCCAACTCCGCCATGACCTCAAACATCTCAATGAGGTCGGCGGCGCTGATGGTGGCGACGTAGGTTCCCTTTTTGGGCATCACCTCCACCAGCCCACTGGCCTCTAGCTGCTGAAAGGCCTCACGTACCGGCGTTCTGGAAACGTCGTATTGCTTGGCGATGGCGTCTATGTATAGCTGTTCCCCCGGACGCAAACGACCCTCGACGATATCGTCTTCGATTTGTTCGCGAACGCGTTGGACCAAGGATCTTGTGCGGGTAGATGTGTTCATGGTAGCCAAGGAGTACTGGGGTAAACCACTAGAAATGACGCTGTCTCATACATATAACATTCACGCTGTTTTATACAACACAAGGAGACAGAAATGAAACCCGTATTGAAGAAGATTGCCGCTATCGCGGTTTTGGCTGGCGTTGCCATGTCGGCACATGCTGAGATTGTGTTCAAAGCATCCCACCAGTTCCCAGGTGGCAAAGGCGATGTACGCGACGAAATGATGCAGATGATCGCACGTGACGTTGCCGCTGCCAACGTGGGCCTGACCATTAAGGTGTTCCCTGGCGCGAGCTTGGTGAAGCCAAAAGAGCAGTGGAAAGCGATGCTGAGCGGTCAAATTGACATGACCTCATTGCCCTTGGACTACGCGTCTGGCTTTCACCCTGAGTTTGGCGCGACCTTGATGCCCGGCTTGGTGAAGAACCATGAGCACGCACGCAAGATCAATGCATCACCTTTCATGAGCGATATTCGCGCCATTATTAATGGTGGCGGTGTTGATGTGTTGGCCGATGCTTGGTTGGCAGGTGCTTTTGGCGGCAAAGAAAAATGTATTGTTGAGCCTAAAGACGCAGACGGTCTGAAGATTCGTTCAGCTGGCGCGACCTTCGCGCAAATGTGGGCGGGTGCGGGTGCCTCAATCGTGTCGATTCCTTCAAGCGAGGTCTACAGCGCCTTGCAACAGGGCGTTGCGCAGGGTACCGACACGTCAGCAGGTAGCTTTGTGTCATTCCGCTTGTATGAGCAGCTCGAGTGCTTGACAGCGCCTGGTGACCAAGCCCTGTGGTTTATGTACGAGCCAGTCTTGATCTCTAAGAAGTCTATGGCCAAGCTAAATGCAGCACAAAAAGCCGCATTGCTAGCCGCTTCCAAGAAGGCTGAGGACTACTTCTCGTCCGAGTCTAAGAAGCTTGACGAGAAGCTGGTTGCCGCTTACACCAAGGCAGGCGTAAAGGTCGTCACCATGACTGCCGAGCAGGCCGATATGTGGCGCGCTGTTGCAGCCAAAACGTCCTATGCCGAATTTGCTAAGAAAGTGCCGACTGGTAAGGCATTGATCGAAAAAGCACTGGCCGTTAAGTGATTAGGAGCGCTCTTTGAAACAGTTACACAAGTGGGTTTGCCGACTGTCTGAGTGGAGCGGTGTATTCGCCGCCGGCTTGATGGTCGTGTCTGTGCTCGTGGTTTGCCATATGATTTTTGTTCGAGCGGTGCTCGGAGACTCGTCTATTTGGCAGACAGAGTTCGTAACCTACGCGTTAGTAGCGGCTACGTTTCTTGGAGCGCCTTATATTTTATTGACCCGAGGACACGTCAACGTCGATTTGTTGCCGATGTTCTTGGGCGATAGGCAGCGTATGGCGTTGGCTTGGTTGGCGTCTATTTTGTCTTTCGTGTTCTGTCTGCTGTTTCTATACAGTGCGGCCCATTGGTGGTGGGAGGCGTGGACACTCGACCTCACAACCGCCAGTATCTGGCGCGCACGTTTGTGGATTCCCTACCTGAGCGTCCCCGTGGGTATGACGCTGGTTTGTTTGCAATATGTTGTTGATATGTGGGCGTTAGCTACCGGGCGGGATTTGCCGTTCAACATGCCATCTAAAAGTAAAATGAAGGAGATGGTATGACGCCGTTGATGCTGGGCGGCCTTATTTTTGCCGTCGCGTTGCTGTTGCTCGCTACTGGAATGCCTATTGCCTTCGCGCTGGGTAGTACGGCACTTATTTTCATGCTCTGGTCGGACGGCTTTAACTCGGTGATGTACATGGCCGATACCGTCTTCTCTGGGCTCGATGACTTTACGCTGGCATCGATTCCGATGTTCATCATCATGGGTGCCGCGGTGGCTTCTTCGCGCGCTGGAAGCGATTTATACGAGGCCTTAAACCGCTGGTTATATAAGGTGCCGGGGTCGTTGGTTATTTCAAATATTGGCGCATGCGCCTTGTTCTCGGCGCTCACGGGTTCGTCTCCTGCGACGTGCGCGGCGATTGGCAAGATGGGTATCCCCGAAATGCGCCGCCGCGGATACGCGGCGGACTTGGCCACAGGCTCCATCGCGGCCGGCGGCACCTTGGGTATCCTGATTCCACCCAGCGTGACCATGATCCTGTACGGGATCGCCAGCGAGACCTCTATCGGTCGCTTGTTCATTGCGGGTATTTTGCCGGGGCTGTTACTCACCGGTCTGTTTATTTTGTGGGCGCTTTTTTTGAGCTGGCGCCGCGGCACGGGCTTGGGTAAAACCGGCGAGAGCTACACATGGGCGCAGCGCTTTGAGCTGATGCCCCGCTTGATCCCGCTGATCGCCGTGATCGTGGGCGTGATCTATTCGCTATATGGCGGTATTGCAACGCCATCAGAAGCCGCTGGCGTGGGTGCCGCACTGTGTTTGCTGATGGTGATCGTGATCTATCGCATGTGGAACTTCACGGCAATCTGGGGGATCATTCGCGATGCGATTCGCGAGTCTGGCATGTTGCTGCTGATCATCGGCATGTCGGTACTGTTTAGTTACGCCATGTCATCTAGCATGGTGACGCAGAGCGTTGCCGAAGCGATTGCTGAGTTGGATGTCAACCGTTGGGTGTTGCTTGGCATCATCAACGTGTTGTTGCTGGTTCTGGGATGTTTTCTTCCGCCCGCAGCGATTATTTTGATGACAACGCCGATCATCCTCCCCGTGATCATGGCGGCGGGTTTTGATCCCATCTGGTTTGGTGTCGTGCTGACGATCAACATGGAACTGGGTTTGATCACACCGCCAGTTGGTCTCAACCTGTTTGTTATTAACGGTATTACGCCTGACGTGAAGTTGACGACCATCTTGCGCGGTGCGGTGCCGTTCATGTTGTGCATGGTCTTGTCTATTGTGTTGCTGTGTGTGTTCCCTGAGATCGCGACGTGGCTCCCCACCTACCTCATGGGTTGATCCCGGCATGATGTCTTGGAAGAATTTGCTCGCTCTGAGCAAACGCGCGAAGACCGATGGCGGTTTTACCCGACTGGTGGATGCCTGCCATCAACTGGTCTCCGAGCGAGGGCAGGCGAATCTGTATGCATTGGCGACCGCGGTCGTCGAAGGATGGAATGGCCTGAGCGCCGATCGCCAAGAGGCTTTCTTTGCCGTCTTGGCGACGGAGTTTGCCCCAGATGGGGACGCGGTTAAGGCCGCGGCGCAGGCGTATATTACGGAGCCATCGCCTGATGCGTTGACGACGTTGTCTGGCGTGACGGAGCCGCCGCGTCAAGAACTCTTTCGGCGTATCAACCGAACCACCGGTGGCACCGCAACGCTGTTGTCTATGCGTGTCGCGTTGATGGCCTGCATGAAAACGCGCAAGGGCTTGAATGCCGTTGACGCCGACTTTCTGCACCTGTTGAGCTCTTGGTTTAATCCGGGATTTCTGCGTTTCGAACCGGTTAGTTGGGGCTCGCCAGCAGCCTTGCTTGAAAAAATTATCCAACACGAGGCGGTGCACGCCATTGACAGTTGGACACACCTACGCCGCCGCCTGGAGTCAGACCGACGCTGTTACGCTTTCTTCCATCCGCAACTGCCCAACGAGCCATTGATCTTCGTAGAGGTGGCGTTAACCCAAGAGATACCGGGTGAAATTGCCCCGCTGATCGCGTTGCGTAGCGAGACGCCGCCTGCAAAGGCTGCCAAGCCATCGAAAGTGCCGCCACCGACGACGGCTATCTTCTACTCGATCAGTAATTGCCAGCCGGGTTTGCGAGGCGTGTCGTTGGGTAATTTCCTGATTAAGCGCGTTGCCGAGCACTTGGCATCCGAGGTCAACAGCTTGAAGACCTACTGCACCTTGTCGCCTGTGCCTGGCTTCATGCGTTGGTTAGACAAGGTGGATGCAGTAAGCTTATCTGCCAAAGATGCGTTGGCTGCCGACCGCCTAAAGAGTTGGCTGGCGGTGCATAAGCCGTTGAGCGCTAACCATGTGCAGATGATGCCCGCAGACGTGAAGGACAGCTTGTTACGTTTATGTACAAGCTTTCTTGTGTCTCACTCTCACAGCGCCTTTGCCGATCCCGTTGCGCGCTTCCACTTAGACAATGGCGCCCGGTTGGAGGCGGTGCATGTCGGTGCTGATGTATCTGCCAAAGGTCTAAAGCAATCAGCGTCGGTGATGGTTAATTATTTATACGATCTGGGTGCTGTAGAAGCGCGCCACCAAGCGTTCGTTAGTGAAGAAGTTGTCTACGCTAACGCCCTAAAAAAATGGGTTAAGGCCTAAATCAATTTTTATCTTTCTTCCTATGGCTACAAACGGTAATTTTTTCGCTGTACTTCAAAAAGCATTCCCTAAAAAGAAACAGGCACCTGCCGTATGGGCCGAGGGTGGCCTGACCTACAGTTGGCAAGACTTGGAAGATGCCACCGCCATGCTGGCGAACTTAATCGACTCTCTGAACCTCCCCGCAGGCAGTCGCATTGCGGTGCAAGTCGATAAGTCAGTCGAAACGCTGATGCTGTACTTGGCGACCTTGCGCGCAGGTCACGTTTTTTTGCCGCTCAATACCGCCTATCAGAGCAGTGAAATAGATTACTTTTTAGGCAATGCCTCGCCCGCAGTCGTGGTTTGTAGCCCGAGCAATTTCGGCTGGGTGAGCAAGATTGCCTTTAAAAATAAGGTGTCTCACGTCTTCACGCTTGACGACAACCGGCAGGGAACGTTGCTAGATCGTGCGGCGCTATGCAGCCGATCCCACACGCCTGCGGTGGTCGCCGCTGATGCGCTAGCCGTCATTATTTACACCAGTGGCACGACGGGACGCAGCAAGGGCGCCATGTTGTCACACCAGAACATTGCCAGCAACGCCGAGACCTTGAAGGACTACTGGAATTGGCAAGCGGATGATGTTTTGATTCATGCGCTCCCCATCTTCCACGTCCATGGCTTGTTTGTTGCGATTCACGGTGCGCTACTCAACGGTAGCCCGATGATTTGGATGAACAAATTCGACCCCAAGCGCAGTATTGAGCACATGGCAAAAGGGACGGTCTTTATGGGCGTGCCCACTCTGTACACCCGTATGTTGGCGGAGTCTGCATTGAATAAAGCGGCCACCGCGAACATGCGTTTGTTTATCTCCGGGTCGGCACCCATGTTGGCTGAGACGCATGCCGCTTGGAAAGACGCCACAGGTCACGCGATTTTGGAGCGTTACGGGATGAGCGAGACGGCCATGCTGACATCCAACCCGTGTACGCCCGATGCCCGTTTCAATGGGTTGTCAGAGCGCCGTGGCGGCACCGTCGGGTTTCCACTGCCCGGCGTCTTGCTGCGCGTCGTCGACGACGCCAACAAGCCGTTGCCGGCTGGCGAGATTGGCGGTATTCAAGTTAAGGGCCCCAACGTATTTATGGGCTATTGGCAAATGCCAGAAAAGACGGCCGAGGAGTTCACCTCTGATGGGTTCTTTAAAACTGGTGACGTTGGTCAACAAGCTGCGGATGGCTATGTGACCATTGTTGGTCGCAGTAAAGACTTGATCATCAGTGGCGGGTACAACGTCTATCCAGCGGAGATCGAGTCGTTTATCAACAACCTCGATGGGGTTGTGGAAAGTGCCGTGGTCGGTGTGCCGCACCCTGATTTTGGCGAGGTCGGCGTCGCCGCTGTCGTATTAAAGCCCGGTTCAGTGGTCTCCCCCGATTCGGTTCTTCAAGCGATCAAGACGCAGATGGCCAACTTCAAAGTGCCTAAGTACTGCGAGGTGCTGGACGCGTTGCCGCGCAACATCATGGGCAAGGTACAGAAGAACGTTCTGCGCGATGCGCACAGCAACCGCTTTCTGACGTAACGCGCAGGCAGGCGACTAGGAGCGATGCCTTGATTGATCTGTACACCGCAGCCACTCCTAACGGGCACAAGGTGTCTATCGCCTTAGAGGAGATGGGGGTGCCGTATCACCTGCACGTGGTTGATCTCAGCGCGGGTGAGCAAAAGACGCCCTTTTTTGTGAACCTCTGCCCGAACGGACGCATCCCCGTCATCGTGGACCGCTCCGAAAGCGATTTCGCGGTTTTCGAGTCTGGTGCTATCTTGATCTATCTTGCGGAAAAGACCGGGCTATTTTTGCCTACAGATGCCAAAGGGCGGAGCCTGGTCATGCAATGGTTGATGTTTCAGATGGGCGGTGTCGGCCCCATGATGGGGCAGGCGAATGTGTTTTTCCGCTACTTTCCTGAGAAGATCCCCGCCGCTATCGATCGTTATCAAGGCGAGTGCCGCCGCCTATTTGGTGTCCTCGATCGCCACCTTGCGGACCATGCCTACCTCGCAGGTGATTACAGCATCGCAGATATGGCAAACTGGGCGTGGGTGCGGACACACCGTTGGTCTGGCGTGTCGCTAGATGAGTTCGCACACCTGAAGCGCTGGCGCGATGACATTCGAGCACGCCCCGCAGTGCAGCGTGGCCTGCTCGCGCCGCCGTCTACCGTGGACCTGACGCGCGACGGTGATAGCGCCGCGCAAAAGTTTTCAGAAGACGCCAGAAAAATGGTCGAAACTGGGCAATCTAAACCGAGGAACACCGGATGAAGTTATACGTATCGCCCCGCGCACCGAACCCGAAACGGGTGCGTATGTTCATGGCAGAGAAGAACATGACGGACATCACGTTGGTGCCCGTAGACCTCAATGCGCACCAACACAGTGAGCCAAGTTACGTGGCTAAGAGCCCGCTGAGCCGTGTGCCTGTGCTTGAGTTGGACGACGGCACCTGTATCAGTGAGAGCCGGGCAATTTGTACCTATTTGGAGTCCTTGGTCCCAGACAACAATCTGATGGGGGTCGATGGATTAGAGCGCGCACAAATAGAGATGGCCGACCGTTTGGTGGAGTGGTACGTCCTGCTGCCGACGATGCAGTGGATTCGCCACGTCCACCCCGGCCTTGCACCGCTTGAGAAGCCACAGTTCCCCGCCTTTGGTGAAAGCCAGGCCGAGAAACGGGGGCCCGGCTTAGATTGGCTGGAAAGCACCCTGGGAAAGCAGGCATTTGTCGCGGGTAAGCGGTTCACCATTGCGGATATCACCGCTTTTTGCACCATTGAATTCTCGCGCTTAATGAAGTTCAAGCCCGCCGAGGCGGGCTATCCCCACATTCAAGCGTGGCGCGACCGCGTCGCCCAGCGCGCAAGCGCCTCGGCAGGCGATAACTGAGGGGGCGAGCGGTCTTAAAGATACCCCGTATCGCGGCCAAAAAATGTAATCCAAAAGAATCCATTTACATCGCGCGCGCCAGCCGCTGTGGGCGCGGTATAGTAATCGGTTAATGGCTCCTTGCTGAGCCTGCTTTTGACTCTTTATTGGTTTGTTTCGTGCGCCTTAATTCCATCAAACTGTCGGGCTTTAAATCATTTGTAGAGCCCACCAATTTCCTGCTTCCGGGGCAACTCGTGGGGGTCGTTGGCCCCAATGGTTGCGGTAAATCCAACATCATGGACGCGGTGCGCTGGGTGTTGGGCGAGTCCAAAGCATCTGAGCTGCGTGGGGAGTCCATGCAGGACGTTATCTTTAACGGCACCAACAACCGCAAGCCCGCTAGCCGAGCGAGTGTCGAGTTGGTGTTTGACAACGCAGACCACCGTGCGGGTGGTCAGTGGGGACAATTCGGTGAAATTGCGGTGCGCCGCGTGCTGACGCGCGAGGGCAATAGCAGCTACTACATTAACAACCAATTGGTGCGCCGTCGTGACGTGCAAGACGTATTCTTGGGCACGGGGCTTGGCCCCCGCGCCTACGCCATTATTGGACAAGGGACGATCAGCCGCATTATTGAGAGCAAGCCAGAAGAACTGCGTTTGTTCTTGGAGGAGGCTGCCGGAGTTTCCAAGTACAAAGAGCGTCGACGTGAGACCGCGAACCGCTTGAACGATACCCGTGAGAACCTCACACGCGTCGAGGACATTCTGCGTGAACTCAATGCGAATCTTGAGAAGTTGGAGCGCCAAGCGGAGGTCGCGGCCCAATATCAAAATCTGCAACAAAGCGCGAGCTTAAAGCAGCATCAGCTTTGGTTTTTGAAGCAGGCGGAGGCGCAAGAGGCTCAAGGGAAGGTGGCGGAGCAGAGCCAAAAAGCGGCGACTGAATTGGAGGCCAGCATGTCTGATCTCCGCCGGCTCGAAAGCGACATTGAGACGGTTCGACAAGCCCACTATGCGGCGGGTGATCAAGTCAATCAAGCGCAGGGGCATTTGTATGAGGCCTCTGCCGAAGTGGGTAAATTGGAGGCGGAGATCCGCTTTGTTGTTGAGGCGCGCGCGCGCGCGGAACAACGCCTGACACAACTCGGCGGTCAAAGCACCCACTGGCTGTCTCAGCGTGAGACCAGCGAGACCGAGCTGGCTGGATTGCAAGAGACGGCGGAACAAGCGCACGTGCAGATGGCTTTATTAGAAGCGCAGGTCGAGGAGCAAATGGGGGTCACCCCGACCTTGGACGATGCCTTACGCCAGGCTCAAACCAAGGCGAACCAGCAACGAAACAGTGTGAACGACGTGCAGCAGCAAATTCAAGTGCTTGCTGCTGAGCAACGCGGCTTTGAAGAGCAGGGGCGGCAGCTCAATGCACGCCGTGATCGACTGAGCGCGGAGCGGCACGCTGTAGAGGCGCCGGATACGGCGCACCTATCGAATTTGCAGCGTCAACTGGACGATGCGAAGACGTTGCAGGCACAGGCTCGGACGGAGCTTGAGGGACTGCAAGCGCAAGTGCCCGCCCTCGATGCAGCCCGCGCGGAAGCGCAGCGGGCGGTGAGTGCGGAAGGCAACACGCTAGCAGAATTGCGGGCGAAAGCCGAGGCGCTGCAAGCGCTGCAGGCCAAACTCCTGACCAACGACAAGCTACAGCCATGGCTGGAGAAGCATGGCATGCAGGCGCTGCAGCCGTTGTGGCAAAAAATCCAGGTGCAAGGCGGCTGGGAGACGGCGCTGGAGGCCGTCTTACGCGAGCGCCTCGCGGCGCTAACGGTTAGCCAGTTGGATATGTTGAAAGGCTTTTCCACCGACAGTCCACCGATCAAGCTGAGCTTTATGCATGTGCACGAAACCACGGCTGCGTCGGCCGCACCGAGCGGTTTCAAGGCTCTGGCCGATATGGTCTCGGCATCAGATACGGGGCTGAAAGGGGTGATGGCCGACTGGTTGTCAGGTTACTTTGTTGCCGATAGCTTGGCGGATGCCTTAGGTCGGCGTGAGACGTTGGGCACGGGCCAGTGTTTAGTTGCCAAAGATGGTCATGTCGTTTCACGTCACAGCGTCAGCTTTTATGCGCAAGATAGCGAACAGTCTGGCTTGCTGGCGCGCGAACAGGAAATTAAGAATTTACAAAAAAATGAGCGTGCGCAAGCGCTGATTTCAGAGGAAGCCAAGTCGGCGTTAGGCCGCGCAGAGTCCAGCTATAACCAGGCACAGCAGCAACTGGTGCAGGTGCGACAGCAAGCGACTGAGGCCCAAAATCGTGTGCATGACATGCAGGTCGATGTATTGCGCTTGACCCAAGCCGCCGAGCAAGCCATCGCGCGCAGTACGCAAATCGAGGGCGACTTGGCTGAGGTGGATACGGCGCTAGCGGCCCTTCAGGAGCAGCGCGCCATGGCCGAGGCGCGGTTCGAGGCATTGGACATGCAGTTGGCTGATACCCAAGAGCGCCATGCCCAGTTAGATGAGCAGGTCATGCAGGCACAGCGTCAAGTGGATACGGCGCGTGAGCAACTGCGCACCTTGGAGCGTCAGTTGCAAGAAGCGACTTACGCGCAACGCAGTATGGGCGCGCGACGTGAGGAGTTAACGCGCAACATAGCGATGGCGAGCGAGCAACTGAAAAGCATAGACGAGGAGAGTACCCGAGCGGTGGAAGAGTTGGGGCGCTTAAGCGATGCCGCGGCCAAAGGTGGCCTAGAAGACGCGTTGGCCCGCAAGCTGGAGCGCGAGACGAGCTTGGGTTTGAAACGCAGCGACTACGACGACTTGACCAACAAACTGCGCGCAAGCGATGAGCGTCGCCTGCAGCTAGAGCGTGCCTTAGACCCACTGCGTGCGCGTATCACCGACCTGCAGCTGAAAGAACAGGCGGCCACCTTAGGGGTTCAACAATACGCACAACAGCTAGAAGAGGCGCAGGCAGATTTGGCTTTGGTTTCCCAAAGCATTGTGGAGGGCAACGTTCGCCTGACGGGTATGCAGTCCGAGATTGACCGCCTGCACCGCGACATTGCAGCGTTGGGCGCCGTTAACCTCGCGGCCCTAGAAGAGTTGACCGCTTCACGCGAACGCAAGGCCTTCCTGGACGCACAAACAAGCGACTTAAATGAGGCAATCAACACCTTGGAGGATGCGATTCACAAAATTGACGGCGAGACCCGTGCGCTGTTGGGTAGCACCTTTGAGGCGGTGAATGTGCACTTCGGCAAGATGTTCCCTGAGTTGTTTGGCGGTGGAAATGCCAAATTGGTGATGACGGGCGATGAGATTCTCGACGCGGGCGTTCAAGTGATGGCGCAGCCGCCGGGCAAGAAAAATCAAACCATTCACTTGCTCTCTGGTGGCGAGAAAGCATTGACCGCGATTGCGTTGGTGTTCGCCATCTTCCAGCTAAACCCGGCGCCATTCTGCCTCTTGGATGAGGTGGATGCACCACTCGACGATGCCAACACCGAACGCTACGCGAAGTTGGTGAGTAGCATGAGCAAGAGCACGCAGTTCTTATTCATCAGTCACAACAAAATCGCCATGGAAATGGCCAAACAGTTAATCGGCGTGACCATGCAGGAGCAAGGCGTCTCTCGCATTGTTGCGGTGGATATGGAGTCCGCAGTGGGCATGGCTGATGCGTAATCGCAGGGCCTTTCGCGTCAGCCTCAACACCCGCCTTTCCATAGGATTAAATAGATCGTCATGAGTAACTTGCAACTTGGCTTAATTTGTGTGGGCATCGCCATCATGGTGGGGGTCGCACTGTACAACAGCTACGTGACGCGCAGTCGCGAACCACGGCATGCAAAAAAGGCCAACGAAGCAAAGCTGCCGATGGACCCCGGTCTGACCGCATTACTCACCGAAGGCAACGCGGCCACGGCACCGGACACCAAAGAGGAAGAAACGAAGGATGTCCGTTGGGATTTGCCAGAAGCCACCTTGACGGTACCCGTTGGTCCTAGCGTGTCGAGAGGGCAACTCGACAGCTTGATTGATGTGATTACGCCGCTGAACTTGGACCACCCCATTTCGGGCGACTTTGTGTTGGCCGCGATGCCGCCCAGCCGCCGGGTGGGGACCAAGCCCTTTTCGATAGAGGGGCGCCCGTTGAATGAAACGGTATGGGAGCCCATTCGGATGTCGCAGCAATACGCCCAGCTACAAGCCGGCTTGCAGTTGGCAAACCGCTCGGGGCCGATCAACGATATTGAGTTTTCTGAGTACGTTGTGAAGACACAGCAATTTGCCGACGTCATCAGTGCCCAGGCTGACTTTCCAGAGATGATGGGTGAGGTCGCGAGAGCGCGTGAGTTAGATCAATTCGCCAGCACCCACGATGCGCGTCTGAACTTCACGATTCGCGCGCACCGGGTGGTGTGGAGTGTGGGCTATGTGCAGTCGCATGCCGCCTCATTGGGTTTTGTTCCTGGTTCATTGCCCGGAAAAATGGTCCTCCAATCGACGAACTCCAGCGTACCCATGGTGACGCTGCGTTTTGATGCACAAGCCGCGATGGCGGATGACCTCGAGCAGTCCAGTGTGAGTGAGGTCAGCCTGGAGCTGGATGTTGCGCACGTGGCCAGTAGCTTGAACGCCTACAGTCGTATGCGCAATACGGGGATTGATTTAGCGTCGGAGATGGATGGCATCCTGACAGATGATTCCGGCGCTGTGCTCGACGTGGACGTATTGGCGCAAATCGGTAAAGATGTGGCGGTGCTCTACGCTGACCTGGAGGCGCGAGATTTGGCGGCAGGTTCGCCGTTGGCACGGCGCTTGTTCTCCTAGGAGCCGCAATGCAGCCTCCAGCAGACGCTATTGAGCGCGCGGCCCAGCTCAGTGACGCATTGCACGCACACGGACACCGGTATTACGTGTTGGATGCGCCCACGGTGCCTGACGCCGAGTACGACCGCTTGTTTAGCGCATTACAGGCGCTAGAGCGCGCATACCCCAGCCTTAAAACCGCAGATTCACCCACACAGCGTGTGGGCGCGTCACCGCTGACATCGTTTGCTCAGGTCACACACCAGGTGCCCATGTTGAGTATTCGCACAGAAACAGACACCAGCGCCGAGGGGGCGAAGGCGTTTGACCTACGGATACGCAAAGAGTTGGACATACCACCGGATGCGCCGCCTGTGGATTACGCTGTGGAGCTTAAGTTTGATGGCCTCGCCATGAGCCTGCGTTATGAGGAGGGTGTCCTCGTGTGTGCCGCAACCCGCGGTGATGGTGCCGTGGGAGAAGACGTTACCGCCAATATCCGAACGGTTGGTCAAGTTCCTTTGCGCTTGCCGCCAGGCGCGCCCTCTGTGTTAGAGGTTCGCGGCGAGATCTACATGGCACGCCCAGATTTTGAACGTTTGAATGAACGGCAGTTACAGGCAGGTCAAAAACTTTTTGCGAACCCACGCAATGCCGCGGCAGGTACCGTGCGCCAGCTGGACTCGGGCATCGCGAGCAGCCGCCCCCTGCGATTTTTCGCTTACAGCCTCGCGCTCATGCAAGGGCGCGATGTCCCGCCGCCTGCACGGACGCATTACGACAGCTTGGAGCGCCTGCGCGGCTGGGGCTTTCCCGTGTGCGCGTGGACCCGGGTGGTGTCGGGGGCCGATGGTCTGGTGCATTTTCATAACGACGTGAATGCCGCCCGCGATACGCTTGGCTTTGATATTGACGGGGTAGTCTACAAAGTTAATGCCTTGGACTTGCAACGGCAATTGGGCTTTGTTAGTCGAGAGCCGCGTTGGGCCGTTGCCCACAAGTACCCCGCGCAAGAAGCCCTCACCACCGTGGAGGGCATAGACATTCAGGTGGGTCGCACGGGCAAGCTCACGCCCGTTGCCAAGTTGTCGCCCGTATTTGTCGGTGGGGTCACCGTGACGAACGCCACGCTGCACAATGAAGACGAGGCACGACGCAAGGATGTACGTGTGGGCGACACGGTGGTGGTTCGCCGTGCGGGCGATGTGATTCCTGAGATCGTCAGCATCGTACCCGAGCGTCGCCCGCCAGGTGCGGAGGCGTTCCTCATGCCGAGACAATGCCCCGTTTGTCACAGCGTCGCTTTGCGATTCGAAGACGAGGCCGACTACCGCTGCACCGGCGGCTTGGTCTGTGGTGCACAACGCAAAGAGGCCATCACGCACTTTGCATCGCGCAAGGCCATGGACATTGAAGGCCTGGGAGACAAATTGGTGGAGTTGTTGGTCGATACCAATCGCGTCAAGGACTTATCTGATTTGTACCGACTGCGCGCCGAGGACCTCGCGCGTTTGCCGCGTATGGCTGAAAAGTCGGCGCAAAACGTCATTCACGCGTTGGAGGCCTCTAAGCAAGCCCAATTGCCACGGTTTTTATTTGGCCTAGGTATCCGCCATGTGGGGGAGGCCACCGCCAAAGCCTTGGTCCGTCACTTTGGCGGGCTGGACGCCATTATGGACGCCCCTGAAGAGGCGCTACTTGCGGTGGACGATGTGGGCCCTGTGGTGGCCCTGAGTCTGCGCACCTTTTTTGACCAACCCAGTCAACGTGACATGGTGAGGCAGTTGCGCGAGCTCGGGCTGCATTGGCAGGAGTCTGAACCCCAAGCATCCAGAGAATCGCTGGCATTAAACGGTCTGACCCTTGTGTTAACGGGCACCTTACCCACGCTGTCGCGCGATGAGGCCAAGGCCTTGCTGGAGGCGCAAGGTGCGAAGGTCGCTGGCTCCGTGAGCAAAAAAACCAGCTATGTGGTGGCGGGCGCGGAAGCGGGAAGCAAGTTAGAAAAAGCCCAGGCTCTAGGCGTTGCGGTTTTGGACGAGGCGGGGCTCATGGCGTTGCTCGCTGGCAACCCTTAAGCGCCCCACGCGCTTGCTCGGCGCTTGCTACGCGCTTCCTACCCGCCTCTCATGCACCATCCTTGGTGCCACCTGCATCCAACTGAACGCAACCCCTGGTTTAGTCTTTGAAGTGGTAATGCGTTTGGTTCAGCACAGCGGCGATGGCCGTGACTTCTTCTGGGAATAGCGACAGGTTTAGCGTGGTGTTGCATTGTTCGACCATGCCGCGCAAGAGACCTGCACTGGCAATGCGTCCCCCGGGGCGATAAACGGCGCTACCGTCACCGCCAAACTTTTGCTGGTGGCAGGCAACGCAGCCGTTGTCGGCAATGAGTTCGGCTCCCAGTTGAAGGTCCGCTTCTTTGAATATGCT
>JABBAS010000027.1:64875-124038 GCA_018607835.1 Methylobacillus sp. | reverse complement strand
GGAGCGGGTTTGGAGGACATCATAGGGTTGTTATTGATGGGTTGTCATTGAGGGGTTGGGGCGGTTATGCAAACATCGTTTAATCGACACGTTATCCTAGCGTAAAGCGGTATATTCTTCAGCATCCATCTCGTGGTGCAAAGAGACGCATTGCTCATAGACGCGGGGAAAACGACACAGAAAGGCAGATACGACACATGGCCAGACACCCTATTTTAAAGATGGGCGATCCGCGCCTGCTCACCGTTGCGAAGCCGGTGACGGCGTTTGATACACCTGAGTTACACCAGCTGATTGCCGACCTCAGGGAGACGATGGCTGGCGCAAATGGCGCGGGTTTAGCTGCGCCGCAAATCGGGGTAGACCGTCAGGTTGTTCTGTTTGGCTCGGGCGCTGTCAATCCGCGCTATCCCAATGAGGCCATCATTCCGGCGACTGTACTGATCAACCCGGTGATTACACCCATCGGTGAGGAGGAGCAGTCGGGCTGGGAGGGGTGCCTGTCGGTACCGGGGCTACGGGCAGTGGTGCCGCGTTGGATGCATATTCGCTATACCGGCTTTGATGAGTTCGGCCGTACGATTGAGCGCACTGCGAGCGGCTTTCATGCCCGTGTTGCACAACACGAGTGCGATCACCTCATTGGGAAGTTGTACCCCATGCGTGTGCGGGACTTCAGCCAGTTTGGCTACGTGGAGACCTTGTTTCCAGAGCTCAGCGCGCTTGAAGGTGACGACGACTAACGACCGCTCGCTTGATGTCCACCGGACACTCAGTCCTCAAGCACCTCAAGTAAATCTGTCTCTAGTGCGATGCGGGATTTGTGGTCAGCGAGACGCTCACCACGAACCAAAAACGTATCTTCAACGCGCTCGCCCAGCGTCGTGATTTTGGATAATTCGACGCTAATCTTGTGCAAAGCCAGCGTACGTGCCACGCCATAGAGCAAACCGGTGCGGTCACTGGTTGAGATGGTGAGCAACCAATTTTGGGCCTTTTCGTCTGGTCGCAAGGTGACGCGCGGCGTCACGGGGAAGCTCCTCACCCGTCGGGACAAGCGGCCCAGCTGCGGTTCGGGCAGCGGTGTTCGTTGTAGCAGCTGTGTGTGCAGGTCGGCCTCTATCATGCCGATGAACTCTCGGTGCTGATCCACGAGTTGGGTGGATGTCACTTCAAATGTATCCAGCGCTTGCCCGTGCTTTGTCGTGTGCACGCGCGCGTCCAAGATGCTAAAGCCGGCGCGGTCGAAGTAAGCGCAGATACGGGCAAACAGATCGGGCTGCTCAGGTGCGAAAACCATGACCTGCAACACGTCTCCAAATGGCGTACGACGCGCTCGGACCATGGGCTTACTGGCGTGCGGGTCATCATGTAGTAACCGAGAAACGTGGCGGGTATGCCAAGCAATATCGTCGCCGTCATGGCGCATGAAGTAGCTCAAATCAAGCATGCCCCACAGTGTCTGATGGGACATATGCGGCGCTGCATTCAGCGCCAGAATCGCCAAGGCATCACGCTTGCGCGCATCCACAATTGCATCTGACTCCACCGCATTGCCGCCCAGCACCCGTTGTGTCGCACGGAAAAGGTCTTCTAGTAACTTGCCTTTCCACGCGTTCCAAACCTTGGGCGATGTGCCGCGAATATCAGCAACGGTCAACAAGTACAGAGCGACCAAGTTGCGTTCGCTGCCCATTTGCGCAGCAAAGGCGTTGATGACCTCTGGGTCTGTCAGGTCCTTTTTTTGCGCCACATGGCTCATCAGCAGGTGACTAGAAACCAAGAATTCAATCAAGCGACTATCGGCCGCATCAATGCGGTGCTGCTTACAGAAAACGCGTACATCGCGCGCGCCCAAAACGGAATGGTCGCCGCCACGCCCTTTGGCAATATCGTGAAAAAGCGCCGCAATATAAAAAATCCACGGCTTGTCCCAACTGGCTGCCAACTGCGAGCAAAACGGGTATTCGTGCGAGTGATCCGCAATAAAAAAGCGACGCACGTTGCGCAACACCATCAAGGTGTGCTGATCGACGGTGTATACGTGGAACAGGTCATGCTGCATTTGCCCCACAATATTCCGGAACGGCCACAGATAACGTCCCAATACGGAGTTTTGGTTCATCAACCGCATTGCGTGCGTAATACCCTCTGGCGCTTTTAAGATCGCCATAAAGGTGTCGCGGTTGACCGGGTCACTGCGAAACTTCGCATTCATGATCGGCCGTGCGCTGTAGAGTGCACGCAGGGTTCGCGCAGAAAAGCCCGTGATGCCCACCGTGTTTTGATACAACAGGAAGGTCTCGAGAATCGCTTGCGGTTCACGCATATACAGCTCGTCATCGCAGACTTCGATCAGGCCGGAGCGATCAAAGAAGCGCGCGTTGATGGGCGTCATTGGCCGTTCAGCGTGATGCGTGCGATCGTAAAGCGCCTCCTCAATGTTGAGCAGTACGATCTGATTTAACTGCGTTACCGCCTTGGCGGCCCAGTAATAACGCTTCATCAGCGCCTCACTCGCACGGTGTGCCCCCTTGGTAGCGCCGTTTTCGGCCAGTACAGGCTTGAAACCAAAGGCCTCTGCCAAGGTGTTCTGTACGTCGAAAAGCAGGCGGTCCTCGCGCCGCTTCGTTAGCGTGTGTAGGCGCGCGCGAATCAGGCACAGCAGCGCCTCGTTGCTTTTAATTTGACCCAGTTCCAATGGCGTGAGCAGACCGTTTTCTGCCATTTCTTCCCAAGTACCACCAAAACCAGCGGCCTTTGCCACCCACGCAATGACTTGTAGGTCACGCAAGCCACCGGGAGACTCTTTACAGTTGGGTTCAAGCGCGTACGCGGTGTTTTCGAAACGCTGATGGCGCTGGGCCATCTCCAGGGTTTTCGCTTTAAAAAAAGCGTTGGGATTGAGGTCTGCCGACAGGCGATCCATGACCTGCCGCAACAGGGTTGTGTCACCACAAATCCATCGCGACTCCAACATCGCCGTTTGAATGGTCACGTCTTTTGCGGCCTCGCGGAGACACTCGTCGGTCTGTCGAACACTGGAGCCGATTTCAAGGCCGACGTCCCAGCAGTAACTAATGAAATGTTCGATGGCCTCGCGCAGGTCGGTGTCGACATCTGGGTCAGCGCCATCTGGCAATAACACCAGCACGTCTACGTCGGAGGCCGGGAAGAGCTCGCCTCGTCCAAAACCACCCACTGCAACCAGCGCCGCCTGGTTTGGCAACCCCGCAAGTTGCCAGAGCGTTTTGAGGGTCTGGTCGGTGTGTTTCGCCAACTGGCGCAACACATTTTTAACGCCTCTGGCTTGAAGCGACGGGCTTAAGAGAGCCGCTTGCACGGCTTGCTTCCCGGTTTTGTGCGCTTCGCGTAGCCCTGGAATGTCGGGTACGACGACAGATTCGCTATTGGATTTAAGTTGTGGTTGCACGAACAAACTCGGGCAGTGGTGGACTACCGGCGGACAGGGTTAACACCTCGTATCCTGTGGGTGTCACCAGAATGGTGTGTTCCCACTGCGCCGATAGCGAGCGGTCTTTGGTCACAATCGTCCAGCCATCGCCCATCTCCTTGATGTCACGTTTGCCAGCGTTGATCATGGGTTCTATGGTGAAGGTCATGCCTTCGACCAAGGTCTCGCCAGTTCCCGGCGTGCCGTAATGGAGAATCTGCGGATCCTCGTGAAATCCTCTGCCAATGCCGTGACCGCAAAACTCTCTGACTACGCTAAAGCCAAGACCTTGGGCAAACGTCTGAATGGCATGCCCGATATCGCCCAAGCGGACACCGGGCTTGACCATGACAATGCCTTTCCACATGGCATCGTAGGTAATGTTGCAGAGACGCTTGGCAGCAATCGAGCCTTCGCCAACGACAAACATCCGACTGGTGTCACCGTGCCAGCCATCCTTGATGACGGTGATGTCTATGTTGATGATGTCGCCTTTTTTCAGCGCCTTGTCATTGGGTATGCCGTGGCAGATCGTGTGATTGACCGAGGTGCAAATCGATTTGGGGTATGGCTTATAGCCGCCTGGTGCGTAATTTAGCGGAGCGGGAATGGCTTGCTGAACGTCCACGATGTAGTCGTGGGCCAGCTTGTCGAGGGCTTCTGTCGTGATACCCGCTTGGACGTGCGGGGTTAGGAAGTCAAGTACCTCCGAGGCGAGGCGACCCGCGATACGCATGCCAGCGGCATCTTCTGCATTTTTGTAGGTGATAGGCATACGAAATTATCGCACCCCTGAGCCCGTTTTGTCGCGACCAAGGAAATGCCGGTAGACACCGTGAAACGCATGGCTTAAGCCCTTTAAAATACCCTCATTCTGCGATTCTTGGCATCCGTGTCCCTGTTTCCCTGAGATTGCCTGTTTCCCCTCCCGGATCCCATCACCTGAGCACAACGTGACCACACCCTCGACGCCGTTTTTGAGTTTTTTCCCAGGTGCCTCCGCCTTAACTGCCTTCAAAAAGCAACAACATCTCAGTGCGATCCAGTCCATCGCCAAGGGTGTCACGGACCTTGAGGCGCAGGTGGTTCATGTCGCGATCTACCCAACGGCGCCTGAGGCTGCAGCGACGCAGGCGTTGGCGGCGCTGTTGGAGCCGGCTCACGGGGTCATTCCGACGAGCAAAGCGCCTAGTCATGCGTTCACGTGTTGGGTGACCCCTCGCCTCGGTACCGTATCCGCTTGGGCGTCCAAGGCGACCAACATTGCCCATAACTGCGGCCTAGATGTGACACGCGTTGAACGCGTGGTGAAGTGGCAATTGGTTTTTAAAAAAGCGACGACACTGAGCGCTGACGTCCGCGCTGCGGTGCTGGCAACGCTGCACGACCGAATGACAGAGTCGGTCTTGTTCGATGAGGATGCCCTCAGTCAACTGGGTGTGGCACAGACGCCGCCGCCTATGGAGCGCATTGACATTTTGGGCGGAGGACGTGATGCGCTTGAAAAGGCCAACCAACGTTTCGGGTTGGCCTTGGCAGGCGAAGAGTTGGGCTATTTGGTGGACGCCTTCACCCACATGGCGCGAAACCCCACGGACGTCGAGCTCATGATGTTTGCGCAGGCCAACAGCGAGCATTGCAGGCACAAAATTTTTAACTCGGCCTTTACCATTGATGGTGAGACCCAAGACCTCAGTCTGTTTGGCATGATTCGCAACACCCATCGGTTGCGCCCTGAGCACACGGTGGTGGCCTATGCAGACAACGCCGCCGTCATGGTTGGGCATGCGGTTCAGGCGTTCGGACCCAGCTCGCCCACGCAACCCAGCGCTTACAGCAGCCATCAGGCGACACGCCATGTGTTGATGAAGGTGGAGACCCATAACCACCCGACCGCCATCAGTCCGTTCGAAGGGGCCGCGACGGGTGCGGGTGGGGAGATTCGCGACGAGGGAGCAACAGGTCGCGGTTCGGCGCCCAAGGCCGGTCTTACTGGTTTCACGGTCTCCGCGCTGCATTGGCCAGAGGAGGCTCGCGCGGTTGTGCCATTGGCCGATGCCCATCTCCCGGTTGGTCCCAGCCATATGGCGTCGGCGTTGGAGATCATGCGGGATGGCCCCTTGGGTGGTGCGGCGTTTAACAACGAGTTTGGTCGTCCTAATTTGGCGGGCTACTTTCGCAGTTTTGAGCAAATCGTTAAATCGGACACGGATACCGTGCACTGGGGCTACCACAAGCCAATCATGATCGCCGGCGGCATGGGTGTCATTGACAGTGCCCTGACCCACAAGATTGCGTTCCCGGCCGGCACGTTGCTCGTGCAACTTGGTGGGCCTGGTATGCGTATTGGCATGGGCGGGGGTGCGGCCAGTTCGCTGGCCAGTGGTGCCAACGCCGCCGATCTGGATTTTGACTCTGTACAACGCGGCAACCCCGAGATCGAGCGCCGCGCCCAAGAGGTGATTAACCATTGCTGGCGCCTGGGGGCGACGAATCCGATTTTGGCCATACACGATGTGGGTGCAGGTGGTTTGTCCAACGCCTTTCCCGAGCTCACCAACGACGCGGGTCGTGGGGCATTTTTTGACTTGTCGTCGATACCGCTGGAGGCGTCGGGTCTCGCGCCCAAGGAAATTTGGTGTAACGAAAGCCAAGAGCGCTACGTCTTGGCGATCGCGCCGGACAGCTGGCGGGCGTTGCAAGCCATGGCCGAGCGTGAGCGTTGCCCTGTGCATGTGGTGGGCGTTGCCACAGAGGCCAGGCATTTGGTCGTAGCCGATGAGCGCTTACCCAGCCACGGCGGCGAGGGCAGCGCCATGGCGCCGGATTCGTTGGCGCAAACGAGTGAGCGTCCAGTCGACCTTCCTATGAGCGTCTTGCTTGGGAAGATGCCCGCCTTACACCGTGACGTCAAACGGGTTGCGCGTCGCTTTGAGGCCATCTCGTTGGATGGCGTGTCGCTAGAGCAAGCGGTCATTGATGTGTTGCGCGCGCCCACCGTCGCGTCCAAGCGCTTCTTGATCACGATTGGCGACCGGGCCGTTGGCGGGCTCACGCACCGAGATCAAATGGTGGGACCTTGGCAAGTGCCGGTCGCTGATTGCGCGGTCACGCTGGCTGATTTTCATGGTTTCGCTGGCGAGGCGATGGCCATGGGGGAGCGCTCGCCGCTGGCTATCTTCAATCCCGCCGCATCCGGGCGTATGGCGATCGCTGAGAGTATTACCAATTTGTTGGCGGCACCGCTTGAGCTCAGCCGTGTCAAGCTCTCAGCAAACTGGATGGCGGCCTGCGGTGAGCCCGGCGAAGACGCCGCGTTATACGATACCGTGCGGGCTGTTGGTATGGCGCTGTGCCCCGCGCTCGGCGTCTCTATTCCCGTGGGCAAAGACAGCTTGTCTATGCGAACGCAGTGGCAAGCGGATGATGGCAGCCGCAAGGTGGTCTCCCCGGTGAGCTTAGTGGCCACGGCGTTTGTCCCGATCGCGGATGTGCGACAGACGCTCACGCCGCAACTGGATGCGACTGCGCTGGACACCACCCTGATTTTGATTGATCTGGGAAGAGGGCAGATGCGCATGGCCGGTAGCCAACTGGCGCAGCTTTTGAATCAAACCGACCGTGCCACGCCCGACTTGGACCATCCGGAAGATTTGGTCGGGCTTGTCGAGGCAATCAACGCATTGCGCGCAGCGGGTCACCTCCTTGCCTATCACGATAAGAGTGACGGCGGCTTGCTGGCCACCGTGGCCGAAATGGCGTTTGCTGGGCACGTTGGTGTATCGCTGAACATTGACATGCTGGTGCTAGAAGGCGACGGCATCTCCGATAGCCGCATGGATGTGGGGGACAGCAAAAATTGGGCGACACAGGTCAGTGCACGTCGCCAAGAGCGCACACTGAAAGCCTTGTTTAACGAGGAGCTCGGCGCAGTGATTCAGGTGCCTACAGCGCAGCGGGACGCGGTTTTTGCCACCCTGCGTGCACATGGTTTGAGCGCCCATAGTCACGTGATTGGTAAGACACGTCCCGAGGGCGCGGAGATCGCCTTTGGGAAAGGGCGTCTGCAAGTCTGGCGTGATACGCAAACCATTTTTGATGCCGCATTGACGGATCTCCACGCCGTATGGGACAGCGTCAGCTGGCAAATGTGCCAGTTGCGTGACAACCCCGCCTGCGCCGATCAAGAGCATGCGGGAATGGGTCTCCCTGAGGATGCCGGTCTGCAATGGCATGTGCCAGTGGATACGCTGGCACGACTGACGGCTACGGAGTCAGACGCCGTGTTAAATCAAGCGGCTGTTAAGAAGGATAGACCGCGTGTGGCGGTGTTGCGCGAGCAGGGCGTTAACTCGCACGTGGAGATGGCGTACAGCGTTGACTTGGGCGGCTTTGAAGCGGTGGATGTACACATGAGTGATCTGCAAGCTGGGCGCGCTCACCTTGCAGATTTCTCGGGCCTTGTGGCCTGCGGTGGTTTTAGCTATGGGGACACGCTGGGCGCTGGCATTGGTTGGGCGCGCAGCATTTTGTTCAACCCGAGTCTGTTGGAACAGTTCCAGGCCTTTTTTAGTCGCGAGGACAGTTTTGGACTGGGCGTGTGTAATGGCTGTCAAATGTTTGCTGAGCTGGCGCCCATCATTCCGGGAGCCGCCGCGTGGCCACGATTTACCACCAACCAAAGTCAGCGCTTTGAGGCGCGCTTGAGCATGGTGGAGGTCACGGACTCGCCGAGTATCTTCTTGCAAGGCATGGCGGGTGCGCGCTTGCCTATTGCCGTTGCGCACGGCGAGGGCTTTGCTAATTTCAGCCAACGCGGCGATGCCAACAGCGCCCTTATGGCGATGCGTTATGTCGACGATCAAGGGCTTGCCACCACGCGCTACCCAGCCAACCCCAACGGCAGCGCGGGTGGATTGACTGGTGTGACAACTGCGGATGGCCGATTCACCGCGCTCATGCCGCACCCCGAACGCGTCTTTCGTAATATCCAAATGAGTTGGACAGGCGGAGACAAGAGTGCCCTGAGCCCGTGGTCTCTGATCTGGCACAACGCACGGCGTTGGGTGGCCTAAGCTAAAACAACAAAGGGAGACCGCGATGACTTCAGTGAACTCAGTTAATTCAACCCATTCAGCCAAGAGCCCGGTCTACGTGCTGGTGCACGGTGCGTGGCATGGCGCTTGGTGTTGGGAGCGCGTGCTGCCACTTTTTGGTGATGCGGGCCACCGCGCTCATGCGGTGAACTTGACCGGTGTGGGTGAGCGAGCGCACCTGTTGAGCGCACAAATCACCGTCGCCACACATGCGGCTGACGTGATGGAGGTGGTGCGATCGCACGAGTGGTCTGAGGTTATTTTGGTTGGTCACAGCTACGGTGGCGTCGTGGTCACGCAGGTCGCGCAGCGGCTGTTAGACGAGATGCCGGGTGTGTTGCAACATGTTATTTACATAGACGCACACGTGCCTAAAAATGGGGAAAGCTGGGGAACCATGCAGACAGCGGAAACGCGGCTCGCGCGCATCAAAGAGGCGCAAACCGTGGGTGGCGGCGTCTTTTTGAATCCACCTGACGCCAGTAAATTTGGCTTAACCGGCGCTGACCGCGATTGGGTGAACCGCCGCCAAACGCCACAGCCCTTTGGCGTTTACCTTGACCCGATGCGCATCGATGACGCGGCACAAGCGAGCCTAAAACGCAGCTACATAAACTGCGTGGGTAATGTGCTGTCCGGTTTGGAGTTAAGTCGTGAGCGTGTCAAAGCAGACCCCTCTTGGACTTATTTGGAAATTGACTCCGGGCACGACCCCATGGTGAGTCACCCTGAGACATTGGTGGCACTGTTGCTACAGTGCGCACGCGCGGCTTGATACGCAGCCTGATATGCCCACCTCCATAGCCGGTTTTTGGGCGCTTGATAGCGCCGTCATCGCCTTTACCCTCGGTATTTTTCTGTTTGGTGCCTTTATAAAAGGTGCTATCGGGGTCGGGTTGCCGCTTGTCGCCATTCCTGTTTTGTCTATGTTCATTCCGCCCCAACAAGCGATCGGTTTGCTCGCACTCCCGGTGCTTGCATCGAACGCGCTACAAGCCTTCGAGGGCGGTCCGATTCGGCCCGTGATACAAAGAATGGGGTGGCTGTTGGCCGCGCAATTTGTCACCATGTTCGTGACGGTTTGGTGGACGACCGAGATGAGCCCCGACACATTGCGTCCCCTGGTGGGGGGCTCGGTATTGTTAGCCGCCGCGTTGCTGGCGTACAAGCCGGGGTTTCGTATCTCAGCTGTCCAAGAGCGATGGTGGAGTGTGGCCGTTGGCGCAGCGGCAGGCTTTGTTGGCGGCGTGTCCTCGCTGACTGGCCCCGTTGTAATTGCTTATTTGATGGCGTTGTCGTTGAAGCGCGATGCGTTTGTTGGACATGTCAGCGTGATTTATTTCTTCACTGCGGTGCCTATGTACGCAACGATGCTGTGGTTCGGACGGTTTGGAACCACTGAAATGTTGATCTCCTGTATCGCCATGATTCCGATGCTGATCGGTTTGCGCCTAGGCAAGCGGGTTCGCCAATATCTAAACGAGGTCCTGTTCCGCCGAATATTGGTATCCTGTTTGGTGTTGCTCGGACTCCTGTTGATACGCTAGCGTTCTTTTTTTCTTGTTTTGTTGCCTGTCCCATTTATATCTGCCTTATGAATGAATTCACTATTTCCCCCGACGTTGTCAAAGCAGACGTTCTGCGTGCACTCAATGAGGATGTCGGATCTGGTGACCTCACCGCGGCGCTGATACCCGAGGCTAAGCAGGCGGTAGCGACCGTGATATGTCGTGATGCAGCGGTCATTTGTGGACGCCCATGGGTCGATGACGTCCTCGCCGTGTTGGTGCCTACGGCCGATGTTCACTGGCTGGTCAGTGACGGTGCACGCTGTGAGCCCAACCAAGCGATTCTTAAGATACAAGGGCCTGCCCGTGGGCTGTTGACCGCCGAGCGTGTGTGCCTTAACTTTCTTCAAACGCTGAGTGCAGTGGCCACCAAGACGGCGCTTTACGCCAGCAAAGTAGTGGGCACAAAAGCCCATGTGTACGACACCCGAAAAACCATTCCCGGATTGCGGGTGGCTGAAAAATACGCCGTGCGCGTTGGGGGCGGGAAAAATCACCGTATGGGCTTATATGACGCCATCTTGATTAAAGAAAATCACATTGCCGCAGCGGGCAGCCTCACCGCGGCGTTTGAAGCGGCCAAATCGTTGCGCTCGCAGGCCTCGTTTATCCAAGTGGAAGTTGAAACCTTGGCGCAGCTCAATGAGGCCTTGGCGGCCGGTGTTGAGATGGTCTTGTTGGACAACATGGACTTGGCGCGGGTAAAAGAAGCGGTCGCCATGGCGGACGGGCGTTGTAGTCTTGAGGTGTCCGGTGGCGTCACGCTAGCGACCTTGTCGGACTATGCGCAAGCGGGGGTCGACCGTATCTCGGTAGGCGCATTGATCAAAGACATTCACGCCACTGATTTTTCTATGCGGTTTTCCTAGGCGCGGTGGGTGGGCATCGCCACCCAGTGGCCCGTTGGTCTGCGCTTGGCCGCCGCGCTGACAGCACGGGCGTAAGCCATTAAAATTAAGGGCAGCGGTACGTCACGGGCTGATTGACTGACCAGTGACTGCTACCTGACGCCGTACAAATAAAGAGCGGCAACTTTATCAACGCCAAGGAGCCTCGCCAATGACGATTCAACCGCCCCACGCCACCCTCTACGAGGAGGGCCGAGAGGCCGAAGATGGCAATGATTACGGTACGGCATCGGCGAAGTTTCAAGCTGCGGCAGCGCTAGGCGACACCCGGGCACAGACGCGACTGGTTGGCGTTTGGGCGATCGGGCGTGCACCGGAAAGCGACTATAGCGAGGCGGTAGATTGGTACCGAGAGTTCTCTGTGATTGCCGATATCAACGGCGGAAGGCAGTGGGAAACCAACCTAGGGGATGTCTACTTCCTCGGACTGGGCGTGCCTCAGGACGACAGCGAAGCGGTGCATTGGTACGAAAAGGGCGCGGACAAGGGCGATCCAAAGGCGCAAGCCAGCCTGGCTGCGATGTATGCAGAGGGAAGAGGGCTTGAGCGAGACGATGTCCAAGCCTATCGTTGGTTTAGTCTGGCGGGCGCGTTGCCGTTTGTTGCGGAAGAATGCGCGCGTACCAAGGCCAAGATGACACCCGAACAAATAGCGACAGCGCAACACCTGATCGATACCTACGTACCGTCGCAAGCGTCACAAGGCGATGATGACGAGGGCCAGGTATTTATGCCGGTTTGATGCCGACGCCTAGCGTTACGCCGCTGCCACCTCAAGGCCTAACGTTCGAAACAGCTGGTAAGGTTCGCTCAATCCCTTCAGCTCGTAATCGCCAGCAGATTCAAAACGCATGTCGCTGCCGCCTGTGAGGTCTTTGAGGGTACGGGTCAAGAGCACTTCGCCCGCACCCGCTTTATCCATGACGCGGGACGCAATATTAACGGCGATACCCGTCACATCCCCGCCCCGGTCGACGACCTCGCCCACATGCAAACCCGCACGGATGGGGAGACCAATTTCTTCCAGTGCCACAACCAAAGCCAATGCGCAGTTGAGGGCGCGCACAGGGCCGTCAAATACCGCCAAGATGCCATCCCCCGTGTTTTTAACGAGACGCCCGCGATAGCGCGCAATGAGGGGCTCAACGACTGCGTCGTGTCGATTCAGTGCGTTCCGCCAAGCCTCATCACCCATCTCGATTAGCTTGGCGGTGGATCCCACGATGTCTGTGAACAGCGCAGTCGATAGCTTGCGATCGTCTAGGTCGGCACTCACGCGATGCGAGGCTTTGGCAAAGCTAACAATCGCCTCTGCGATCGCATCGGAGTCTTCAAATTGCGGTAGATGCGACGTGGTTGGCAGCTCCAGGTAGGTTGCGTGCGGCAGATGTTCCGCGAGATAACGGCCATTGCTCTTGTCAACACTCTTGTCGTAGCGCCTATGAATAATCAAGGTTTTTTGGGGTACATCCGGCAAAATTGACCGCACGTCGATGAGTGCGTTGGCGCGCATGAATTTCCCGACGCCACTGGGGGAAGATGCCATGCGCTCCATTTTCGAAAAGATGGGCAGTAAAGCCGCGTTATTTGCATCCGCGTCGGCGGCACGAGCCTGCAGAAAGTGTCCCTTTCCCCACGCAGCCGTGATGGTCGAGAGTGTCTCATCGATGTCGTTGATGTGTACACGGTGAGGATAGTCATCGCTACCCCAATACTTCGCCATGCTCCCAAACAAAATGAGGGACTCCACTTTTTTCGGGTAACTCGCGGCGAAGAGCACGCACAGAGGACCGCCCTCGGAGAAACCAAATACGGTCGCACGTTGCGAATGAGCCGCTTCCATAACGGCGCGCAGGTCATCGATGCGTTCCTCCAGCGTGGTCGCACCGTCGATACGGTCGGACATGCCCTGACCGCGCTTGTCGAGCATGATGACGCGAAAGTGCTGGCCAAGCTCGGTCAGAAAAGACCGCAGTCGCTCGTCATCCCAACTCAACTCGAGGTGGGAAATCATCCCCGGGACGTACAAAAGATCACGCTCGCCGTGCCCAAACACTTGGTAAGCAATGCTTAATTCGCCAGAGAGAGCGTATTGGGTTTCTGGTCTATCAATAACGGGCATGTGTGACTTCCATCTATCTGTGACTTCCATCTATAGGGCTGGTGTAGGCAACTTCCACGCGCACACTATACCGCTTTCGGCCCTAGCAGAGCCGGTGCGGATGAGCAGCAGGCGCGACACGACTCGCCTCCGCCTGTGCGGAGCGCATGCCAATCAGCAAAAAGAAAAGCCGACACGCGGTCGGCTTTTGCTGGCGGCCTGACAATTCAAACCGGGGCCTTACTCAATCTTTGCCTTGTTGAGCAAGTCGTTCTGCGCGCGGCTCAAGATGTTCTCTCGTAACTGCTTGCCGATCGCCTCTTGCACCTCTGCCAGTGGCGGTAACTCGCGCTTGCGCTTGTCAGTCAAGCGAATGATGTGCCAGCCGAATTGGCTCTTAACCGGAGCCTTGGTGGTCTGTCCAACGGTCAGGTCAACCATGGCTTTAGAGAACTCGGGGACATAGCTGTTTGCGGAGGCGAAGTTCAGGTCACCGCCTTGCGCACCCGAGCCTGGGTCAGTAGAAAACTCTTTGGCCATCGCCGCAAAGTCAGCGCCGGCGGCCAGCTTTGCCGTCAGGTCATTAGCCTGCTCTTCGGTGGCGACCAATATATGGCTGGCACGGTATTCTGTGGCTTCTGGGCTGTTGGCGATGCGGTCATACTCGGCCTTGATCGCCGCCTCATCCACAGGGGTTTCGCTTTCAATGTCTGTGAACAGCGCGCGAATCAAAACGCTCTGACGTGCGAGCTCCATCTGATCTGCGAAGGCTTGGGTCTTCTGTAAACCACGTGCTTCGGCTGCTTGCAGCAGCACTTCGCGGTTGATGATTTCTTGCTTCAGTTGCGTACGAATGGTGTCGTCAACGGTTTGTCCGGTTGCAGCCAACTGCCGCTCCATGGCTTGCATACGGCTTGATGGAACTGGTTTGCCATTCACGATGGCCAGATTTTGGGCCATCGCCATGCTGCTGAATGCAGTGGCCAAGATGACAGCGGACTGTGCAAATGCAGCGGGGATGCGGAGTTTTTTCATTTGACTGGTTAATAAAGAGGGAAAGAAGACGGTTTGCAACCCCTTAAGGGGTGGGCAATACCTCGATAGCAATGGCATGCAGACCGATAGCCATCAACGGCTGAAGAGGATCATACACAAGGCGATGCTGGGCGACGCGGCTGGTACCCGCGAATTTAGGACTGGCGACGCGGATACGGAAATGGGTGCCAAACCCTTGGCCGTTCGATCCGGCGTGCCCGATGTGGTCGGCACTTTCATCAATGACTTCCAGCGTGGTTGGCTCAAGGGCCTCGCCAAGCAAGGCCTCAATGGTGGCTGTGGTGCAGGTTAGCGCGGGGGTATTCATGGTGTTTCTCCGCTGTTTTGATTGTTGTCGCCGTCTTTGTCGTTATCTTTGTCGCTGTCTTTGAGGTACTTCGCCACGTACAGGCCCTGACCAATGATGAAGACCACCGGGAAGGCGTACCCCCAAATTTTAAAGTCCACCCACTGGTCCAGCGTGTAATAGGTGGCGACGAAGGCGTTTAGCGCGCCCATCGCTAAGAAATAGACGGCCCAGACCAAGCAGAGGCGATCCCAGACGCCCGCTGGTAGTTTCAATTGCGCTCCGAGCATCATGCGCAGCAAGTTGCGTTTGAATAGGGTCAAGGCGACCAACAGAACAAGTGCTAGCGCGCTGTAGAGCACGGTGGGCTTCCACTGAATAAACCGCTCATCGTGCAGGCTCAAGGTGAGGCCCCCAAAAATGAGGATCAAGGCGAGGGTGGCCTTTTGAACCGTTGCCACCTTTTTTTCCATGGCGTAAAGAACGGCTGTTTGTAGCACCGTGGAGGCCATCAGCACACCCGTAGCGGTGTAGATATCTGCCATGCGGTACGCAATGACAAAAAAGGCGATGGGAAAGAAATCAATTAAAAGTCGCATGCGTCATTATCGCCACTTCGTCATGGCGTTATTTTGTAGGGGCTGATGCGGGGATGGGTGGTGGTCTAACTCGAGCAACTGATTGCGATCGATTTGGCCCAGTCGGGGGGGAGGTCGGCCCAAGCGGCATGGGCATCATGGGCATCAAACGGCGTATCCAGTACCCGCTTCAGGTCGTTCACCATGGCAAAGTTCCCGCCTTCAGCTTCTGTGATGGCTGCTTGCGCGAGATGGTTACGCAGTACAAATTTCGGATTACGGGCGAGCATGCGTGTGCCTTGGCTTTGCAGGTCATCCATCGGTTGCATCGCTGCGCGCTGGGTAAACCGAGACCACCAGGCCGTCAAGGCATCGCGCTGAATGAACCAGCGTGTGAGGCGCTCCGGCACCTGCTCCGCGCCGGGTTGTTCCATGACGGCGTCACTGAGCGCACGCCACGCAATGGTGTGATCAACCTGGTCCTGCGCCAGCAAGGACATCCAGTCATTAATCAACTCGCCGTCGCCAGGCGCCGCGTCGGTTAAACCAAGCTTCGCCCTGAGTGCATCGGTATAGGCGGCCGTAAAGGTGTCGGGATAGCTGCTAAGCGCGGCAGCGAGGTCGGCTGTGTTGTCCAGTAAAACAGCCATTGCCTGCGCCAATGCATGGCAGTTCCAGTAGCCTACTTGCGGTTGTTGATTGAACGCGTATCGCCCCTGACCGTCAGAGTGGTTGCAGATATGGTTGGGTATATAGCTGTCTAGGAATTGAAAGGGGCCGTAATCGATGGTGAGGCCCAAAACGCTCATGTTGTCGGTGTTCATGACCCCATGGCAAAAACCCACCGACTGCCACAGCGCCATCAGGCTTGCTGTTCGGTCGGCGACGGCTTTGACCCAGGCAACAATTTTTTCTTGCTCATCCAAGGTCGTAAGCGCTGGGAAATACCGCTGTACGGTGTCGTGGAACAGCGCGCGCAGTTGCTCTGGTTTACCGTGGTGGGCGAAATGCTCAAAGTGTCCAAAGCGCAAAAAAGAGGGCGCCACACGGGTGACCACAGCGGCTGTTTCCAAACTTTCCCGACGCACCGGCGTGGAGGCACCCACCAGAGCCAAGGCGCGCGAGGTCGGGATACCCAACCCGTGCATCGCCTCGCTGCAGAGGTATTCGCGAATGCTGCTACGCAACACCGCGCGCCCATCGCCCATACGAGAGAAGGGTGTGGGACCCGCGCCTTTAAGTTGTATCTCTAAACCGCCCATCGCTTGTGGGTACTGGCCTAGGTGCAGCGCGCGGCCGTCGCCGAGTTGCCCTGCCCACACGCCAAATTGGTGCCCGCTGTAAACCGTCGCCACCGATGCGGGTGCGTTTGGCCATAGCGCGTTCCCGCCCAACACCCCGAGAAGCGCATCGTCAAAGTGCGTCGGTGTCAGGCCCATGGTCGCGGCATAGCGGTCATTAATGGCGCCCCAGTGCAGGTTGTGTAGGGGCGTTGCGGGCGTCGGCACAGCGTACTCCGAGCCCAGTTCGGCCAAGCCTATGGGTAACAAAGCGGGGAGTGTCGTCACGGGGTGGGCAGCGTTCATACCCCTATTGTCGCCGCGCTTTGAACCGCTTGCAGAAGGGCTCACCCTGCTAGACCTAGGGTTTTGCATAGGCTCAGGGTTATCAAAAACGCGCCTAATTCGCGTTAGCATCTGAGCTACGTCATCTACTGAGGAAAAATAGCTATGCGCGGAATTATGCAGGCCCAGTCTCTTTTATTGCATCGTCTGATTGACCATGCAGACCGTTATCACGGCGAGACCGAAATTGTCTCGCGACGTGTCGAGGGGGACATTCACCGCACGAATTGGTCCGGAATCGCCGGACGGTCGCGCCAGGTAGCGAATGCCCTTGATCGGCTGGGCGTCGCGGCTGGAGAGCGGGTTGCGACCCTGGCTTGGAATGGCTATCGACATTTAGAAACGTATTTCGGCGTCAGCGGCAGCCAGCGGGTGTTGCACACGCTGAACCCCCGCTTGGTGCCGGCGCAATTGGCTTGGATTATTAACCACGCGGAAGACGCCGTGGTTTGCTTTGACATGACGTTCTTGCCGTTGATTCAAGCAGTACACGCGCAGTGTCCGAGCGTGACCCACTGGGTCGCCTACTGCGACGCTGACAAACTGCCAGCAGACACCGCTATCCCCAACCTGTATGCCTACGAAGCGCTGTTGTCGACAGAGTCGTCCACCTATACATGGCCTGAGTTCGATGAGGACAGCGCGTCGAGCTTGTGCTACACCAGTGGGACCACGGGCAACCCTAAAGGGGTGATGTACAGCCACCGCTCTACAAGCCTTCACGCCATGGCATCGGCTTTTCCGGATTGCCTCAACCTGGGGGCAATGGATGCGGTGTTGCCCGTCGTCCCCATGTTCCACGTGAACGCCTGGGGGATTCCTTATGCCGCAGCGGCGGTTGGTTCCAAGCTGGTATTTCCGGGTCCCGCGATGGACGGCGCGTCGATCTATAACTTGATCGAGGGCGAGGGGGTCACCATGGCGGCCGGTGTGCCAACGGTGTGGCAAATGTTGCTGGCGCACATGGACAAGGAAGGCCTGCGTTTCAACAACCTAAAGCGCACTGTGATCGGGGGATCCGCTTGTCCGCCAGCGATGTATGACCGGTTTGTCAACGACCTAGGCGTTCAGGTGCTACATGCTTGGGGCATGACCGAAATGTCCCCACTGGGAACGGTCGGCGTACTCAAGAGCCAGCATGGCGATGCCGATGCACAACGCACCCAGTTGCTGAAGCAGGGGCGCGCGGTGTTCGGTGTGGACATGAAAATTGTCGATGCCGATGGCAAAGAACTTCCTTGGGATGGCAAGGCCTATGGCGATTTGTTGGTGCGTGGACCTTGGATTTTGTCTGACTACTACAACCCAGAGGGCGACAGCCCCTTGGTCGACGGTTGGTTCCCCACGGGTGATGTCGCGACGATTGACCCGCAGGGCTTTATGCAAATTACCGATCGTTCTAAAGATGTGATCAAGTCGGGGGGCGAGTGGATTAGCTCTATCGATGTCGAGAACATCGCCATGGCGCACCCGGATGTTTTGATGGCCGCCTGCATTGGGGTGTATCACCCTAAGTGGGATGAGCGTCCGATCATCGCGGTGGTGAAAAAGCCCGATTCCAGCCCCACTCGCGAAGCCATTTTGGCTTGCTTCGAAGGGAAGATCGCCAAGTGGCAGGTGCCAGATGATGTGGTGTTCGTGGATGCGATTCCGTTGGGTGCGACAGGAAAAATGCAAAAAATGGTCTTGCGTGAGCAACTCAAAGACTACCGGTTACCCGACGCGTAAGCGCGGCTAAAGCCTTCGAGACGCCGCGCAGGGCAACGTGCGCGGCTTTTTTGCGCGGGATCACGACAACATCACGACGAGCTAGCGACGGGGTTCGCCGCACAGGCTGTAACATGGTTGCTCTGGCCTACTCTTGGTGACCTTGGCTCCAATGGAATTACTCGTTATCTCTTTGTTGAACGGTCTGAGCTATGGGCTGCTGCTCTTCATGCTCAGTGCAGGCCTGACGTTGGTGCTCAGCCTCATGGGCGTGCTTAATTTTGCCCACGCCGGTTTCTACATGCTGGGAGCCTACTTCGGCTACAGCATCAGCGCCTTGCTCGGCTTTTTCCCGTCGCTGCTGCTGGCCCCCATTGCGGTGGGTGGCCTGGGCGCCTTGGTTGAGCGTCACTTGCTGCGTCGGGTGCACGCCCGCGGTCATGTTGCCGAACTGTTACTGACCTTTGGTTTGTCCTATCTCATCATCGAGTTGGTGCAACTCATCTGGGGGCGCGCCGCCGTTGATGTGCGCATTCCCGACGTGCTGGACGGCACCTTGTTGCATGTCTACGGCTACCCCTTTTCCGTTTATCGGTTTTTTATGATTGTGGTGGCGTGTGCGATGTTTTTGGCCATTTGGCTGGGCTTGACGCGCTCACGCGTCGGTCTCGTGATTCAGGCGGCATTGACACACCCGGACATGGCACGTGCGCTGGGACATGACGTCCCCCGAATCTTTATGAGTGTGTTCGCTGGCGGCGCCGCATTGGCCGGCCTCGCCGGCGTGATTGGCGGCGCGGCGTTTGTTACCGATCCGCAGATGGCGATGGCCATAGGCAACATCATTTTTGTCGTCGTCATTGTGGGCGGGCTAGGTTCGCTATGGGGGGCTTTTTGGGGTGCTTTGCTGGTGGGGGTTTTACAGACCTTGACCGTGGCGGTCGATACCTCGTTCGCAGACCTTGCGCAACAGCTTCAAGCGCTGCTCAACCTGAACACCGAGAGTCCCCCCGTCGCCTTGACGGCCCGTTTGTGGCAGACGCCCATGAGTGCGCTCGCGCCCTTGCTGCCTTACGTGGTGTTGGTGGTGTTTTTGGTGCTTCGTCCTATGGGTCTCATGGGGCGGCGGGCCGGGTAATCGCATGAATACACCACCGATTCAAGCCCGCTACGGTGTCATGTTTTGGTGTCTGTTCGCGCTGATATTGGTGGCGCTACCGCTGGCATTTCCCGGTGCCTACGCCTTAAGCCTACTGAGCCAAATGGGCATCGCGATCTTGGCGTGTCTGAGTTATCAGTTGCTGCTGGGTCAAGGCGGTTTATTGAGTTTTGGGCATGCCATCTTCACCGGGAGCGGCGGGTACGTTGTTGTTCATGCCCTGGTGTTGGCTACCGAGGGCGCACATACGTGGTCGGCTGCGTGGTTAGTGCTCTTGCCCGTTATGGGTGGTTTGGGCGCGGCAACCTTAGCCGCGTTGCTGGGTTGGCTTAGCACGGGGCGCGCATCGACTCCCTTCGCCATGATCACCTTGGGTCTGGGTGAGTTGGTGTGGGCGGCCTCTTTCATGGTGCCCGAGGTCTTTGGCGGAGAAGCAGGCATCAGTGTTAATCGGCTCATGACACAAGCCGTAGGCCCCTTTTCACTGGGACCACAGATACAACTCTATGGCTTGATTGCGGTGTACCTCTTGGGGGGTGCGTGGTTGCTGATCGCCTTCACGCGAACGCCATTGGGTTTGCTGTTGAACGCGAGCCGTGATGACGCGACGCGCGTTGCTTACCTGGGCTTTAACCCGAGGGTGATCCGCTACGCGGCCTTCATCACGGCCGGTTTTTTTGCGGGGGTTGCCGGCGGCTTGTCGGCGCTGAACTTCGAGTTCATCAGCTCCGATGTGTTTAGTCTGCAACGTTCGGGTGCCTACCTGTTGTTCACGTTTATTGGCGGCAGTAGCTTGTTTTACGGCCCAGTCATTGGCGGGGTGCTCATGGTAGCGGGACTGGTGTGGTTGTCTGAATTAACCCCGGGGTGGCTGCTGTATCTGGGCTTGCTTTTCGTCATCGTCGTGATGTTCGTGCCAGGCGGTTTATCGGGTGGTGTCACGCGTTGGTGGCAGATCCGCGTGCGTGAGGGGTGGTGGTTCGTTGTGCGCGCTGGGCTTGGGGTGTGTGCCGCGCTACCACCGACCTTGGGCACCATCATGCTGATTGAGATGCTGTATCACCACGCCTTGGTGAGAGACGGGGGGGTCGCGACGACTATGGTGCGGCTCGGCGTGTCCTTGGATATTGCTCAAGCGGCTAATTGGTGGTTATTTATTTGCTGCACGCCGGTGCTGTTTTGGCTGTGTCGACGGGCTTGGGCAGGGCTAGGGCTACTTGGTGACCAGGGCAGTCAGACCGCACCGTCTGCTGCCGCACGACCGGATCAGGGCGGTCAACTATGAAGCCGCATCTGGGTTTACGGTGTATCGGTGTGAGCCACGCCTTTGGCGAAACGCAGGTGCTGTCTGACGTCAATTTGGTCACTATTCCGGGGGAGACGTTGGCGATCATCGGTCCCAACGGGGCAGGGAAGTCGACCCTATTCAATTTAATTTCTGGCGCCCACCCTATCCGGGTTGGCGAGGTGCGGTTGGGTCAGCAATCGCTGGTCGGACTCAGCCCCTTCGAGATCAACCGACTGGGCTTGGCCAGAAGCTTTCAAGTGAGTCGCATTTTTTCCAGCTTGTCGGTGGCAGAGAACTTGCGCACTGCAGCGCTGTGGTCTCGTGGCGTTCGCTATAACTTTTGGCACCGCGTGCGCGATGAGGCGACGTTAGACCCGCACCTGACCACCCTATTGGAGACGCTGCGCTTGACGCCTAAGCAAGCGCAACCAGCGGGCACCTTAAGTTACGCAGATCAACGGGCATTGGAGTTGGGGATGACGCTGGCGGGCGATGCACCCGTGATTTTGTTGGATGAGCCCACCGCGGGTATGAGTCGTTCGGAAACCGCCCTTTTTGCATCACGGATCAAGCAGTTAACCGCTGACAAGACCGTTTGGATTATTGAGCACGATATGGACGTGGTCTTCGCATTAGCCGACCGTATTGCCGTGCTGGTTGGCGGCGTGCTCATTGCCTGCGACACGCCGGACAACGTGCGGCGCAACCCGCAGGTACAGATGGCCTATTTGGGTGCCTGGCAAGGCGAGGCAGCCCCATGAGCACCCCGACCCCTCTCTTGCATGTGGATCGGCTTTGGGCGTTTTACGACCAAGCGCCCGTGTTGCGCGGTGTGCACTTGTCTGTGGCACCCGGTGAGCTCGTCGCCGTGCTGGGACGCAACGGCTCTGGACGATCGACGCTGGCGAAAGCCATCGTGGGTTTGGTCAGGACCGAGGGCACGCGGGCCATTGACGACCAGTCACTGGCGAGCTTGGATACGTTTGAAATCATACGGTTGGGGGTCGCTTACGTGCCCGAGACCCGTGACATTTTTCCGAATTTAAACGTCATGCAGAACCTGCAACTCGGACAGCGCCCGGGCGCCCCATTGCCCGGTGTGCGCCGATGGCAAATTGAGGATGTCCTGAGCCTATTCCCGGTGCTTCGATCCCGATTGGACACGCCAGGCGGGGTGTTGTCCGGCGGCGAGCAGCAAATGCTGGCATTGGGGCGCGGTGTCCTAGGCAACCCCCGGTTACTGATTGTGGACGAACCCACCGAGGGCTTGGCTCCCCAGCTGGTTGGGCAAGTGGCGGGCTTTTTACGGATGCTTAGAGACAGCGGCATAGGCATTGTGTTGATGGAGCAGAAACTACACATGGCCATGGGTATTGCTGACCGTATTGCCGTCATGGGTGGGGGTGCGATGGTGTTTGACGGCACCCCGGACCGCTTCCGTGAGGCGCACGAGGTGCAACGCAATTGGTTGGAGGTCTGAGCGCACGTTTAGGGCGGGGTAGCGAAAGTGATGCCTAGGTGTCAGGTTTTGTTTCCCGATGCGTTACCATTTACTCAGAATAGAACAACCGTTCGTTTTTGAATTTCTTCTTTTTCGATTTCGCAGGAGCATGCATGACAGCGCAATACGAAGTTCGCGGCAACGTTGCCGTGATCACACTCGACAACCCACCGGTTAACGGGCTTGGTTTATCTACTCGCTTAGGCATCACGCGTGGCATGGCCAAAGCCTTAGAGGACCCCGGTGTAACGGCCATCGTGCTTACCGGTGCGGGGCGGGCATTTAGCGGCGGTGCCGATATCAAGGAGTTTGGATCGCCAAAGGCCTTGCAAGAACCTAATTTGCTAGATGTGATCGCAGTGGTTGAGCAGTCCACCAAACCCGTGATCGCAGCCATACACAGTGTCGCGATGGGCGGCGGTCTGGAGCTGGCACTGGGCTGTCACTACCGTGTGACCGCTCCGGGCGCTCAAATTGCGTTGCCAGAGGTCAAGCTCGGGCTGATTCCTGGCGCCGGTGGCACCCAGCGCTTACCGCGCGCACTCGGCGTCGAGATGGCGCTCAACATGATGGTCAAAGGCGACCCAGTCAAGAGTGAGGTGCTGGCCCAAGTGCCGGGACAAAAGCTGTTCGACAAAGTCACGACCTCTGCAGACACGCTGATGGACGAGGCCATGGCACTGGCAGCCGCCGTCACCGATACACGGCCCTTGCCAAAGGTGCGGGATCTGCCTTGCGCCCACCCCATGGGCGACGGCTATTTTCAATTTGCGCGGAACACCGTCAAGGCCTTGGCTAAAAACATGCCGGCGCCCCTTAAGTGCGTGGATGCCGTGGAACTTGCGACCAAAGTGGCGTTCGACAAGGGACTGGTGCTAGAGCGTGAAACCTTCGTCAACCTGATGGCGACGCCTGAGAGCCGTGCCATGCGCCATATGTTCATGGCGAGTCGTGCGACCAACAAAATTGCCGATGTACCCAGCGACACGCCTGTACGTGAGATCAAAGCGGTCGCCGTTGTGGGGGCGGGCACCATGGGGGGCGGCATCTCCATGAATTTTTTGAATGCGGGCATGCCCGTCACTATTTTGGAGACCAGTCAAGAGGGTCTCGATCGCGGCCTCGCAACCATTAAGCGCAACTACGAAGCGCAGGTAAAAAAAGGCAAGCTGAGCGAAGAGAAGCTGGCACAACGCATGGCCTTGCTGACGCCCACATTGGCTTATGCGGACATCGCACAGGCCGACTTGGTGATTGAGGCGGTTTATGAAGAGTTGGCGGTCAAAGAAACTGTTTTTAAAACCCTGGACAGCACCATGAAGGCGGGTGCGATTTTGGCATCAAACACCTCCACCTTGGACTTGAACGCGATTGCGGCGTTTACCAAGCGTCCGGGCGATGTGATTGGCATGCACTTCTTTAGCCCAGCCAACGTCATGCAGTTGTTGGAGGTGGTGCGCGGTGCGGCAACGCATAAGGATGTGCTCGCAACGGTCATGGCGCTCGCGAAGAAAATTAAGAAAACGGCGGTGGTTTCTGGCGTTTGCGACGGGTTTATTGGCAACCGCATGATCGAGCAGTACATCCGCCAAGCAGGGTTTCTGCTGGATGAAGGCTGCACACCTGCACAGGTTGATAAGGCGATTGAGTCTTTCGGTTTTGCCATGGGCCCCTTCCGCATGAGCGACTTAGCGGGTAACGACATTGGTTGGGCCATACGCAAGCGCCGCGCGGTGGAGTACCCGGACTTGCGCTACAGCAAGATCGCCGACCTGCTGTGCGAGCAGGGCCGCTATGGTCAAAAAACCGGAGCAGGTTGGTATGACTATCAAGCCGGCGCCCGCAAGGCGATTCCTAGCCCAGCGGTTGACGCCATGATTGTCAGCTACCGCGCGGACAATAAGTTGGCAACGCGCCGCGTGAGCAACGACGAGATCGTGCAACGCTTGGTGTTTTCCATGGTGAACGAAGCGGCTCATATTTTGGAGGAAGGTATCGCCTCCAAGGCAGGGGACATCGACATGGTGTACCTCACGGGCTATGGCTTTCCCATGTTCCGAGGCGGGCCCATGCGCTATGCCGACGAATTTGGACTTTTCAAGGTGGTGCAGCAGATGCAACGCTTCGCAAAAAATCCGTTGGACGACCAAGCCTTTTGGACGCCAGCGCCACTACTCCAGCGGTTGGTGGATGAAGGCAAAACCTTTACCGGCTAAACCCCACACTCAAATAGGACTTACAAGATGACCAGTGCACTCGTTGTATCAACCGCCCGTACCCCGCTAACCAAGAGTTGGAAGGGGGCGTTCAACATGACCCATGGCGCCACTTTAGGCGGCCACGCCGCTGCTGCGGCCATCGAACGCGCCGGGGTTGACCCCGCACGTGTCGAAGACGTCATCATGGGGTGTGCGACCCCAGAGGGCGCGACCGGCGCCAATATCGCCAGACAAATCGCGCTGAAAGCCGGCTGCCCCATTGAGACATCGGGTATGACCGTGAACCGGTTCTGTTCCTCCGGTTTGCAGACCATCGCCTTAGCCGCTCAGCGCATTATTGCGGGTGAGGGCGATACCTATGTGGCGGGTGGCGTGGAAAGCATATCGTGCGTGCAGCAAGAGGCCAACCAGCACATGCTGGCAGACCCCAGCTTGATGGCACAGAAGCCCGAGATTTACTGGAGCATGTTACAAACCGCGGAACAGGTTGCCAAGCGTTACAAGATTGACCGCGAGGTGATGGACCAGTACGGCGCGGCGAGTCAGCAACGCGCTGCGGCGGCACGTGCGGCGGGTTTGTTTGCACAAGAGATCGCTCCGATCACGGTGACCGCAGGCGTTGCCGACAAGGTACGCGGCCTGGTGACCCAAGAGGTGACCGTCACGCACGACGAAGGCATACGAGAGGGGACGACCTACGAGGGCATTTGTGGCATCCGCAGTGCCTTGCCGGGCGGGGTGATTTCTGCCGGTAACGCCAGCCAGTTTTCTGACGGCGCCGGTGCTTGCGTGGTCATGCATGAGGATGCGGTTTCACAATTGGGCCTTGCTCCCTTGGGCCGATTTTTGGGTTTTGCGGTCGCCGGTTGTGAGCCCGATGAAATGGGTATTGGTCCGGTTTATGCGGTCCCCAAGGTGCTGAAGCGCCTTGGACTGCGCGTTGAGGACATTGACCTGTGGGAGTTAAACGAAGCCTTCGCCGTGCAGGTCCTGTATTGTCGTGACCGCTTGGGCATTCCTGCGGACCGTTTAAACGTCAATGGCGGCGCCATTGCATTGGGTCATCCCTACGGTGTCAGTGGCCAACGGTTGACAGGTCATGCACTCATCGAGGGCAAGCGCCGAGGCGCCAAGCGTGTTTGCGTCACCATGTGTATTGGTGGTGGTATGGGCGCTGCGGGCGTCTTTGAAGTACTTTGATTCGCCGCCGTACATGATTAACCACATTGTGATTTGGCGATTTAAAGAGGCTGCGGCCGGGAAAACCAAGCTGGAAAACATCGAGGCCGCCGTTGCCTTACTGGACGGTTGCCGCGACTTGGTCCCTGGCATCGAGCGCTTTGAGATCGTGCGTGGCGTTGCGCACCCAGCGTGCACCAGCGACTTGATGTTGGTCAGCGCCTTTTCGTCGCAAGCGGATTTAGATGCCTATCAAACGCACCCCACACACCAAGCGTTAAAGCCATTTATGGCTGATGCCGTTGCGCAACGTGAGTGCATGGATTACCCCAATTAGCCGGGCGCGCACGCGTGCCCAACAAGCCACTTTTATCTGGAGAACGAGATGACAAGAAGCATTCAAACATTATTTGATCTCAGCGGTAAGACCGCTTTGGTTACCGGCGGCTCACGTGGCCTTGGCTTGCAAATGGCGGAGGCCTTAGGCGAGGCGGGCGCGCGTATTTTGGTGACAGCACGTAAAGCTGACGAGTTGCAGCAAGCGGTTGCCACCTTGAAGGCCAAGGGCATTGATGCCGATTGGGTCGTTGCGGATTGCGCAGATCCGACGTCGATCGAGGCGCTGTGCACGGAAGCCATGAGCCGCTTGGGCGAGATTGATATTCTGGTAAACAACGCGGGCGCTGCTTGGGGCGCACCAGCAGAAGACCATCCGTTGGCTGCCTGGGACAAGGTGATGAACGTGAACGTGCGCGGCTACTTTCTGCTCAGCCAGATGGTCGCCAAACAGAGCATGATCAAGCGCAAGTCCGGGCGCATCATCAACGTGGCCTCCATCGCTGGCTTAGGAGGCAACCCCCGAGACATGCAGACACTCGCCTACAACACATCCAAAGGCGCGGCCATTAACTTCACGCGCGCCTTAGCGGCTGAATGGGGCGCTTACAACATCACCGTGAACGCCATTTGCCCAGGATTCTTCCCGAGCAAGATGACCAAAGGCACCTTGGAGCACATGGGTGTCGATCGACTCAAGGCACACGCCCCCTTGCAACGTCTGGGCGACGACGAGGACTTGAAAGGCCTGTGCGTGCTGTACGCCAGCGAGGCGGGCAAGCACATTACCGGGCAATGGTTGGCCGTGGATGGTGGCGTGAGCGTGGTGGTGGCTGGTTAATGAATTTTCCTACCGAGATACCGTTCGTTACCGAGTTGGGCTTTGAGCTGGATTCGATGCAGGACGGCACCGCGCAACTCCGCTACACGCCGCAACCTGCGCACTTAAACTCATTTTTGGTCACCCACGGCGGTGCGAGCATGACCCTGCTGGATGTCACGATGGCACACGCGGCGCGTAGTCTGGACAGCGATATGGGGGCCGTAACCATTGAAATGAAAACGAGCTTTATGCGTCCTGCCAAGGGGACGTTGACTGCACGCGGCAAGGTATTGCAACGAACGGCGACCATGGCGTTTACAGAAGGGTCCATCGTCGATAGCGATGGGCAACTCTGCGCGCACGCGACGGGCACCTTCAAGTACGTGAAGCGGTTGGCCAGCGCTGACAAGACCATTCACGCCCTCAACCCTGCTTAATTAAACAAACAACGCCTGCACGGATTACGTGCTGTGCCAACGAAAGATTGCATCATGACCGTTAACAAACAAATTATTTTGGATTCACGCCCTGAAGGGGCGGCATCAACCAAAAACTTCGTACTGCGTGAGCAAGCGATACCCGATCTCCGTGATGGCCAGGTGTTGGTGCGCCACCTCTTTTTGAGCTTAGACCCGTACATGCGGGGTCGTATGAATGCGGGTAAGAGCTACGCCCAAGCGCAGGCTCTTGGCGAGGTCATGATTGGTGGTACGGTCGGCGTCGTCGAGGCCAGCAACCATGCACGTTTTAAGGTGGGTGACACCGTGGTTGGTATGGGCGGCTGGCAGACCCACAGCGTGGTCGATGCCGATGCGCCCGGTATGTTGCGCACGGTCAGCACGGCGCATATACCCGCCAGTGCTTACTTGGGTGCTGTGGGTATGCCAGGCGTAACGGCTTGGATGGGTCTAACGCAAATTTGCGAACCGAAATCCGGCGAGACCGTCGTGGTGACTGCTGCAAGCGGCGCCGTTGGCTCTGTCGTGGGTCAGCTCGCAAAAGCGCGGGGTTGTCGGGTGGTCGGCATCGCGGGCGGCGAAGAAAAATGCGCCTACGTAACCGATACCTTGGGCTTCGATGCCTGCATCGATTACAAGGCAAACGCCGATAGCAAGAGTCTCTATGGCGCATTGAAGGCCGCAACGCCGGATGGTGTCGATGGCCTTTTTGAAAACGTCGGTGGCCCCATCATGGATACGGTTCTGGCTAGAACCAATCCCTTTGCGCGCATCGCGGTCTGCGGTCTGATTGCTGGCTACGACGGTGCACCGCACCCGATGGAAAATGCCGCCATGATCCTCGTCAATAGATTGAAGATACAAGGTTTCATCGTCAGTGAGCGTATGGACTTGTGGCCGCAAGCCTTGGGTGAGTTGGGTGAATTGGTTGCGGGGGGCAAGCTTACCTACCGCGAGACCATCGCGACTGGCTTGGAGAGCGCACCTGAAGCCTTTTTGGGCTTGCTAAAGGGGAAAAACTTCGGCAAGCAGTTGGTCAAACTATCTGACTAAACCCGCCGACTCAACACGACTAACGCAAGGCTTCGCATGAAACAACTAAAAGGTAAAACCGCCGTTCTCACTGGTGCGGCTTCGGGCTTCGGTTTGGCTTGCGCTGAGATCGCCGCCGATGCGGGTATGAACCTTGTTTTGCTAGACGTGCAGGCCGACGCCTTGGCCGCAGTCGCCGAACGGTTTGAAGCACGCGGTGTGCCGCTGCTCGCGCAGACCGTTGATGTGTCAGACGGCGAGGCCATGGACCGCATGGGACAAGCGGTTGCCGAGCGGTTTGGCGCGCCGCACTTTGTCTTCAACAACGCGGGAGTGGGTGCCAGCGGTCTCATCTGGGAAGCATCGGTTGCCGATTGGGAATGGGTGCTCGGTGTCAATGTCTGGGGTGTCATCCATGGGGTTCGTGTGTTCACGCCCATGATGCTGGCTGCGGCCAAAGCTGACCCCGATTATTCTGGACATATCGTTAACACCGCGAGTATGGCCGGCTTGTTAACCCCCCCGAACATGGGCGTGTACAACGTGTCCAAGCATGCCGTCGTCGCCCTGACCGAGACGCTCTACCAAGACCTACGTCTGGTTACTGAGCAAGTCAGCACCAGTGTGCTCTGTCCTTACTTCGTGCCAACGGGTATCAGTCAGAGCGAGCGGAATCGTCCGCAACACCTCGCAAGCGCCGGTCAGACAAATAGCCAGCTCATTGGGCAAGCCATGATGGGCAAGGCGGTGCAGTCTGGGCGCATGAGCGCACAAGACGTGGCCGAGAAGGTGTTTGCAGCCATAAAAACAGATCAGTTTTATATCTACAGCCATCCCCATGCCTTGGGCACCGCCCAAGAGCGTTTTGAGGCGATTACGGGTCAAACACAGCCACCAGACCCGTTTGCTAGCCGCCCACATATTGGTGAAGAGCTGCGCGCAGCGCTGCGCGACAACGCAGCCTAAGCCCTCTAAGCAACTGCTGACGCAATCTGACCAACCGAGGCGCCGATCGGCGTTCGGTCGTCGCGGTTGTGGCAAACTTCAGGGGGTCCTAGGTCCATTCGCGGCCGTTAAGGCTCTCCGATTGGCGTCTTCCGTGGACCGCCATGCCTGTACTACCCCCTTGTTGATGGATTGCCATGTTTGAAGTTGTTGCGCAAATTGCCGCAGAGATTAAGGTTAGACCCGAGCAGGTGCAGGCCGCTGTTGATTTGATTGATGGCGGTGCGACGGTGCCGTTTATTGCACGTTACCGAAAAGAGGCGACCGGTGGGCTTGATGACATTCAGTTGCGCGAGCTCGAGGCCCGTCTGAGTTATTTGCGCGAGCTCAACGATCGCCGTGAGGCCATCTTGCGCAGCATAGACGAACAGGGCAAGCTGACCGACGACTTGCGCGCCGCCCTACAGGCTGCGACAACCAAGCAAGCGCTTGAGGATATTTACTTACCGTTTAAACCCCGGCGTCGCACCAAGGGGCAAATGGCGATAGAGTCCGGGCTGTTGCCGTTGGCTGACAGCCTGTTTGCAGACCCTGAACTGGACCCCAATGAGGCCGCCAAGCCGTTTGTGTTGGCTGAGCGAGTGGAAGGGGACCCTGACTTCACGACCACTGGCGGGGTACTCGATGGCGTGCGCGATATTTTGAGTGAGCGCTGGGCAGAAGATGCGAACTTGTTAGCCGCTATGCGTGCCTGGCTTTGGGGCAATGGTCTTTTTCAAAGCAAGCTGGCAAGTGGTCAGGACGAGCAAAGCGCGGACGCGGCAAAATTTCGGGATTACTTCGATTATCAAGAACCCATTGCGCGTGTGCCATCACACCGCGCGTTGGCGGTGTTTCGAGGACGAAGCCTTCAAATTTTGGATGCCAAATTAGTGATTGATGAGGCGCTTGTACCGGGTACGCCCAGTCTGGCGGAGGGACTAATCGCCCAGTCTATTGGCTGGCGTCATGCCGGTCGCCTCGGCGATGACTTGCTGAAGCGCACGGTGATGTGGACGTGGAAGGTCAAGCTAAGTCTCTCGTTGGAACGCGATCTTTTTACCCAACTGCGCGAGGCGGCAGAGCAGGTTGCCATCAAGGTGTTTGGCGATAACTTACGGGACCTCTTGCTGGCCGCGCCAGCGGGCACCAAGGCCGTGATGGGTCTAGATCCCGGTATTCGAACGGGCGTGAAAGTGGCTGTGGTCGACGAGACGGGTAAGCTGGTTGCGACCCATACGGTCTACCCGCATGAACCACGCAAGGACTGGGAGGGTGCGACGCACACATTGGTGCAGTTGTGCCGTACACACAAGGTCGCACTCATCGCCATTGGCAATGGCACCGCGAGCCGTGAAACCGATAAGCTTGCGGCAGATGTCATTAAGCAACTGGCGCGCGACACGTCGGAAAACGCAGCTGGGGGAGTCGCTGCGGTACAGAAATTGGTCGTCAGCGAAGCGGGGGCATCGATCTACAGCGCGAGCGCGTATGCCAGCCAAGAACTTCCCGATGTTGATGTGAGCTTGCGAGGCGCTGCAAGCATTGCGCGGCGCGTGCAAGACCCCTTGGCGGAACTCGTCAAGATTGAGCCCAAATCCATTGGGGTTGGGCAATACCAACATGACGTCAACCAAACTGATTTAGCTAAACAGCTGAATGCGGTCGTGGAGGACTGTGTTAACGCCGTCGGTGTCGATCTGAATACCGCAAGCGCGCCCTTGTTGACCCGTGTTTCCGGGCTGAACCCGACCGTGGCCAAGGCGGTTGTTCGTTGGCGAGATGAGAACGGTGCATTTGAATCACGCACGCAACTGATGGATGTGGCGGGTCTGGGGGCGAAGACGTTTGAGCAAAGCGCTGGTTTTTTGCGGATACGTCACGGCAAAAACCCACTGGATATGACGGGTGTACACCCGGAGACCTATCCGGTGGTCGAGCGCTTGTTGCAGCAAATTGGGCAGTCAGTCGATGCCGTGATGGGCCAGAGTGCCTTGCTGCGTCGCATTCAACCCGCGTCCTTGGCGACCGATGCCTTCGGCGAGGTCACGGTAGGTGATATTTTGCTTGAGCTGGAAAAACCGGGGCGTGACCCCCGCCCAGACTTTCAGGTCGCACGCTTTAACGACGGTGTAGAGGACATGAAGGATCTGCAAGTCGGCATGATTTTAGAAGGTACCGTGAGCAATGTTGCAGCGTTTGGTGCGTTTGTGGACATCGGTGTGCATCAGGATGGTTTGGTGCACGTTAGCCAGTTGAGTAATAAGTTTGTCACGCACGCCCACGAGGTCGTGAAAACAGGCGATATTGTGACGGTGAAAGTGCTGGAGGTCGATGCCGCGCGCAAGCGCATCAGCTTAACCATGAAACGCGACGCGACACCGGCGGACGGGCATTCTGGTGCGCGCGACAACCGGTTCGAGCATGCCGATCGCTCGCACCGTGAACGGGCTAAACCAGCAGGGGACAAGCGCCAGAGCGGGTCAGCCGGTGTCGCGCCATCTGCCATGGCCTCCGCATTTTCAAAGCTGCAGAACCTACAGACCAAACGCTAATAAATTTTCACCATCACCTAGGGGTGACACGCCACGGTGGCGTCGCCTCGAACTGGGAGTCAGTTATGTACACAGCAGACAGCGACCGTTATGACGGCCGTATGCCTTATCGCCGTTGCGGAGCACGCGGCTTGGCTTTGCCCGCGCTGACCTTGGGGTTGTGGCATAACTTCGGTGACGCCACGCCCATGCAAACGCAGCGTGAGATGTTGTGCACCGCTTTCGATGCGGGCATCACCCACTTCGACTTGGCCAACAACTATGGCCCACCAGCCGGAAGCGCCGAAACCAACTTTGGCGCGCACATGAAGCGTGACTTTAAACCCTACCGAGATGAGCTCATCATCTCAAGCAAAGCGGGTTGGGATATGTGGCCTGGGCCTTATGGCTCTGGTGGTGGTTCACGCAAGTACCTCTTGGCCAGTTTGGACCAAAGTTTGGCGCGCATGGGTCTGGACTATGTTGACATTTTTTACTCGCATCGATTTGACCCCGACACCCCGCTGGAGGAAACCATGGGCGCGCTGGCGACGGCGGTCCAACAAGGTAAGGCGCTGTATGTCGGTATCTCTAGTTACTCTGCGCAAAAGACGCAGGAGGCCAGTCGATTACTGCGTGAAATGGGCGTCCCCTGTCTGATTCACCAACCGTCTTACAGTCTCTTAAACCGTTGGATTGAAGACGGTTTGCTAGACACTTTGGAAGCCGAGGGTGTGGGTTGCATTGCGTTTAGTGCGTTGGCGCAAGGGTTGTTGACAGGGCGTTACCTCGACGGTATCCCCGCCGATTCGCGCATGCACAGACCGGGTGGTGACTCCCTGCAAGCAGGCCACGTCAGCGCAGAGAACCTGCGGCGGATTCGTGGACTCAACGAGATCGCTTTGGGGCGCGGACAGAGTTTGGCGCAAATGGCCGTGTCGTGGGTGTTGCGTGATGCACGGGTCACGTCTGCCCTGATTGGTGCAAGTCGTCCGGCCCAAATTACCGAGCTGGTCGCGGCGGTGCGCAACACCGCTTTCACGCCGGAAGAAATTAAGTCTATCGATGTGTTTGCCGAAGACGGCGATATCAATTTGTGGAAAAAACCATCCACCGACCAACGCCCCTAAGCTAACCATGAAGGCATTGCAGATTTACGCGGGGGCGGATGCGCACACCCTGATCGAAAGAGACGGTCTGACCGCCCGTCATGTTTCAGCGATTTCTGCGGCCGCTGGCGGCCCCAAGGGCCTGACCCTTACGCGCCTTGATCGGTTCATTTTTGGCGACTGGTTGGTGAGCGCTGATCAGACCATTGACCTGTTGGGCGCCTCCATTGGTGCGTGGCGAATGGCCACCGCCTGTCTACCGGATTCAAGTGCGGGGTTCCAAACGCTAGAGCACGATTACATCCGCCAACGGTTTGACTTCGTTAACGGCAAACGCCCCAGCGCAAAGCAGGTGAGTGAGGCATTCGCCCATAGTTTAGAGACGTTTTACGGCGGTCGTGTCGCGGGCTTATTGGCGCAATCTCGCTTCCGGTTACACCTGTTTACCAGTCATGGTCGCGGCATCTTGCATCGTGATGGGCCTTGGCGCACACCCATCGGATACGCGGCGGCCTTTTGTGGCAACGCGCTACACAGGCGGTTTCTGGGGCGGTGGTTGGAACGCATCGTTTTTTCATCTGCGGGAGAGTTACCGTTCAACTCCCATGACCTCAGGACGGAACAGGTGGTTTTGAACGAGTCAAATTTCATGGCAGCGTTACAGGCCAGTTGCTCGATACCCTTTGTTCTAGAGGCCGTGCATGATATTCCGGGGGCGCCTGCGGGGGCCTACTGGGACGGCGGTATTACAGACTACCACCTCCACCTGAACTACCTAACCCCAAGAGATCAGGTGGTGTTGTACCCGCACTTTCAACGTGCGGTGGTGCCAGGTTGGCTGGATAAGTCGCTGAAATGGCGACACCACGCGACAGATTTTTTACGCAACGCGGTGGTGTTGGCGCCGAACCCAGACTGGGTCAAGACCTTGCCAAATGGGAAGTTACCAGACCGACATGACTTCAATCATTACGCCCATGACTACGACGCGCGCGTACGTGTCTGGCAACAGGCCGCTGATGCCAGCCAACAGCTGGCCGATGAGTTTGCCCAGTGGCTCAGCAACCCCAACCCCAGGTTGGTGAAGCCACTGTAGAGCCCGCAACGTGCGCCCTACATCGCGGCTAGCAGCATGGCACGGTAGTCTTCCTCGGTGGCGATACGCGGGTTGGTGCCGTGACAGTGGTCGGCCATTGCGCCCTTGATGACGGCGGCAAAATCAGCCTCGGTAACACCCATTTCACCCAAGCCACTCGGCAGCTTCAGGCGTTGGTTCATGTTGGTCACCGCGTTGGCGACGGTGTTTGTAGCGGAGTCCGCATCTTCGATATCACCGAATCCCATTGCGTAGGCCATGCGCTGCATGCGTCGCTGGTTACGCACACTGTCGGCCTTGCCGTTAAACCGAATGACTGCGGGGAGAAACATCGCGTTCAAGGTGCCGTGGTGCAGGCGCGGGTTCAATCCGCCCAAGCTGTGGCTTAAGCTGTGCACGCATCCCAAGCCCTTTTGGAAGGCCATGGCGCCCTGCATAGAGGCGCTCATCATTTCCAGTCGCGCCGTTTGATTGCTACCGTCCTCCGTTGCGGTTTGAATGTTTGCCCATCCCCGTGTCAAACCGTCCAGTGCAATTCCATCGGCTGGCGGGTTGTATGGGGCGGCCATGAATGTTTCCATGCAGTGTGCGATGGCATCCATGCCGGTGGCGGCCGTGAGGCCGGACGGTAGCCCAACGGTGAGAGCCGGGTCGCAAATGGCCATTTTGGGGACTAACGACCAGCTGTGGAAACCAAGCTTACGGCCGTCGTCAACAATCACGATGGCGCCGCGCGCGACCTCGCTGCCTGTGCCGGCAGTGGTGGGGACTGCGATCAGCGGTGCAACTTTAGCGGTTATTTTGGGTGAGCCGCCTTCTATGGTGGCGTAGGTTTTCAGTGGACCCTCGTGGCTTACGGTAATGGCAGCGCCTTTGGCGCAGTCCATACTGGAACCTCCACCGAGCGCGATCAGGCCGTCGCAGCCCGATTGCTTGTAGATCACGGTGGCTTCGCGCACGGCAGCCTCCGTCGGGTTACTCGGCGTGCCGTCGTAAATCGCGTGGGGCATATCGCCCATGGCTTGAATGGCGGTTGCCAAGATGCCGGCTGCTTTGACGCCCGCATCGGTCACGATCAGCGGCTTGGTCATGCCGCTGGCGCGACAGGCCTCGGGGAGTTTCTCGATCGCGCCAAAAGCGATTTCTACGTCGGTGATGTATTTAATTAATGCCATTGGGCGTCCTATGCTGTTTGCCAAACTATAACTGCGTAGACTTTATGTTTTTAACCTGCAGCCACATGTTACCGGTGCGACTACGTTGCGCTGGTGCGCACAGGGCCCGCAATCGTTTTCTGAGGGCCACATGCTTTCCAGTCAAATCAGTCACCTCATCATGCGCATGGCGCAAGCGGGCAATCCGCCACTTCATCGTCTCACAGCGCAGCAGGCACGTGCATTTTATGAGCGAGCAGGCAGTGTCTTGGCCGCCCCTGCACCACCGATGGCGGTGGCGCGTACCGTACACATTGGGGCTCGTGACGGTGCCGTTCTGTCAGCCAAGCTGTGGGTTCCGAATGGGGCAGTCAACGGCGTTTTGCTTTATTTTCATGGCGGTGGGTTCACGATTGGGAGTAGCCAGACCCATGCTGAACTGTGTCAGCAACTCGCACACCTTGGCGGGTGTGCCGTGGTGTCTTTAGACTATCGCTTGGCACCAGAACACCCGTTCCCAACCGCTGTCAATGATGCGTTTGACGCGTTGGCGTGGGTACAGGAAAACCACGATCAACTGGCCCCTGATTTGTTGCGCAACAGCGCATCGATCGCGGTGGGCGGCGACAGTGCGGGCGGGACATTGGCGGCTGCGTGCGCGTTACATGCCCGCGATCATGGCCGACCGTTGGCACTTCAACTCTTGTTTTACCCAGGTACGGGTGCGTATCAAGATACGCCATCGCACCGACGGTTTTCTGAGGGCTTTGTTCTTACGGAGGCCGACATCAATTATTTCTTTAATCATTACATTCCAGACAGGGCATTGCGCACGGATTGGCGTTTTGCCCCTTTGCTGGCTGATGACCATAGTGGGGTGGCGCCGGCTTGGATTGGGTTGGCTGAGTGTGATCCGCTGGTGGATGAAGGCATCGCCTTTGGTGATGCGTTGCGTGCGGCGGGGGTGGCCGTTGATTTAGATATCTACCGCGGTATGGTCCATGGATTTATTAATTGGGATCGCGCGGTGCCAGAGGCGAAGCAATGCCATCAGGATGCGGGGAGGGCACTGAGAAATGCTTTTTCTAGGAGCGCTTTTGCTACGCCCACAAGCCGGTAAGCGTCGGTTCATGGCAACTGTGGCAACTGTGACACCTGCGTTACGCCGCGGAACAAATAATAAGCAGAAATTCGCTTAGGCTTAACACCATGAACCAAACTGATTTTCGCTGCATCGAGCGCCTGCGTGTGCGCTGGTCCGAAGTAGACATGCAAAAAATTGTCTTCAACGCGCACTACCTGACCTACATTGATATGGCCATGGCCGCCTATTGGCGTCGATTGGCGTTGCCCTACGAGTCAGCCATGGCGCAACTTGGTGGTGACGTTTTCCTTAAAACCACGTCGGTCACCTATCACGGCTCGGCGATATATGAAGACACGCTAGACGTGGGCTTGCGCCGGGTCAAGCTGGGTCGCTCCTCTATGACGTTTGAGTCTGGCATTTGGCGCAGTGGCCAACTACTGACCGAGGGGCAAATGGTCTATGTTTACGCGGACCCTGAGACGCAAAGTAGCCAAGCCCTACCGGCCAACTTGGTACAACTGATTAACGACTACGAGGCGGGCGAAAACGTCACGCAGCTCCATCTAGCGGATTGGTCCACGTTGCAAGCACCGGCCGCGGCGGTGCGTAAGGCGGTGTTTGTAGACGAGCAAGGGATCGCGGTGGAGGACGAGTGGGATGCGGCGGATGCCCACTGTTTGCATGCCGTGGTTGAAAACCGCTTGGGTCAAGCCATTGCCACGGGCCGCTTGTTACCCTCAGAGGACGGTGTATCAAAGATTGGCCGCATGGCGGTGCTACGCGCTATCCGTGGCGGGTCATTCGGACGACAGGTACTGAACGCCTTGTGTGACGCGGCGTTGGCACGTGGCGACCACACAGCCAAACTCAGCGCGCAGCGCAGCGCCGAAGGCTTTTACGAGCGCCTGGGATTCAAGGTGGTTGGCGAGCCCTTTGACGAGGTGGGCATTCCACACGTACATATGGAAAAAGCATTGTCGCCCTCATGAGTTCGGCGTGACGCCCGAAAGAGGCGCACCGGTGTCGCCGAGCGCAGTGGGGTCAGCGCGGCGTCGTGGGTAAACAAGCCAAGGTTTGTGCCGCACCCCCGCCCACCATTGGCATTCCCGTCGCGTCGTAGCACCACTCGCGCATCGTGAACTGCGATGTGGTGGCCCACAGCAAGCTGCTACTGCGCGTGCCGTAGTCGCGTGCCTGCCAGTCAACAAAGCAGGCTGACAGAGCGGTCAATCCCACGTGATCAAACGGCCCCATTGCCTGCTCGGTTGGCGCATAGGTTTGGCGATCTTGTAACGCAGCAAGCAAGGCTTGCTGTGTCTCCGGCGCAGGCGCGTCACATGCGTCACCCTGCGTTGGCAATGCGTGCGTGGCTAAGCGCATCGCCTCTTTCATGGCAAGCGCTTTAGGCCACGGCGTGTCTAGGTTGTCGTTGGAGACCACGTAGGTGCCCGGCCCCAATGGGCGGGAAAGCCACCCCGTCTCGTCCAGCGTCTGTGGCGACCCATCAGACTCCGTGGGTGCGCCTACTTGGTTGCGCAGGAACCACCAAGCCGGCTCATCGGACGATGGTGCAAGCGTGCCGAGCACTACGTTACAACCGCCAAAATCGTCGCCACGGTGCGAGGCACGCCACGTAGCCAATGAGCCGCCACGCAGCCAATTGGCGCACAGCTCACCACGACTTCTGGCGAATGTACGCGGCGCAGCGTCGCTTGGCCGGATGTTGGTCAGTAGGGCGACGCGCCCGTTGTCCGCACACCCCATCCATGTGCCGCCGTCTTGCAAGTCGCGTCCAGACAAGATCTGGCGGCCTGCCTCGTCACGCCACACGCCCGCCGAACGGGTGGGGCGGCTTCGGGTCTCGTCGCGGTTAGCCGCCACCAATAACGCGATTGCAGGCGTTGGCTGCAGCGCAAATGCGATGGTGCACATGGACTTAAATATCCAGCAAAATCTCGTAAGGTAGCGGCTGAGGGGTTAGTGCGATGCCATCGGGGTTGCCCACGGTCAGGGCATCATTGGCGTGGGTCAGTTGCAGACTCACCGTTAGCCCCCACGCCGCCAGCTGGGGGTTGTAGCCAACCGCGGCGACCAGACCGCACGCCTGCCACACGCCGTCTTCGTCACGTGCAAACACTTCTTGCCCGACGGCCAAGGCGAGGCTATGCGATGGGTCCGCCGCGACAAACACCGCGGCGCGTCGTTTGATGGCGCCACGGAACTGGCTGCGTGCCACGATTTCCTGACCCGGATAGCAGCCCTTCTTGAAACTCACCCCTTGCGTCGATTCATAGTTCAGCATTTGGGGAACAAAGCTCTCGACCGTTGCACTGACGACCATGGCGACGCCGCTCAACGCACGATTGAAATGCCATATCGCCAAGGCGGTACTCGCATCGCTCTCGTTAGACACCACAGACGCGTCAGACGACGGCTCCGCTGGACGCAGGCGAACGCCCTGCGCCACCTTCGCGCTGGGTAAGCGAATGAGTGTCTCCGTGTTCTCGAACGCCACCGACCACGCAGGCATCTGGTGCAACGCATCGCTGGTCTCAGCGGTTTGTTCGCCTAGCAAATCCCAATTGGCGCTCTCATCAGCGAGGGTGCACTTGGCCCGCATGATGAACATCTTTAGCCGCTTGGCCGTTGGTTCCAGCAGATCTTTGGACAGCAGCAACAAGAAATCATTGGGCGCGCGCTTTAAGACCACAAAGCTGGCTAGCAACCGCCCTTTGGCCGAGCAATAGCCCGCCAGACAGGCCGTGGCCACGGGCATCAGGGCGACGTCATTCGTTAGTTGCCCTTGCAAAAAGGTACACGCGTCGTCACCGGTGACCGACAGCACGCCCCAGTCACTGAGGTGCACAGGGGGGTAGGGAGTGGGTGCGGTTGGCTGAGTCGTGGCAGTTGGTATGGGCATAGCGGCAATGAGGTGCGTATTTATTTACAGGGATACCGTAGCATTATCTTCCTTTGTTTATAGTTGAGGGCTATGTTCCGTCTTATCAAACGCTGTCTCGTCCTCGGCCTGTTCGTGGTGCTGCTGAGTGCCGCCACCGTGGTGTGGTGGGTCGCGCAGCCATTGCCTATGACGCTGTTAAAGGGGGCGACCGCAATCGACCTGCAGGTCAAGCCCAATGCAACGCCGCTATCGGTTGCCAAGGACTTGAGCGCGTCGGGAGTGACGGTGCCCGGTTGGGTGCTTTTTGAGTGGTTTCGTTGGTCAGGTGAGGCCACCCAGATCAAGGCGGGTAGTTATGAGATCGCGCCGGGGTTAACCCCGCGCGGTTTGCTCGATATGTTGACCGCGGGCAAACAAGCGACACGACGGGTCACCATCGTTGAGGGGTGGACGTTTGCGCAGATGCGCCAAGCCCTGGCCAGCGCACCTACGTTGCGCCGTGATACCGACAGTCTCAGCGACGCTGAGCTGATGACGCGCATTGGTCGGCCCGGTGTGCATCCAGAGGGACGGTTTTTCCCTGACACCTACGTTTACCCCAAAAATGGCTCGGACGTGGATCTCTACAAACAAGCGGCCGCCCAAATGGATAGCCGCGTAGCGGCTGCCTGGAAGTACCGAGACAGCCGCACGCCCGTCGACAACCAAGAAGACCTGCTGATATTGGCCAGCATTGTGGAGAAGGAGACCAACCACGACGCCGACCGCGCCCTGGTGGCTGGCGTGTTCGCCAATCGTCTGCGTATCGGTATGCGCTTGCAAACGGATCCAACCGTGATTTACGGTCTAGGGGATGCCTTCAATGGCAATTTACAACGGAAACATCTGCGTAGCGACACGCCCTATAACTCCTATACCCGCGCGGGCTTGCCACCGACGCCGATTGCCTTGCCCAGCGAGGCCTCGCTAAAAGCCGCCGTTAACCCCGCGGATACCGATGCGTTTTATTTCGTCGCAAAAGGGGATGGAACCAGCGCATTCAGCCCGGATCTCGCGGCTCATAATCGAGCGGTGAGACGCTTCATACTTAAACAGCCTTAAAGGTGCCATTTCGAATGCAAAAAACGGGACTGTTTATCTCCTTTGAAGGCATCGACGGTGCGGGAAAATCCACCCATATTGATGCCTTAGCAGCGCTGTTCAAGCAGCAGGGGCGCACCCTGGTGCAGACACGTGAGCCCGGCGGCACGCCGCTGGCAGAGTCCCTGCGCGAGTTGGTCCTGCACCAACCTATGGATGCGCTGACCGAAGCCCTACTGGTATTCGCTGCCAGACGGGACCACCTGCACACCGTTATTGAACCCGCATTGGCGCGTGGCGATGTGGTGTTATGCGACCGATTCACCGATGCCACGTTTGCCTATCAAGGGGCAGGGCGGGGCTTTAATGCGGATATCTTGGAGCAGCTGGAGCGTTGGGTACAGGGTCGCCCAGAACCGGGCGCGCCAGAAGCGGCGGTCGCGATGCACCCCACCGCATTGCGCCAACCCGATTTGACCGTCTTGTTTGAAGTCCCGCCGGCGGTCGCTGCTGAGCGCTTGGCCAAAGCGCGTGAGGCGGATCGGTTTGAGGCCTTGCCGATTGCGTTTTTTGAACGTGTCGCCAAAGGCTACGCCGATAGAGCCGCTGCCGAGCCCGGACGCTTTGTGCGTGTGGACGGCAATCAGACCAAAAATCAAGTCTGGCAGCAGCTCACCAAAACGATGTTTAACCGCGGGTGGCTAGCGATCATGGTGGCAGGTAGTCCGCGATGAGCGAAGGGGTCGCGCCAGCGCTTGCGCCGTGGTTGCAAACGCAGTTGTCTGAATTGCGAGCCCAACGTGGCCACGCCTTGATGGTCAGCGGGGCAGAAGGCTTAGGGCAGTACGCGCTGGCGCACGCGTTGGCCAGGGTTTGGCTCTGCGATACGCCTACGGAGCAGGGCGCGTGTGGCGCCTGCGATAGCTGCCGCGCCGTCGCCCAACGCACGCACCCTGACTTGGTGGTCTTGGTGCCTGAAGCCTTGGCGCCCGAATTGGGCTGGCCGATTCCGGCAGCCGCGCAAGATGAAATTGACAGGAAGTCGCGTAAGCCCAGTAAATGGATACGCGTCGATGCCGCACGGGCGGCGGTCGCGTTTACCCAGCTCACCGTCTCGCGTGCACGCCATCAGGTGGTGCTGATTCACCCCGCGCACCGTCTCAATGTAGAGGCCGCAAACACCTTATTGAAAACCCTGGAGGAGCCGCCCGGAGACGTGCGGTTTATCCTTGCCTGTGAGGCACTGCACCAGGTACTGCCGACCATACGCAGCCGTTGTCACATTCACCAAATGACGTGGCCGTCGCAGAGCGAAGCGGTCCAATGGCTGCAACAAGCCGTGTCACCTGCACCGAGCGAGGCGACCGCATTGACGTGGCTAACCGCTGCCGGCGGGCGCGCTCAGGGGGCATTGGCTTGGGCTGAGTTGGGACTGACCGAGGTGCAATGGCAGGGCATTCCCAAGGCGATAGCGAATGGACAAGTTGGCGTCATGGCCAGTTGGCCAGCCGCGCTGGTGTTGGACACGCTTCAAAAAGTTGCACACGACACGCAAGCGCATTGGGTGGGCACGACTGGGCGCTTTTTTGAGTCCAGCAGCTTGCCGGCCCTGCCGCATCTGCGTGCGTTGGAGCAGTGGGGTGGCCGGTTGGCGGATTGGCGGCGTCATGTCGAGCATCCCTTTAGTGCGGGTCTGCAGTTGGAGGCGTGGATGGCGGACTGCCACCAGGTCTTTGGATCGGCGCATCGTGCAGGGTAACGGCGCAGACCACGCCTCGCGCGCGACTAACTGTGTGCGCACATCCGCACGCCCTTTCTTTCGTTTAGTTTGAATTTATTGGTTTTTATCTATGTTCGTCGACTCCCATTGCCATCTTAATTTTTCTGAGTTGAAGCAACAGTTGCCACACATTTTGGGCGAGATGGCAGATGCCAACGTGGTGCGAGCCCTGTGCATTTGCACGACCTTAGAGGAGTTTCACAGCGTGCGCGGTCTGGCTGAAGAACACGCCAATCTTTGGGCCACCGTAGGCGTTCACCCTGACAATGAGGGGGTGCAGGAGCCGGGATTTGACGATTTGATTGCGGGTGCGCAACATGCGCGCGTCGTCGGCATTGGTGAGACCGGACTTGATTATTTCCGCCTCAATGGACGTAGCGTGGCGGATATGGCTTGGCAGCGCAATCGATTCATTACGCATATACAAGCAGGGCGTGCGGTTGATTTGCCTTTGGTGATTCATACCCGCGCCGCGTCAGAGGATACGCTGTCGATATTGACCGAAGAGGGCGGATTTGGTGGGTCCTCTGGCGACTTGCCCGTGTCTCGTGGGGTTTTCCATTGTTTCACCGAGACCATGTCGGTTGCCAAGGCAGCGCTGGATGTCGGCTTTTACATCTCGTTGTCAGGGATATTGACGTTCAAGACCGCTGGCGATCTGCGGGAGGTGGCGAAATACGTGCCGATTGACCGCTTACTCATTGAGACCGATAGCCCCTACTTGGCACCCGTTCCGTACCGGGGTAAAACCAATAGTCCCGCTTACGTACCGTTTGTGGCGGCAGAGTTAGCCGCTTGTAAGGGGCTAAGCGTTGAAGAGGTGGCATCGCAAACCACGGCTAATTTTCACCGCTTATTCTCCAAGGTGCCGGCACTGGCCGTCTCGTAAACCTGTTTTAGTGGCAGCACTATTCGTTGTTTCTAGCCCCTTTAATCTTCATAAATAACATTAAGTAAATAATAAAGTATGTTGATATGAAGACATTAATTATTTTCGTTAGCGTGCTTCTTAGCCTAGGGGTACGTGCGGAAGCGGTGGACGCCCGCGCGTGGTTTGAGGCGGTTCGTAGCGACGACGTGTGGGCCGCTAGCAGCTGGCTTGGACAATCGCCAAACAACGTCTTGGGGGTCAACGTCCGGGATGCCGATGGCAACACGGCGCTGCACGTGGCGATCAAGACGCCGTCGCCGTCCATTCGCGACTGGCTGCTCACCCAACCGGGATTCGAGATCGATACCCGCAACAATCATCAAGAAACGCCGCTGATGTTTGCTGCGATCCAATGCGATTCAGACACCGTCTCCGCATTGCTCTCAGCTGAGTCGGCCGTGAACGGTACGGGCTGGGTGGCACTGCATTACGCCTCGGCGTGTCGGGCGGTCGCCGCACCAAACATCATCCGCAACTTGTTGGCGCATTACGCGTATATCGATGCCGCGTCTCCAAATGGCACGACGCCATTGATGATGGCGGCCCAGTATGGCTTGCTGGCGTCAGTGCAGACGCTGCTAGACGAAGGCGCGGACGTGCTGCTAAAGAACGAACACGGTTTAAATGCCCTGGACTTTGCGCTCATTGGCAGTCAGCCCGATAGCGCCGTGGTTTTGAAGGCGGCCATCTTGGCGCGTCAACGCCTGAAACGCGGGACGTGGTGACTCCCATCTTTAATATTCTACAATGTATATTATGTTAAATAAATGATTGGGTAATGAAGTAGCCTGTTTTCACGCGTCGCCAATTAACCAAGTCCACCATCGCTAGCCAACGCTAGCCAAAGCAACGGGCTGTTCGCTCACAGATGACGTCACGCACACGTTAAAGTAGTCCCGAGAAAAAATGGCGTAGTTGTTGTTTATATTCACTTTTCGTTTTGAGTCACTTGCCTAATCTGAAAATATCACAGACACTAACCCTCCTGCGTTGACACTTACGCTTGAAATGGACTCACCATGCAACCTAAAAATAACGATGAAGATTACGCCACCACGTTGCTGAGATACCAACCCGGCAAGGGCTGGAGCCCGGTTGACTACAACGCCACGCCTGATCTGGACGCGCCCACCTCAAGCCCGACAAGCCTTCACAAAGAGGCCCCTGAAGCGGCCGTCGTACCCAACAAAGTTGTCTCAATCGCTGGCGCGGATGCGGCCATACCCCAGTCCTTCCCAACCAATAAAACCACGGCAAATGCAGCGGTGAGCGACAATGCCGCGTCAGACGGCATTCCCTCGCTTCCTAAGCGCGCTCAAGAGGCCACGTTTTCTGAGCTGGAAGCGTTTCTGGCAGAGCAATCCAAAAACGGGCACCAATTTGGCCTGCACGCGCTAGAAGAAGCCGATTTGGGGACGCTGGGTGAACGCCTGCCCGAAATTTTTCAGGCGGTGGACGCCTACGCCAAAGATGCCTCTACGCTTTCTTGGCAAGACATTGCAGCCTCAATTCAGACATTGCAGCAAAGCCGCGAAGAGCGCCAGCAGTACATCGATTTGCTAGCTGATTTGGATCACAAAATTGAGTCACTTACGGTCACACTGAAAGGTAACCTACGCAGCATCGAGAAGCAGGAGCGTGCGAAAACAGCGGCTGCCCGCCTAAAAGAGCGCCTGTCGCTACACACCGCGCAGGTACTTACCAAACGGTTACAGACACTGCTGGACCAAGTCGATTAAGGCGCTGACATCGCCAGAGCAAAAAGGGCTCCAACTCTATGAGTTGAGCCCTATTTTTTTGCCCGATCTTTGAAGCGAAGTCAGCCCGTTAATATCCCCGCGCAACAAGCAATTACCCCATGCCAATTTGGCACAATACCTCTAAATACAAATTAAACGAAACAATATGAAGCTTCATCAAATTGACACCACGCTAACGGTGACTGCGCAAATTGCCGTTGACGATATGACCTCTATCGCTGGCTCTGGCTTTCAGACCATCATCTGCAACCGACCAGATGGAGAGACACCCGATCAGGTTGCATTCGCAGACATTCATGCGGCCGCAGAGGCAGCGGGCATGAAGGCGCATTACTTGCCAGCGGTCACGGGACAGGTAAGCGATGCGGATGGGAAAGCGTTCGCAGCCCTGTTAGCCACCTCCCCGCATCCCGTCTTAGCTTACTGCCGCAGCGGTACGCGCTCGGCCACCATGTGGGCGCTGTCGCAAGTGGGGACGCAATCGGCGGATGCGATTCTGCAGACAACACACACCGCAGGCTTCGATCTGTCCGCCCTCGCCGACCGATTCGCGGCGCCCGAGCCGACGGAGATGACAGCGGTGTCTGAGTCGGGTGCAAGCGCTACAAACGTCGAAAACGTCGCGAGCGTCGCAAAAGGCAATCATCATCAGATCGTCATTGTTGGCGGCGGATCCGCGGGTATCGCGACGGCTTCTAGCTTGCTGGCGCGTGACAGTGGTCTAGACATCGCCATCATCGAACCCAACGAGCGGCATAGCTATCAGCCTGGCTGGACCATGGTCGGTGGCGGTATCTTCAAAGCGGATACGACCGCACGCCCCATGTCCGTAGTGATCCCTGCGGGCGTCAAACGCATTGTTGGCGCGGTTGCGACCTTCGACCCAGAAAACAATACCCTTGCGCTGGAAGATGGCAGCACCGTAAGCTACCAGCAACTGATCGTCTGCCCGGGTCTCACGCTGGATTGGGACGCCATTCCCGGCCTGAACGACGCGCTAGGCCACGATGGTGTGACGTCGAACTACCGTTACGATCTGGCCCCCTACACGTGGCAATTGGTGCAAAGCCTGCGTGGCGGCAAAGCCTTGTTTACGCAACCCGCCATGCCCATTAAGTGCGCAGGAGCCCCTCAGAAGGCCATGTACTTGTCGGCGGACCACTGGCGCCGCGAAGGTGTACTGAAGGATATTCAAATAGAGTTTTGCAATGCAGGTGGCGTCTTATTCGGCGTGCCCGAGTATGTGCCAGCGCTGATGGAGTACATCCATGCCTACGGCATTCAAATTAACTTCACCCGTAGTTTGGTCGCTATCGACGGCAAAGCGAAGCAGGCAACGTTCAAACAAACCGCCGCTGATGGCACCGTGAGTGAGCTCGTGCAAGACTACGACATGATTCACGTGGTGCCACCACAGAAGGCCCCTGACTTTATTCGTTCGAGTCCGTTGGCAGATGCTGCGGGTTGGGTCGACATTGATCCCGGCTCTATGCGACATACACGGTTTAGCAACGTATACGCGTTGGGCGACGTTGGGAATTCCAGCAATGCCAAAACAGCCGCGGCGGTGCGCAAGCAGGCCCCTGTCGTCGCACACAACGTGTTGGTCGCCTTGGGTAAACTGCAGGGCGCAGCGACTTATGACGGCTACGGCTCCTGTCCCTTAACAGTAGAGCGTGGACGCATTGTCTTGGCCGAGTTCACCTATGGTGGCAAGTTGGCCCCATCGCTCCCCCAGTGGTTGATCAACGGGACGCGTCCGACGCGTTTGGCGTGGCTGCTAAAAGAGCGCATATTGCCCCCGCTGTACTGGGAAGGCATGCTCAAAGGCCGTGAATGGCTGGCCAAACCAAACATCAAACCAAACATCAAACCATGAGTCCAATACATTTCAATGCGCAAGGTAGCGCCAGCTGGGTTGACCGCGTCAAGGCATTCATGCCCATTTTCGAATGGGCGCCGCAGTATGACCAACCCACACTTGTAAGGGATTTGGTGGCCGCGGCGATCGTGACCATCATGTTGATTCCGCAGAGCCTGGCTTATGCGCTGCTCGCGGGTCTGCCTGCAGAGGTCGGCTTGTACGCCAGCGTCGCACCGTTGGTTTTATATGCCATCTTTGGCACCAGTCGTGCGTTAGCGGTTGGCCCAGTGGCCGTGGTGTCGTTGATGACGGCTGCGGTGATCGGTGAGCATGCGGCGGTGGGCACGCATGCGTATTGGGAGATCGCCATCACCCTCGCCTTTCTTTCCGGCGTCATCTTGATTGTTTTGGGATTGTTCCGTCTTGGGTTTTTAGCCAACTTCTTAAGCCACCCGGTCATCTCTGGCTTTATCACGGCGTCGGGCCTGCTCATTGCCGCAAGCCAAGTCAAAACTATTTTGGGCGTGACAGCGGGCGGACATCATTTTGTAGAGATGTTGAGCCAACTCGTCACCCAATTGCCATCGGCGCACGCCCTATCCATAGGCGTCGGTGTGTTTACTACCGCGTTTTTATTCTGGGTGCGTAAGGGTCTTAAGCCATTGCTAAAGCGACTGGGAATGAAGGAGGCGCCTGCCGATATCGTTGCCAAAACGGGGCCAGTCGCGGCCATTGCACTGACGACCATCGCGACCTGGGCTTTCGACTGGCAGGCCAAAGGCCTCAAGATTGTTGGTGAGGTTCCGCAAGGCCTGCCGCCGTTCAGCCTGCCCAGCCTTGACATGGGTCTATGGCAGTCGCTGTTGGTACCTGCCCTGCTCATCAGCGTGGTGGGCTTTGTTGAGTCGGTGTCTGTTGGCCAAACACTGGCCGCCAAGCGTCGACAACGGATTGTTCCCGACCAAGAGTTAATTGCCCTAGGCGCCAGCAATGTGTCGTCAGCCTTCTCGGGTGGCTTCCCCGTGACGGGCGGCTTTTCGCGCTCCGTGGTTAACTTCGATGCCGGTGCACAAACCCCTGCCGCCGGGGTGTTTACGGCGGGGGGCATTCTGGTGGCCTCACTGCTGTTGACGCCTGCACTGTATTTTTTACCTAAGGCCACATTAGCGGCAACCATCATTGTGGCGGTTCTGTCCTTGGTTGACTTGGGTGTTTTGAAACGGACTTGGGCCTACTCCAAATCGGACTTCACGGCGGTATTGACGACTATCTTGGTGACGCTGGGAGCCGGCGTCGAGATGGGACTAATTTGCGGCGTTGGCGTGTCGCTTGCGCTCTTTCTGTTTCGAACCAGTCGCCCGCATATTGCGGAAGTTGGCTTGGTTGAGGGGACAGAGCATTTCCGCAACGTGGCCCGTCACACTGTTCAAGTCGATCCCAAGGTCCTTAGTTTGCGCGTCGATGAAAGCCTCTATTTCGCCAATGCAAGGGCCTTAGAAGACTCCGTGAATGCGGCGGTAGCTAACCGCGCGGGTATTGCCCATGTGGTGTTGCAGTGCTCGGCTGTCAACGCGATTGATGCGAGTGCGCTTGAGAGTCTGGAGGCCATCGATGCCCGCTTAAAAGGCGCCCATATCAAACTACACCTCTCTGAAGTGAAGGGACCCGTCATGGACAAACTGAAGGAAACCGAGTTCATTCACGATTTGTCTGGACACGTTTTCTTGACGCACTTTCAAGCGTTTGAGACTTTGCGCCAATAACCCCTAGTTGTGATAGGTTTTTAAAGCCCTTTGCGTCTACGCATCAGGGCTTTTTTTATGACGGTATCCAGCGGTAGATTTACGCAGAAGCCCCGCTAACAAAGCCTTTCAAGCTCTTTGCACTTGGACTTATGAAACCACCCTCCAAATAGGTTGGCACCTACATGACACGGTATTGGTGTTTAACCTAGGGTACGTTTTTTGATCCAGCCCTACACTTTTGGCTGCATCACAGCGATGTGGGTCACAAGGAGATTTTGATTTGGTTGTCGATGAAACAAATGCCCTGCTACAGGTCAAGGGAATCACGGTTAGATTTGGCGGAATCACAGCGTTAGACAGTGTGAGTTTCGACCTACCGCGGGACAAAATTTGCGGCTTGATCGGTCCTAACGGGGCGGGAAAAACCACATTATTTAACTGCCTTAGTCGCTTGTACGCGTACCAAGAAGGGGACCTTCTTTTTGAAGGAAAATCCATCACGGATACCCCCGTGCACGAGATGACGCAAATTGGGATCGGACGGACGTTCCAGAACTTGGCGATGTTTAAAACGATGACCGTCCAAGAAAACGTCATGGTCGGCGCGCACAGTAAATCCGAAACCGGATTTATTGGCGGTTTGCTGCCTAACGCAAAGACGCGGAAAGAAGAGCAGCACCTGAGAGAGCTGGCTGACGACTTGATAACGCGTTTGAAGTTGACGGATGTCGCCCACAGACAAGTGGGCGATCTGCCTTTTGGCTATCAGAAACGGGTTGAATTTGCGCGCGCATTGGCGGCGCAACCTCGGCTTCTGTTACTCGATGAACCCGCCGCTGGCTTGAACCACGAGGAGCTGGAAGACCTGGCTACGCTCATCAAGCAGGTGCGGGATGACATGGGCATCAGCGTTCTACTGGTAGAGCACCATATGCAATTGGTTATGGCTGTTTCTGACTGGATTGTGGCACTTAATTTCGGTAAAAAAATTGCGGAAGGAACCCCTGAAGAAATTCAGAAGCACCCGGATGTTATTCGCGCTTACTTGGGGGGCGATTAAACATGAGCTTGTTACAAGTTAAAGACCTTTGCGCGTGGTACGGTCCCACGCAAGCCTTATTCAACGTTAATTTCGAGTTGGCGGAGGGCGGTATCACCACGATCTTAGGGGCCAACGGCGCGGGCAAAACAACCACGTTACGCGGTGTTTGCCAGACCGTTAAAACCTCTGGCGAGATGATCTTTGATGGCAAGTCAACCAGTGGCCTCTCGACGGACAAGATCGTTCGTATGGGCGTAGCCCACGTACCGGATGGTCGCGGCACCTTCACGGGACTCACAGTTGACGAAAACTTGCGCTTGGGTGCGTACACACGCAAAGACAAGACTGCGGTGAGCGAAGACATTGAGAAGGTCTACGATCGTTTCCCTCGTTTGCGGGAGCGCTTTAGCCAACAGGCAGGGACGCTGTCAGGCGGAGAGCAGCAGATGTTGGCGATTAGCCGCGCCTTGATGCTCCGCCCCAAGTTGTTACTGCTTGACGAGCCCTCCTTTGGCCTCGCACCACTGATCGTGCAAGAAATTTTCGAGATCATGAAAAGCATTAATCAGACCGACGGCGTCAGCATGTTGTTGGTCGAGCAAAATGCGTCGCTTGCGCTAAATTTGGCCGATCACGCCTACCTTTTGGAGACTGGCAAGGTTGTACTTGCTGGCCCAGCCGAGGACATTCGAGCAGACGAGACTATTCGTCGCACCTATCTCGGCTATTGAGTTTCAAGGATTATTGTTATGGACGGGTTTCTTCTCCAGGTTTTTTCAGGCCTCGCAACCGGTAGTATCTACGCTGCTGTCGGTTTAGCGTTGGTGATGATTTATCAATCGACACACCACATCAATTTCGCCCAAGGGGAGATGGCGACTTTCGCAACCTTCATTTGCTGGTGGTTGATTGATAGCGGCATGTCTTATTGGTTGGCTTTCTTCTTGACCGTTGGCGTCGCCTTTGTCGGGGGACTGGTCATACAGCGGGTTTTCATACGCCCGGTGGAACGCAAGCCTGTGCTGATTAACGTGATTGTGTTCGTTGGCTTACTGGTTATTTTCAATGCCATGTCAGGCTGGATCTTCGAGCACACGTTAAAGGCATTCGAAAGCCCCTTCCCCGTCCGCAGTGCGGTGCTTCCCGAGTACATCTCTGGTCACCAGCTAGGATCTTTGGGAGTGACACTGGCGGTGCTTTTGGTTATTTACCTCTTCTTCCGATTCACCCCCATCGGGCTTGCTATGCGGGGAGCGGCCCAAAACCCGGACTCTGCGAGCTTAGTTGGTATCCGTGTTACCTGGATGCTCGCGTTGGGATGGGGCTTGGCATCCGCCATTGGCGCAGTGGCCGGCATCATGATGGCACCCATCATGTTCTTGGATCCCAATATGATGGGCGGCATTCTTCTGTACGGATTTGCAGCCGCGCTATTGGGGGGTATTGACAACCCGTGGGGAGCCGTCGCCGGTGGATTTATCGTGGGGGTATTGGAAAATCTTTTAGGTGCCTACGTTATTGGCTCTGACCTCAAACTGACCGTTGCGCTGGTACTCATCGTGGGTACGCTCACGCTAAAGCCAAACGGATTATTTGGTCAAAAAGTCGTTACACGCGTCTAAGCGCCAAAGGAAAACCTAATGAACCTCAGAATACAAACTGTCATATTGCTGGGCCTGATTGCCCTGATTCTTCCTTGGCTGATCAGCGATTTCCGCGTCTTCCAAGTTAACCTGATGCTGGTCTACGCGATCGCGGTATTGGGTCTTAACCTTTTGACTGGCTACGGTGGACAAATATCGCTGGGTCACGGGGCTTTCTACGCGATTGGCGCCTACACCGCCGCCATCTTGATGGATCAAGCACAGTGGTCCGCTTACGCCACGTTGCCAGTCGCCGCCTTGGTTTGCTTGGCGGCGGGCATCTTAATGGGCTTCCCTGCCCTGCGCTTGGACGGCCACTATTTGGCGCTTGCGACCTTTGCTTTGGCGATGGCGATACCACAGCTCTTGAAATACAAAGGCATTGAGGACTACACGGGGGGGGTGCAAGGTATCGTGCTGGATAAGCCATTGCCACTCTTTGAGATGGAGTTTTTGGGTAAAGAACTATCCGAGGATCGCTGGATGTACTACCTGGTGCTCATCGTGGCAGTGCTTATGTTCTGGCTCGCCAATAATTTGGTCAAAGGCCGCATCGGTAGAGCGATCGTTGCGATTCGTGACCAGCCGATTGCAGCGGGTGCCTTGGGTGTGAACCTAACTGCCGTCAAAACCCTTACGTTCGGTGTGTCAGCGGCCTACACAGGCGTCGCCGGCGCGCTGGGTGCGATCGCGGTGTCTTATGTGGCACCTGATAGTTTTCACACCTTTTTATCTATTTCGTTTCTTGTTGGTGCGGTGGTTGGTGGGCTGGGAACCATTCCGGGCGCTTTGTTCGGGGCTGCGTTTATTCAGTTCGTCCCCAACGTTGCCGACGAGATCTCGAAGTCTGCGCCATGGGCTGTCTATGGCGCAATTCTGATAGCACTCATTTATGTCGCCCCTGGCGGTGTGATGGGAATGCTCAACAAACTGAAAAGAGGAGACGCTAAATGAAAAGCAAACTTAAACTACTCAGTCTCGCCGCAGGGATCGCATTGGCCCTGTCTGGAACATCTGTTTTAGCAGCGGGTAAATACGATGTCGGCGCAAACGACAAGGAAGTCAAAGTAGGAAACATTGTTCCTTACTCTGGCCCTGCGTCAGCCTATGGCAATATTGGTAAGGCGATTGCGGCGTACTTCAAAGGCGTGAACGAGCAAGGCGGTATCAATGGCCGTCAAATCAACTTCATCTCTCTAGACGATGGCTACTCTCCACCAAAAACCGTTGAGCAAGCGCGTAAACTGGTCGAGCAAGAGAAAGTGCTGTTCTTAGCCGCGACTTTGGGAACACCAACCAATACGGCTATTCACAAGTACATGAACAAGAAGAAGGTGCCACACATCTTTGTGAATACCGGTGCACACAAGTGGGGTGACTACGGCACCTACCCGTGGACCATGGGCCTGCAGCCTGATTACCAGACCGAAGGTAAGATCTACGCCGCACACATTCTCAAGAACAATCCCAACGCCAAGATCGCGATTCTGTATCAGAACGACGATTACGGTAAGGACTACGTCAAGGGTATGGAAGACGGCCTTGGTGACAAGAAAGGCATGATCGTTGCTAAAGCCAGCTACGAGACCACAGATCCAACCGTCTCTAACCAGATGGCGACGCTCAAAGGCTCTGGTGCTGACACCTTCTTCAACGTCACCACACCTAAGTGGGCCGCTCAGGCGATCAAAGGTGCTGCTGAATTGGGCTGGAAGCCAACCCACTACCTGAACTCTGTGTCCTCGTCAGTGGGCTCTGTGATGGTTCCGGCTGGCGCTGAGAACGGTATCGGCGTGATTTCATCGAACTACTTTAAAGATCCCGCTGACCCCGCATGGGCCAACGACAAGGGCTTCTTAGAGTACAAGGCGTGGATGGAAAAGAATATGCCCGGCCTGAACCTGGCCGAGGGTTTCTACACCTCTGGTTATGTGCACGCAGCCGCGATTCATAAAGTAATCGAGCAAGCTGGCGATGACCTAACGCGTAAAAACATCATGAAGCAGGCTGCCAGCTTGAACTTCACAAACGGCATGTTGCTGCCAGGTGTGAAATTCCAGACGTCTGCAACTGACTTCTACCCCATCGAAAACAAGCAATTGATGCGCTGGAATGGCAAGTCATGGGAGTTGTTTGGTGATGTCTTGGGACCTCAGTAAGCGCCAATTCAGGCTTAGATGAGTAATCCTTGAAAAAGCCGCCGGTTTAGACCGGTGGCTTTTTTTATGACGGCCTCCGAATCGATCAAACCTCGGGTACCCTCCATGGTAACGATACGCGAGTAAGAAACCCAAAAGGATATAGACGATGGAATGGTTCCAAATAGCGCCTGGCGCATTGATGCTCTGGCTGGGCGGCTACTACGTGTTCTGCTACGTGAAAAAGAAACCAATCGTTCGTAAGAACACCGAAATCCCCGTGACCGTTGGTCACCTGCTGTCTGGCGTTCTGTGCAGTATTGTTGGCATTGTTTTTATGATGGTTGGGGCGACACACGGGGCCTAAGGCACAATTACCAATGGGCTGTCAGCCCGCAATATCACTTGATTTAGGAGTTTCCAGTATGTCCGCGACCCCACTTAACCACGCTGTATCAGACGACCCTATTCATCAGACCAAAGTGGACCTAGCGGCCTGTCTAAGAATGGCCGTACTCGATGATTTACACGAGGGTATCGACAACCACTTTACGGTGGTTGTGCCCGGTCACACGGATCAATATTTTGTGCTGCCCTTCGGCTTACATTGGTCCGAAGCGCGTGCCAGTGACTTGATTATTTTCAATGAGGCGGGAGAGACGATCGCCGGTGATGGCATCGTTGAAATGACCGCCCAATGCATACACGCGCCCTTGCACCGGGTTAGTGGAAAAAACGTGGTCTTGCACACCCATCAAAACTGGGCATTGGCGCTCAACATGCTGGAGGATAACCGCTTGCTGTCAGCGAGCCAGACGGCCGCATTTTTCCATAACGAAATCGCCTACGATGATGATTACCAAGGGTTGGCCTGTTCCGTGGAAGAAGGCGAACGCCTCGCGGCATGCTTAGGTGACAAATCGATATTGTTTATGAAAAATCACGGCGTCGTTGTGACTGGCGACTCCATTGCCCAAGCCTATCGACGCATGTACAAGCTGGAACGGGTTTGCCGTGCACAGATACTGGCCATGTCCACGGGTCAACCATTGGCTTTACTGAGTCAAGAGGTCATTGATAGGGTAAATACCCCATCGCCTACCGATAGGCATCCCAGAGCCTCGCGTGCGCACCTTTACTTTGAAGCCGTTAAACGCATTGTTGATCGGGAACTACCGGGCTACGCCGACTAACTGCGCCAGCACATGACCTACCCTGATCTGCCCCGCCCTGCTTAGCGTTGCGCAGCCTCTCGGATCTCCTGTAACGTCAGTTTAGGCGTAATGACTTCGGGGTCCAGCATGAGTTCAATAAGCGCCCCCCCCGGGTGCGCCCACGCACGCTCCCACGCGCCCGCGAACGCAGCCGTTTGCGTTACGCGCTCGGCGTGATAGCCAAAACCTTGTGCCAGTAGGCAGAAATCTGGGTTGCGTAAACCCGACCCCGATACGCGTCCGGGAAACTCGCGCTCTTGGTGCATACGAATCGTGCCGTACATGCCGTTGTTAAGCAGCAAGACGACCGTCTTCACACCCTCTGCTGTGGCCGTAGCGAGCTCTTGTCCGTTCATCAGGAAATCACCATCTCCCGCAATCGTGAAGACGGGGCGCCCCGATGCAAGGGCCGCCGCAACGCCCGCAGGTACCCCGTACCCCATAGAACCATTCGTCGGGGCTAACTGATGACGGTGGCCGCCATCAAACCCCGGTAGCTTGTGAAAGCGGTGCAGCCAAGTCGCGAAATTTCCGGCGCCATTGGTACACACCACGTTATCCGGCAGGCCTTGCGACACGGCCTGTATCACGGTGAACATGTCGATGTCACCGGGCATCTTACGTCTGGCTGCATCGGCATTACCGTGGGTGCGAAAGGCGTCAGTCACGGTGTGCGTCCAGTCGCCCCACGTGCACGTCGCAGGCGCGGCCTCGGCGGCCAGCGCCGCGGCCCATGCAGGCATGCCCGCGCACGTCGCAACTGCTGCGCTGTAAACGCGGTTAAGCTCCTCGGGGTCCGCATGGACATGCACCAGCCCGGGACGAGGTGTGCCCACGGGTATCAAGGTGTAACCGCCGCTGGTAGCCTCCCCCATACGCGCACCAATCACAAACAAGGCATCAGACTCTCGCACGGCCGTGGCCAAACCCGCACCAATGCCTAGTCCAACATCACCCGCATACAACGGGTCACGGTTATCGAACAAGTCTTGGAAGCGAAAAGCGCAACCCACGGGAACCTGCCACGCCTGGGCGAACCGACGGATGTCCCCTGCCGCTGCTGCAGTCCAACCACCGCCACCTAAGATAACGAGTGGCTTCTTGGCTTTTTTCAGTAGCGCGATTGCGGCACGGACATCCTGCGGATTGGCGCCAGCGCGCACGGCCTCGACGCGCGGTAAAACCGGCGCTGCTGTGGGACGGGTAAGCATGTCTTCCGGCAGTATCAGTACCACTGGACCTGGCCGACCATTCAACGCGGTTGCAAAGGCACGCTGAACGTATTCCGGAATGCGCGCGGCATCGTCAATACGCTCGACGCGCTTAACAAGGGGGGTAAACATGCCAACAAAATCGATCTCTTGGAATGCCTCACGGTCGCGAGCATCTTGGGCCACATCACCTACCAGTAACACCATAGGCGTTGAGTCTTGGAACGCGGTATGGACACCGATGCAGGCATTGGTTGCACCTGGCCCGCGTGTCACGAAGCAAACGCCGGGTCGTCCGGTCAATTTACCTTCGGCTTCCGCCATATAGGCCGCACCGCCCTCTTGACGCGTCACTACAAATTTAATTTGATCGGCGAACTGCGAGAACCCATCCAAGGCAGCCAAGTAGCTCTCTCCAGGTACGCCGTAAACCCGCGCGACGCCTTGCGCTACCAGAGCCTCAATCAAGGCATGCCCACCTAAGCGGCTGACGGATGTTGTGTTCATATGTGGGTCAAATTAAATTTAAATTTTTACGCTATCGCACGTAGCTTAGTAAGTGCCCTTAAAGCGGTACTGCAGATTACCAAAGTCTAGATCAAACAACGTCACCTAGGCGCAAAAGCCTCGTGCTATCAAACCGCGCGTACAACCGGTAGGGTCATTGCCGACAAAATGACGAAGTAAAGCGCAAACGCGTGTGCGGCAGGCCTCATCCCCAGAACGATTTCTGCAATTGCGGTCAAGACAAGGGCTTGTCCTTGCTTGTTGAACGCGTCCATCGCTCTAGAATTTAAGTAAAAGTCTCCGCTGTGACAGCGTCTTTTTTGGTAGTTACTTACAAGTAGTTGTGCGCAATGAGCCACATACAAATCTAAACAGGAGACAACATGATTCCACGTAAAGTATTTTTGTCAGCGGTAGCAACCGCAACCTTAATGCTCGCAACGCCGAGCATGGCAGACGATCATGGAGGCACGATTAAGTTCGCTTTTATTGATCCACTATCAGGCGGATTTGCTGCAACAGGCACCAATGGACTGAAAAACTTTAAGTTTTTTGCTGAAGAGGTGAATCGCGCTGGTGGCGTCATGGGTAAAAAGTTTGAAGTCATTGGCTTCGACAACAAGATTTCACCCAAAGAAAGCTTGATTCAACTGAAGAACGTGATCGGCCAAGGCATCCAATACGTGGTTCAAGGCAACTCATCAGGTGTTGCCAACGCGCTGACAGACGCCATTGAAAAGCACAACAAGCGCAACCCAGACAAACGTGTTTTGTTCTTAAACTACTCAGCAGTTGATCCTGCCTTGACTAACGAAAAATGTAATTTTTGGCATTTCCGGTTTGATGCCCATGCCGACATGAAGATGAACGCTGTGACAGACGTCATCGCGGCTAACAAGGACTGGACGGGGATTTACATTATTGGTCAGGACTACTCGTTCGGTAAGGCCGTTGCGGCAGCGGCCGTGAAGTTTTTAGGTGAAAAGCGTCCCGATATCAAAATTGTGGGTAATGAGCTTCACCCCATCGGAAAGGTGAAAGACTTTTCGCCCTATATTTCCAAAATCAAAGCTTCAGGCGCAAACGCAGTTATTACGGGTAACTGGGGTGCAGATATGCTTGGTTTAGCTAAAGCCGCCGAAGACGCTGGCTTAGATATCCCTATGTATACCTACTACGCAGCCGGTAGCGGTATTACTAAAGCAATTGGCGCAGGTGGTGTTGACCGCATTAATGTGGTCGCAGAGGGTGCGATCAATCCGCCGCTAACAGATGAATGGCGTCAAATTGTGACGCGCTTCCAGGCGGAATACCCAGATGGCAATATGGATCAAATTCGTATTAACAATTTGATGCAAATGACTGCCCGGGCCATGCGGGAAGCGGGCTCCACAAAGCCCATAGACGTCGCGCGCAAGCTTGAGGGCATGAGCTACAAGACGCCATATGGTGATCAGATCACCATGCGCGCCAGCGATCACCAAATGCAACTGCCTATTCGTATGCACGTTCATACCGACAAAAACATTGAATTCGCCTACGATCAATCTGGTTATGGCTTGCTTGAGACCTCTACGGTGAGCGCCGCCAACTCCTCGACACCAACAACCTGCAAGATGAAGCGTCCTTCATAACTAGGCGTTGTGCGGACTTAAACCTGGCCACCCATTGGGTGGTCGGGTTTGTCTTTGCCAGCATTTTGCTGGCATGGCTTTACAGGGAGTAATTGCGCGTGTCTGAACTCATTCTTTCGTCACTACTAAACGGTTTGGTGTATGGGCTGCTGTTGTTTATGCTGTCCAGCGGGTTAACCCTCATTTTTTCAATGATGGGCGTGCTGAATTTTGCCCACGCAAGCCTATATATGCTGGGTGCATATTTTGCCTACAGCATCAGCGCAAAAGTGGGTTACTGGCCAGGCTTGATTTTGGCGCCAATTTTGGTCGGCCTAGTTGGCGCGTTAATCGAGCGGTATGGCCTTCGCCACGTGCACAAATATGGCCATGTGCCCGAACTTATATTTACCTTCGGTATTGCCTACGTACTCGAAGAGTTTGTCCAATTAATATGGGGCAAAAGCAACGTTGATTACAGTGAGCCTGAGATCTTAAGCTTCCCGCTATTCACCATGTTTGGGACTGAATTCCCAGCCTACAAAGGTTTTATGTTGTTGATTTCCATCAGCATATTTTTGGCCCTGTTGTATGTGCTGACAAAGTCGCGTGTGGGTTTGATCATCCAAGCTGCGATAACCCATCCCAACCAAGTGGCGATGCTGGGTCATAACGTGCCATTTATCTTTATGGCGGTGTTTGGCGTCGGCTCTGCACTGGCCGGTTTAGCAGGCGCCATTGCAGGACCTGTATTGGGTACCTTCCCCGGCATGGCCATCGTGCTTGGCAGTATCGTTTTCGTGGTTATTGTGATTGGCGGACTGGGGTCTTTAAAAGGTGCTTTTATCGCCTCACTGCTGATTGGTTTTGTACAAACCTTTGCAGTAGCCACCACCTATAGCTTCTCCGACTTCTTTGGCATGGTGGGTTTGAGTTCACCAGACCCTGGCTTGTTAGCTGACCTGTATCGCGTGAGCATTGCCCAATTGGGGCCCCTATTGCCTTACATCATGCTGGTGCTGATGTTGGTCTTCCGGCCTAAGGGTCTGTACGGTAAGCGAGAGGCCTGAAAAAATGAATACAAAGACTTCAATCAGACCAGGAATAAGAACAACGCTAGGTCGCCGGGCTGCTATTTGGGTGGCGGCCGTTGTGTTGGTTTATTTGTTACCACAGTGGTTTTCTTCGGGCTTAGGTATTGCCGTTCTGAATCAAATGTTCATCATGGTGGTGTTTACAGTTGCCTACAACATGCTGCTTGGTCAAGGGGGCATGCTGTCGTTCGGTCACGCTGTGTTTTTTGGCTTAGGTGGCTACATGTCTATCCACTTTAGCAACATGGTGGGTGAAAGCGGCTTACCGGTGCCCTTAATTTTGCTACCCCTCGTAGGTGGC
>JABBAS010000027.1:52600-64775 GCA_018607835.1 Methylobacillus sp. | reverse complement strand
TGGATGTTGCTGGCTATTTACCTGATGTACAGGTTCTCACGCACACCCATAGGGCGAATGGCGAACGCCGTGAGAGACAACCCAGAGCGCGCAGAGTTTGTAGGCTACTCCACCACGCTGGTTCGTTTCATGTCTTTCTCAGTGTCCGGATTGTTTGCTGGTATAGCTGGTGCGCTATTTGCCATTAACTACGAGATCGTGACTGAGGAGACAGTGAATGCAGTGACCTCTGGCGTCGTGCTGTTGCAAGCCTACATTGGTGGCATTGGCTTTTTTGCCGGCCCCATCGTCGGCGCAGTCGTTTTTACCTTGCTACAAACCTTGCTTTCAAATTACACCGAGATCTGGGCGCTATACGTTGGTATTGCCTTTGTTGCGGTAGTGATGTACGCGCCATCAGGGCTGACAGGCTTGCTCATGATGCATCAAACTATTTGGAAGCATGGCAGCATGCGGGGGCTACTTAAGCCATATGTGGTGTGCCTGCTGCCTTCATTTGTAGCGTTTACTGGGGTTGTCTGTATCTTGGAGCATTTACACGCCATCTCTGTAGATGAACCAGAGTTTTCGCTCTATAACATCATGCTGCACACGGGGACAATGCAAACATGGTTGGTTGGTATTGTCTTGCTTGCAGTCGGCATGTGGGGCGCCAGAAAAACTGCGCCAGCGGTTGTAGACGCATACGGCGTTGCATTGGAGCAGGCCTATAAAAATACTGTAGGTGAATCATGAACGCAATTGAACTCATCAACGTACGTAAAAATTTTGGACCGACTGAGATTATCCGTGGTGTTGACTTGGCGATCGTGGAAGGCGAGAAGCATGCGATTATTGGTCCAAATGGCGCTGGTAAGTCAACGTTGTACAACTTGATAACGGCGAGGTTGGATGTGTCTTCTGGCGAGATTCGACTGAATGACGAGGTAGTCAGCGGACTAACACCGTACCAAATCAACCGTAAAGGCTTATCGCGTAGCTTCCAAGTAACCAACATATTTCCCGGCATGTCAGTATTTGAAAACGTGCGCTGTGGACTACTGTGGAGCATGGGTTATCGCTACTCTTTTTGGCACAACGTAGACAAGTTAGACCATGTCAACGACAGAGCTATTGAGATGCTCGAGCTGATTGGCTTGCGCTCACGCGCAGAGGTCCCCGCCGGCGTACTGACCTATGCTGAGCAACGGGCCTTGGAAATTGGCATCACAGCGGTTGGCGGTGCCTCCGTAATTATTTTGGACGAGCCCACCGCTGGCATGAGTCGGTACGAAAGTGAACAAGCTATTGACTTGATTGAGCGGGTATCGAAAGGTAAAACACTGATGATGGTTGAACATGACATGAGCGTGGTATTTGGTTTAGCAGACCGTATATCCGTGCTGGTTTATGGCGAAGTAATCGCCACAGGCAAGCCAGACGAGATTCGTGGCAATCCCGCGGTTCGTGAAGCCTACTTGGGTGAGGAGGCAGATGATGTTGCAAGTCGCTGAGTTAAACGCGTATTACGGCAAGAGCCACATCCTCCAAGGGGTGACATTCCATATTGAAGAGGGTGAGATCGTTAGCCTGTTGGGTCGCAATGGCGTTGGCAGGTCAACGACATGCAAAGCCATCATGGGGGATGTCGTCCCCTTTGGTCAGGTGCAATTTAAGGGGCAAGAAATAGCAGGTAAAAAACCCCACGAAATCGCCCTATTGGGTATAGGTTACGTTCCTGAGAACCGTGATATTTTCCCTGCCTTAACCGTTAAGCAAAACATGGAGCTGGGCATGAAGAAAGCGGGCGTTGAAGGCCGCTGGAAAATGAAAGACTTGTTTGAAATGTTCCCAAACTTGGCGCGCCGAGCAGACACGGCAGGTGGCGTGTTATCTGGGGGGGAGCAGCAAATGCTGACGATGTGTCGCACGTTGATGGGCGACCCCGACCTCATCATGATTGACGAACCTACAGAAGGCCTTGCACCAAAAATGGTAGAGCAAGTGGCGTTACTGTTACGTGAAATTGCCAGTCGAGGGTTGTCTGTCTTGTTGGTTGAGCAAAAGCTATCCATTGCGCTAGACATATCGCACCGTGTGTATGTTATGGGTCATGGCCACATGGTGTTTGAGGGAACGCCTGCAGACTTGAGGGACCGCGCTGATATTCGTGAAGAGTGGCTAGAGGTTTAACCGCCTCCTCGGTCGTAACGACGAACAACCGTGTGGAGGAAAAAGTCCTCGCAGAATGGTTTAGCTGTCGAGCACGGACATAAAAAAACACCCTGTACTTTCGTACAAGGTGTCTTCATATATTTAGTGGTGGGTCGTGCGGGGGTCGAACCCACGACAAACGGATTAAAAGTCCGCTGCTCTACCAACTGAGCTAACGACCCACTTTAAATCGTTGGCAAATGAGGAAAATTCCGCATCGCCTAAGCCCATGAGTATAACGCGAAATGCTCTCTTCTGAAAAGAGCTCGCAAAAAAGTTTGCATACCTTTGCGCGTTCACGTAGCCCCGACTTGGTCTAAGCACCACCCCGCAGCAGCCATACCAAAACTAGCCGTCACGGCAACAGCTGAGCCGTAGCCGTGACAGTTTAAATCGCTCGATAATTGGCCATTTTCTTCTTTGGGCATCACCACGGCCTCACGACTAAAAATGCCCATGACGCCCATACGCCCTGACCGTGATGCCCCATGGTTGCGACGTAGCTGGTAGCGTAACTTTGCCAATAACGGGTCATGGGTGACATCGGCAATATCGGCGCAATCCACCGCATGGGCCAATCGCTTGCCACCCGCAGCGCCGACGCTCACGAAACACCGTTGGTGCGTTAAGGCCCACGATGCCAACGCGACCTTGGCATGTACTTGGTCGCACGCATCAACCACGACGACGGTTTTTGACTCGCTGTTGGCCGACTTGGCAACCGCTGCCACGGGCAACCCAATCGCTGACAGGCAGGCATCGAGGTTCTCAGGGCTTAAAAAATCGTCCACGCAGTCGACTTGGCAGGCGGGGTTTATCGCCAAGATGCGGTCGCGCATGGCCTCCACCTTGGACTGTCCAAGCGTCTGGGTCGTTGCGTGAATTTGCCGGTTGATATTTGACGCTGCAATGTGGTCAAGGTCGATCAGGCTCAAGCGACGAACCCCAGAGCGTGCGAAGGCTTCGGCACTCCAAGAGCCCACGCCACCGATACCTACGACGACGGCATGGCAATCAAAAATGCGTTGGGCACCGGCCTCGCCATATAGACGCCGCAATCCGCCGAACCGACGTTCAAAGTCGCTGACCTCAGTCACGCATCAATACCCACATTTGAAGCTTGAAGCCCACAAGTGACCCGGCGATGATGGCAGGAAAGGCGATCATGCTGCTCACGCTCAACGTGGATAGGCCGGATATACCCTGGCCAAACGTGCAACCAAGCGCGGTGACACCACCTACGCCCATCAACGCCGCACCAATCAGATGCAAAGCCGTATCGCGGGTATTGGCGAAACCTTCCCAGCGAAAAGTCTTTGAGCGCCATGCCTCTAGGAAACCACCGAAAATCAAGCCCAATACCGACACCACACCAATGGTTAAGACATTGCTCGCATCGCTAAAGTAGATCAACCAGTTAATCGTATACGCCATAGGGGCCGTGAAGCTAAGCGCCTCCATCCGACCTGAATTGGTCGCCAAATAGGCGGCCTCTAATGTTTGCGGGTGCTCTTGCACAAAGCCAATAGTCCCAGAAAGAAACCACATACAAACCACGCACAGACCGATGCCCAGTCCCCCCCAAGCCGCACCGCTTTGGCGAAATGCCGGACCCGCGAAGCACCATATTAGCAGTGCGATGCCAATGACAACGGCGAAACTGAGCGCAAAATAGTCTGAAGTGATGCCCAGCAAGCCGGGTAGCAACTGCGGCAGTGAGGCAACAGGTAGTTCGAAAAACACACGGTCTAAGGTCTGAATACGCAGCACGGCGAATACGCCACGCAGTGTCATGAAAGCAAACAGGCCCATCACCGCGAAGACAACAACCGACTTCAAACTACCACTGCCGATACGTAACAGAGTTTTGCTACTACAGCCCGACGCCAAAACCATTCCAACGCCAAACAGAACGCCACCGACAACCGCTGACAACCACAGCACGCGCCCGCTTGCGTAAATACTTGCGAGCGGGTCAATCAGGCCGATTTCGGACATGGACTGAAAGCCGATCATGGCGACTGCAATGGCCATCACCCAAACGCGCATACGCGTCCAATCGCCCATGTTCACGATGTCGCTCACCGCACCCATGGTGCAAAAATGGGTGCGCTGCATCACCCAACCTAGCAACGTTGTTAACCCGAAACAGGCCCACAAAATTTGGGTGTTCAGAAGTCCAACTTCTTCAAAGGATGGGGCTTGCATAAATGGTGGTCAAAGAGAAGTTAGTGGGCGCCAGCAACGGCTTTCCGATCACCAGACGCCCCGCGCATCATCGGTCACCGGTCTGGCTGTGTCTTAACGACTGCAGCGGCGCAATCTTCAGATTGTCGCCACTGAAATACGCTTACTGGTTGCCGTTGCCGTTGCTTGTAGACGATTCTAGGGCCGTCAAACGCTGTGTCGCCGCCTCTGCGGCTTGCGACCCAGGAAAGCGCGCCACCAAGGCGTTGAGGGTGGCGATAGCGACATCTTTCTGTTGCAACTCAAACTGGCAGTTCGCTGTCGCCAGCATGGCCTCTGAAATCCGACTGTGCTCAGGAAAATCCTGCAGCATCGTAGAGAAAGTCGTCAAAGCGCCAGCATAGTTGTTTGTCGCGTACTCCGCGTTGCCTAGCCAAAACAGCACAGAGGGCCGGTAGCCCGAACGGGGGAACTCTGACGCCACCCGTCTTAAATAGACCTCCGCTTGCGCAAACTCACCGGCACGCAATGCGTTCATCGCTTGGTCGTACACTGCCTTTTCATTTTCGCTGACCTCGATGATTTCTCCGTCCACCGTCACCTTAATCGGCTCCAGTTTGGCCAACCTAGCCTCTATTGATGCCAGTGCATCCAAGGCTTTCAGGCGGTCGTTCATGATGGAGATATCCCGTGTCAACTCCTCGTTTCGCCCGAGTAGCCGCGAGATTTGATCTTGCAACTCGTTGTTCTGTCGCGACAACTCAAGCAACGCTTGTGTCGTGGGTACCTGACTCAGACTCTCGTCTGTTCGCACCCCTGCCTGCTCCAGTTTTTGAACTTTCTGACGCAGGTCAATGATCGCTTTTCTGGCCTCGGTGTCCTCAAAGAGTCCTGCAGACTGCGCCATGCCAGAAAAGCTGATCAGCGCTGAGACGATTACCAGCCTAGGAAGTACACGGCCTCGTGAAAATAAAGAGTTAAAAATCATAATTCTTTGGAGGACATTTAATGTAACGTCAAGGTTAAAGCGTAAAAAAACCCAACGGCCTCGCGGACGTTGGGCTGCGCAGGCATCGATTAACGGTAGTTAATAAATGCGCGGCGGTTTTGAGAGCGTGACTGAGCGTCACCGCCAGGTACAGCAGGCTTTTCTTCACCAAAGCTCACCGCTTCCATCTGACCCTCTTGAACACCAAGCAATGACAGTGCGCGGCGGACAGCCTCCGCACGTTGCTGACCCAGTGCGATGTTGTACTCACGGCTACCCAGCTCATCGGTGTTGCCTTCGATGCTCACACGGCTACCGCGATTTGCCTTCAAGAAGTTAGCATTAGCTTCGATTACGGATGCAAATTCGTCACTGATGACGTAGCTGTCAAAAGCAAAGTAGACCAAACGAGACACAGAGGCAGCCGGTTGCACACCCGTAGCATCGGCGGTTTTGACCTCAACGGGTGCCACTTTATTGCTACTGGAATTCGCGCCGTTCACGCCGCTGGCGTTCGCATTCGCGTCCTTGCCTGCATTCGCTGCGTTGGCCGCATTGGCATTGGCGTTGGTCGACTCGGCGATAGGCGTGTTGGTACAACCAACCAACGCCATAGAAACGAGTAGGCCCGCTATCAAGCCACGCGCCGTCTTTGCTTTTGTCATCTTTGCTCCTTTTGTATTCAAATAATATAACGAGATGAATATACCCCGAAAATGGCTTGTCCGTTAACTCCCGACGACAATTACCGTTCAGCGAATATTGTAACGTCAGTTATTGCGGAAAGGGCCCCAATCGGGCTCTCGGATGTCGCCCGTGGCACCGGCCAACCGCGTCCGTATTCGGCCATCCACCGAGACCGTCATCAGGGCATCGCGGCCATTTAAGCGCGTTGCATACACCAGCATTTGGCTGTTAGCAGCGAAACTCGGGCTCTCGTCCCCCTCGGTATCGGTCAGGACGCGTACCTCGCCAGAGGCAAGGTCCATGGTGTGAACCCTAAACGCAGACCCCACTTGACCTATATAGGCCATGTAACGCCCGTCGGCACTCAAAGAAGGTGAGGTGTTGTAGCCCCCTTGGAAGGTCACGCGCTTAGCGGGCCCGCCCTCGGCGGGCATGCGGTAAATCTGGGGTGAGCCCCCGCGGTTGCTTACAAAATACAGTTGCGTGCCATCGGGTGAAAAGCTCGGTTCGGTATCAATGCTACGGGAGCTCGTAATCCGTTTGGGGGGACTCCCGTCCGTTGCCAACCGATAAATCTGTGAGCTACCCGATAAGGTGAGGGTCGCTACCACACTCTTGCCGTCTGGCGACCACGCGGGCGCCGAGTTAGAACCCTTGAAATTGGCCAATAACCGGCGCTGGCCTGTTGCGACCATGTGCGAGTAGATCACCGGCTTGCGCGATTCAAACGATACATAAGCCAACTCACTACCGTCAGGTGACCAAACCGGGGAAATGATGGGCTCTGGACTAGTCAGTGCAGGCTGCGCATTCTCGCCGTCGGCGTCCGCAACCCATAACTTGTGCTGCTTGCCTACCTGCGTTACATAGGCCACGCGAGTGGCAAAAACGCCACGAATGCCTGTGAGTTTCTCAAAAATAGAATCAGCCACCTGATGCGCAGCCAGCCGAGGCAGGTCTTTATTTACAGGGACACTGACACCGCCAAGGTCCTCAGCGGCAACAACGTCCCATAGGCGGTAACTGACCAACCACTGGCCGTTGTCCTGCCTGACGCTACCCGTGACCAACGCGTCCACCCCGATTGCCCGCCAAGGCGCTAGGTCTGGCCTTGATGACTCGTCCATCGCCTCGCTGCTCGCCGCGACAGCACGGAACAAACCGGTACGCTCCAAATCGGCGGTAACAATGTCATCGACCGGCGTGGCAAAAGCCTCCCGGCCTCTGAATGGCGCAATGGCAAAAGGCCGCTGTGTCAGGCCTACCCCGGCGACGTCCACTCGGAACTGCGCCATCGCCGGCATCGCAGACACGCCGAGGCCCACAGCCATTCCCATACTGGCCCCCTTTAAGAGGTCGCGTCTGGCGATCAGCGTCTTGTTCGGGTCAGCGGTTTCAGTGGCTTGCGCCGCGGTGTTGATGGGTAATTGGGGCATTTGCAGTGGGCTTAGGTTGTCGTCGTTGTTCTCAGCCACCTTAACAGGGCTGGCACTCAAAAAGCGCACAAAACCCTCGAAAAGGCGACGATCAGGTCACATAATAAAGGATTGTTAAGCGCGTAACATCGTGGTTGCTACGTACCCGCTGCCATACGCGACTTCCCGACCAACTGATTGTATTCAAGCTCATTGACACGACGCTCTTCACCCTCTGCCGACGCCAAGCCCCACCCGTCTTTGAGCGCCGCCCCACAGCGCCCGCTCAAGGAGCGCCTACTCAGCCTGTGGCCTTACTTTAAGCCGGGCACCTGGGGATTATTTTGGATGGCCATCGCGGCCTGTGTTGCTGCCAGCACTGAGCCCATGATTCCCGCCCTCTTGGAACAGCTACTCGATAAGGGGTTTGCGAAGCAGTCGTTGCCACTCTGGCTGGTACCCGTGGCCGTTTTAGGCGTTTTTACGCTCAGAGGCGTTGCCGTATTTTTTGCCCAATACCTGCTGTCCTACGTCGCCAACGGCGCCATGCTGCGCCTGCGCAAAGCCATGTTTGATCGCTTGACCATCGCGGAGCTTGGCCTCTTCGTGCGGGAGTCTGCCAGCTCGCTATCAAACACCTTGGTCTACGAGGTACAAAACGGCACCAACATGCTGGTCGGTGCCGTCTTGAGCTTGCTTAGAGACTCGCTGACCCTCATCGCTCTGCTCGGCTACTTGCTTTACCTAAACTGGCAACTGACATCGATTGTGATCTTGGTGTTCCCGGCGCTGGTCGCGGTCATGCGCGTTCTGTCGCGTCGCTTATACGGGCTGACTAAACGCAGCCAACAGGCGACCGACTCCCTTGCCTATGTCGTTGAAGAAAACGTACTGGCACATCGCATGATTCGCCTGCACGGGGCGCAAGCCAGTCAGGCCCAGCGGTTTCAAACGTTTAGCCAACAATTACGCGGACTGGCATTACGCGCCACCGTCGCCTCGGCGGCCATGACCCCGCTAACGCAAATACTTTCGGCGTGCGCCTTGTCCGTGGTCATTATGGTGGCGCTTTGGCAAGCCCAGGCGGACGGTACAACTGTTGGTGGTTTTGTCTCGTTTGTCACCGCGATGTTGATGTTGGTCACGCCGATTCGACGGCTGGCCGACGTCGCGAACCCAATCACCCGCGGTGTCGCTGCGATTGAGCGCGGCCTGCTTATGCTGGATGCGATTCCGCCACAAAGCAGCGGCGACTACACGCCCGATGGTGCCGTTGGCGGTATCGAGTTACGCGGTGTCGGAGTGCAATACGCGGGCAAAGAAACACACGCACTGAGTAATGTCAATTTACAGGTGGCCACCGGTGAAGTCGTTGCGTTCGTTGGCCCATCGGGCGCCGGCAAAACCACACTGGTCAACCTGCTGCCGCGTTTCGTTGAGTGCACGTCCGGATCGGTAACCCTGAATGGCACCGACATCACCGCCTGGCGCTTGGCGTCTTTGCGAGAGCAGTTTGCCTTGGTCAGCCAAGATGTCGTCATGCTAAACGACAGCCTGACGGCCAACATCGCGCTGGGACAAGTTATTGATGAGACTCGATTAGCAGAGTGTATTGAGGCCGCCAATCTCACGGAGTTGGTCGCCACGCTTCCGAATGGCCTCAACACCTTGCTAGGACACAATGCGGTGTCTCTGTCTGGCGGCCAGCGTCAACGATTGGCTATCGCACGTGCGCTTTACAAAAACGCGCCCATTTTGTTGCTTGATGAGGCAACTTCAGCCTTAGACAATGCCTCCGAGCGGTTAGTACAAGACGCATTAAAGCGGTTGATGCTCGGCCGTACGACCTTGATCGTGGCACACCGCCTATCCACCATAGAACATGCCGATCGGGTTGTGGTCATGGCAGATGGTGGCATCGCTGAACAAGGCACCCATGCCAGCCTGCTAGAGGCCAACGGTTTATACGCCCAACTGCACCGCACCCCAGGGGCGCTGACGCCCGACTAGCCTGGGTATTTAAGAACTAGCTCAATACGATGTCGTAGTGCTCCGGCGGCACGGCAGGGTCGGCTTGCAAAGCGATGGGTTTACCGACGAAGGCCGAGAGGTCACTCACGTGAACGCTCTCTTCGTCTTGCAGCATATCGATCACTCGTGGGTTGGCGATCACGCGGAATCCAAGGGGGTTGAAGTTGCGTGCCTCGGTTAACAACTCACGCAATATTTCGTAACACACCGTGCGCGCCGTTTTCACCGCACCGCGCCCACTGCACACGGGACAGGTTTCGCTCAGTATGTGGGCCAGTGATTCACGGGTACGCTTGCGGGTTAACTCCAACAGGCCAAGTGGCGAAAAACCACCCAACATGCTCTTGGTACGATCTCGACTGAGGTGTTTTTGTAACTCTGAGAGAACGGCCTCGCGGTGCGTGTCGCGTCGCATGTCTATGAAGTCAACAATCACGATGCCGCCAAGATTTCGCAGGCGTAGCTGGCGCGCCAAGGCCTGAGCGGCCTCTAAGTTGGTCTTGAAAATAGTGTCTTCAAAATTCTTTGCACCCACAAAGCCACCGGTATTCACATCGATGGTGGTCAAGGCCTCGGTTTGGTCAACCACTAAATAACCACCAGACCGAAGCTCGACACGCCGTTGCAGGGCCAGTGCAATTTCAGCGTCCACGCTAAACAGGTCGAACAACATCCGTTCGCCGGTATAAAGCGACAGCTTGGGCATCATCTCGGGCATAAACGTCTGGGTAAACGCCTGCAGCTCAGCCATTTGAGCCCGCGAGTCTATACGCACGGCATGGGTGTCTTGCGAGCTGACGTCGCGCAGCACCCGTTGCGCTAGCGACAGCTCGCTATGCAACAAGCTTGGCGCCGGCTGTGACTTGCTGGCACTGCGAATCCGTTGCCACATTTTTTGTAGGTAGGCCATATCCTGCGCCAAGTCTTCATCGCTGGTATCTTCGGCATTGGTTCGCAGAATAAAGCCACCCCCCTTGTCGCCACGCAGCGCCAGCAAACGGTCTTTGAGTGCTTGCCGTTGTGCGAATGGAATTTTTTGTGAGATGCCCAGATGGTCATCTTGCGGTAAAAAAACCAGTAAACGGCCAGCGATACTCACCTGCGCCGTCAACCTAGCCCCTTTGGTGCCGATAGGGTCTTTGAGGACTTGAACCAAGATGGCTTGGCCTTCATACACTTGGTGTTCTATGGGCGGCACGGTTGGCGCAGTAACCGCATCCGCGTCGGAGGCGGCGTCATCTCGCTGGTGTCGCGCATTGAGGTTGGGTAACAGGTCAGCGACGTGCAGAAACGCGGCGCGCTCCAGGCCGATGTCAATGAACGCAGACTGCATACCCGGCAACACGCGCGTTACCTTGCCCATGTAGACGTTTCCGACCAAGCCTCGTTCCAGCGCACGCTCCACAAATACATCCTGAACCGCACCGTACTCAATGACAGCGACCCGGGTTTCTTGCGGCGACCAATTAATTAGTATTTCTTGGTTCATACGTTCACCATTAATTTCACGCCACTCCAACGCAACAACTGCGCCGTCTCGAAAGCGGGTAGCCCCATGATTCCAGAATAACTGCCACTGATATCCGTGATGAACAGCGATGCTAATCCCTGTATCGCATAGGCGCCTGCCTTGCCCATGGGTTCGCCTGTTTTAACGTAGCTCGCAATCTGCGTTGCTGACAAGCTTGAGAATCGCACCTGAGAGCGGGACACCATTTGCTGTGTTTGCCACGTTCCCCGCGCATCCCAGTAACCCACCGAGACCGCCGTGTACACCACATGCTTCTGCCCAGAAAGTAGGGTCAGCATCCGACGCGCATGGGCCATGGAGTTTGGTTTTCCCAATATCTCCTGGCCCAACGCGACGGTGGTATCGGCGCAGACAACGGGCAGAGGTGGGAGCGAACGGCGTGTACAACGATCCGCCGCCGCCGCTAGCTTCAACGCGGTCACGCGCTTGACGTATCGTAAGGGGGTTTCACCTGGCAAAACGGCTTCCAACGCTTCCGCATCCTCATTCGCGTCGGCGAGCAAGGCCACGGGTGTTACACCCCACTGCGCCAATAGCGCATGTCGACGCGGGCTTTGGCTGGCTAAGTAAACCGATGAAGATGGGTGCTTTGACATAAAAGAGCGGGTCCGAAGACGAGGTTAGTCACCGTGTGAGCAGGCCAGACTCACTCGCGGTGATAGGGATGGTTGGCATTCACCGACCATGCCCGATAAAGCTGTTCCACAAGCAACACCCTCGCCATGGCATGGGGCAATGTCAGGCTGGACAGACGAATCAACTGGTGCGCACGGGCCTTGAATTCGGGGTCTAAGCCGTCCGGGCCGCCGATGACCAAGGCCACATCGGTGCCGCCCATTTGCCAATCACTAAGCGCCGTGGCCAACTGCTTGGTACGCACGGACTCGCCGCGTTCGTCAAGTGCCACCACCCGCGCATTTTTGGGTATCTGCGCCTCTATGCGCTGGCGCTCCGCAGCCATGGCACCAGCGATATCCGTTGAATGACGCGCCTGTGTCTTAATCAGGCGCACCTCTAACTTTATCTCAGGCGGGAACCGCTTGGCATAGTCATCGAACGCGGTCTGCGCCCAATCCGGCATCTTGAGCCCAACGGCGATAAGAACCAGACGCATGTGAGCTGCCGTTATGCGACTTATTTCTT
>JABBAS010000027.1:34019-52500 GCA_018607835.1 Methylobacillus sp. | reverse complement strand
CCAACGGCGATAAGAACCAGACGCATGTGAGCTGCCGTTATGCGACTTATTTCTTAGCGGCTGGCTTAGCTATTGACTTAGCTGTTGGCTTAGCTGTTTTAGCAGGTGCCCGCTTCGCCACGGTCTTGGACGGGCTTGTCTTGGTCGTCGCAATTTTCTTCGCCGCGGGTCGCTTGGCGACGGCGTGGCTAGTCTTGGCTGGTTTAGGTGCGTTGATCATCACCTTCTTAATCGGCGTGGCGCTTTTCGCAGTGGTCTTCTTTGCGGACGTCTTCTTAGCTGGGGCCTTCTTACCCACTAATTTTTGCGCAGCACTTGCCTGTGTCGTCTTGGCTGCCACCTTCACCACCGGCTTCTTACCGCCCAGTTTTTTCGCTGGCGCCGTCTTCACACCGGCCGCAGTCGCGGGCTTGGGTGCCGCTTTAGATGCCGCTGCTGGCTTGGCTTTCGTCGCTACTTTTGATGCCGGCTTGGTCTTCACAGCGACCTTGCGCGCGGGCTTTGCGGGCACTTGATCGTCCATGGCGTCTGACGAGGCTTTGACCAAGCCTTTGGCTTTCGCTAAGCGCATGCGCACAGGCTTCTCACCCCATATCTCTTCCAGCCGGTAATATTCGCGAATAATTGGTTGCATTACGTGAACGACCGCCGAGTCGCAGTCCACAATAATCCACTCGCCATTGGCCTCCCCCTCAATGCGGGGCTTGGACAAATTGGCATCGCGTAATTTGTCACGGACACTAGACGCTAAGGCCTTGGTCTGACGGTTCGAGCTACCACTCACAATGATGACGCGCTCAAACAGAGCCGATAAATGCTCTGTATCAAACACCACAATGTCTTTGCCTTTGACGTCCTCTAAGGCATCCACAATCAGACGCTCCAAGGCTTTGATATCGTTATTTTTTTTCATAGGTGAACAGTCTAAAGGTCAGAAGGTCGCGCGACTACGGCGTCGCGTCTTGATAAAGTTGATTGGTGGCGATGTAATTCGTCACCTGCGCAGGGACCCAGTCTTGCCAAATCGCCCCTTCGGCGCTTTGAATCGCGGCACGCACCGCACTAGAACTGATCGCCAAGGGCTTAAACGGCACGGTCGTTACACGTACGCCTTTGCCAGCCCACTCGTTAATGACTAGGGGAAGTGCTAGCGGGTCCAACGCGGGGCCCGCTGCTTCGCCGCGATACGCCACAGCCAAATGGCATTGCGCCGCTATATTTTGCCATTGAACCCAGCTTTCGAAGCGCGATAACTGATCTAAGCCAATAATCAAATACCAAGCCACGTTCGTTTGCTGGGGTTTTGTTGCATTTCTGTCCTTTTCAGACAGGGCAGCCAAGCTGTCAACCATCAGGCTGGGGCCACGCCGCAGCACCTCACAATCATCCACAATGGCCTGCGGCACATCAGCAAAAGCCAATCGCGCCATGGCGAGGCGATGCGCGGCAGCGGTCTTTGCTGGTGCCTTGTGTGCCGCCTCGCCCGTGGGCACCACATAAACGGCGTCAAGTTGTAACGTCTGCACGGCCGCCTCAACCAGCGCCACATGGGCGCGGTGCGGCGGATCAAATGCGCCACCAAATACGCCAACGCGACGGCTGACGGTGGTCATTTAGACCCCATTGGCTGGCAACCAGTCTTTGGCGATCAAGAATTCACTGAGTAAGCGGTGCTCCGGCGTGCCCACGGCGGGGTCTAAACGGTAGCCCCAAGTCGCATGCGGTGGCATCGATAACAGGATGGACTCTGTGCGCCCGCCTGACTGCAGGCCAAAGTGCGTGCCGCGGTCCCAAACTAAATTGAACTCCACATATCGACCTCGACGGTTGAGTTGGTGCGCGCGCTCTCGCTCGCCATAGGGCATGACCTGGCGCCGTTGCAGTATGGGCAGGTAAGCTCCCAAAAATGCATCGCCGACGCTTTGCAACATACGAAAACTCTCTAGCGGTCCAAGCTCAGAAAAATCGTCGAAGAAGATACCGCCGATACCGCGTGGCTCGTCCCGATGCTTCAAATAAAAGTACCGATCGCACCACGCTTTGAAACGCGGATACTTATCCGCGCCAAAGGGCGCGAGCGCATCCGCACACGTTTGGTGAAAGTGCACCGCGTCTTCCTCAAAGCCGTAGTAAGGCGTGAGATCCATGCCGCCCCCAAACCAGCAAACCGGTGCACCACCCCCTTTGGGAAACGCCGCGATCATGCGAATATTCATGTGGACGGTCGGTGCCATGGGATTACGCGGATGGAAAACCAGCGACAAGCCCATGGCCTCAAAGGGCGCACCGGCCAACTCGGGGCGGTCATGCGTCGCCGACGGTGGTAGCGCGGGTCCAGAGACATCGGAAAACCCGCAACCAGCGCGTTCGAACACGGGGCCATCTTCGATAATCTGAGTAATCCCGTTGCCCTGTAATTTCTCACCCGCTGGCTTTTTCCACGGGTCAACCGTAGGCGACGAACCGTCGATGGCGACGATGGCATCGATGATGCGTTGCTGCAAGCCCTTTAGGTAAGCGCGAACCGTGTCAGGTGATAAAGATGTCGTCATAAGTCGTAGCGTTGCTTATTTTCAGGGCGAGGTCGTCTCGTCTTTGCTTTCTCGTTGATAAGGGGTCACGGGACTTGCCAGATTTGGGCGACGTCCTATCGGCGCATCGAGCATCGCTTCAATTCGCCTGAACGCGACGTCCGGCTCCTCTTCACGCGCGTCTAAAAAACCTTTTAAACCCACTTCTTTCCGTCCGTAATCAATGACAGCCAACCCCAGCGGTACCTGCGCAGATTGCCACACATGAAAAAACCCCATACGCCAACCGTTGACATACGCGCGCGTTCCCTCCGGTGCCAGTGCCAACCAAAAATGCGTCGAAGACGCCATTTGCAAAACGGTGTCTTGCACCAACCCTGACGCAGCGCTTCGGTTAACGGGGACGGCGCCGACCCAACGCATCCAGGCACCGAAGACCGGTATGTTTAACAAGCTACCCTTCGCCCAAAAGCGCATCTCCCAGCCCATCGCCGCCTTGAATAAGATACCCACAATAAAGTCCCAATTACTGGTGTGCGGGTAAGCCAAAATGATGCCGCGCGGCCCAGGCAAAGGTTGCTCTAACAGACGCCAGCCGGCCAAATTGAGGGCGACACGCGCCAACTTGGAGATGAGCGTGGGGCGAGGATTAGTCTGCACGTGTGTTGACTCCGATGCGTGGTCGCGGTCGCGATCAGGCGAGCGCCCTCGCCCCAATGTCATCCCTGAACTGGGCGCCATCAAGGGCAATATCGTGAATCATGGCGTAAGCTTTGTTTTTTGCAGCCTGCAGATCATCACCGAGTGCGGTGACACACAACACACGGCCACCGTTACTCACCAGGCAACCGTCGTCGCGCAAGGTCGTACCGGCATGGAAAACCTTGGCATCTCGCTGTGATGCGGGAATCCCGGCAATCAAGTCGCCTTTGCGTGGTGCCTGTGGGTAGCCCGCAGCCGCAAGCACAACACCCATCGCAGGACGCTCATCCCAAGCAAGGTCGACATCAGCCAACTGCCCGGTCGCGCCGGCCAGCATCAACTCGGCCAACGAGCTAGACAAACGCATCATGATGGGCTGCGTTTCGGGGTCACCCATACGGCAATTGAATTCCAAGGTTTTCACCTCACCTGCGGGCGAAATCATCAGGCCGGCATAGAGAAAACCTGTGAAGGGAATACCATCCGCGCGCATGCCCGCGATCGTGGGCAAGATCACCGCTTCCATGGCCTTTTTATGCACCGCGTCCGTAACGACTGGTGCGGGCGAGTAAGCGCCCATGCCACCGGTGTTCGGGCCGGTGTCCCCACGGCCTAGCCTTTTGTGGTCTTGGCTGGTCGCCAACGGCAACACCGTTGTGCCGTCACAAACCACCATGAAGCTCGCCTCTTCACCGACCAAAAACTCCTCAATCACCACCCGTGCGCCATCCGCATTGTGGGTCACGCCAAGTGTGTTCGACAACAACATATCATCGACGGCAAGGTGCGCTTCCTCTGCGGTCATCGCAACCACCACCCCCTTGCCAGCGGCTAGGCCATCGGCTTTGACAACAATGGGAGCACCTTGCTTGTCGATATAGGCATGCGCTTGGGCCGGATCTGAAAAGGTCTCAAACGCCGCGGTCGGAATGCCATGACGTGCCATAAAGGCTTTGGAAAAGGCTTTGGAACTCTCCAATTGCGCGGCGGCCTGTGTCGGGCCAAACACCGGAATGTCAGCGGCCCTAAACAAATCGACCGCTCCCGCTGCCAATGGCGCCTCTGGTCCCACGACAACCAGATCAACGTGATTCGCTAGCGACCACGCGACCAGCTCAGGCAGGTCGTTGATCGCCAGGTTGCTTAGCCCCGGCTCCGTCGCGGTTCCCCCATTGCCAGGGGCTACAAACACCTCGGTCACGTCAGCTGCGTCGGCCAATTTCCACGCCAGTGCATGCTCTCGCCCGCCACTGCCAATGACCAACACCTTCATGAAAGCTCCAGGGCCGCGTTATGGAAGACGTCCTGCACGTCGTCCAAGTCTTCTAGTGCGTCGAGTAACTTCTGCATCTTTGCCGCGTCATCGCCTGCAATGTCGATGGTGTTGTCTGCACGCATAGTGATCTCGGCCATTTCAGCGATCAGACCTGCCGCCTCTAACGCCGCCTTAACAGCCTCAAAATCGCCGGGTGCGCACAGCACCTCAATGGCGCCTTCGTCGTCCGTCACAACATCTTCGGCACCCGCGTCCAGTGCAAGCTCCATGACGTGGTCCTCATCGGTTCCGGGTGCAAAAATCAGCTGCCCGCAATGCTTGAACTGGAAAGCGACCGAGCCCTCGGTGCCCAAATTGCCACCATGCTTACTCAAGGCATGTCGCACCTCGGCGACCGTTCGCACCTTGTTATCGGTCATGGTGTCAATGATGACGGCGGCACCGCCCACACCATAGCCCTCGTAGCGAATTTCTTCGTAGCTGACGCCCTCAAGATTACCCGTCGCTTTGTCAATATTGCGTTTGACTGTGTCCGCAGGCATGTTCGCTGCCTTGGCCTTGTCAACCGCCAATCGCAGGCGCGGGTTGGCATCCAGATCACCGCCGCCTTGGCGTGCCGCCACCATGATCTCTCGGATCACGCGGGTCCACACCCTGCCGCGCTTCTCGTCCTGTCGGCCTTTTCTGTGTTGGATGTTTGCCCACTTACTATGACCCGCCATAAGACACTTTCTTTTTTAAAAATAAACAGGGGTGGAACACCCACCGCGTTATTGTACTTTTCAGTGCACCACTTTAAACGTCCGATAATCGGACAGAAAAAAGCCCGGCGAACCGGGCTGACACACGTTGTGGCGCTTAGCCTGTCGCGGTCTCTTCTGCTTTGGAGCGTCCCTTCTTCTCCGGGTTAGGCTGAATTTCCAGCGCAATCTCGTCTTTGTCGTCCAAATCCACGGTGAGGCGGCCGCCGTCAATCAAACGACCAAATAAGAGCTCGTCAGCGAGCGCTTTGCGGATCATGTCTTGAATCAAGCGCTGCATCGGACGTGCGCCCATCAGTGGATCAAAGCCTTTTTTGGCCAAGAATTTGCGGATGGCATCTGTGAACGTCACCTCCACTTTCTTCTCGCCCAACTGTGTTTCAAGTTGCAACAAGAACTTATCCACCACGCGCAGGATGATTTGCTCATCCAAGGCCTTGAAGCTCACAATAGCGTCGAGGCGGTTGCGGAATTCAGGCGTAAACAAACGCTTGATATCGCCCATCTCGTCGCCAGTCTGACGTGAAGTGGTGAAACCAATCGTGGACTTGCTCATGGTCTCCGCCCCGGCATTGGTCGTCATGATCACAATGACGTTGCGGAAATCGGCTTTTCGACCATTGTTGTCAGTCAGCGTGCCATGGTCCATGACCTGCAGCAAGACATTGAAGACGTCTGGATGCGCCTTCTCAATTTCGTCTAGCAACAACACACAATGCGGCTTTTTTGTCACCGCTTCTGTCAGCAGGCCGCCTTGATCAAAACCAACGTAGCCAGGAGGCGCGCCGATCAAGCGGCTGACCGCATGGCGTTCCATGTACTCGCTCATATCGAAACGAATCAAGTCGATGCCCATGATGTAGGCCAACTGCTTCGCCGCCTCGGTTTTACCCACACCGGTTGGACCACTGAACAAAAATGAACCAATGGGCTTGTCCGTCTTGCCCAGTCCGGCACGCGCCATCTTGACGCTAGAGGCCAAGGCCTCCAAGGCGTTGTCTTGACCGTAGACCACGCTCTTCAAATCGCGCTCCAAGGTCTTTAGCTTGCCCTTGTCATCGTTGGACACGTTGGCAGGCGGAATACGTGCAATCTTGGCAACGATGTCTTCAATGTCGCCCTTGCCTATCGTCTTCTTACGCTTGCTTGCGGCCAAAATACGTTGCGCCGCGCCGGCTTCATCGATGACGTCGATGGCCTTATCAGGCAACTGCCTATCGTTGATGTACTTGGCGCTCAACTCAGCCGCGGCCTGCAAAGCCGCTGGCGCGTAGCGCACGTTGTGGTGTTCTTCAAAGCGTGACTTCAAGCCCTTGAGAATGTCAATGGTCTCAGCAATGGTCGGCTCAACCACATCCACTTTTTGGAAGCGACGCGACAACGCCGCGTCCTTCTCAAAAATTCCACGGTACTCGGTAAAGGTGGTCGCACCGATACACTTCATTTGACCACTGGATAATGCTGGCTTGAGCAGGTTAGACGCATCCATGGTGCCACCTGAAGCGGCACCCGCCCCGATGAGTGTATGAATCTCGTCAATGAACAAGACCGCATGGGGCTTGTCTTTCAGCGCTTTCAGCACCCCCTTCAGGCGTTGCTCAAAGTCACCACGGTACTTGGTACCTGCCAGCAAGGCACCCATGTCTAGCGAGAAGACCTGAGCTTCGGCGAGCACCTCAGGCACGGTCCCTTCGGTAATGCGCCAAGCCAAGCCCTCTGCAATTGCGGTTTTACCCACACCTGCCTCGCCCACCAACAAGGGATTATTTTTACGACGGCGGCACAGAATTTGTATGGTCCGCTCCACCTCGTATTCACGACCGATTAACGGGTCAATTTTTCCTTCTTTGGCCTGCTGGTTCAAGTTAACGGTGAACTGCTCTAGCGGCGAGGCCTTCTCAGTGCGCTCACCGGCTGCGGCTGGAGCGCCTTCCTCGGGCGAGCCGTCCGCATCTGTCTTGCCGGTCTCTGGCGGGTCACTCTTTCGAATGCCGTGGGCAATGAAGTTCACCACGTCTAAACGCGTAACCCCTTGCTGGTGCAAGTAATACACGGCGTGCGAGTCTTTCTCACCAAAGATGGCAACCAAGACGTTGGCCCCGGTCACTTCTTTTTTACCGCTTCCGGTGCTTTGCACGTGCATGATCGCGCGTTGAATCACGCGTTGGAAGCCTAAGGTCGGTTGTGTATCAACGTCCTCGGTCCCGGCAACCTGCGGTGTGTTGTCTGCAATGAATTGGGTCAATGACTTACGCAAGTCATCGATATTGGCCGAACATGCTTTCAGCACCTCCGATGCGCTTGGGTTGTCCAGCAACGCGAGCAACAGGTGTTCGACGGTGATGAACTCATGGCGTTGCTGTCTGGCTTCTACAAACGCCATGTGCAAGCTGACTTCAAGTTCTTGGGCAATCATTTGAATTCCTTACGTTGGCTTTGGGAGAAAAAAAGGTTGCGGTTTACTTATTCAACAGGCTCTGCTACACACTGTAACGGATGTCCTGACTCGCGCGCCGCCATAGCGACCTGCTCGACTTTGGTATGCGCGATATCTCTAGGGAAAACCCCACAAATCCCCTTACCTTCAAGGTGGATTTTCAGCATGATTTGCGTGGCCTGCTCGCGGGGCTTACTAAAAAACTCCTGGATAACAAACACCACGAACTCCATGGGCGTGAAATCATCGTTTAGCAGCACCACTTGGAACATTTGGGGCGGCTTGACCTTATCCGTCAATCGATCCAACACCAATGCGTCGTCTCCCTGCGTTGAGGGCGGGAAGGCCGGCAGGAATGGTTTTTTCGGTTCTGACATATAGCGATTTTAGCGATGGACTTAAGTCAGTAATGACTGCAGGGACGTTTCAAGACAGTGTAGCGAGTAAAGACCCCGCTCTCTGCGGATGGCGGTCACCTGACCGTCAACTTTATTCACATGGGGACAGTTGTCAGAAAAAAAAGCCCCCACCTAAGAATCGTCCGTATGAGCTCAGCGCGAAGCGTCTCACATGTTCTCTATCATTACCAACCCGAAGCCCGAGCAGGACACCTGAGTGGCGCCGTGCATCAAGCGCGCAAAGTCATGGGTCACTTGTTTGCTTTGTATGGCAGCAGTCATCGAAGCGATGATCAGGTCGGCCGCCTCGCCCCAGCCCATGTGCCGCAACATCATCTCGCCCGCCAAGATCGCAGAACCCGGGTTCACATAGTCTTTGCCCGCGTATTTTGGCTCCGCACCATGCGTGGCCTCAAACACAGCAACCGTATCGGACAGGTTCCCACCCGGCGCGATACCCGTGCCACCCACGTGTGCAGCAAGCGCATCCGAGATGTAGTCGCCGGTTAGGTTGAGTGTCGCGATCACGCTGTGTTCAGCGGGGCGTAGCAAAATCTGCTGTAAAAAGGTGTCGGTCACACAGTCTTTGACCATGATGGATCGGCCCGTTCTCGGGTTTTTTAACTTGCACCACGGGCCCCCATCGACCAGCTCCGCACCAAACTCTTTTTGGGCCAGGGCATAGGCCCAGTCCCGAAAGCGCCCTTCGGTGAACTGCATGATGTTGCCCTTGTGGACGATGGTGACGCTGGGCTTATCGTGGTCAACCGCGTATTGCAGCGCTTTACGGACGAGGCGCTCCGTTCCTTCGCGCGACACCGGCTTGATACCAATGCCCGAGGTGCCGGGAAAGCGAATCTGCGTCACGCCGAAATCGCGCTGAAGTACCTCAATCAGTCGCTTCGCCTTTTCGCTCTCGGCTTCAAATTCAATGCCCGCGTAAATATCCTCTGAGTTCTCGCGGAATATGACCATATTGGTCTTCTCGGGCTCCTTTAATGGACTGGGCACACCGGCAAAGTAGCGCACAGGACGTAAACAGACGTAGAGATCCAAGGCTTGGCGAATCGCCACGTTCAGGGAGCGACCACCGCCCTCCGCTGGCACCGCCAAAGGCCCTTTGATAGACACCACGTAGCTCCGAAGCGCCTCAAGCGTCTCTGCCGGCAAGTACGCATCCGGTCCGTAGAGGCTGAGGGCCTTCTCGCCGGCATAGACCGCCATCCAATGAATGTGACGTTGACCACCATAGGCCTTTGCAACCGCTGCGTCGACAACGTCTAGCATCACCGGCATGATGTCGCGCCCTATCCCGTCGCCCTCGATGAAGGGAATGATGGGGTGATCGGGTACGTTGATCGAATGGTCTGCGTTGACTGAGATCTGTTGGCCTTGAGCAGGCACGTTGATATGTTGGGACATCGCGCGAAAAATCTCCGGTAATAGCCGTTGTGATGGACAATAAAGCCCGGAAAACCGGGGCCATAGACCATACTTTAGCCTTGAACCAAGCGGCGGTCAGTCCAGCCCCGCCATTGATGACAGAAATCGCCGACTTCATGCACAAAAGCCAAGCCATCTTGTGGGCCACCGCCCTATCCATCACCCTATCTTTCATGGCGACGCCCGTCACCGCCGCACAGCCGCAAACAGATTTACCGCGGATTGAATTGACCGCTGGCATGCATCGCATCGTCGCGCAAGTCGCACGCACGAGCAAACAACGCGAAATCGGACTGATGTACCGCGCCGAAATGCCTGCTAACGAGGGCATGCTTTTTGTGTTCGAAGCCCCAGACGCTTACTGTTTCTGGATGAAGAACACCTTGATTCCATTAAGCGCGGCGTTCATTGACGACAACGGAACGGTGGTCAATGTGGCGGAGATGGCGGCAGGCTCGCTCGACCAGCACTGCGCAAAACAGCCCGTGAGGTTTGTTTTAGAGATGAATAAGCAGTGGTTCGAAAAGCGTGGATTTGGCGCTGGAACCCAACTAGGCGGCTTTACCCGCGCGCGATAGCGATAGAGATCGCCGAACCAATCGCGCGAAAACCACCCACACCAGACAAAAAAAGCAGCCTAGTGGCTGCTTTTTCGTGCGCTCATGACGCGATCGCGCTGTTTTAGGCGAAGTTCGCTTCAGCGAACGACCAGTTCACCAACTGGTCCAAGAAGGTTTCAACAAACTTTGGACGCGCATTGCGGTAGTCAATGTAGTAGGCGTGCTCCCACACATCAACGGTCATCAAGGCCTTGTCGTCTGACGTTAGGGGCGTTCCAGCAGGACCCGTGTTGACGATGTCCACGCTGCCATCCGCTTTCTTAACCAACCAAGTCCAGCCTGACCCAAAGTTACCAACCGCCGATTTGACGAAGGCTTCCTTGAACGCCGCGTAGCTACCGTATTTGGCATCAATCGCTGCGGCCAAGGCGCCCGTTGGTTGACCGCCACCTGCGGGCTTCATGCAGTTCCAGAAAAACGTGTGATTCCAAATTTGGGCCGCGTTGTTGTACACACCGCCGCTTGACTTCTTAACAATCGCTTCCAAGTCCATGCTTTCGAACTCAGTCCCTTTTTGCAGATTGTTCAAGTTGACAACGTAGGCATTGTGGTGCTTGCCGTGGTGAAACTCAAAGGCTTCTTGGCTGTAATGGGGTGCTAACGCGTCAATCGCGTAGGGCAATGCGGGTAGGGTATGTTCCATGATGCATCCTAGTAGAGAAAAAAATTATCAAGTCCTATTGTAAAACTGGAAATAGGTCCTTGTTACGACAAGGGCATTCACGCAGACAAGCATGCACGCCCCATCACTCCGGCTCAATGGCCGATACGGTCGCATGCAACTGGCCATCCTTCACCATGACGCGCAAGGGCTGGCCGACGCGCACTTGGGCGACGCTACCCAAAGGCGCTCCGTCTGCGGTTTGAACCCAAGCGTAGCCGCGTTCAAGGGCTTTCTTGGGGCTAGCACTCTCTAGCCGAATCTGTAGCTGCGCCAGTGCGGCCTGGCGCTTGGCCATGTCTGCACTTACCAGCCGCGCGTAACTCGCCTGTTGTGCCGTCCAGCTAGCCAAGGCGCCGTCAACACGGCCGCGCACCAACTGCATGATGTGCCGCACCCTGCGGTAAAGGCGCTGGCGTTGAGCGTCCACGCCCTGACTCGGCCTAGCCAAGCGCGCGGTTAAGCGGTCGCAGCGCTGCGCTTCTCGGTCTAGCGTCTGTGTGACTGCCCGCCCCAAAGCCACACCCCAGCCGGCCAAGGCGGCGCTCAAATGCGCTGTGCTCTGGGCCACTTGCTCTGCCGCAGCAGTGGGTGTGGGGGCGCGCAGGTCCGCCACAAAATCCGCAATAGTGAAATCCGTCTCATGCCCCACACCCGACACAACGGGAACCGATGACGCGGCAATTTGTAAGGCCAAGTGCTCATCGTTGAACGACCAAAGGTCTTCCAGAGATCCTCCGCCTCGCACCAGCAAGATGACGTCACAAGGCACCCCCTCACGGTGCCCGCGCTCCGCCTGTTGCAGCGCCCTTGTCAGCTCCGCAGCAGCACCCTGGCCTTGCACGGCGCTGGGATACACACTGACCATGACATGGGGGACACGGCGCGCCAACGCGGTTACCACGTCGTGCAAAGCCGCCGCACCCAGCGAGGTGACCACCGCAATGTGACGGGGGTATAAGGGGAGATCCCGCTTGCGCGAGGCATCGAACAAGCCCTGCTGCTGCAATTTGTCCTTCAGCGCTAGGAAGCGCTCGAATAAGCTGCCCTGCCCACCAACGCGAAGCGACTCGACGATGAGTTGTAAGTCACCTCTTGGGGGGTACACGTCCAGCTTACCCATGACCTCAACAACATCACCGTTTTTTGGTAGCCGTGCCAACAGGCTCGCCGCCCGCTTAAACATGGCACATCGGACCTGACCCTGTCCATCCTTGAGCGTGAAGTAGCAATGGCCGCTGGTCGCTTGAGAAAAACCAGACACCTCGCCTTTGACACGCAGGGGATTGAACTGTTCCGCCAAGGCACCCCCGACAGCGGCCACCAATGAACCTACCGGCCAAATTTTGACGCCAACCGCTTCATGCATGGGCTGAAACTCCGCATGAAACAAGGTTTTCACCTGTTGGCTTGTGCACAGGCCGCGCCAAACCGTGCGATGCGCTTGCGCACGGACGGAAAGATTTAAAATACCCGTAGACCATTGTTTTTGTTAACATTTTTATTGTTCAAATATTAAGCAAATTAAATGCTTACCCCGAAAAACGCTAGATTTGGTGGCAGTTCACCCACTTACCCACAAAGTTGTCCACAGAATCTGTGGGCAAACCACCCAAAACGCTTGCCCGCTTGCACCCGTCGCTCAGCGATAGATAATAGAGCGCAACCGCAGTCGCTTTCCGCTCGTTTCAGTTAAGAATTACCCTTAAAAAGGCCATCCGTGATATCCATCATACAAGCCGCCGGCTGGCCGATTTGGCCACTTATTTTTTGCTCAATCGTCGCCTTAGGCATCGTGGTCGAGCGCGCGCTCTTTCTGAGAGTCAAACAGGTTGCCCCCCACAAATTAATCGACAACGTGCTCATGGCTTGGCACAAATCCGGCCAGAATGCCGCGCTAAAGGCCTGCGGCACATCGCCGTTGGGCCGTATTCTCGCTGCAGCACTGGCCCCCACCCTCAATACCTTGGCGAAGAGCAAGGGCAGTGGCTCCTTTTTCGATGCCGGGGCCGTGCCCCAAAATGGCCAAGGCCTCAAGGGGCTGCGTGAGACTGTCTTAGCGGATGAGGGTCGGCGTCAGGTGGCGCGCTTAAACCAGTATCTTGGGGCGCTCGCCGCCATTGCGTCGGCCGCCCCCTTGTTGGGTCTACTCGGTACGGTTGTGGGCATGATTGAGATGTTTGTCGCCCAAGCGGCTGGCAGCAGCGCAGACCCGTCGGCATTGGCCGGTGGCATCGCGGTGGCTTTGTACAACACCGCGTTTGGTCTCATTGTGGCTATTCCCGCGCTGTTGCTGTGGCGCGTGCTCAAGTCCAAAGTCAATGCACTGCAACTGCACATGGAACTGGAAGCCGCGAGATTCTTGCGCTTTTCACCCAACGAGACCGAGTGATGCGCTTCTCTACCGACGCAACAGACGAGCATCAGGGATTGGCGCCCGATATCAACCTCATTCCGTTCATCGATATCTTGTTGGTTTTGGTTATCTTTTTGATGTTGACGACCACTTACGTCGCACGTGACGGCTTACGCATTGACCTCCCAAGGGCCAAAACATCGCCTCAGACTGAAACGCTTAAGACCCTCACCGTGCGCATCGGTGCCGACGGCGAAACGGTGTTAAACGGTGTTCGCTATCAGCCAAATAGCAGCGCTGCGTTGGGACACGATATGCTCGCGCTCGCCCGAGACAATGCCAATGTGCGCATCGTCATCGAGGCGGATGCACAGGCTCCCCACCAAGCGGTGATCAATGTGATGGAAGCGGCCGGTTTGGCTGATCTGTCGCAGCTGCATTTTTCAACACGCCCCACAACGTCGCCGTGAAACCGCTGTTTGCCTGACCAGACATGAGCGCGCACTCGCAAACCCAAGGCATGCAGGTTCGCGGACCTTGGTCCCTCGTCATGCGTCCATTTTCTTGGGTCTACCGTGCCTTGGCCGCGATGGCACGCCGGCGCGCGCTGCGCAACCAAGTGTCCTTAGCAGTGCCCGTGGTCGTTGTCGGCAATGTCATCGTCGGCGGATCGGGAAAGACACCCATCGTGGCCGAGCTCGTAGACCACTTGCGGCGTGGGGGTTGGTCGCCCGGCATTGTCTCGCGCGGTTATGGCGCGCCCATTGACGCCAACTCGCCAGCATTACACGTGCAAGCAGCGACCACCGCAGCGCAGTGCGGCGACGAACCAAAGTGGCTCGCACAAACAACCGATGTACCGGTCTTCGTTCATCCCGATCGGGTGCTGGCCGCCCGAGCGTGTCTCGCGCTGTACCCACAGGTGGATGTATTGGTGAGCGACGACGGCTTGCAACACCTGCAGTTGCCGCGTGCGCTGGAGGTGATCGTTTTCGACCAACGGGGCATCGGCAATGGCCTGCTCTTGCCCGCCGGCCTGTTGCGGGAGCCATGGCCACTGCGCACACAGCGCCAGCCCGTTTTACACGTCGCGCCCTCCCCTTTGGACCAACCGGGCGCCATTCATCCCGCCTGGCGCGGCCCGGTCTACGCCTGCCATCGGCAACTCGGCGCACGCTTTCAACGCTTGGACGGGCAAGCGGCATGCGAGGGTTTCACAGGCAAGGTGCAGCTACTCGCTGCCATTGCAAAACCCGAAGCGTTTGAGGACATGATGCGCGCCCGCGCCCAAACATCCGGATTTCAGATTGGCGCCTTTATCTTGCGACCGGATCACGATCCGCTGTCAGGCCCCTTGTCCGATCTAGACCCATCAATCCCGACGGTCTGCACGGCCAAAGATGCTGTCAAACTCGTGCACAACCCCCACATAAATCCCCACACCGTTTGGATTGCGCCCTTGGAGGTGCAGCTGGCTTCCCCTTTTTGGGCGGCCATCGATGCCGTTTTCCCTAGGAAATTACCCCCTTCTTCTCCGCTTTAATCGCAGCCGATTTATCATTGCCCCATGGATACAAAATTATTAGAGATGCTCGTTTGCCCGGTCACCAAGGGCCCGCTACGACTTGATAAAACCGCCCAAGAGCTTATTTCGAAAAGCGCGCGCTTGGCCTACCCCATTCGCGATGGCATTCCGGTTATGTTGGAGGTCGAGGCACGCCCCCTCACCGACGCCGAGATAGAGGCCCTGGCCGCCGCTGCCAGCGATAGCGGTAGTGTTGGTTCTCCAGCGCCCTAATATGACGACCCCAGACTTCGTCGTCTTGATTCCCGCGCGCATGGCGTCGCAGCGACTGCCCAACAAGCCTTTGCTTGATATCGGCGGTAAGCCCATGATCGTGCGCGTCGCGCAACAGGCAGCCAAGAGCGCGGCGACCCGTGTCACCGTTGCCGCTGACGATCCGGCGGTCTTGCGTGCATGCGTTGATAGCGGTGTTGAGGCGCTGCTAACCGATACACACCATGCGAGCGGGAGCGACCGCTTGGCCCAAGCCTGCTCGTTACTGCAACTGCCAGACGACACCATTGTGGTGAACGTGCAAGGCGATGAGCCACTCATTGAGCCCGCCCTCATTAACCAAGTCGCGCAGGCACTTGCCGCCCGTCCGGACTGCGTCATGTCCACCGCTGCCCACGTGATCACACAGGCCAACGACTGGTTAAACCCCAATATCGTTAAAGTAGTGTTGGACGGGCAAGGCGGCGCCGCTTACTTTAGCCGTGCACCGATTCCTTGGGCGCGCGACAGTATGCAAACAACGGCGGTAGACCGTGCGTCGAAGACAGACGATGGCGGCAGCGTTCGCATCGACGCCATGGCACTGCCCGACCCCAAGCCCCTGCGTCACGTTGGCATCTACGCCTATCGCGTTGGTTTTTTGAAGACCTTCCCGACCTTGCCCCCCTGCGCCTTAGAGGCCATCGAATCACTGGAACAACTCCGCGTCTTGTGGCACGGACACAAAATCGCGGTTCATCTATCGGATGAAGCACCCACCCCCGGTGTCGATACGGAAGCCGACCTGGCCATTGCGAGAGCCCAGTGGGTGGCGCTTGCTGCATCACGCAGCATGGGTTAATTACGCTTTATTTTCAACAGACTATCGACGACAATATTGTCGTAAGCCGATAAAAAGTAGAGCGTGCTATGCTCTGCGCGACATACGGACACCGCATGGGTGGGACACCGTTACGCATTTTTATGAGAAAGACTGCCATGAGACTCATTTTGTTAGGGGCGCCAGGCGCTGGCAAAGGCACACAAGCCACGTTTATTTGCGAAAAATTCGGTATTCCTCAAATCTCCACGGGTGACATGTTGCGGGCAGCGGTTAAGGCGGGTACACCGCTGGGGCTCGCTGCGAAGCAGGTGATGGACTCCGGCGGTTTGGTGAGTGATGACATCATTATTGGCTTGGTCAAAGAGCGTATTGTTCAAGCGGACTGCGCCAATGGATTTTTGTTTGACGGCTTTCCACGGACCATCCCACAGGCCGAGGCGATGAAAGAAGCCAACGTTAAATTGGACTACGTGTTGGAGATAGACGTTCCGTTTGAGGCCATCATCGAGCGTATGAGCGGGCGCCGCGTGCACACCGCTAGTGGCCGCACCTATCACGTCACCTTTAACCCGCCAAAAGCCGAGGGGCTGGACGACGCCACGGGCGAACCGCTCATCCAACGCGATGACGATAAGGAAGCGACCGTACGTAAACGCTTAGAGGTCTACGACGAGCAAACGCGACCACTGGTCAACTACTACGAAGGTTGGGCCAAGTCGGCACCCGCTGAGGCGCCCGCCTACCGCGCCATCAGCGGTATGGGCGCCGTGGAGGAGATTACTGCCCGCGCCTTTGAGGCCTTAGCCTAGCCCCACGGTACACCCATCGCCAAGCGGGCTATCAACGCATAAGGTGGGGTCTAGTCTGGGTGCGACGCTGGTGGCACCAGCAGGGCCAGCATCAGCATCACCCGCGACTTGGCTGCATTGAGGCCGGGGTAAAAGGTCAGGCCTGAGAGGGTTTGGCCTTTTTTGTCCTCGCTGGTCGCTAAGCCCAGCAATGCGCCAGAGGCGCAACGACTCGCACAGCGCACCACCACCCCCTCGTTGGTCAGCACACCCAACTGGGTCTGCCAGGTGTCATTGACGGTTCCATTACCCGTCGCCTGCACGATCAGCCCGCGTATACCGGCGGCGCCCAGCGCTGGCAACAACTGTGTTGACGCCGCCGCCGTATGCATCACGACCTCCACCCAAGGCTGTTTGGGGGGCGCATCGTCATGCGCTAGAGCAGCTGCTAGTGCCTCCGATGTCGCGCGTACCCAAGACGGCAACGTGGGCCATGCTTGTTGCATCACCACCTGATGACCCTCTACCGTTGCAACCGGGGGCAAGCCCGCCGCGTTAAATGCAGCCAGTTGTGTTGGGTGGTTTTTCTGCACATGTTGGGCACCCCATAATTCGCCGGCGACGCACACCAACACACCCCGCGCACCCGGCGTGTTGGCAGCGACGAGTGCGTTCGCTAGGTTGTGTGGACCATCCGGCTGGGCGGCACTGGCTGGGCGCATGGCACAGGTGAGTATCACTGGCTTGTCCTGCGCCACGTCGCCCAAAACACACGCTAAAAACCAAGCGGTCTCTTCTAGCGTGTCCGTCCCGTGGGTGATGACGACCCCTCGACACAGCGTTTCACCGAGACAAGCCCGGACCCGCCGGGCGAGCAACCACCAAATGTCCCAACGCATATTTTTGCTATCGATTTGGGCAAGGCTCTCGTCGCGCACAGCAACCCCAGCAAGTGCGCCATCGGCGAGAGGTAGCCCAGCCAACAAAGCCGCAACGGGCAAGACCCCCGCGGTATATCCGAGCTCATCGCTGGGGTCGGCACTGTGCCCAGCAATCGTGCCCCCTGTGCCAATGAGCTGAATGAATGTTTCTGATGCTGAAAAAAAAGCTTGCATTCTCAAGTTTCCTGTTTAAAAATACATACCTGTATAGAAAAACAGTTGTTTTCCTTTAAATCCGATCACAGGTTTTCAAGAAAAGGTATCCGCCATGTCGAAGTTAACCGAACGCCAACAACAGGTCTTGGGCCTGATCCAACGGGCCATCGCACAATCTGGCGCGCCACCCACACGTGCCGAAATCGCTACCGAGCTTGGCTTTCGATCAGCGAATGCCGCCGAGGAGCATCTACAGGCATTGTCGCGCAAAGGCGTTATCGAGTTAGTCAGCGGTACCTCACGAGGCATTCGTTTGCGAGGCGAGGCCCTGCGAGACCTCAACGATGACCCCAGTCGACAACTGATGTTGCCTATGGCGGGCTTCAACCAGCTGGTGCTGCCATTGGTCGGTCGTGTGGCTGCGGGCTCACCTATCTTGGCGGCGGAGCACGTTGAGCAGTCCTACCACCTTGAACCCAGCCTGTTTCAGCGGCGCCCAGACTACCTGCTAAAGGTACGCGGTATGTCCATGCGAGATGCCGGCATCTTAGACGGCGACCTCTTGGCCGTTCAAACCACAAGAGAGGCACGAAATGGGCAAATCATCGTCGCCAGACTGGGCGAAGACGTCACGGTGAAGCGGTTCTGGAAGCAAGCCTCGCACATCGAGTTGCGTGCCGAGAACCCCGACTTCTCCACCATCGTTGTCCAGCCCGATGAGCCGTTTGATATCGAAGGGCTCGCTGTTGGGCTTATCCGAAACACGGTACTGAACTGAGCATACGCAACG
>JABBAS010000027.1:22445-33919 GCA_018607835.1 Methylobacillus sp. | reverse complement strand
AGGGCTCGCTGTTGGGCTTATCCGAAACACGGTACTGAACTGAGCATACGCAACGTACCGAACCCACTCACACTAAAAAGACCAAGGAGACCGACATGACCAGCAACGTGATTCCATTTCCCACACGCTTAGCCCGTACAACCGAAGCAGATACCTTGCCGTGCCGTCGCACGGTCGCGGGCGTCGTTCGCATCAATCGGTTTGAGGCGGCCAACCATTCCGATGCGGGTCGTATCCGAATCGCGGGACGGATGGCAGACGTGTGCGCCGCGCTAGACCGGTTGGCGGCCCTAGAAGCTTGCGCCTGAGCTTACCTGTCAAAAAGACAATTTTTTATTGTTTCCATAGTGAATAGCGCCCCTTGCAAGGGGCACAATAACCGCTATGAACATTGTGATACTGGATGATTACCAAGACGCCGTCCGAAAACTCAGCTGTTTCAGCAAACTCGATGCCTACAAAACCCAGACATACACCAACAACGTCAAAGGGGTTGGGCAGCTGGCCGTTCGTCTGCGTGACGCCGAAGTGGTTGTGCTCATCAAAGAACGCACCGCCCTCTCCCGCCAGCTAATCGAAAAGCTCCCCAAACTCAAGCTCGTTGTACTCACCGGGCCACACAATCAGACCGTAGACGTCCCCGCCTGCACCGAGCGCGGAATCGCTGTGGCGACGGGCAACTACGATCCCAGCACCACAGCGGAACTCACTTGGGCGTTGCTAATGGCCGCCTCGCGCCGCATTCCCCAGTACGTCGCCAGCTTACGACAAGGTGCGTGGCAACAATCAGGACTGAAGTCAGCCGCCATGCCTGCCAACTTTGGCCTAGGCACCCGTCTGCGCGACAAAACACTGGGCATTTGGAGTTTTGGCCGCGTCGGTCAAATCGTGGCGGGCTATGGACGCGCCTTTGGCATGCGCGTCGTCGTATGGGGTAGCGATGCCAGCCGAGCGCGTGCGCTGCAAGAAGGTTACAACATCATTGAGAGCAAGGACGCTCTCTTTGAGCAAAGCGACTACCTCAGCCTGCACCTCAAATTAACGGCGCTCAACACAGGGTGTGTAGCCCTAACGGATTTAGCCCGAATGAAACCGACGGCAACGCTAATCAACACCTCAGATGCGGGCCTGCTCGAGCCCAATGCCCTGATCACCGCACTCAATCGAGGTCGGCCAGGACTGGCCGCGATTGACGTTTTTGAAACCGAACCCTTGCTGCAAGGCCAAGCGTTGCTGCGTCTTGAAAACTGTATCTGTACCCCGCATATCGGCTACGTTGAGCGCGAAAGTTATGAAACCGAGTTTGCGGCGGCGTTTGACAATATCCACCACTTCATTCGGGGCACACCGTCGAACATCATCAACCCTGGGGCCTTGCAAGTCCGCCGCTAACCCCCGTAACCGATGTACTTCTCACCCCCATGACACCCACACCATGAGGACCATATGACGACTGATGACACCACACACAACCCGACCTTTCGCCACGTTGGCATCGTTGGCACGGGAGCGATGGGGCGAGGCATTGCGCAAATTGCTGCCCAAAGCGGCGCACACGTTCAGTTATTTGATAGCGCGGCGGGCGCCGCCGAGCGGGCCCAGACAGCACTCTTTGCACAATGGGAAAAACTAGCCGTGAAAGGTAAGGTCACAGCGGATCAAGTTGCGCAATACCGAGACCGTACGACCGTGGCTGCAAGCCTGCAAGGACTTAGCACCTGTGACCTCGTCATAGAAGCCATCGTGGAGCGTTTAGACATCAAGCAAACCGTGTTCAAGGCGCTAGAGGAAGTCGTGTCTCCGACCTGCACACTCGCGACCAACACGTCGTCTCTATCGGTTACCGCGATCGGGTCGGCATTAACGCACCCTGGGCGCTTTGCGGGCTACCATTTCTTCAACCCGGTGCCCCTCATGCGGGTTGTCGAGGTCATTGCCGGGCTCAAGACCGATGCCGCTGTTTGCGCCCAGCTAACTCAATTTGCTTTGGACATGGGGCATCAAGCGGTGCATGCCCAAGACACCCCCGGTTTTATTGTCAACCACGCAGGACGCGGTTACACCACCGAAGCCTTGCGTACAGTGGGTGAACGTGTCACGGACTTCGCCACCATGGACCGCATTCTGCGTGACCAAATGGGGTTTCGCCTGGGCCCCTTTGAGCTGATGGACCTGACCGCACTCGACGTGTCACACCCTGTGATGGAGTCCATTTACAACCAGTACTACCAAGAACCGCGCTACCGCCCAAGCGTCATCACCGCGCAGCGACTCGCCGGTGGCGTCATTGGGAAAAAGGTGGGCGATGGTTTTTACGCCTATGCGGATGGCGTCGCCGTGGTTCCACCAGAGCCACCCGTCCCGAAAGTCAGCGAGATGCCATCCGTGTGGGTATCGCCAAAGGCGGCAAGGCGCGCAGAGCTTTACCAACTGCTGAAGGCATTAAACGCAGACATAGAGACTGCGCAAGCGCCCAGCGATAAAGCCCTTATCTTGGTTGCACCATTGGGCATGGACGTCACGACCCTCGCTGCTGTCGAACAGCTCGATGCCTCGCGGGTTGTCGGCATAGACATGATGCTCAATGACGATGCGAGCAAACGCCGCGTTTTAGCGACCAACCCTGCGACCCGCCCGGACATGCGCGATGCTGCACACGCGCTGTTCGCGCGCGATGGCAAAGCGGTGAGTGTCATACGCGACAGCGGCGGTTTCGTCACCCAACGCGTGGTGGCTACCATGGTGAATATCGCCAGCGACATGTGTCAACAAGGCATCTGTTCCCCAGCGGATTTAGAGACCGCTGTCACCATGGGACTGGGCTACCCCTTGGGCCCTTTGGCTATGGGCGATGCCATCGGACCAACCAATATGCTCGAGATTTTGTTCAATTTGCAAACTGTTTATGGTGACCCGCGTTACCGTCCCAGCCCGTGGCTGCGTCGGCGAGGTGCATTGGGCCTAAGCTTGCGTCACGAGGAGATTTAAACCATGAGTGATCGTCTGTTGTCATCGCAAGTGGATCAAACCATGATCCTCACCATCAGCAACCCCGACTTCCGTAACGCCCTAGGGCCCAACTTATATGCCGCGGGTATCGAGGCACTCAATGCAGCAGAGACCAACCCCGACATCCGAAGCGTCATCATCACAGGTGAAGGCGCGCACTTTTGCGGTGGCGGCAACCTGAATCGTTTACTTGAAAATCGCGCGCAATCTGCTGCTGCTCAAGAGGAAAGTATTGACGGCTTGCACACGTGGATGGAGTCGATTCGCACCTTCCCCAAGCCGGTCATCGCAGCGGTCGAGGGCGCGGCAGCCGGCGCAGGCCTGTCGCTTGCTTTGTCGTGTGACTTCATTGTGGCAGCGGACAACGCCAACTTCGTGATGGCTTACAGTAACGTAGGCTTGTCACCCGACGGTGGCGGCTCATGGGCGATTGCGAGGCACTTGCCGCGTGCCACAGCAATGAATATGTTGATGGCCGCGCAGCCCATGCGTACCGGTGCACTCCACGCCTTAGGCGTCGTGAGCCACGCGGCGCCTCCTGGCCAAGCACTACAAACAGCGCTTGACCTCGCAGCCAACCTCAATACCCGCGCGCCGAACGTGTTGGCGAGCTTGAAGGAGTTGGTCAACGAAGCGGCGGACAATAGCCTGAGCACACACTTGCAGGCGGAGAAAAAACACTTCATCAAAAACCTTTATCACCCGAACGGCGGTGAGGGTATCAGCGCATTTTTAGAAAAGCGTCGGGCTACATACAAGTAGTCCCGATTGCGACTGTCGATAAACCTTAAAAGTCACGGATAAGACACATGATTGATGAACCGATTCTTAACATGGAAGAACGCGAGGCCATTAACGCTGGCCGCTGGTTTTCAACCCTTTCCCCATCACTACGACACGACATTCTGAGATGCGCATACGTCAAGCGATACAAAGACAGCGATCTGATTTGCGCGCGTGGCGACCAACCCACCGAGTGGATCGGTGTGTGCAAAGGGGCCGCCCGCGTGAGCTCAACATCGATATCGGGCAAGCAGATAACGTATACCTACATCGAGCCCGGTATTTGGTTTGGGGATGTCGCGATGTTCGACGGGGATTCGCGAACGCACGACGTCTATGCGCATGGCGCAACAACCACATTGTGCGTTGCACGCGCGGACTTCAACAAAATACTGTCGCTTCACGTGGAGTTGTACGAGGCGCTCATGCGCCTGCAAGCCCGTCGTATTCGCCAACTGTTTGGTTTAGTGGAAGACCTCAACACCATGCCGTTGCGTGCGCGCTTAGCCAAGCAGTTGCTGCACCTATCGCGCAGTTACGGTATTCCATCGCTCACACATGCGGGCGAAATTCGAATCAGCTTACATTTGGCGCAGGAGGAGTTGGCGCAGCTTTTGGGGGCCTCGCGCCAGCGCGTCAACCAAGAACTGAAGGCAATGGAGCGAGAGGACATTATTCGTGTCGAACAAGCGGGTTTAGTGGTTCGCAACCGCGACCTGCTGATGGGCATCATCGAAGCCGATCACGACTAAATTTGTCGTCTAACGGATCGTTCGACGACGCCACGTATGGAGTCCATCATGGGTGAACAAGCCCCCGCCGAAAACGCACACACCATTGACGTGGACGCGTTGACCCAATGGCTTGGTGTCAACTTGCCTGGATTTGCAGGTCCATTAACGCTTGAGAAATTTTCAGGTGGCCAGTCCAACCCGACGTTTAAGTTACTGACGCCGACGCGTGCCTACGTTATGCGGGCTAAACCGGGCGCGGTGGCGCAGTTATTGCCGTCTGCCCATGCCGTAGAGCGTGAGTTCAAGGTCATGCGCGCGCTAGCGCAAACCGACGTCCCCGTACCTGCGATGCACGTACTCTGCGAGGACGAGAGCGTCATTGGTCGTGCCTTCTACGTCATGGACTTCAAGCCAGGAAGAATTTTCTGGAACCAAGCACTTCCCGAACTGACGCCGGCAGAACGGACGGAAATTTATTGGGCGATGAACGATGCCATGTGCAAACTCCACCGCGTGGATGTCACGCAGGTGGGGCTTGGCGACTACGGCCGTCCTGGCAACTACTTTGAGCGACAAATTGGACGTTGGTCAAAGCAGTACCAAGCGTCCATCACCACGCCTATTCCAGAAATGGACAAGCTCATGGCGTGGCTACCTGAGCACCTACCCGCAACGGCACGTGACCCAAGCATGGTGGGTATCGTCCATGGCGATTTCCGTCTCGATAATCTGATTTTTGACGACGAAGCCAATGTGGTTCGTGCGGTCTTGGATTGGGAGTTATCGACCATTGGCCACCCCTTGGCAGATTTCAGCTATCACTGCATGTCTTGGCACATACCGCCAGGCGCATTTAGAGGCATAGCCGGATTAGATTTAGCGTCATTGGGCATTCCCAGCGAGGCAGAATACATTGCGCGCTACTGTGCACAAACCGGCTTCATTAGCCCAGCGCAGTTGCAAAAAGACTGGGCTTTTTACATCGCCTACAACCTATTCCGGCTCGCTGCCATTTTGCAAGGCATTGCAAAACGAGTCGAAATGGGTACCGCCTCTAGCGCCAAGGCGAAAGATTCCGCGGCGGGAGCGAAGCCCTTGGCTGAGTTGGGTTGGGCCATGGCCCAAACCTACACCCCTTAGCCTTGGTCTGAGCATTAGCCTTAGCATTAGCCACACACTAAACACACGATTAACAAGCGATAGAAAAGGACACACCATGAACTTCGATTACTCCGACAAAGTCAAGTCAATGCAGACACGGCTATTGGCGTTTATGGAGGAACACATTTACCCCAACGAAGATCGTTTTCATCGAGAGATTGCTGAAAACCGAGCCAAAGGTAACGCGTGGATACCCACCGCCATCGTCGAAGAGCTAAAGCCCAAGGCACGCGAGGCGGGTTTATGGAATCTTTTCTTGCCGCACTCTAAGCGGGCACCAGAAGGTTTGTCGAACTTGGAATATGCACCGCTGTGTGAAATCATGGGGCGTGTGCCATTTGGCGCGGAAGTGTTCAACTGCAGCGCGCCAGATACTGGGAACATGGAGACCTTGGAGCGCTACGCCAGCGAAGAAGTCAAAGACACGTGGCTTGAGCCTCTGTTGCGCGGCGAGATCCGCTCGGCCTTTCTCATGACAGAGCCTGAGGTCGCATCATCCGATGCCACCAACGTCCAACTTCGTATCGAGCGTGATGGCGATGAGTACGTACTCAATGGCCGCAAGTGGTGGAGTTCTGGTGCGGGCGACCCACGCTGCGGTGTCTACATCGTGATGGGTAAAACAGACCCAGAAGCCGCACGCCACTCCCAGCAGTCCATGATTGTGGTGCCGTCGAACACCAAAGGGATTGAGGTGTTGCGCCCACTGACGGTTTTTGGTTACGACGACGCGCCTCACGGCCACATGGAGGTGAAGCTCACCAACGTGCGTGTGCCCGCATCCAATATGCTTTTGGGTGAAGGACGTGGTTTTGAAATTGCGCAAGGCCGCTTAGGCCCTGGACGCATCCATCACTGCATGCGCTCCATTGGCGCAGCGGAACGCGCTCTCGAACTCATGTGTAAGCGCCTCAACGAGCGTGTTGCCTTTGGAAAGCCGATTTCTGCCCAGAGCGTTTGGCACGAGCGCATTGCGGATGCACGAATCAAGATTGAACAGACACGCCTTCTGACATTAAAGGCGGCGTACATGATGGATACGGTCGGTAACAAAGTGGCGAAGTCTGAGATTGCCATGATCAAGGTTATTGCACCCAATATCGCGTGCGAGATTATCGACATGGCCATCCAAGCCCATGGTGCGGCTGGCGTGTCAGGCGATTTCCCACTCGCCTACTCTTACGCGAACCAGCGTACACTGCGCCTGGCAGACGGCCCCGACGAGGTGCACCGCGTAGCAGTTGCCAAACTGGAGTTGGCAAAGCATGCGGTGTTATCGCGTGACGTTGAGATGCCGGTGACACGGGGTAGCTAAATACAAAGGGATCAGACTGTGATTGATATTTATTCGTGGGCGACTCCCAATGGGCACAAAGTGCACATCATGTTGGAGGAGTGCGGGCAACGCCTAGGTCGTGACTGGCAGGCCCACCCGATCAACATTGGAACCGGCGACCAGTTTCAACCGGCGTTCTTGGAGATCAGCCCGAATAATAAAATCCCCGCCATGGTCGACCCTAAAGGACCGAACGGTAAACCGATGCACCTGTTTGAGTCGGGTGCGATTCTGCTGTACCTTGCAAGCAAGTTCAATCGGTTTTTACCTAAATCAGATGCAGCAAAGTTTGAAACCCTGCAATGGCTGATGTTCCAAATGGGGGGCGTCGGCCCCATGCTCGGGCAAGCGCATCACTTTCGGATTTATGCCCCCGAGAAAATTGATTACGCGTATGACCGCTACACCAACGAGGCAAAGCGCCTCTACGGTGTGCTCGACAAGCAGGTTCAAAAGCACCCTTACATCGCGGGTAAACAGTACACCGTGGCAGACATCGCAACCTTCCCTTGGCTGCGCAGCTGGCAGAACCAAGGGATTGATTGGAAGAACTATCCCGCTCTTAAGGATTGGTTCGACCGGGTCTCTGAGAGACCAGCTGTAAAACGAGGTGGCATCGTTTTGGCGCACCTGCGTAAGCCCTTAGTAGATGACCAGGCCCGGCAAGCCCTATTCGGCAAAGACCAATACGTCAAGCGCTAGACGACTGACAACCGTGCCTGCACAAGCCCATCCTCGGATTGCCTTCATTGGCGCTGGGCGTGTGGGGCGTAGTTTGGCGTGCGCCTTTCAGCGCGCCGGTGTGCCGGTTGTGGGCTACGTGGCGCGTGACCAAAAGAGCGCACCAGAAGACACTGCCGGCGATGGGTTGCTGGCCGGCATCCCTCGCCTGTCGCTAGCAGAGGCTGCGCTACAGGCTGACTGGTTGTGGCTGACGGTGCCCGATGACCACATTGCGCACGTTGCTGATACCATCGCTTGGCGCGATCACCACGTTGCCGTGCATTGCAGTGGCGCAACGGAGCTCACTGCCATGCGCTCTGCCCAAAACGCGGGGGCCGCATTGCTCGGTTTTCACCCCCTGCAGATTTTCTCCCAACCGCGCATTGCCGTTGACACCTTGCCAGGGTCACGCGCCGGTATTGAGATCGCCCGTGCGCCAAATGCGCCCGCGCAAAGCGGCGCAAAAGAAGACGCTCAGATCACGCCCTTGCAACAACAGGCGACGGCCCTCGCCCGAGCCATTGGGCTAACGCCTCTGTTTATTCGCCCGGGGCAGCGTGCGCTTTATCACGCCGGAGCGGGCTATGCGGCGAGCGCCTTGATATCTATGCTGGCTGAGGCTGCAAATCTATGGGCTTTGGCGGGCATCGAGTCTGAAGACATGCTCGACGCCCTACTGCCGTTGGCGAGTAAAACCATCGCAGCGGCAGAAGCCGCAGCGGCCACTAACGCCACCAACGCGACCCAATCTGCCCCTGCAGCGCCACTAGGACACGCCATTGCCGGCCCGGTTGCGCGTGCAGACATTGGGGTTATACAGCGCCATTTACAGGCGCTTGAAACGCATGGTTTGGATGTGGCGCTTTACCGCAGTGTCGCCGAAAAACAAGTCGCCTTGCTCGGGCAAGCAGGCGCCTTAACAACCACCCAATTGGACGCCGTGAAGGCAACGCTAGCCGTGTATGCGCCGCGTTAGGTCGGCTCCGGTGCCCACCGCATAGTTGGTGAGCGCGATACGGGGCATGAGGGCATTCAGAAATTGGCCTGCCCGGAGGGAATCGAACCCCCGACCCACGACTTAGAAGGTCGTTGCTCTATCCATCTGAGCTACGGGCAGAGACGTCAGCACACGGTGTACTGAACGTGAAACGAAAAAGCCCCAGTAACGGGGCTAATTCTAGATCAATGGTCGGAGCGATAGGATTCGAACCTACGACCCTCTGGTCCCAAACCAGATGCGCTACCAGGCTGCGCTACGCTCCGACAGCTTCGTATTGTAGCGCCTTAAGGTCGATTTTTTAGAATGGATTAGCAGCAACCGTAAATTCTTTTTATAAAACCGAGCGCAGCTGCAAAGCGGCCTCTTGTAGCCAAGGCAACCACTGTGCAATCCGCCGCGCCTCATCGCTAGAGGACTGCCCGCCGCTGGCCATCACCACATTCAACGCCGCCACCACATCGCCATCGCCACGTTGCAACGGGACCGCTATTGCGGCAACGCCCAGCTCATGTGCATCTTGGGCGTAGGCCCAGTGTTGCTGGCGAATGTGGGTGAGCTGCGCTGTCAAAACCGTTGGCGATGTAATGGTCTGGGGGGTTAAGCGTGTCAATTCGTGGTCGTGTAACCACTGGCTGCGCTTAGCCTCATCCCATTGCGACAGCAACACCAGTCCTGTTGACGTGGCATGCATAGGCAAACGAGCGCCCAAATGCAAGCCTTGGGCCATGGTCATCACACTGCGGATCTGTCTGGCCTGCTCGTTACGCCAATCAATCGGCGATGGGGCTTTATCGGGGGGCAGAGCCTGCACCGCGCCCACCAAGGCGGCGCGACTGCGTGCAACGATCACGACCTCACCGCCATCGGCAACCACGACTGAAAATGCGCCACCGGTCTGACCGGCAAGCTGATCTAAGTACGGTTGAACCACGCGGGGCAGCTGGGCAGAGGCGAGGTAGTTGCCGCTAAATTGCATCACCTTTGGCGTCAACCAGAAATAGCTGCCATCACTCTCAAGATAACCCAAGGCCTCTAGCGTGAGCAGGTAACGCCGTGCCGCCGCGCGGGTTAGCCCGGCCCGACTCGCTGCTTGTGTGGCGTTCATGCGTTGATGCGTCGTGTCAAAGGCCCCTAACAGGGCCAAGCCTTTAGCAAGTCCCGCAATGAAGTTGGGATCGGTGGGCGCCATGTCTTTGGCGTTGGTGGCAAGGGGGGATGGCACGTGGTGGACCTTGGTCGGTAATAACTTGGGGAAGTCCCAAGAGGCTGCGCAGAAACAGAACGCGGTGGGCTTTGCCCCGGCGCCAGCATACAGCCCATCTAATTTGTGCGATTATCGCGCAAAATGCGCGTCTATCGCGCAACATTCGCATACCCACCGCCCCCATATGGCTTTGTCGTTATAAGCTTGACAACGATAGTCACAAAAGATGACACAAGCTAAAAAAGGATTTTTATGAAGACACAAGTGGCCATCATTGGCGCCGGACCTGCTGGACTACTCTTGGGCCAACTGCTCTTTAAAGCGGGGGTAGATGCCGTGATTGTTGAGCGGCAAAGCGCAGACTACGTCCTGGGACGCATTCGCGCAGGTGTGTTGGAGCAAGGAACCATAGACGCGCTCGCAAAGGCAGGTGTCGATGCCCGCATGCACGAAGAGGGCCTTCCCCACGACGGTTTTGAGTTGTTGTTCAAAGGCGCCCGCCACCGCATTGACCTGCATGCGCTGACCGGTGGCAAACGGGTCATGGTCTACGGTCAAACCGAGGTAACCAAAGACCTGATGCACGCGCGAGCGCAAGAAAACCTAGAGACGTTTTACGATGCACAAGACGTTGCAATTAGCGACTTTGACAGCGAGCGCCCCAAGGTGACCTTCACCCACAATGGTGAGCAAAAAACCATAGAGGCAACGTTTATAGCGGGCTGTGACGGCTATCACGGGGTCTGTCGTGCGAGCGTGCCGAGCCAGAGCCTACAGACGTTTGAGAAAATTTACCCCTTTGGTTGGCTAGGCGTGTTGGCCGACGTGCCGCCCGTTTCACACGAGCTAATTTACGCCAACACAGAGCGCGGATTCGCTTTGTGCTCCATGCGCAGCATGACTCGCAGCCGCTACTACGTTCAGTGCCCGCTTACCGATAAGGTAGCGCAATGGAGTGACGACGCGTTCTGGACTGAACTGCGCGCCCGTCTGGACCCCGAGGCCGCCGAGCGACTCATCACGGGACCATCGATCGAAAAAAGTATTGCACCATTGCGAAGCTTTGTCACCGAACCCATGCGATTCGGCCACCTCTTTTTAGCTGGCGACGCGGCCCATATCGTTCCGCCCACCGGCGCGAAGGGCTTGAATCTTGCGGCATCCGACGTCTGCTACCTCGCGGAGGCGTTTCAGACATATTTCACAGACAGCGACCCGCAAGGTATCGACACCTACTCAGAAAAATCGTTGTCTCGGGTCTGGAAAGCAGAACGCTTCTCTTGGTGGTTCACCAGTTTGATGCACCAGTTTCCCGCTGAAGGCACCTTCAATCAGAAGGTCCAAGAAGCCGAGCTCGCGTATCTCGTGGGTTCACGCGCGGCCAGTGAGTCGCTGGCGGAAAACTATGTGGGTTTGCCCATGTAATGATCAGGACAGATACACGCGGGAAGCGAAGCATAACCATACACCCGCGTCCATGGAACAACCGCGAGAAAGACCTGCGTCATGCCAACCGCTAAATCC
>JABBAS010000027.1:0-22345 GCA_018607835.1 Methylobacillus sp. | reverse complement strand
TCAGGCTAGGTACACAGCCCGACGCTACTTGCGATTTTTGCGTGTCTTAGATGCGGCCGCGCCGGTCGTTGGGCCATTGCTCGCGCCCGTACCCGCGCGCGGCGGTAGGCCCGTGTGTTGGGTAAGCAGACGGCCCGCTCTGGGTTGAACCGCGCTGGTCTTACCCAGCTTGGTTTTACCGCTGCTGCCTGTGCCGCTCTTAGCATGTGCTGGCGTGCTGTTCTTACGACGCGCGCTGACGTACTCGCCCGTACTCAGTGGCTGGTAGCTGGGTATGAGGTGCACTTTTCCATTGCCGATCAGATCTGACCGTCCCATCGCCTTCAACGCGTCGCGCAGCAAAGGCCAGTTGTTTGGATCGTGATAGCGTAAAAATGCCTTGTGCAAGCGTCGACGCTTTTCACCACGCACCACATCCACCGTTTCTGACTGCCGTCCCACTTTGCGCAAGGGGTTTCGTCCGGAGTGATACATGGCTGTCGCCGTCGCCATCGGGCTGGGGTAAAAGGTCTGCACTTGATCGGCACGAAACCCATTGCGCTTTAACCAAACGGCGAGGTTCATCATGTCCTCATCACGCGTACCCGGGTGCGCGGCGATGAAGTAGGGAATGAGGTACTGCTTTTTCCCAGCTTCGGCGCTGAACTTATCAAACATTTGCTTAAAGCGATCGTAGGTTCCTATGCCCGGCTTCATCATCTTCGCCAGCGGCTCCCCCTCGGTATGCTCAGGTGCAATTTTTAAATAGCCGCCGACGTGATGCGTCACCAACTCTTTTACATACGCTGGTGACTCAACCGCAAGGTCGTATCGCAAACCAGAACCGATCAGTATTTTCTTGACCCCGCGCAGTTCCCGCGCGCGGCGGTAGAGCTTAATCAACGGGTCATGGCTGGTGTTTAAGTTGGAACAAATGCCCGGATAGACACAACTCGGTTTGCGACAAGCCGCCTCAATCTCTGGCGTTTTGCAGCCAATGCGGTACATATTGGCGGTCGGTCCACCCAGATCAGAAATAACGCCGGTAAAGCCCGTAACACTGTCCCGAATCGCCTCCACCTCTTTGATGATGGAGTCCTCGGAACGGCTTTGAATCACACGGCCTTCATGCTCCGTAATGGAACAAAATGTGCAGCCGCCGAAGCAACCGCGCATGATGTTGACAGAGAAGCGGATCATTTCCCAAGCGGGTATTTTGGTCTCGCCGTTATGCCCGCCCGACTTATCAGCATAACGTGGATGCGGGCTACGGGCGTAGGGCAAATCGAACACGTGGTCCATTTCGGCCGTTGTCAGCGGAATCGGCGGCGCCGTCACCCACACATCGCGTGCGGTCTTGCCTTCGCCGTGTGTCTGAACCAAGGCACGCGCGTTACCCGGGTTGGTCTCAAGGTGCAGCACACGATTCGCGTGCGCATACAGCACCGGGTCGCGCTTGACCTGCTCATACGACGGCAACCTGATCACGCTGCGTTCACGCGGTGGCGCCTTGATGCGCCCGTTGGCCGCACGTTGCAGCGCCGGGTTGGGGACGAAGTTCAGGGGCTTGACCACCACCCCTGCAGAGGAAGAAGCCGCACCCTCTAACGCCGGCGTTGTTGTCGCCGCGTTCGCAGCAAGCGCGGTGGCATCGGCCTCGTCTTCACGCGCGCACGTCGCTCCGTTTGCCGCGGCTTGCTCGGAAACCATCAGATAGGGGTTCACATGGCTGTCCACGCGTCCCGGTTGATCAACGTCGGTGGAGTCGATTTCAAACCAACCGTCTGGCGTCTCGCGCCGCACAAATGCCGTCCCACGCACATCCGTGATGTCTTGTACCGCCTCCCCTTTTCCCAACCGGTGCGCAATCTCAATGATGGCTCGCTCGGCATTGCCGTACAGTAAGAGATCGCATTTGGCGTCGACCACCATGGAGCGACGCACCTTGTCTTGCCAATAGTCGTAATGCGCAATACGGCGCAAGGACCCCTCGATACCGCCCACAATAATGGGCACCTCTTTATAGGCCTCACGGCAACGTTGGGCGTACACCAATGCGGCGCGATCGGGGCGCGCTCCCCCTTGTCCACCCGGCGTATACGCGTCATCCGAGCGCATCTTGCGGTCCGCCGTGTAGCGGTTGATCATGGAGTCCATGTTCCCTGCGGTGACGCCATAAAACAAATTGGGTTTACCCAATGCTTTAAAGGGCTCCGCACTTTGCCAGTCAGGCTGCGCAATGATGCCCACTCGAAACCCTTGTGCCTCTAGGGTCCGGCCGATTACCGCCATACCAAAACTGGGATGATCCACATAGGCATCGCCAGACACAATGACGATGTCGCAGCTGTCCCAGCCCAATGCCAGCATCTCCTCGTGCGATGTCGGCAAGAATGTGGCCGTACCGAACCGCTTGGCCCAATAGGGTCGGTAACTGGTAATGGGCTTGGCGAGTCGCTCAAATTGCGACACGTCTATGGGCATATTCATGTTGGGGATTCTGTTCAGCGACAGCGCAATAGCTGTGCAACCCGTCATTTTAGTCAGTCACAGGCCGTTAGGGGCGCAAAACAGCAGAACCCGTGCTGTAAGAAGGCCAATCATCAAAAAAGCCACCCGAAGGTGGCTTTTTAAACACAGCGGGCGCCGTCGCTAGCTAGCGAATAACCGCCAACTGGGTCCGTTGACCACCGCGGTAGGTCATCACCGTCAATGCGCCATTCTGGATATCGCCCTTTTCATCAAATGAAATCGTGCCGGTGACGCCTTGATAACCGGCTGTCTTTGCCAACAGGGGTAGGTATTTCTCTGGATCAGCTGAATCTGCACGCTGCATCGCATCGGCCATCAACTTCACGGCGTCGTAGACGTATGGCGCATACACCTTCACGTCATCACCGTACTTGGCCTTGAAGTCTGCGCGGAACTTGTCCATCGCAGGCTTACCTGCCGCATCCACACCACCCGCTTCCGCACAATAGACCATGTCATCTGCCAAGCTGTCACCAGCCAACGCGGGCAAACCTGCGGTGCAAATGCCGTCACCGCCCATGAACTTTGCTTGTAGGTCTAGTTGCTTCATTTGCTTCAACAGCGGGCCCGCAACCGCATCCATACCGCCGAAGAACACGACGTCAGGCGCCTTCGCCTTGATAGCGGTCAGGATCGCGGTGAAGTCGGTCGCCTTGTCGGTCGTAAATTCACGCGCAACCAACGTACCGCCTGCCGCAGCCACGCCCTTTTCAAATGCATCGGCAACGCCTTGCCCATAGGCCGTACGGTCGTCAATTAGCGCCACCGTTTTACCCTTGAGGGTTTCAATCGCGTAACGCCCCAAAGTGGCGCCCAACTGGGCATCGTCAGCCACTAAGCGAAAGGTCGTGTCAAAACCCTGGCGTGTGTACGTGGGGTTGGTCGCGGATGGAGAAATTTGCGGCAAACGCGCGTTATGGTAAATCGATGACGCGCGAATGGTGGTGACGGAGTTCAAGTGACCAACCACCCCATTAACTTTTGCGTCAACCAACCGCTGCGCGGCCGCTGTACCCATTCTGAGATCAGCGGCATCGTCTTCAACCAATAGCTCAAAGGTGACTGGCTTGCCGCCAATCGTCATGCCCGATGCGTTCAGCTCCTCAATCGCCATACGCGCACCGTTTTCATTGTCTTTACCCAAGTGGACAATGGCACCGCTGGTTGGAGCGACGTGGCCGATTTTGACAATCAGCATATCGTCACTCGATGCTTCGCCGGTGTTGTCGCTACAAGCGACGAGGGCCAGAGCCGCCGCCGCTATCAGTGCGAGTTTCGTCTTCATTTGCATGGAAGTCCTTGATTCAACATGGTTAAATTGTAGTGCTGGTAGCCTACTCGGTACGAGCTTAACGCGATCCCACGCCGAAAACGGTAACCCAGATGCCAAGCGATTGCACGGGCGAGCGTCGACGCGGGCATCAACGCAAGGGTTTACCCTTAACCTTGACGAGCGGCTTAGGCGCCAAATCCCGTATTTGACAGCTCGGCACCCAATTGGGCGTAACGCTTCCAACGGTCACGCGCAGCCGCCGCACCACTGGGCGTGACCACTTCAACGACACGGGCAAACGTCTCGCAGTCTGCCACCCATTGGCCACTGATATTCACCAAACGCGCCCGCGTCGTTACCTGCGATACCTCGGTTGCCAACACCACGGGCGTCCGATTGAGCACCGCCGCCGGCGCGTCGTAGCGGCAATGCACCGCAAATGTGCTTCGCTCAGACCATAGCGCCAAATCCGTTGCATCCAATTCGGCCGGGTCGCAGATCACCACCATGGGTTCGCCCAGCTTGAGCGCTTTCGCCACCAAGCGGCGCAGGTGCACCACCGCGTCCGCCACGCCGGTATGGAAGGCAACCGCTACCAAACTAGACATGGCGCAACCCGCTTAACGCCGCGAACCCCGACGGCCTTTTGCCGCGTTGTTCAGCACATGGTGGACCAGCAACGGTACCGGGCGCCCGGTGGCACCCTTTGCCGCGCCACTGATCCACGCGGTTCCCGCGATATCCAAGTGCGCCCACTTAAACGACTCCGTGAATTTTTCCAGAAACTTCGCGGCCGTAATCGAACCGCCGGCACGCCCACCGCCGATATTCGGTATGTCTGCGAAATTTGACTTCAATGACCGTCCATAAGCGGCATCAAGCGGCATACGCCAGCACAAATCGCGCGTCTGTTCACCCGCGTCGCTCAACGACTGCGCAAGCGCATCATCCGCCGAGAACATACCCGTGCGCACATGTCCCAGCGCTATCACGCAGGCCCCTGTAAGCGTTGCAATATCCACCACATGGGCGGGCTTGAAACGCTTGGCATATGTCAAGGCGTCACACAATATCAGGCGCCCCTCAGCATCGGTATTTAGAATTTCTATGGTTTGGCCACTCATGCTGGTGACCACATCACCAGGTTTTACCGCAGCGGCATCTGGCATGTTTTCGCAACTCGGGATCAATGCCACTACGTTGGTCGCCGGTTGTAACTGCCCAATCGCGTGCATCGCACCCAGCACACTCGCGGCACCGCCCATGTCGTACTTCATCTCATCCATGTCGCCGCCTGGCTTCAGGGAAATGCCGCCCGTGTCAAACGTGATGCCCTTGCCAACCAACACCACTGGGGCCTGATCCGCCGGCCCGCCCTGATAACGGACAACAATGAACCGCAGAGGCTGGACAGAGCCTTGCGCGACGGCCATGAAGGCGCCCATCTTGAGGCGCGCTACTTCGCGTGGCCCCATCACCTCAACCCGCATGCCCTTGAACTTAGCCAGGCGCTTGGCCTCCTCACCCAGCATCGTGGGCGTGGCTAGGTTTGCAGGCCGATTTGCCCACTCTTTGGCCAAATTCATTCCAGACACCACCGCGCAAGCGCGCTCGAACGTCGACTTCACCGCACCCGATTGCGTCACAGCAAAGGTCACCATGCCCGTCCAAGCCTTGCGCGCGGTCTTGGCCTTACTGGTGCTGTATTGGTAGGTCGCCTCACCCACCGAGCTCACCAGCAGGTGCATCCAGTCCACACCATTGTCAGATGACGCCTCAAAGCCGGCTTCAAGCGGGTGCAAGGCAACCACCACCGATTGGGCTTGCCCACTCACCGCACGCACGGCAGCAACCAGTGCGGCCTGTACCTCGTCCGGAGCATGGGCATCTACGGCGACCACATGAACCAGTTGGGCGTTAAACCGAGGGTCTCCGTAAGCCGTAATTGTGTTGTTTGCGCCACCACTTAGCGCACCCTTGTGTTGGGCTTGCGCAATCCACTGCGTTACAGCGGTTCCTTTGGAAGGCGCGCGCGTATCCTTGGGAAGCAGGATAATCAATGCATCACAGCGCTTCTGACAAGCTTTGTCGAATGAAAGGGTTTTGAGTTCAACGTTCATAATCCACCTATTGTGTATAGACCCCTAGATGTTATTCCATTCCTCCATCAGAAAAGACTTAGCGCGTAGCTTTTGGACAAGCTGGGTGGTTTTATTCACCATTGTCATGACGCTGATGCTCATCCGCACGCTGGGTTTAGCCTCAGAAGGTGAGCTCGACCCAGAGTCCTTAACCCTTGCGCTCGCCTACAGCGCACTGGGCAGAATGCCGCTTATTTTGTCCGTCGCTTTATTTATCGCGGTGGTCTCCACCATGTCGCGTATGTACCGCGACAGTGAAATGGTTATTTGGTTCAACAGTGGCGCAGGGATTTTCCAATTTATAGCGCCTGCTTTTCGATTCGCGTGGCCCATCCTAATAGCGATACTGGCCCTACAAATATGGGCTTGGTCATGGCATAACGCCCAACTTGACACATTAAAAGGTCAATTCGAAGCGCGGGGAAACATTGACCGCGTCGCACCCGGCGAGTTCAAGGAGTCAGCAAGCGGCGACCTTGTCTTCTTTATGGACAAGACCAGCGATACGGGGCAAACGGGTAACGATATATTTATTTCCAGTAAAAATGCACGCGGCACATCGGTCATCTCCGCCAAGGATGGCCAAGTAGTGGATAAGCCCGAGGGGCAGTTCATGGAGTTAAACAACGGTCAGCAGGTACGGCTTAGCGCCGACGGACAACAACAAACGGTAACCATCTTCGAGCGCCAGGGTAACTTAGTTAAAGAACCCATTGCCATCGGCACGGACTACTCTCTCAAAAGTGCCACGACGCGGACGCTTCTCAAGCGCTGGGACACCCCTGCCCAAGGCGAGCTCGCATGGCGTCTTGGGATGGCATTTATGGCGTTCAATTTTGTCTTGCTGGGGCTGGCCGTTGCCAAGCAAAACACCCGAGGCAAAGGCGGTAGTCCGCTGTTAATGGCGATGCTAACGGCGATCATTTATTTCAACCTCCATACCGTCAGCAGCAGTTGGATCAGTTTTCAAAAGGTCGACTTCGTTCCCATGATGCTTGCACTGCACGGCGGTGCATTTTCTCTGGCACTTCTTTGGCTGTACAAGCGGCACCGCCAAATTGCGCTCTGGGACGTTTTAAAGGCACTGATTTCGCCACGCACGGCCGGAAAAACCACCGCATGAAGACCCTACGCGTCATCTTGTACAAAGAGATTTTCACGGCCGTGACCTTCATCGCCCTGGGTTTTTTGGGACTGTTCTCTTTTTTCGACCTGGTTGACCAACTGCCCTCGCTTGGCAGGCTAAACCCACTAGATGCCAACGAGCCATTTACGCTGCTAACGGCGCTGTACGCCGTGGCGTTAGGCCTGCCGTGGCGTCTCTATCAACTGATGCCTATCTGTGTACTCATCGGCACTATTTTGGTCCTCACGCGTCTGGCGCAAAGCTCAGAGTTCACCATCTTGCGAGTCAGTGGCCTTGGACCGTGGATGGCGCTGCGGGCCATGCTGTCCTTGGGCTTGGTTTTTGCAGTTTTTACGTTCATCACGGGCGACTACATCGCACCGTACACCAACAAGCAGCAAACCTTGCTGAAGGTGCGCTTCGATGGGAGTGTTAGCACGGGACGAACCGGCGCGTGGTTGAAAGAATCGTCACCCAAACGCTCCGAAACGGCCTCGGTTAATGTGGGTGCAATTAATGCAAGCTTGGCCTTCCAGCAAGTCAAAATTTTTGAATTTGATTCGGCGGGCCGACTAAAGCGCACAATTACGGCCAGCGACGGCATTGATGTCGGTGATGGATCTTGGCAACTAACTCAGGGCACGATTGCCCGCTATGACAATGCCTCTCCCGCGAATGAGCGCGATAGCGCAACCAAAGACAACCGCATCGCAACTGAGTCATTTAAAACCTATGAATGGCGGACAGACATAACAAAAGACATGGTCTCCGTGGCCCTATTGGATCCTGACAATCTCAGCACTCTCGAGTTGTACGAATACGTGACCCATCTCGACCAAAACAGACAAAGCGCGCAACAGTACGAAATAGAATTTTGGCGCAAGCTCTTTTACCCTATGGGTTGCTTGGTGATGGTGGCCTTAGCCCTGCCCTTTGCTTACCTGCATTTTCGATCAGAAGGCATTGCAGGCTACGTATTTATTGGCTTTTTAACAGGCATCAGCTTCTTTTTAATGAACAGCATGTTCTCTTTTATTGGCAACCTAAGTACCTGGCAGCCGTGGCTCGCTGCAGCGGCGCCCAGCCTTATTTACTCGGCGATATCTCTGCTCGCCTTCTCTTGGCTGGTTTTACGCCGCTAGCTGCCCGCAAGGGATGGAACTGACACCGCATGAATCTGCATCAATTTAAATTTGTTCAAGAAGCCGTTAGGCGCAGCCTGAACCTCACCGAAACCGCCAAGGCGTTGCATACGTCACAGCCCGGGGTCTCCAAGGCCATTATTGAACTCGAGGATGAACTAGGCGTTGAAATTTTCACGCGGCACGGCAAACGGCTCAAGCGCATCACTGAACCCGGCGCGCATGTGCTTAAAAGCATCGATATCATCTTGCGCGAAATTCAAAACCTCAAGCGTATCGGCGAACAATACGCGAACCAAGACTCGGGCACCTTAAGCATCGCCACCACCCATACGCAAGCCCGCTACGTGCTGCCTGAGCCGGTTGCCAAGCTACGCCAAGCCTACCCCTTGGTCAATATCAGCTTGCACCAGGGCTCCCCCAGTCAGGTCGCACAGATGCTGCTCAACGACACCGCCGACATCGGCATTGCGACAGAGTCTCTAAGCCAATTTGACGACCTGATGACCCTGCCTTGCTACGAGTGGCATCACGCATTGGTCATGCCCAGCAACCATCCGCTCGCCGCGCTGGAGCGCATTCGCTTAGAAGATTTGGTTGACCACCCAATCGTCACTTACCACAGCGCCTATACCGGACGCAGTCGTATTGATGCCGCATTCGCCAACCGCGCATTGAAGCCCAACGTGGTCTTGGATGCCATTGATTCAGATGTCATTCAAACCTACGTTGCTTTGGGCATGGGCGTGGGTATCGTGGCGGAGATGGCGATCAACAAAAACACCTTGTCACCCGAGTTGGTCAGCAGACCCGCCGGCCACCTGTTCGGCGGCAATATCGCCAGAATCGCCTTCAAGCGCGGCGCCTACCTTAGGCTTTACGTCTTGCGCCTAGCTGAGCTTTTGAGTCCCAACTTGAGCAAAGACCTGATCCTCAAGGCCATGGCCGGCGCGGGCGATAACTACGAGCTGTAAGCGCCCCGTTGCCTGCGCGGTTGAGCGCGGGCCGGTCAGGCCTGCAACAAAGCCAACGCCTTCTCTAGGCGCTTCACGCTGACAGGCTGACGCGTTCGAAGTTCTTGTGCAAACAAGCCAACGCGCAGCTCCTCCAACAACCATCTGAAGGCTTTTGTGGCGTCATCAACCTGCCCTTTGCGCTGCGAGAGCAAGCGATAAAAGGCCTGCTCCAAACGCTGGACCTCGCGTGTATTGAGTGCATCGCGGGCAGCCTCATTGCGGGCTTTGTCTAGGCGCAACACCATCGCCTGTAAATACCGCGGGAGATGGGCGAGTTGCTCTGATGGCGTGTCGCGTACAAACTGCGTTGGCATCAGACGCCCCAACTGTTGCTCTACATCCGCACACACAGGACCCAGCGCTTTGCTATCGCGTAACTTGCGCTGAACCTTGGTGAAATGAACCAACACGTCGCCGCTGGTTCTGGCCACCTCATTGGCGATCAACGTCAGCCGTCCACGCCCATCCTTCACCCGTTCCAGAAAGCTATCGGCGTCGGTTGGCAAAGGTGCTTGCAGAAACGCCTTGTCGATCGCAACAGCAATAATCTGCGCGCGCAGCTGTTCAGCAGTGCCTAGCGGCATGTAGGCCACAGACATCATTTGGAGGTCAGGAATATTTTTTTCAAGATACTTCAACGCATCTTTGATCTGCAAGGCGCACAGCCTCGACAGACCCATGCGGTGCTGTCTAGCCGCCACATCAGGCTCATCAAACACCGCCACGCACACCGCATCACCTTGGTCCACTAGCGCCGGAAAGCCAACCATGCTCTGCTTGCCTTGTCGAATTTCCATCAGCTCTGGCAAGGGGCCAAATGACCACTCGGTATGCTGTGTCTGGGCATCCCACTGCGGCACGCTGTTGACCAAGGTGTCGCTTGAAACAGCAGATGCGCTTGGCGCCCCTACCCCTTTCAACTCCCCCGCCGCAGGAGATGATGGTTGCTCGTTCGCAGACGCCTGCGATGCCGGTGGTGTACCCAGCTTCAGCTGAGCCAACGCTTGGAAAGCACCACGGGCTTTTCCGCCTAGGTTGGCCTTCAGCGTTGCCACTTGACGCCCCATGCCCAACTGCCGCCCCGTTTCATCCACCACCTTGATGTTCATCAACAAATGGGGACTCAGCATATCGGCCTTGAACTCTGCCGCCTTGACGTCAAGTTGGGTCTTCTCACGCACCAAACGCACCACGGCATCGGTCAGGCTGCCGTTACCGAACGTACCCTGTGCCGATAGCACCTCGGCCATGCTTTCCGCGGTGTGCGGTATGGGCACTAAACGAGAGCGCGGCCTTTGGGGCAAGCTTTTTAGAAGCGCTTGTATTTTGTCCTTCAACATACCGGGCACCAGCCACTCGCAGCGCCCTGCGTCGACTTGATTCAGCGCAAATATCGGCACCTCCACGGTCAAGCCGTCTTTGCTATCACCGGGTTCATGCAGGTAGGTCGCCAAGCAATCCACCCCACCCACGCGAACCACTTTTGGAAACGCTTGGTGCGTCACGCCACTGGCCTCATGGCGCATCAAGCTCTCACGGTCTAGGAACAATAAGCGGTCGGTTCTTTTTGATTCAACCCGATACCAGCGCTCTAGCGTATCGCCACTGAACACGTCATCGGGCAGCTGCGCGTCGTAATAAGCCTCTATCAAGCTATCGTCCACGAGCACATCTTGTCGCCGTGACTTGTGCTCCAAGTCCAACACCTCGCGCATCATGCGGCGATTGGCCGCTAGAAACGGCAGCTTGCACTCGTAAGCACCGCCGACCAAGCCTTCGCGAATAAACAAAGTCCGTGACAACACGGGGTCAATGCGGTCGTAGCGAATACGCCGCTGGTTGTAAACCACCAAGCCGTATAGCGTGGCGCGCTCGAGCGCGACAACGTGTGCCGACTTCTTCTCCCAGTGCGGCTCCAGTAGCTGTTTTTTCAGCAAATGACCGCCTACCTCTTCCAGCCACTTGGGGTCAATCTGTGCGATCCCACGACCAAACAGACGCGTGGTCTGAACCAACTCGGCCACCACAATCCACTTGCCCGGTTTCTTACTCAGGTTGGCACCGGGGTGGCGTAAAAACTTGATCCCGCGGGCGCCAAGATACCAGTCTTCGGTTTCGTTTTTACACCCCACGTTACCAAGCAGTCCCGCCAACAAAGACAAGTGCAACGACTCGTAACCTGCAGGCTTTTGGTTCAAGGTCCAGCCCTGCTCCGCGACCACGGTATGCAGTTGCGAGTAAATATCACGCCACTCGCGCGCGCGGCGAATATTGACGTAGCTCTCCTTTAGCACCTGCTCGTACTGGCGATTAGATAGTTTGTGTACAGCCTCCACCACCGCCGATGCATGCTTAGAGGCCCCAGGCTTTTTAAACTGCTTGGCCAAGGTATTGAGGCCGTCCCGCGACGCGCCACGCTTGTCTGGGCTTAGGTGCGCATTTTGGCTGCGCAGTGACGGCTGTGCGTCAGCGCCTTCGGGTTTGGCGCCACTCGCCCACGCAGAAAGCAACGGGTCATTCGTCGGCCCACCACGGGACCGAGACAACCAAGCCCACAAACGCAAGATGCCAGAAAACTCGCTGCGCTCATCATCAAATTTCTTATGCGCCTGATCCGCCTGAGCCTGTTTCTCAATGGGGCGGTCACGCACGTCTTGTAACGACAGAGATGCGGCAATCACCATCACCTCAGCCAGTGCACCGCGGGCCTTGGCCTCCACAATCATGCGGCCAACGCGCGGATCTAGCGGTAACTTGGACAGCGTGCGTCCTATGGGTGTCAGCGCGTTCACCTCATCGACGGCACCCAGCTCATTCAGTAGTTGGTAGCCGTCAACAATGGCCTTGCGAGGCGGCGGATCAAGAAATGCAAACTGTTCAATATCGCCCAGATGCAGGGCCTTCATGCGCAGAATCACCGCTGCCAAGGAGCTGCGCAAAATCTCAGGGTCGGTAAACCGCGGCCGTGCATCAAACTCGGTTTGTGCGTAAAGCCGGATCGCAATGCCATCGGCTACGCGACCGCAACGCCCGCTGCGCTGATTCGCTGCTGCTTGGCTGATAGGCTCAACCAACAGTTGCTCCACTTTCTGACGGTAGCTATAGCGCTTAACCCGTGCCGTACCCGCATCAATCACGAAGCGAATACCGGGCACCGTGAGCGAGGTCTCCGCGACGTTGGTGGCGAGCACCACACGCCGTTGGCCACCCGTCTCAAAAACACGGTCTTGTTCCGCCTGACTCAGCCGTGAGAACAAGGGCAATATCTCCGCATCCCTTAGGGTGGGCTGGTGGCTTAGGTGCTTGCGCAGGTGATCCGTGGCCTCTCGAATTTCGCGCTCACCGGGTAAAAACACCAAAATGTCACCCGCACTACGCATCCCACCGCCACGCCACAAATCATCGACGGCATCTGAAATGGCGGTATTGAGGTCAGCGTCTTTGCTCTCCTCAAAGGGGCGCCAACGCACCTCCACCGGAAAGGTCCGCCCCGACACCTGCACGACCGGCGCCGGTCCTTTTCTGGAGGCGAAATACTGCGCAAACCGATCGGCATCAATCGTCGCCGACGTCACAATAACTTGCAGATCTGGGCGTCGCGGTAACAGCTGACGCAAGAAGCCCATCAAAAAATCAATGTTTAAGCTACGTTCGTGGGCCTCGTCGATGATGATGGTGTCGTAGGCTTTGAGCATCGGATCTGTCTGCGTCTCCGCCAGCAATATCCCGTCGGTCATCAGCTTCACTGACGACTTGGGCCCCAACCGATCTTGGAAGCGCACCTTGTAGCCAACGACCTCACCCAAGGGCGTGTTGAGCTCGGACGCGATGCGCTTGGCGACGCTGCTCGCGGCAATTCGCCTCGGTTGGGTATGCCCAATCAGACCACCGCCGTTGATTCGACCACGGCCTAGCGCCAACGCCATCTTGGGCAACTGCGTGGTTTTACCCGAGCCGGTCTCGCCACAAACGACGACCACTTGGTGCTCACGCATCAGAGCCATGATCTCGTCACGCTTGGCGCTGACGGGCAAAGACTCCGGAAAATTTAGCTTTAAATCCAACGTTACACCCGCGTTTCGAACACAAAAAACAACTTCACTCCAGGAACGATTATCCTTATGGATTGGTCGCTCCCCGTGAGGGGGGCTATTTTCACCACAGAACCACCCCCTTAAACGCCATGTCTGATGTTTTTAACTTCACTTTTGTGCCTTGGTTCCGCTCGGTCGCCCCCTACATACACATGCACCGTGGCAAGACATTGGTGGTTGGTCTCGCAGGCGAAGCCATCGCTGCGGGAAAGTTACCCAGCGTTGTGCAAGATTTGGCCCTGATTCAAAGCATGGGCGTACGCATCGTGCTCGTGCATGGCTTTCGCCCGCAGGTGAACGAGCAATTGGCCGCCAAAGGCCATGAGGCGCGGTTTGCAATGGGCACCCGCATCACCGACTCTGTGGCCCTAGACTGCGCGCAGGAGGCCGCGGGCCAGCTGCGCTACGAGATTGAAGCCGCGTTCAGCCAAGCCCTGCCCAACACCCCCATGGCGGGTGCCACCGTTCGCGTCTTGTCCGGCAACTTCATCACGGCTAGGCCTGTTGGCTTGGTTGACGGAATTGACTTCATCCACTCTGGCACCGTGCGCAAAGTAGACGCTGCCGGTATTGCCAGTGCGCTCGATATGGGCGCGCTCGTGTTGCTGTCGCCCTTTGGCTTTTCGCCAACCGGTGAGGCATTTAACTTGGCAATGGAAGATGTCGCAACGGCCACAGCAATTGCGCTACAGGCCGACAAGTTGATGTTTCTGACCGAAATTTCCGGCATTCACCAAACCGTAGACGACCCCAGTACGCCCATCGTCACCGAGCTCCCCCTAGCGCAGGCCACCGCCATTTTGGCGCGGCTTCCTAAGGCAGAGCGGGCAACAGACACCAGCTTTTACCTCCGCTATTGCGCCCACGCGTGCGAAAGCGGTGTGGAGCGCAGCCACATTTTGCCCTTCGCCGTTGATGGCGCACCGCTATTAGAAATTTATACCCACGATGGCATTGGCACCATGGTCGTCGATGAGAAGCTAGAAAGCCTGCGAGAGGCGACCATTGATGATGTGAGCGGCATCGTCTCTCTGATTGAACCCTTGGAGCGCGAAGGCGTCTTGGTCAAGCGGGATCGAACCGAAATCGAACGCGACGCATCGAACTACACCATCATCGAGCACGACGGCGTTATTTTCGGCTGCGCCGCGCTCTACCCCTACCCGGAAGAGCGCACCGGTGAAATGGCCGCCCTCACCGTCTCCACGCAAAGTCAGGCGCAAGGCGACGGCGAGCGCCTGCTCAAGCGCATTGAGCAACGTGCACGCGCGCAGGGGCTGAAGAGTATTTTTGTGCTGACCACGCGAACCATGCATTGGTTCATTAAGCGGGGGTTTGTGGAAGTACCAACCGAACAGCTACCTGCGGCTAGGCGCATGAAGTACAACACCGATCGCCGCAGCAAGGTCTTTCTGAAGAAGCTGTAAAGAGCCGCGTTAATTAACGGCCTACGAATTAACGGCCTACGAATTAGCGCCAGCGATAGCGCACGATGAGGGCGCTCACCAAGGCCAGCAAAACGAAGTTAAGGAACGACCAGTTTGCAATCGACAGCGACAAGAATGTCCAGTCTATGGCGGTGCAGTCACCACTGCCTTTCAGCAACATGGGTATCACGCGCTGCAGCGGGAACGCCTCGATCATGCCGTAGAAGTCACGTCCGCACGAGAACATCTCTGGCGGAAACCATTGCAACCAACTCTGTCTAGCCGCGACGCCTGCGCCTGCCAGAGACATCAGCACCGTCAACATCGACGCCAGCCCACCCAACCAATTAGCAGGCCACAATGCCGCAATCACGCAAAGAACAAACACCAGCACCAGGGCGTATCTTTGGACGATACACATTGGACACGGCTCTAAGCCTTGTGCATGCTGCAGGTATAAGCCAAAAACCAGAAGGCCCACGCACCACAAAGCCATGAGTACCGATGTCCGACGGGTAAATCGGGCGACGAAGTGGTCACGGTTGAATAGCTGCGTCTGCATGGGTTCTCCACGGGTTAATACATTTGGTAACAGCTTAAATAATAACCGCCGTAGAAGGCGTCCATGCCTCTTTATCGTGTGAGGTGCTTCAAATGTTGATAAAGTACGGTGCATTGACACAAAGGAATTTTTGAATGACACGCATGATTAAGTGCATCAAGTTAGGCGTTGAGGCAGAAGGTTTGGAGTTCGCGCCCTACCCCGGCGAGCTGGGTAAACGCCTATGGCAGAGCGTCAGCAAGCAGGCGTGGGCCGACTGGTTGAAGCACCAGACCATGCTGGTAAACGAAAATCGCTTGAACCTAGCCGATGCCCGTGCGCGTCAGTATCTCGCACGGCAAATGGAGAACCACTTCTTTGGAGACGGTGCCGACGCCGCCCAAGGCTACGTGCCGCCTACGGAAGGCGCGTAACCCGTCTCAGGGCGCCGAGAGCGTTGAGCGACTTGGGCGCAGAACGACACGCCGTCGTTATCGGGGCGGGTCTCGCAGGTGCGGCCGTTACACACGCGCTGGCCCTGCGTGGCTGGTCCATCACCCTCATAGAGCGCGGAGAGCGCCTAGCCAGTGGCGCCTCGGACCTACCCGTCGGGGTACTCAGCCCACACCGCACCGCCCAGCCAACACCCATGAGCCGCCTTACCGCCCTGGGGTTGCCTGTGACCAAGGCACACCTGCAACAATATTTACCCGATGGACGTGGCTGGCATGCCACGCAAATTGCCAACTGTGTGGCCGCTGACGGCGGCGACACCGTATCGGTGGTTGACCACGACGACGCCTGCATCGTCGTGCCCGCCGCACTCATTGCCGCTTGGATAGGTGACGCACAGCGTGTAAGCCAAATCACCATACGCACCGGCTGTGCGGTTGGTGCAATCGAGGCCCTAACACCATTGCAAACTGACTCGGTGGGCGCACCGCGTTGGCGTGTTCTAGACCGCGACCGAGCCACTATCTGTGATGCGACGCACGTCGTCGTCTGCGCCGCCTTTGACAGCGCCGCACTCTTACCCAACGCCCCATTGGGGCTGAGGCCCGTTGCGGGGCAAATGACCATGGGTGCTGTCGTCACCCGTCACAAACAGAAGCAAGACACGACAAACGTCGAGCCAACGCAGATTCCCAAACGACTAAGCGGTGTCTTCGTCCCTTACTTCGACACACCGCGCGGTGCGGTCTGGAGCATCGGTGCGACCTATCGGCGTGGTGACGATGACTGTCGTCCGCGCACAGAAGACCGGGAGCACAACGCCGACTTATTGCGCCGCTTGGCGCCTGAAGCCCGCGATGAATGGGAGACACACGCCAACGCAGGCACCCTGATTGACTGGGTAGGTGTGCGATGCGCCTCGATAGACCGGTTGCCGCTGGTAGGCGCGCTCCCGTTAGCCACACCCTCGCCTGTAGACCCCAGCTTGCGTCGCGCACAGGTCAAAACCGCTCCCGGCCTGTTTGGGCTCATGGCCCTGGGCTCACGTGGCCTCAGCCTCGCCCCTTTACTGGGGATGGTTTTGGCTGATCAAATGTGCGGGGAGGCACACGCAGACACCCCCGCCCTACTCCCACCAGACCTGATGGATGCCATTGATCCCCGGCGTGCGCCGCTGCAAGAAGCAAGGCAGGCGGTGAGAAAAATGACGAGACGCACCCGCACCACCTGAGGTGCTGCCGCGATTACGGCATAAACCGCTAGAAACGCAGGGCATCAAGGCCTCGTGATCAAAAAACCGCCTCTAAGCGCTTAAAATATTGGCTTTACATAAAACTCGATCCCTACGCTGCTTATGACACACGTCGTTACCGAAGCCTGTATCCAATGCAAGTACACCGATTGCGTTGACGTCTGTCCCGTCGACTGCTTTCGGGAAGGCCCCAACTTCCTCACCATCGACCCAGACGAGTGCATTGATTGCGCCGTATGCATTCCCGAGTGCCCTGTATCTGCCATCTATGCAGAGGAGGACCTGCCTGAAGAGCAGATGCATATGATCAAACTCAACGTTGAGCTGTCACGCATACCCACTTGGAAAAGTATCACCAAGCGTAAAGAGCCGTTGCCTGAGGCTGACGACTGGAAAGACCGCACGGATAAGCTCTCCGAGTTGATCCGCTAAGCCCCCTTATTTTTGAATTGACTCGCGCACTCTTTGCGCGGAAATGCTTATCGCCTTATGGACTCAGCTGCAACGACCAACGCCCACCCAGACATTCGTTCCGATGTGATTGAGACCGATGCCGTCATCATTGGTGCAGGCCCCGTCGGTTTGTTTCAAGTGTTTGAACTGGGTCTGTTAGAGATCAAAGCGCACGTGATTGACTCACTGGCCTACCCCGGTGGACAGCCCATGGAGCTGTACCCCGACAAGCCCATCTTTGATATTCCTGCGGTACCGGTTTGCACGGGCAAAGAACTTACTGATGCGCTCATGAAGCAAATAGAGCCCTTTAAGCCGACCTTCCATTTTGGAAGCGAAGTCACGACCGTGGCCCGCCAGGAAGACGGGCGCTTCTTCGTCGAGACGGGCAAAGGCACGCAGTTTTTGACCAAAACCATCTTCATTGCGGCGGGTGTCGGTGCCTTTCAACCCCGCACCTTAAAGGTCGACGGTGTCGACCAATACGACGGCTCCCAGGTCTTCTACCGCGTTAAAGACCCGGCCAACTTCGCTGGAAAAAACCTCGTTGTTTTGGGCGGTGGTGACTCCGCGCTAGATTGGGCGCTGAACTTTGCTGGCGATGGGCCAAACAAAGCAGAAAGCGTCATCCTCATTCACCGTCGTGATGTCTTCAAAGCCGCCCCCGCCAGTGTGGCAAAAATGCGCGAGCTCTGCGATCAGTATGAGATGCAATTTATCACCGGGCAGATCACCGGATTGGACGAACGCGACGGCAAGCTGGTTGGCGTTAAGGTCACGGGGCCTGACGGCGTCACCCGTGTGGTCCCCATGGATGCCATGCTCATCTTCTTTGGTCTGAGCCCCAAGTTGGGACCTATCGCCAACTGGGGTCTTGATATCGAGCGAAAGCAATTGGTTGTAGACACCGAAAAGTTTTCTACCAACGAACCCGGTATCTTCGCGGTCGGCGACATCAACACCTACCCTGGCAAGAAGAAGCTCATCTTGTCTGGCTTCCACGAATGCGCGCTTGCAGCGTTCGGCGCTGCACCCATCATCAACCCAGAGAAGCGCGTGCTGTTGCAGTACACCACCACCAGTCCAAAACTCCACAAAGTGTTGGGTGTGGAAACGCCGACGTTTGATTAACAGCTTTGCTTGTTCCTCGATAGCTCAGTTGGTCAGCGCTGGCCTGTTAAGGTGGCAGCGTTGATCAACTATCCATTTTTATTATTTAAATATCTATTTAAACTAATGGCTTGGGGTTATCTTTAGCCCTGCAATATAAACGATGCGGTCAGCGCATGAATAACTGATATGCCACTGGGCGTTTATGCTTAGTGACATCATGTAGCGCTCACATCGCGAGAGCACTCACCCCCAGCGGGCGACAGCGGCGCGTGCCGTTCGTGTGCTCCATTTGGTTTTGACAACAGCCACTTGCATGGAAACTGCCGTGAGCTTCGAACACAGCGGCCATAAAGCCATAGCGCTTCACAACTGTTGTCGACCTACCAAAAATTTAGCTTTATTGGCTGAAGATATTCAGATCACTGCTACATCGGCTGCTTTGAGCGTTTCTCTCTGGCTGAAAGAGCGAGGCTTTACCAACACGCGCTTGTACAGAATCACATAGCCAACACTAAAACCAACAAAGCAAAACAAGCTGTAGGGTGTGCTGCTGTACACCCACTGCGCCACAATCGCAGGCAACAAGCTAAGACCACCAATAAGCAATCCGCCGACAGAGTTACGCAAGGTTAGACTGCTGTTCGGCATAAGGCGCGGCACTATCCGTCTATTAAAGAGGCTATGAAAATGCAGCCGATCAGGGTGCCCAGGGTGCTGGCTACGGATTTTTCGGCGATACATGCTGTAAAAAACTTCGATGACAGGGTGGGCGCAGAACAGCAATGCTGCGAAAGCAGAAACTGAATGGTTCCTTTCAACCAAAAGAACACAAGCCCAGGCCAATAAAAACCCTAGGAGGTAGGCTCCACCATCTCCTAAAAACAATTTGCCAAAGGGCCAATTGACAAGAAAAAAGCCCAACACACAGGCAATAACAATCAAACAAGCACTGGCTAGAAATGTGTCACCCAGGCTGCCTGCGAGCACCGCAACCCCTAACAACCCCCACATCACCATGCTGCCGGCCAAACCATTTAAACCATCAATGATGTTTATTGAATTGGCAACACCGGCTACAGCAAAAGCTGTAAAAAGTACCGAAACAATTGTGAACTGCAGCAGCCAGTCCATTACCCAAACATTTACCTCTGTGATCACGTAACCTGTCAACAACCAAGCAAGCATCCCACTGGCCATCGTTGCCAGCAAGCGTGCCTGAACGCTGACGCGTTTGGTGAAATCCTCAATCAAACCAAATACAAACGCGGGCACACCCGCCAACACCCAAGGCCAGAGCTGATCTCTAATTTCTAGTGGCGACACCGTCACAGCCGCAATCAACCCAAACATAATTGACACACCGCCGATGCGGGGGGTTGGGTAGACATGCAGCTTCTGTATTCCATGGGACGCATCAAAGCTAAATCGACCATGCCAGCGTTTGGTCAATACGACCAAGATACTGACTAGCAGTGACGCCCCAAATCCAAAACACACTGGATAGAACGCACTCAGAAAATTTTCCAAAAAATTCAAAATTTTCACAACCATAGTTTTCTTTAAAATCGGTAAATAATATTCATTTGATAAATAAGTACTATATACAGTTGGGTTAGTTTACCTCGACCAAACATCAAATCGCCTCTTTTTTTGAGAAGTGGCATTCCCCCAAATGAGCGGGCAAATATGATGTCAATACTGAAATTGAGAAATGCAAATGCGACAAACAAAACATGCCTTGGCATTCAAGGACCCAGTAGTTCGGCAAGTCATTGATAGAGGCCGCCCTGCTTTTGATGTAGCCAAGCGGCTTAGGATTTCAGAGCGTTTCTTGTACACATGGGTAAGCAAGTTCGAGAAAGCGGATGCGCCCCTCGCTGCGGATCTAAAGCGATGCAGGCCGAAGTGGCCAAGCTCAAGGCGGAGCTTAAGAGGACCGCTGAGAAGCGCGATATCCTAAAAAAGGCCGCAGCATACTTTGCCAAGCAGTCCGGATGAAATACGCATTCATGCAAACACACTGCCGCGAGTTTCGCCTTGCTGGCATGTCCAGGGCTCTGGGAGCTCACCGCGGTGGCTACCCTGCTTGGCTGCATGAGCCGTTATCGGCAAGGTCCAAGATAAATGTTGTGTTGACACAGCGCATTCGAGAGTCTTACGACCAAAGCATGAGGGGTGCAGCAGAAAGCCAAAAGCACGCATCATCATTCATTCGGATCGAGGTAGCCAATTTGGCCGTGATGAGTTAAACCCCTGATGCAAGGGCAACCGATTGAGCCCAAGCATGAGCCGCCGTAGAAACTGCTCGAATAACGCGGTGGCTGAATCCCTCTTTAGCAACTTGAAGAACGAGCAGGACAAGAAGAGGGTTTACAGCACAGGGGCTGAGGCCACGGGCATCTGGATCAACTCGTCCGCCTAGAGTTGGCGCGGAAGCATCAAACTACGCTGTGAAAACTGTCTACAGATTTGGGGGAATGCACAGGCGCCATCCACGCGTTTTCGCAGTGGCGAAAAAATTCATCACACCTCAAAACAGCTCTGTTTTCTTTGCTACAATAAGCGCGAAGCTAGTCGGATACTTGTGCTCATCTTAGCCCTCAAGAACCTGCGCGGAGTAGCGCCACGTAGATGGGAGTCGTGCGGAAAGTGTCCAGCTAGAAACACCAAATATATTCCTCGATAGCTCAGTTGGTAGAGCGCCGGACTGTTAATCCGTAGGTCACTGGTTCGAGCCCAGTTCGAGGAGCCAAAATCACTCTTGACGCCATTTCCGGCGGAAAGCGCAGGTGGAGAAATCCACCGGCACCTTCTAGGCGTTATGAGGAGTATTCAAAATGGCTTTAAACTGATCTTTCAAGCACCTCGCACAGGTCGCTCTTGCCAACTACACCGGCGGAGATCCATCGTTCCCCAATAGACTCAAAATCTGGGTTGACTTTTTCCATGACAGAGACACCTCGTCTCTAACATCGGATGACATCGAGGACGCGCTTGACCACCCAATCGCTCGGGGCAAGCTGAGAACGACTCTCAAAGCATCAGCTACAGCGAGCAGATCAACAACTCGCGCGCAGTGTTAGTACCAACGGGTCGACCGCTCAAGCAATGCGTTGGGCTGACGTTAATCTACAAGACGGATCAAGCCTACTCCGGCAGACCAAAAAATGGCACCGCTCACAGAACAGCACTGTTGCCATTGGTCATCGCTGAGCTTCGCAGAATCAAGCCCGATCAGCTCGCCGAGAACTCGCTCGTGTTTATTGCTGATCCTTTCCAGGGGAAAGTCCGCCTTAACGGCATTGATTTTGATGAGAACTTTTTGTTGGAGCTGGTTGCACGGCACTTCAGGCGGCAACAGTGGCAGGCTAAGCCCATGTTTTCGGATGCATATGACATCTACATGCGGAGGAACCCGTCCGCACACCGCAGCAAGTTCAAGACCGTGGCGAGGGTGAGTTGTCGCGCACTATGGCGCCCTTCACCGTGGAGCACCTGCGCAAGGTCAAAGCGGACTTACTCAGCCACCTGATTCCATCGCGCCTTGCGGCGTTGATTCAGCTCAACACCGGCATGCGCATTTCAGAGCCCGTGCTGGCGCGCCGAGAAGACTTTGTGCTGGACCATGACATTGCACACCTGTGGGCGCGAAAAAATAGCCTGACCGATCGTAAAACCCAAATAAGTCATTGATTTATATATATTTTAAGGGGCTTGTATTCTTTTAATCCGTAGGTCACTGGTTCGTGCCCAGTTCGAGGAGCCAAAAAATTCAAACGAAACAAGCCTCTGCAAGAGATTGC
>JABBAS010000030.1 GCA_018607835.1 Methylobacillus sp. | reverse complement strand
GTGAGCGCTGTCAATTGTGAGCGCGCGTGGTATCTTTATTTCTATACGTGAACGGCCCCCGTCATGCAACCAAGGAGACGCTATGCAATACAACACCATCGACTATCAAGCCAAGGACTTCATACTCACGCTGACCCTTCATCGCCCGGAACAGCTCAACGCCTTTACGGTTGAAATGGCGCATGAGCTGGTGCATGCCTTTGATAGGGCAAGCGCTGACGACGCGGTGCGTGCGATCGTTGTGACGGGTGCTGGCCGGGCTTTCTGTGCGGGTATGGACTTGTCTATTGAAGGCAACGTATTCGGGCTCAATGAGCAGTTGCGTCCCTCCATGCAGGATATGGACGACAGACTGGATGACCCAGAGATCCTTGACGGTGTGCGTGACGCAGGGGGTCTAGTCACACTTGCCATCTACCGCTGTACCAAGCCCGTGATCGCTGCGATTAACGGTGCTGCGGTGGGCATTGGTGCCACCATGACGTGCGCCATGGATATACGCTTAGCGTCAGTGCATGCGCGTATCGGGTTTGTATTTAATAAAATTGGTATCGTGCCGGAGGCATGTTCCAGCTGGTTCTTGCCACGTATTGTTGGCATTTCACGGGCGCTGGAGTGGGTGTACAGTGCGGAGATTCTTAAGCCCGAGGAGGCGTTGGCAGCGGGCTTTGTAAAAGCTGTGGTGCCCGCTGACGAATTACTGGATACGGCCTACCGCATTGCTGCAAAAATTGCGACCCACAGCCCGGTGGCTGTTGCGCTGACTCGGCAGATGATGTACCGCAATGCGGCCCAGCCTGATCCCATGGCGGCCCACAAGGTGGATTCCTTGGCAATGTTTTACACCAGCATGACGGGTGGCAAGGAGGGCGTGGCCTCTTTTCTCGAAAAACGCCCCGCCAATTACACGGATAAAGTGAGCAAAGACTTGCCTGATTTCTACCCTTGGTGGGGATGAGGTGTGGCGCCGGCTTCCGGCGTGAAACGGTCAACACGGTCGGTGATCATGCCATCAATGCCCAGGTCTAAGAGGCGTTGGACCTGCTGCTGTGTGTTAACGGTATAAGCCAAGGCCTTGAGTCCGGCGCGTTTAAGTGCCGTCATATGGTCTTGGTTCCACAGTTCGTGCTTGCAAACGACGGCAACGCAATCTAAGTCAAGGGCGGTGTCTAGCCAATCCGTTGGCATGCTGTCCAATAACAGGCCGCGCGGTAAGTGGGGCTGTGCCTTCTTGGCGCTACGAAGGGCATCGATGTCAAATGACGTCAACAGCGGTTGCACCGCTTGTCCTTGCCACAACGTGGCGGCTTCGTTGGCAACAATCTGCCCCGTTTCTTTACCCGTCCCGGGGGTGGGCTTAATCTCTATATTGAGCATGAGCTGGTGACGTAAGCACCACAATGCAACGGCTTTCAACGTTGCGAGGGGTTCGCCCGCAAATGCGGCACTGTGCCAACTGCCCGCGTCTAAGGTCGCCAAGGCATCCCACGCGTGCACGCCTGCGGTGGTTTGTGACGTTTCACCCCACAGTGTGGTGTGATTGGTGGTGCGACTGAGGGTGCTGTCATGCAGCAAGAAGGGCGTGTGGTCTGCACTGAGCTTGACATCGCACTCAAACATGCGATAGCCATAATGCGCGCCTAGCCGGAACGCTGCCATGGTGTTTTCCGGCGCAAGCGTGCCAGCGCCCCGATGCGCAATCCAAGTGGGGTAGGGCCACTTCTCGCTGACCACGGTTGCGTTCGTCATCGCTGCATATCGCCAGATCTATCGGCTGAGTGGGGGAGCATAAGCGTCGCCTCTTTGGAGGAATTTTTGTTGACAAGGTTGGGTGCGTCAGCGTCATTATCTCAGGGCAGGTGCTTACCCGTTAGACTGGAGCTTCAGCGCGCCACCTCGCAGACAGGTAGACACGGGCGCATGGCGCCCGTTGGTGCAGGCTTAGGTGCCCGTGCATGCGGACGCTGATCTGACTTCTTTCTCAATCAATGCCCCAGCGGCCCGTTAGATGCAATCAAAAAAAACCCAACCTCAAGCCAGTCACTTTATTAATGGCCGTTATGTTGAAGACAAGGCGGGTACAGCCATCCCCGTCATTTACCCGGCTACGGGAGAGGTGATTGCGACGGTATACAGCGCAACGCCAGCCGTGATTGAGCAGGCGTTGGCTTGCGCGCAAGCTGCCCAAAAAGAGTGGGCGGCGTGGACGGCGACGGAACGTGGTCGCGTGTTGCATCGCGCGGCAGAGATCATGCGACAACGCAACCACGAACTGTCGGTGCTGGAAACCTATGACACAGGAAAGCCCTATCAAGAGACGTCGGTAGCTGATGCGACGTCCGCAGCTGATGCCCTAGAGTACTTCGGCGGTCTGGCCGCGAGCATCACAGGCGAGTACATTCAGTTGGGCAATGACTTTGTCTATACCCGTCGTGAGCCCTTGGGCGTTTGCGTGGGAATAGGCGCATGGAACTACCCCACTCAAATAGCGGCATGGAAGGCGGCGCCCGCGCTGGCCTGTGGCAACACCATGGTCTTCAAGCCCTCAGAAATAACGCCGCTATGCGCCCTTCAGGTCGCAGAAATATTGCATGAGGCCGGCGTTCCAGCCGGGGTATACAACGTCGTTCAGGGTGATGGCTTGGTGGGCGCATCCTTGGTAACGGATGACCGCGTGGCCAAGGTGTCGTTGACGGGCTCGGTGCCTACAGGCCGTAAGGTGTACGCCGCCGCTGCCGAAGGTATTCGGCACGTGACCATGGAGCTGGGCGGGAAATCACCCATCGTTATTTTTGATGATGCGCATTTAGAGAACGCTGTTTCTGGCGTGATTCTGGGTAACTTTTATGCATCTGGCCAAGTCTGTTCGAATGGGACGCGCGTGTTTGTGCAAAAGGGGATCAAGGCGGCATTTTTAGACCGGCTGACTGAGCGCTTGAAAGGGGTCAACATGGGCGATCCACAAGATCCTGCCGTCAATTTTGGCCCCCTGGTGTCGGCGCGCCAGCGTGACATTGTCACGGCCTACATCAAAAAAGGTGTGGAAGAAGGCGCGCGCTTGGTCGCGGGTGGGCAGGTGGTTGATGGCGCGGGTTTCTTCGTTGAGCCCACGGTGTTTGCGGAGGTGAGCGACAACATGGTGATTGCGAGAGAGGAGATCTTTGGCCCCGTGCTTTGCGTACTCGACTTCGACACCGAAGAGGAGGTATTGGCCAGAGCCAATGACACCTTATTTGGTTTGGCGGCCGGCGTATTTACGGCTGACCTGGGTCGTGCCCATCGCATGGCCGCTGGCTTTGAGGCGGGTACGTGCTACATCAATACATACAATTTGGCGCCAGTCGAGGCGCCGTTCGGCGGCTCTAAGTTGTCGGGCGTGGGTCGTGAAAACTCCAAGGCTGCGATCCAGCATTACACGCAAGTGAAGGGCGTGTACGTGGCCATGGGTGATGTGGAGGCGCCATTTTGAAGGCTGATTACGTCATTATTGGTGCGGGCTCTGCGGGTTGTGCGCTGGCCTATCGATTGGCCGAAGCGGGAAAGCAGGTGCTGATCATTGAGCACGGTGGTAGCGATGCGGGGCCCTTCATACAGATGCCAGCCGCCTTGTCTTACCCCATGAACATGAAGATGTATGACTGGGGCTTGAAGACCGAGCCAGAGCCACATTTGGGTGGCCGTGTCATGGTGACCCCTCGTGGCAAGGTCATTGGTGGTTCATCCTCTATCAACGGCATGATTTACGTTCGCGGCCATGCGCAAGACTTCGATCACTGGGCCGCCAGCGGCGCGCAGGGTTGGGGGTTTGCTGATGTACTGCCTTACTTCAAACGCATGGAGCATTGGCACTCTGGCGGTCATGGTGGTGATCCCACTTGGCGGGGTGACAGTGGTCCCTTGCACATTACACGTGGGCCACGCACCAACCCGTTGGTGCTTGCGTTTGTTAAAGCGGGGCAGCAGGCAGGCTACGCCATGACAGACGACTACAACGGTAGACAGCAAGAGGGTTTTGGCCCATTTGATGCAACCGTCTGGAAAGGCCGTCGTTGGTCGGCGGCCAATGCCTACTTGCGCCCGGCCTTGAAGCGCGATAATTGCCGCTTGATTCGCGCATTCGCTCGCAAAATTGTTCTAAAGGATGGGCGAGCGGTCGGCGTTGAGGTGGAGCGAGCTGGCGCGGTTGAGGTGATCGATGCAGGTATTGAAGTCATCGTGGCGGCATCATCGATTAACTCGCCCAAGCTACTAATGCTGTCTGGGATAGGCCCGGCGGCCCATCTGAGCGCACACGGCATTGATGTCATCGCTGACCGACCAGGTGTCGGGCAAAACCTCCAAGACCACCTAGAGCTATACATACAACAAGCGTCTATCCAGCCCGTGTCGCTATTCAAGCATTGGAGCTTGTGGGGTAAGGCCAAGATTGGGTTGCAATGGTTATTGACGAAAAAGGGTTTGGGTGCGTCCAACCAGTTTGAAAGTGCGGCCTTTGTGCGGTCGCGGGCTGGCGTGCCTTACCCAGATATCCAATATCATTTTTTACCGATCGCGGTGCGCTACGACGGTCAAGTTGCGGCGCAGGGACACGGTTACCAAGCCCATGTAGGCCCCATGCGTTCGGTGTCGCGGGGGCACGTGAGTTTGCGGTCTGCCGACCCAGCTGATCCCCCACGTATCCAGTTCAATTACATGTCCGATGCGTCTGACTGGGAGAGCTTTCGAACGTGTATTCGGCTCACCCGAGAAATTCTTGCACAAGCGGCTTTTGCGCCGTTCGCCGGTGAGGAGATTCAACCGGGAAAAGACGTGCAATCCGATGAAGCGTTGGATGCGTTTATTCGTGAGCATGTAGAGAGCGCCTACCACCCCTGCGGCACCTGCAAGATGGGAGACGTGGATGACGCGATGGCCGTGGTGGATGCGCAGTGCCGCGTGATCGGGGTGAGCGGCTTGCGCGTGGCGGACAGTTCTATTTTTCCACGTATTACCAACGGTAATTTGAATGCACCCTCCATCATGGTCGGCGAGAAGGCCGCTGATCATATCTTGGGACGCACGCCCTTAACGCCTGTCAGCGATGAGCCGTGGGTTCATCCCACGTGGGAGAGTACGCAGCGTTAGCCTGAGCTCCGGACTGGCCTACGCCATGGCGACGTATTGCCGGTTGACCGTCAATAAATTATAGTTTTGATATATGAAGAACATAAAAGACAGATGGTCGAAGCAAATTAAGGCGTCTTTGCTGGCTGTTTCCTGCGTCATGCTCGCGGGCTGTCAGACTAATCCGTCCCATTCAGATGGCACGGCGAGCATCGATGGCCGCAAGGGTGCTGCTAATGCAATGTCAGCCAATGAGTGGCTGGCGCAATCTGCGATGCCACAGGTGGTGGATCGCCCACTCACCGCGGCAGAGGCTGCCTACGTGCTCAGGAAGGTGGGCTTTGAGCCAGCGCCGCCTGAGGTCGCTCCTTGGATTGGGAGGAACCGATCTGAACTGCTCGTATTTCTTCTTGACGGCGCAACAACCGCCCCGGTGATCGCTTCACCAGACTGGACGGCGCAGGCACCTCGCTATTGGGGTCAAGATGGCCGCTCTCAAGCCGAGCGCAACGCCTTTAGAGTAGCGAGGCAGCAAGAAGTGGGTGGGTTGCGGAGTTGGTGGGTTAAACAGATGTTGGCGACACCATCACCCTTGGGTGAGCGCATGACGCTGTTTTGGGAGAACACATTCGTCGCGGGGTTTAGCGGCCTAGACGAGCGCTCGCATGCGCAGTGGCAGCACCACATGATGATTCGCCAGCATGCGCTGGGTAATTACCGTGATTTTTTACGCGCCGTCGTTCAGGACCCCGCGGTGTTGATTTACCTTGATAACAACCGAAACACGAAAGACTCGCCCAACGAGAACTTAGCCCGTGAACTGCTGGAACTCTACACGCTTGGTGAATCAAACTACTCAGAGCAAGACATCAAAGAGTCCGCACGCGCATTGGCCGGCTGGCATGTCGCGCAATTCGGACCGGTACGTTTCTTTGAAAAAGCTTGGGCACGTGATTACACGGTAAAAAATATCTTTGGAAAACGAGGAAATTTTGACGGACACGGCTTGGTTGACCTCATCCTGCAGCAGCCGGCAGCCAGCCGTTATGTGCCGAAGCGGTTATGGGCCGAATTTGTTTCCTCAGAGCCGCCTCCGGAGGAGGCGATCGCGCACTGGGGCCAAGCGTTTCGCGAGACTGGTTTTGATATCAAGGCCTTGCTGACTGTCGTCTTAAATTCTCATTATTTTTGGGAAGAGCAGTATGTAGGGTCTTCAGTCAAGTCGCCCGTAGAGCTTGTGGTGGGTGCGGTACGTGCAACGCAGACGAAAAACTTTCCTATTTCCCGGATCAATAGTGCGCTCGGAAACTTAGGTCAGACATTGTTTGATCCACCCGATGTGAGCGGTTGGGGCTATGGGGAGTACTGGTTGAATCCGGTGCTGCTCATTGAGCGCGAACAGTTGCAAAACGACATTGCACAAGCGATAGGCGATAGCATGGCGAAAAAAGCCATGCCCGTCATTAAAGGCGCAACACCGACCAGAACGCTGAAGCTTAAATTAGCAGGAGAGGCCTACCAAGGCCCGCCGGGTTTTGTTGTTCGGTTATTCCATGAAGGCGGCGTCTGGCTCTCTGACCGCTACCTATTGGCGTCTGCCAGAGACACTGAGCGGTTCGGGCGATATAAGAATGAGGCGGACTGGATCTGGGAGACGGTTGAGCTGGGCATCCCCAATGATTTAAAGGGTATCAGCAAGCTTGAGGTTTACTTTGGTCCGGATGCAGCGGGCAATGGCGGTGATCGAAATCTGTTTGTTGGGGCCGTTCAATGGGATGGGCTCACCATACCCGGTGCAATGGGACGTCAATCTCCCGGATGTCGGGGTGACGCGGATGGCAAAACAAGGCACCCTGACCGACTTTACTGCTCAGGAAACCTGAGGTTTGACCTCAATGAAATAAGAGCAGCGGTTGCAAAAAATGACGAAAAGCCAGTTGCCAACCCAACAGATGTTTTGACAAAAGAGTTGGTGTTGTTGTGGCTTAAGTCTCCCAGCGAAAGTGGTTGGCAGGGTGCAGACTTCATGTTTGATAGTTTGTCTTTTGGTGGTCGCAATTGGGATTACTTTGGCTTCAAATTCGCATTGGATGACCGCGGTCGCTTTCTGGTATCTGTTGACGAGGATCGCTGTGCGCCATCTTGTTTTGAGCGCTGGCCTATGGATGCTTGGAAGGATAAGAGCGGGTTACGGCACGTGTCCATCTACCTCAACAATTACGAAAACTGGTCGCTCAAGCAGTATTACCAGTTGAAGGGTGCCGATAAGGAGTTGGTCAAGGCGATCGTGGCATTGGCGCCCAAAGCGAAAGATTTGATTCTCAGTTATGGTCGAGCCGATGCGCCAGACACCCAACTCGTTTGGACTAAACGTTTGGATAGATTTATTGAGATGGGCAAACAACGTCGTTGGCAGCCGGATACGCCCCTGGTTTTGCGCGAGTCCGTACCCCAGTCGCGTGACGGCGGCGCGGGAAACATGATGCGCATGTCCAATATGATGAGTGGCGGTAACCGCATAGAGAGTGAAGCGTTTGCTTTGGCTACAGGTGTGCTGCCCTCTGCCAGTGAGTGGCATCAAGCGCTTGAGACGCATTTAAGCTTGGCGTCGGAGCCGCTCGAAGCTTGGATGCTAAGCGTGCAGGAAGGCGGTCGATTGGTCGATGTGCGTGACGTGATCACCAGCCCATTTTTGAATTTGAAATGAGTCTTTATGAATGTTAATCGCCGTCTACTTCTAGCTGCGCTTAGCGCATTACCTCTGGACACTGCCATCGCAGCGGTGGCGGGCCGCGCGGCGCGTCCGAAATATCTCGTATTGGTAGAGCTCAAAGGTGCCAATGATGGCTTGAATACCCTCGCTCCCTTTGAGTCGGACGCCTATCACCGCCTGCGCCCTAAGTTGGCGCTGTCCGCAAAAGACGTTATTAAAGTGGGGGCCAGCGAACAGGTGGGTTCGGTGGGCTTGCACAATGCCATGGCGCCACTAGCCCCTTTGCTTGGTCAAGATATTGCGTTTGTTCAAGGTTTAGGCTACCCCAATCAAAATCGCTCCCACTTCAAATCGATTGCATTATGGGAGACAGGGGGCGATGGCAACCAAAGCAATAACAAGGGTTGGATAACCGACTCATTAGAGCGCCTGTATGGCAGTGATCAGGTCTCGGCACATGGTGCGAGCTTCGAGGGTTCTATGGGGTTGTTTGCACGCGGTGATGGCCTCTACATCAGTATGGCCAGAATCAGTCAGCTGTCGGGGATGGGTGAGGCCACGGCGTCCGCGTCCAAAAACAAGTTGATGAATTTGATCGTACAACGCAAATCTAATTTAACGCTGGCATCCAATCGACTGAGTGAACAGTTGTCACGCTTTCAGGCATCGAGATTACCGACCAAGATGCCTTACGGTGATTTGGGATCGCAACTAACAGACGTTACAAGAATCATTGGCTCTGAGACCGCCTTGCCAGTGATGCACGTTCAACACGGCTCCTTTGATACCCACGAGGGCCAAGTTTGGAAGCATCCACGGTTACTAAAAGATTTGGCTGAGAGCTTGGCTGCGTTTAGAAAAAATTTAATCGCAATGGGGCGCTGGGACGACGTGCTCGTCATGACGTATTCCGAATTCGGACGGCGTGCCGCAGAGAACGGAGCCCAAGGCACTGATCACGGTACGGCGTCTACACATTTCATGATGGGTGGGCGTGTTAACGCGGGTCTTTACGGTGAATATCCCAGTCTCACTGATTTGGTCGACGGAGATTTGAAGTTCACGATGGACTACCGCGCCTTGTACCATCAAGTAACCAGTGCGTGGTTGGGAGACTCGGCAGGTTCATGGCAGGCGTTTGCTGATCCGCGCTTGGCCACCCTAATTAGCTAACGCTGGCCGTAGCGGGGGCCTAGGTTACTGCGGTAGGTGCTGGTCTAAAAAATGGCTAACTGCGGTCAGTCCGACGT
>JABBAS010000045.1 GCA_018607835.1 Methylobacillus sp. | reverse complement strand
CTGTCACGCCGGGGGTCGCGGGTTCGAGTCCCGTCCACTCCGCCAATGGTTAAGCGACCTGTAAGGTCTATTGAAATCAAGCCTCTTCCAATGAAGAGGCTTTTTCATTTGTAACGACCATTTGCACCTCGCTACCGCCTGTCTGCTCCCTACTTGTGATGGTCAGTGCCATCTGCATCTGGTCGTTGGTGATGAGGCATAAGCGATATGGCGGCTGGCGTTTATTCTTGGCGCAACAACACAGACAAGGCGAGCTCTGTAACACCGCGAATGACCTCGGTGGGTTCACCCTGTTCTTGCATTCTCAATGCGTTCGTCATCTGCACACCGATATAACTGGCCGCAAGACTGATGGACAAAGATTTACTGAGGTCGCCTGCTTTCTGCCTATGTTCTAACCAAGCAACAAGCTTATTGTGGTTCAGCTTGTCATATTCGTTCGCTAGTGCTTGAGTTTGCGCACCCAGTTCCTTGAAGCATTGACGGGCTTTAACCAGTAAACACCCATTGGGCAGTCCCGCTGCGACTCTATCTTGAAGTAAAAATTTAATCAGCTCATCTAGGCCTTGAGCCAAAGAGCATTTGGGTGAAAAAATATGAGTCAGAGGCGCCACCGCCAGTGTGTGGTAACGCATCAAGGCCTCACGCTGCAGGCCATCCTCGTTTCCGAACTCTCGATACAGACCTGGTTTGGCTATTTTCGCGCGCCTACATATTTCGTTTATAGACACATTCTGTGGACCCTCCGACCAATAGCTAATCATCGCAATGTGGGTGATGTCATCACGAACTATCGTCTTCGGCCTGCCAGATTTTAGTTTTAGTGGTGCGTCATCCATCAGGGGAATTTTAGCGTCATCATTTGACTTATGCTACTATAAAGTACCAAGTGGTACAAAATACTTAGACAAGGATTAAAAATGACTTCAACCGTTCTATTAACTGGCATTTCTGGCTATATCGGACTCCACTGCGCCAAACAGCTTCTAGAGGCTGGTTTTTTTGTTCGTGGCTCGGTGAGGAGTGTTGAAAAATCTCGAGAGGTGTTGGATACCCTCGCGGCATGCGCCGTTGACACCCGGAACCTATCGATTGTTGAATTGGACCTGACGTCGGATGCGGGCTGGTCTGAGGCCATTACTGGATGCGATTTCCTCATGCATGTGGCGTCACCTTTCGCAATCGCAAACCCTAGAACCGAGGAGGAAATGATTACGCCTGCGGTTGACGGAACGTTGCGAGCGATGCGTGCTGCGCTAGGCGCTGGTGTAAAGCGTGTGGTGTTAACCAGCTCGGTTGTGGCTATGCACGGCAGTATGAAAGTGGGCAAATTTACGCCCGAGACGTGGACAGATGTGGGGTCGCCTTATGTCAACACGTACATTAGGAGTAAAACTTTGGCAGAACGTGCAGCCTGGGACTTTGTTAAAACCGCTGGCGTTGGTTCACCGGAGTTGGTCGTTATAAATCCAGGTGCCGTCTTCGGACCTCCTTTGGGACGTGACATTAGCGGCCAATCTATGACGTCAGTGGATCAAATGTTGCGTGGGAAAATACCCATGGTCCCCAACATAGCATTTGCGATGGTCGATGTACGCGACGTTGCCCAACTTCATGTCCAGGCGCTGACTGCGCCCAACGTTCAAGGGCAACGATTCATTGCGGCGCATGCGGAAACATTCAGTTTCGGGGAGATTGCGCAACAGCTCAAAGACGCCGGGTATAAGGGCCCCAGCACCCGCAAAGCGCCTGACTTTATGATCAAGTTACTGGCTCTATTTGACCGCGAAGCACAAGGTATGGTCCCCATGTTGGGGATGCGTGCCGAACCGGACACTTCCGCAACTCGCTTGGCTTTTGACTGGACGCCGATTCCATTCTCCAAGACGTTAAAAGATTCTGCTGAAGCCGTTAAAGCGCTTCAAGCTTGATTAAAACCCATCTCAGCCAATCATTTTCAAAGGAAAGTTATGCAACTTAGTGTCAACCAGCAGACGCATACGCTCGATGTAGAGCCGGATATGCCGCTGTTATGGGTGCTCAGAGACGAGCTCGGCATAACAGGCCCAAAGTTTGGCTGCGGTATCGCGCAATGTGGTGCATGCACCGTGCACATTGACGGGCAGCCGGTGCGCTCGTGCGTCTTGCCCGTAGGCAGCGTTCAAGGCGAGGTCACCACCATTGACGGCTTAGGCCAAGCAGACCGTTTACACATCGTGCAGCAAGTATGGATCGAGCAGCAAGTTGCCCAGTGCGGCTATTGTCAGCCGGGACAAATCATGACGGCGGTGGCTTTGTTGAGCCAAAATCCGGCACCAACGGATGCCGATATCGACGCATCCATGACCAACTTATGCCGTTGCGGCACGTACCCCCGTATTCGAGCTGCTGTGCATCAAGCCGCCCAGAAAATCCGTGAGGTGCAAGCATGAGCACCCTTGGCACCATCACACGACGCGGCCTCTTGCTCGGCTCTGCCGCCGTCGCCGGTGGCGTGGCGTTCGGCTATTACCGTTACCACCAACCGCTGCCCAACCCGCTGCCATTAGCCCTTTCAGAGGGTGGCTTGGGCGGAGCTTCAGTGGCGCAAAGTTATGCGCTGACCCCCTACTTGGTGATCAACCAGGAGGGTTTCACGATCATCACTCCGCGGACCGACATGGGCCAAGGCATTCAAACCACCTTGGCGGCGCTGGTAGCCGAAGAGTTGGATGTCGATTGGGCCGATGTGCAGGTGGCGCATGGCCCGCCTTCTGCAACCTACTACACCGACATCAGCGCATCTGCCGCACCGCCTTACGACGACAGCCTATTTGCAAATACGATGCGTAACGTGATGGGTGTGGCGGGGCGCTTTATGGGCTTGCAAGTGACCGGTGGGTCGGCCAGTGCGCGAGATGGATTTATCAAAATGCGGCTCGCTGGCGCCGCTGCGAGGCAGGCTTTGATCGAGGCTGCCGCCCAGCGTTGGGGACTGCCGGCCCAAAGCCTAACCACACGAGATGGCTCGGTTGAGCATGCCGCCAGCGGACGCCGACTGTCGTATCAAGAGCTGGCCGGCGATGCCGCCAAGCTAGAGATTACCTCTGAGCCCGTGCTCAAGCCGCGCAGCGAATGGCGCTACGTGGGCAAGACCATGCCGCGCAAGGACATGCGTAGTAAGTGCACTGGCGAGGCCATCTATGCCATTGACGTGCGCCTACCCGACATGCTTTATGCCACGGTGGTGAGCAATCCGCAGCGAGCAGCCATGCAATCCTACGATGCCTCAAAAGCAAAAGCCATGCGCGGAGTCAAGGCCATCGTGCCGCTAGCCCAAGGTGTTGCGGTGGTCGCGGATAACACGTGGCGGGCTTTTCAGGCGGCTAAAAGCATTGCGTTTGAGTGGCAAGATGCGGCTTACCCTGTCAGCACTGAGGCAATGTTCGAGGTGATGCGTGGTGAGCTGCGTACCCTCAAGCCCGACGCTGTCCACCGCGATGTGGGTGATGCGTCGAGCGTATTGGCCCAAGCCCAGAATGTGCTGAAGGTTGAATATCAGGCTCCGCACTTGGCCCACGCCGCCCTTGAGCCCATCGCTGCGGTCGGGCACTACGCCAAAGGTGATCTGCATATCTGGACGGCCAATCAAATTCCGACGCAGGCTAAGAAACTGGTTGCCGAAGCGGCTGGCTTGGACGCTGGCAAAGTCCACTTGCACGTCACAGCCGTTGGGGGTAGTTTTGGGCGACGCACCGAGCTGGATTACGTCTTGCAAATAGCCACTATTGCCAAGGCCCTGCCAGAGCGCCCCGTGAAATTAACGTGGAGCCGAGAGGAGGACATGCAACAAGACTTCTACCGTCCATCTGCGCTGGCCCACATGCAAGGTGTGATGGGCGAGGATGGTCGTCCACAAGTCATTCAAATGGATATCATCTCGCAGTCCACCAGCCGCTCATGGGGGCAGCGCGTCGGTATTCCGGTGCCAGGGCCAGACCGAGTGCTGGCGGAGGGCGCTGGCGATGCCCCGTATTCGGTGCCCCACCACCACGTGAGAGCGTTCGCCTCGTCGCTCGAAGTGCCGAGCGGATTTTGGCGCGCTGTCGGTGCGTCCTATAACGGGTTTTTCCATGAGTGTTTCCTAGATGAGCTGGCCCACGCTGGCCGACGTGATCCTATGGACATGCGTCTGGCGATGACAGAGAGCCAATTTCCGCAAGCGCATGCAGTGCTGAAAAAACTGCGCGCGACGTCGCGTTGGGATCAAGCGATGCCGAAAAACAAGGCCCGTGGGCTCGCCATGACGCTGTCGTTTGGCAGTTATGTCGCGCAGGTGGTCGAGGTCGAGCAAACCGACGCCGGTATTCGGGTTTCCAAGGTCTATTGCGTGGCTGACGTCGGGTTGGCACTTGATCCGGGCAACATTGAAGCGCAATTACAGTCTGGGATTATTTTTGGGTTGACCGCAGCAATGATGGGTGAAATTACATTTTCAAATGGCCGTGTGCAGCAATCGAACTTTCACGACTACCCGGCGTTACGCATGGCTCAGTCGCCAGCCATTGAGGTCGCGATTTTAGAGGGGGGCGGTGGCGTTCAGGGCATTGGTGAGCCCGGTGTCCCACCTGCAAAAGCAGCGTTGGCTAACGCTATCTTCGCACTGACTGGTAAACGAATCCGGGCGTATCCGCTACAAAAACACGTGAAATTTGCTTGAAACCAGGGCTCGCTTGCAGGCCGCGCACAACCGCACTCAGCGGTTGTGCATCAATCAATTCAGCCTACGATTCTGTGACGGGCTCTGTTTCTGACTTCTTCAAATCAGACGACGCAGACAAAAAATAGCCGCCAGCTGGTTATTGGCGAACGATCAGGCGTCGCTTGCCTTCAATGATGTCTAAGATGTCCTTTCGATCCACAGGTTCAACGTGCATGTCGATCAAAACATCTTCGAGTATGTCTTTCGTCTGGTTAAAGCTGGCGTCTGTTATTCGAAGTTTTTGGTGCGCGGCGAGTAATTTTTCATCGGCATAAAAGGCTTTAGGCTTGCCCAGCGCATAGGCGATAAACTCAACCTGATGCATCGCTAGCTTGTCCATGGGGGTATCGCTGAAGTAACGCCGTAGGTTAGGTCGTGAAAGCATCTCACCGTAAAAATTCTCCACAATAATTTTTACGGTGTCGACCCCGCCATATTTGTCAAACATACTTCCCATATTGGCTCCCGGCTGTCGGGCCCTAGAACCCACTTTGCATGCCACGTCTACTGTGGAGGTGGGCATTGTACCTGCGTAAATCACAAATAGATAACGACAGCCTTGCCTCTGGTCGGTGGTGCCATGGCCTTAAGGAGAAAGCCTGCTGCCCTAATTAACCCTTTGGCCTCCTCGTTCACGCGTCGGTAGAAAACATTGCTGAAATACAATAAAGCATCCCGTTGTGATCACAACGCTTGATCGAGTTTTTGAAAGTGACCCGCAAGTTGCCTGCCAAATTAAATGTGGTGCTGATCTTGGGAAGCGCGCCAGACGCGCTTAAGGCGCAAGATTGGGATTTGTCGCTGTTCCAAAGTCGCGTAGCCATCAATAACGCCTGGCAGATCTCTGACACTTGGGACTACCTCATTTACCCAGAGGATTTCCCAGCCGATCGGCTTCCGTCTGAACCTTTCCAGGGGCACGCTCAGAAGCGGCTAATTGATGCATCAAGCTATGTTCCGCATCAAAACCGTTATGGCGGTTTTGTTTACGCTGGGGGGACGATGGCATTCACAGCAGGGTATTGGGCACTTGGCGCGTTAAAACCTGACGTACTTGCTTTTTTAGGATGCGACATGGTGTACGCCCCTAGTGCTGCCGGCGGTAGTCATTTTTATGGTTGGGGTACCCCTGATCCACTACGCGCTGACGTAACGTTGCAGTCTTTAGAGGCCAAATCGGCTCGGCTGCTGGCGTTTGCACACGCGCAACAGTGTGCAGTTGTTAACCTATCTGATCAGCCTGCATCGCGATTGGTGTTTCCGCGCATGGCTATTGACGAGTTGGCACAAGTGAGCAGTGCGCGCGATACGCTGATCAAACAAGCCCCTATGCTCGACGCTGCTGGCGTTGAAAACGCCTTACGCACGGAAACGGCCGCTGGCTTGATGGTGGCGTCTGGGCGTTATTGGGAAGTCGAGGATGAGCTGGACAAAGACAAGTTGAAAGAAATAGACGCGCTTTGGTTGGGGGCTGCGGGACACTGAGCGTGCAAAGGCACGCTACGGATGCCACCGACCGATGCTTGTATGGCCTGCTTGTCGCTAGTCTTCTAAAACGACGGGTATGCACAGTTGGTAGCCGACACCCCATACAGACTGCACTGCGCCGTCGTAGTTACCCGTCGTCAGTAGCTTGAACTTCCTTCTCAGCCGCGTGATGAGTTCTTCAAGCGCGTGCTTGCTCATTGGGGCACCGTTACCGTCGTTATCGCTAAACATGTCACATAAATCACCCGATGACAGCGTATTGTCTTTCGCCTGTGCGAGCGCCATCAAAAGCGATTTCTCTTTACTTGTTAAGCGCAGTTTCTCCGCTCCGTCTGGGGTCTGTAGGCTGCGTTCACGCAGCCGCAATAGCCAACTATTTTCGATATTTTTATGCCCTATGCGGTTCGCTAGACCCTGCAATACCAGAACGAGCTCATCAGGCATCACAGGTTTCGTGAGATAAAAATCAGCGCCACCTTGCTTGTAAGCAGCAACCTTGTCTGTGAGGCCAGTGCGCGCTGTCATGATGACGATACCCGCTTTGGGCTGTGCCTTGCGCAGGCGGGTAGCGATACTGATACCGTTTTCGCCGGGAAGGTTCACGTCTAGCACATACAGGGTAAAAGACTGCCTAGTGAGAAGGTCGTTGAGCGCGGATGCGCTATTTACAGCCGATACCTTGAAGCCGTTGTGATTCAGATGTAGGCAAATACCTTCGCGTAATTGAGGGTCATCCTCCACCAGTGCGACTTCGGGTGCAGCGGTGCTCGAAACAGCCCATTGGTTATCTGAGTCGTTCACGGGAAGTTCACCTCAATGATGACGGTGTGGTCCTCGAGCCAGCTTTCAATAAAGCCGCCCATCTTTTCGGTAGCCGTTTGTACGATGTTTAAGCCCAGGCCCAGACCTGGCTGCCCCGTGCTAGTTGGATGCCGGTAGTATGGCGTAAACATCGCGGCAATATCGGGCTTGTTTTCAGGGGCAACTTGGTTGCTGACACGGAGTGTGACAGAGGCACTCTGGCGTGGTGACTGGCCATGCGGAAATGCCTGCCTTTTTTCTTCCTCCTCAGAGGCGCCTAGCAAGGCGAGGCTAATGACAACATCGCTGTTTGGGGTTGCATACGTCATGGCATTACGCATAATGTTTTCCAAAATAATGCTAAGCCACTGGCGGTTGACCTCTCGCGAAATACGGGTGTCAAGTTGTGTTTTAAAGCGTGAGGGTTCATCAAACTCCTCAATCGCTTGGTAAATCAGGTCGCTAAAATTTACCATTTCCGTGGGTTCCGCATCCGTTCCATATGACAACTTGTTAGCGGTCGTTACGTGATTGAGCAGGCGGTCAATCTTGTTGATAGATGAAAAAATAGGCCTCAGTCTGTCGCTAAGTACTGGATTTTCTTTGAGCTGTTGTCGAATCGCTGTTGCAGCGAATCTTGCTGATGCCAAGGGGTTCTTTATTTCGTGCGCTAGCATATCAACGAGCATGCCGCGATCCTTTGCTGCCGACTCCATTAGCGTGGCTTCCGATGCCAGTAGCTGCAAACGCTGGGCCTCTGCCATTCGCTGTATCTCCAAGCGTTTATTTTCGGTAACGACAAACCATAAGATAAAAAGCGCGACAACTAAACCGCTTAGTTTCCAGTCTGAGGTGCTTCTAATCTGAGTACTTTCCACGGATCCGCCGAGGTTAAACGTGCCGCTGATAGCGAGAAAAATCGCCAGCAGCAGTAATACGCCGCCTGCCATCAGGACAATGCGGATATTTCTTGGCGCAGTTTTTAAGGATAGGACGCCATAAATCGAAAATATCGCGGCAGCTAGGATGAGGAGCATATTAAGGCGCAGAGCGAGTCCTGGCATGTCGATCGCGATGAGCGCGATCGCGATCACCCCCAGCCATTTCACGGCACGCATCGCCGCGAGGTAAGCCCTGGCGGGTTCATACGGGGTAAGCATGGCCGAGAACAAAAAAGCGAGCCCCAAGGTTCGCATGACGATAGTCGCGTATGCCACGGTAGCCCAACTGGCGGGTGTCAATAAAGGGAACCACATGGCGAGTAGCCCCGACGTGGCGGTTAGCGATAAAAAAATACTGGACTGGACAGCCAAGAATGCGTTGGCGATGCCCGTACGCTCTGATAGCGCAAACATCCCCGCGACGAGTAGTAAAGCAGAGGCAATGGTAACGGCCGTCGTTAGTGCGCGGTTGCGCGCGTGGGACACGTAAGCCAGCTCGTCGCGGGTGAGTATCTGAACATCGACGTTAAAGATAGTCGGCGTCTGAATGCGTATATAGGTTACGTCTTTGGTATCCGTTAGCGCGGGGATTGTCAGGCAGTGAAAGTCGTCTAGGCAAGGGCCTCCCTCTCCCATGGGGCGGCTGGCGCCTGTTCGCGTTAAAAACCAACGGTTATCTGCGCGAAAGAAAAAATCAACTTCTCGCAGTTGGTGTGGCCCAACGCGGATGACATGGGCTTCTGGGTCAGGTGCCCCCGTGGTTTGCTCGCGTACCACGCGAACCCAAATGACGCCCTTCCTAAAGCCCAAATCAGCAAACTGGGTAAAGGTCTGATATTGAGCATTCACTGGTGGCGATTGCGTCAGTGAAGCCGCTGGATCAGCATCGACGAAATAGGCGGTGCTGATGCCGCTGGTAGCAGCGTGCACGCCGGTCACAAAGAACAGCAGGAGGGTCGCCACGAGTTTGCGTAATCGGTTCGTCATAAGCCATCACATCATACGATTTTGCTAAACGTATGCGATTAAATACGCATTTCAGCCTAAAAAAAAGATGAAAATCGTGTGAAAGTGTGCGTATTGGTGTCTGGTGATGCCCGCTTAACAAGGGGATGCCATGGCGTGGTTGGTTAAGAGGCGTTACTTAAA
>JABBAS010000017.1 GCA_018607835.1 Methylobacillus sp. | reverse complement strand
ACATTCGGAGGGTTGTTATGTTGACCGACGCGCAGGTGGAGTTATTCAATACACAGGGGTTTCTGGTTATAGAAAACGTTCTAGACGAGGAGACGGTGTTGCGACCGCTCAAGGCCGAGTACAACGCCCGCCTAGACCAGTTGATGCATGCGTGGGTTGCCGAGGGCAGGGTGCCCGATACCCCTAGAAATGCTGATTTTTTCGAGAAGCTCCTGCACTGTTATGCGCATGGCGTTGACTGGTTTCAGCCATTGGACATCTCGTTGCCCGGTGACCGGATCACAGCAGACACCCCCTTTCACTTTGGCCCCGCTGTATTTGACTTAATTAGCAGCCCAACCTTATTGGATATTGTTCAGCAGTTGTTGGGCCCCGAAATCACCTCTAACCCGATTCAGCACGTGCGACTAAAGCCGCCAAGCCAAAAACTGCATAGCGATGAAATTCGTGCGCACATTACCCACACCGACTGGCATCAAGATCGTGGCGTGGCACACGGCGATGCCGACGCAACCCGCATGGTGACGGTCTGGTGTGCCATTACCGACGCCACCTTAGATAACGGCTGTTTGCAGGTCATCCCGAAAAACGGCAGCCAGTCGCTCTTACCGCATTGCCCCAAATCACAAACAGCGATTGCTGATGGCCTCATTGACTACGCCTTGGCCCAACCGTTGCCGGTGAAGGCGGGTGGTGTTGTCATATTTGACCCACTGACGCCACACGCCTCACGCGACAACAACAGTGAGCGCTTCCGTTGGTCGTTTGATATTCGTTACAACCAAACAGGGCAACCCACCGGTCGCAGCCATTTCCCGTCTTTCGCGGTGCGAAGTGCGGCAGCGCCCGAGCGCGTATTGAGAGATTGGCAGGTTTGGATGAAGATGTGGGAAGACGCACGGGCCGAGTTGGCGCAAGAGGCGCATATCCCGATTCACCGCTGGACCTCGGATGCCCCCGCCTGCGCCTAGTGGCCATATGGAACGGCACGCCGGCATTGCCAAGCCAAAATCTAGCCCGTATTATGGGCACGGAGCGGTTGTTCTCGTGCGGTAATTTATACGCTGAGAGCCGCCTGTAGCCAGCGCACCGCTGGTGTTAATTTAACGCGTTTGGAGCCCATGATGAAATTGACTGGTGGTTGTTATTGCAAGGGAATTCGCTACTCATATGAGGGCGATATCAAAGGCGCTGTGCAATGCCATTGCAGGGAGTGTCAATACATTACCGGTGGGCATCCCAATGCGCTGGTACTCTTTGACCTGGATGGCTTTAAATACGACAAAGGAACGCCGGCATCCTTCGAACGCAGTGATTTAGAAAAGCCGGTTAAGCGTTTCTTCTGTCCAACCTGCGGCACGGGAATCGGCACGGAAACGCCGGCTAGGCCCGGTGTCATGGTGGTGAAGGTGGGCACCTTAGACGACCCGTCGGTTTATAAGCCCAAGGTGGCCATTTTCACGGTAGACAAGCAGGCCTTCCACCATATTCCCGATGATGTTCAGGTCTTTGAGCGTCGCCCTTAATAAAACGCGGTAACACCATAGGATGACGCAGGGAGCAGTCTGCTCTTGCGTCTCCGCCGTCAATTTACGGCTTGCCAGCGACCACTGTGACCTCAAACCGCAGCTCGGGCCTCGCCAGTGCGGCTTGCACTGTGGTGCGTGCTGGCGCACAGCCTTCGGGGAGCCATGCATCCCACACGGCGTTCATCTCAGCAAAGTCCGCCATGTCATTGATGTGAATCAACGCGCTCAGCAGGTGCGCCTTGCTACTCCCCACCTCTGCTAACAATGTATCCACACGGCTCAAGGCCTCTTGCGTTTGCTCGGCCATGGTGCTGGCCTCAGAGCCGCCTGATGTTTGACCACACAGGTAAATGGTGTCGCCATGAATAACGGTTTTGCTCATCCGTGTTTGTGTGTGCAGGCGTGTAATGGTGGTCATGTGAGAGGAGTCCCCTGTTGGGTGTTGATGAATTAGTCGTTATCGCCAGCCGTACTGCCTGCACCGGCGCGTGACACGCTGGTGGCGGGCACCAGTGTACGGTGCGCTACCGCTTCTAGGGCAGACCATTCGTCGGCGGGGATGGGCTGTGCCAAGGCACTTTTACGCCACAAGCCATCGACCAAGGTGGTCGCCTCGGCGGCACTGGCTTGGCGCAAGACAAGGCGGTCTAAGACAGCTTGCTCGGGGTCGCTGCTGTTGGGCGCATCCCCGTTGATCGCACCCGACGGCGAGAGCAAAAGGGTGTGGTCTGACCAACTGATGGCCAGCGTTACGCCAGACAAAACTGCCGCACGCGCCACAAAGGGCACGATCAGTAACGGATGACGAACTTGCTGGAGGTTTAGCGGCCACTGGTCGTCTAGCGAGGCATGGTCAAGCACGGTTGCCCCAGCAATTAACGGGCAGAGTACGCCTGACTCGGCGGCCCACGTGCCGTCGCGCAACTGCGGACACAACTCGTTAAAACTCATACCGTCATTTGATCGCAACAACGCATTGAGTGCGGCCACGCCGGGCTGACCGTGGGCCTGTAGCCAGCGCACGGCTTTGCCAACTTCCTCGGCCAAGCCCCAGCTAAGACCTGCGCCACGAGCGGCACGTTTACTGAGCGCCTCAATCTCTGCGAGTGAATAGCGCGCCACATCATCGGCGGATGTGTCGACCTCCCCATTGAGTTGACCGCTTTGGCCTGTTTGCGTGATGCCACAGATATCGGTTGGCAGTGGGGCGTCTTGATACAGACTGATGCGAACCCAACGGTCACTGCGAGGGTCAAATTTTGTCGCACCAAAAAACGCTAATTTGCAGCGCAATAAATCAATGGGCAACATATCCGCACCGACCAAGTTGTCTTGGATTTCCGCATAAGGATGGTCGGCGCAAATTTGTACGCGTCTGACGGCCAAGCGGTGTTCGGGGTGCTCCCGTAAAAAGTCAGCCACGCAGTTGTGCGCGCTATTGGCGAGGTCCGCTTGCAGCGCTTTAATGTGTTTGGCCGCACACAGCGGTAACTCTAATTCGGCGCCGTCTTCATGAAAACGGTCGCCCAAACGCGGCTCTAACTTCTCCTCTGACACATACCAAAACCGCGCCTCGGAGTCCTCGGAGTCGTAGGCGATGTCGTCTACCCACCGGTAATTTGACTGCAGTAACGCGTTGAGTTGCGTGAGTGGCATGCCCCCGTTGATATGAAAGCTACCGGTCTCATCGATTCCCATTTGGTCGGCTAATGCATCCACCAGCTCCCCAAACGGCTCCATTAACAACGCAGCCAATTGCTCTTGACCCTCTAGGCCAAGATGGGCCTCGCCCCATTTGAACAACGCATCCCAAGGGGTTGCTTGGGTAAAGTCAAAGGTGGTTACTGCGGCCTGCAGTTGGGCGAGGTCGCTGCGCAGTGTGGCGAGTCTGTCTATTTGCAACGGGTGATCCGTGCCCCACTCTGCGGCATTGCGCGTGGCCGAGGTGAGCTCATTTTGAAAACAAGCCACTTGCTCAGGCGTTGCTGTTGCGACGCCGCGAACGCGGGCCAACGCCGTTTCGCGACACTGCACCCACTGGTGCAACAAAGCAGGGTGGTTCAGTAAAAACGGTGCCATACCCAAGCCGGTTGAATTACCCACGCCAATCCGACGCGCGTTCTCGGCACTTAAGGTCACGGCGGCGCTGCCGCCACGCTGCTTGGCGAGGTGGTCAACGCAATCAAAGGTGAATTGTCGGATTAGCCAAACCGTGAGCATCTCAGCGCGGAAGGGGCCCGCTAACTCGTCGCGCCAGGCGGTGTGGCTTCTATCGGCTGCGCCAAATTTGCCTGAGCCATATACGGCGGTGGTGCGCATGAGGTATCCCACCTGCGCCACCGCGTCCATTTCGGGTTGTTGACCATTGGCCAACGAATTTATGACGGTATCCCACAGCCGAACCGAGCGGTTGGCACGCGCCAACGTCAGCTCTCGGTCGCTGACACGTCCCATCTCTTGCTTGGGTACATTCGCACCCAATCGCACAATATCTTGTGTTGACGGAATGCCATCAAACAGCGTGAAGGTGGCATCCCATGCCGTTGCTATCACGCGGTCCGATCGCATCTCATCGGGTAAGTCATGAGAAAACGCAACCAAGCTATAGGCTCGCAGAGGGGTGTGGACGGTATACACCGCGTGCCCCACACCCTGTGCGTCCAGTGCCCATTCGCGGCGCTCAAACCGCCACTTCTCCGACTCGATGCGGCGCAACAAGGCGCGCAAAAAGCTAAGTCGTGTGCGGTGTGAGGCCCCCATCCTGGCCAAACGCATGACGTGGGACGGGGTTCGTAATGGGGCTTGGTGCTGCGCCATGTTGCTTACGCCTGCTCAGCGCCTTTGAGCCGCACGATGCGCAGGGCATCCCATAGCGACGGCAGCAAGATTAAGGAAACAGGGACTGCCGTAATCACGATGAAACTTTGCAACTTACCGATGCCGCTGGCGCCCAAGGACACCAAGATGATGGCGGTCACACCCATCGCGATCGCCCAGAAGGCGCGCACGGCGGTGGCGGGTTCTTCGTTATTCGACATGGTCTTGGCAATCACATAGGTCATCGAGTCACCCGTGGTGGCGACGAAGATGAAGGTCAGGATCATGAACAGAATAGAGACTAAAAAGCCCATTGGCAAGTTCTGCGTAATAGCCAGCAAAGCGGCGGGTAAATTAAACCCTTCGAACGCTGCCGACACCGAGCCCGCCTCTGCCAACTCCATAGCGATACCCGTGCCGCCTACGATGGTGAACCAGAAGTTGGTAACCAAGGGTGCAACGATAGACAACAGCAAGATGATGCCGCGAATGGAGCGCCCACGGCTGATACGTGCAACAAAGACCGCCATGAGTGGGCCATAACCCAAGAACCATCCCCAGAAAAACACCGTCCACCAACCCAACCAGCCGGGCTCACCGAACGCTGCTGCGTCGCCACGGTACATCGCCATGGGGAAGAAGTTGGTGAAGTAAACGCCTAAGCCCTTGAAGAAGCCTTCGAAGATGAACGCCGTAGGGCCTGCAATCAACATGTAGGCCATCAAGATGCCAGCCAACCAGATGTTGGCGGTACTCATGGCTTGAATGCCCTTGGTGATGCCGCTAATGGCAGACACCGTGTAGATGGCCACCAAGACCAAAATCACAATGGCTTGCGTGGCGAAGACGTTTGGAATGTCAAACAACGCGTTCAGGCCATAAGAGATTTGTAAGCCCAAGAAGCCGATGGGGCCAACCGTACCGGCCACAACCGCAATCACGCAGGCGGCATCGGCAATGGTGCCGATGGGGCCATTGATGGCCTTGTCCCCAAACACGGGGTACAACAACGTGCGGGGCGCCAGTGGCAAGCCTTTTTCGTAGTGGTAGTACATCAGCATGATGGCGCCCAATGAGCCCAAGATGGCCCATGCCAAAAAGCCCCAATGCATATAAGACTGAGCCAACGCAGGCCAAGCGGCTGCGGCTGTCTTCGCCTCAGCACCAAACAAAGGTGGTGATGAGATGAAGTGAGCCATTGGCTCGCCTGCAGCCCAGAACACGCCACCGCCGGCAAGCAGGGTACACATGATCATGGAGCCCCACTGGAACGTGGTGAACTCGGGCTTGGCGAGGTTGCCTAGCCGCGCCTTGGAGCCTGGCATGAAGCAAATGATTAAGCTAATTAGAAACGTACCCAACAGCAATAGCTGCCAGTACAAACCAAAGTAGCGCGCTGAGAAAGCAAAGCCCGCATCCACGGCACCCGATAACCCTTTTAGGTCAACGAGAGCCCAGAGGCAAAACAATGCAATAAAGCCGCCCGACAAAGCGAAGACTGGCTTGTTAATTGACTGCCCGCCGGCAGCCACATTTGGCGAAGTTGACATGGTACGTCTCCTGTAAACGTTTTTTCTAATACGAAGCAGTTATGCCAATTGCTTGGCGTTGTCGGCGCTTTGCTGGGTAGCAGGCGCACGGTTTATCTGGCTCTCTTGCGATGCAACAGGGCCAAAATTTTGGTCAAAAAAGCGCAACCAGTTTTCACCCAATAGGGCGTCAACATCGTGGCTATTAAAGCCAACGGCGGCGAGGCCGGCGGCTACGTTGTCAAAGTCGCGGTTGTCTTTAAACCACGCCGGCATGGGGGGGAAGCCTGGGTTGCTGGCCGAGCCCTCGCCGTAATCGGTGTCCTTGGTGTAGCGGCCTTTGCGCATCCACTCCACGACCGTGTCGGGTTGGTTTTGGCACAGGTCGGTGCCCATACCCAAGTTCTCCACACCGACCAAATCGGCGGTTCGCGCGACCATGCTACAAAAGCTCTCTAGGGTGCACGCCGACTTGTCTTTGAGATGGTGTGGATACAGTGAAAAACCAAACATCCCGCCGCGTGCGGCCAAGGCCTTCATGACGTTATCGCTCTTGTTGCGCAGGGCAGGTGCCCACGCACTGGGGTTTGCATGCGAGATCACAATGGGCCGTGCAGATAGATCAATGGCTTCCAGCGTGGAGCGCTCAGCCGAGTGGCTCATGTCAATCACCAAGCCCACACGGTTCATCTCTTTGATCACCTGCTTACCCATGCGCGTAATGCCGCTGTCGTGGCTCTCATAACAACCCGTTGCCAGTAATGACTGGTTGTTATAGGTGAGCTGCATGAAGCGGGCGCCCAAGGTATGCACTATTTCAACCAAGCCAATGTCATCTTCAATAGGAGACGGGTTTTGGAAGCCAAAGAAAATAGCTGTGCGGCCTGTCTCACGTGCACGGCGCACGTCATCACCCGTGCGGCCTAACATGAGTCGGTTGGGGTACATCTCAAACCAGCGGTTCCAAGCCTCTAAGTTGAGGATGGTTTCCCGCAGGTTCTCGTGATACGCAATGGTTACGTGCACCGCATCGACGCCGCCCACTTTCATTTGCTCAAAAATTTCAGGCGACCAGTTGTTGTACTGGAGACCGTCGATTCGATGCGCTGTATTCCTCATGTCAATCCATCTCCTTAAATGGGTTCGTTCGCTTTGATGTAAGCCGTTTTCACCACTGTGTAGAAATCTTTTGCGTACTGGCCTTGCTCGCGGGGGCCATAAGAGCTCTCACCCCGACCGCCAAATGGCACGTGGTAATCAGTACCTGCCGTTGCTAAGTTCACCATCACACAACCCGTGCGCGCATTGCGCCTAAAGTGCGTGGCGCGTGCCAAGTCGCGCGTCATGATGCCTGCCGTTAAGCCAAACCGGGTGTCGTTAACCGTGGCCAAACCCTCGGCGTAGCTGTCCACCTTGATCACACATGCCATGGGGGCAAAGAGCTCTTCTTGGTTCACTTCCCACTCGTTGCGCGTGCCCGCAAACACGGTGGGTGTCATGTAGTAACCCTTTGTGGCCAGTTCGAGTAACTCGCCGCCAAACATGAGCTGACCGCCATTGGCTTTCGCCATGGCCACGCTCGCCACGTTTTGTGCGAGTTGCTCGGCGCTCACAACGGGGCCCATTTGTGTGGTGCGGTCAAGCGCGTTGCCCACCTTCAACGCTTTAGCGCCTGCCACCAAACGCGACATAAACTCGTCGTGCACGGCAGCGTGTACGACCAAGCGTGATGAGGCGGTGCACTTTTGCCCTGTGCCACCAAACGCACCGTTTAAGGCGCAGGCAACAGCGCTGTCCATATCGGCGTCATCCATAACCAACAAGGCGTTCTTCGAGCCCATCTCCAACTGCACGCGGGTGAAGTTTGCGGCAGCCGCCACCGCAATACCACGGCCCACTGGCACGGAGCCGGTGAAGCTAATGGCATCAATCTCTGGGCTTTCAATGAGTTGTTGCCCCACGCTTCGGCCTGAGCCCATCACTAAGTTAAAGGTGCCAGCAGGCAAACCATGGCGCGAAATGATGTCGGCCAACGCCACCGCAGAGGCGGGTACGAGGTTGGCAGGCTTCCAAATCACCGCATTACCAAACGCCAACGCAGGCGCAATCTTCCAAGCCGCTGTGGCAGTCGGGAAGTTCCAGGGCGACACAATCGCCACCACGCCCACCGCTTCGCGCCGCACATCCACCTCCACACCATCACGCACCGAGTCGGCGTTGTCGCCAATCTGGCGCAGCACCTCGGCGGCGTAGTAGGTAAAGAATTGACCCGCCCGATACACCTCGCCACGACCCTCTGCAAACGGCTTACCTTCTTCGCGTGACAGCAGCTCGCCCAAGTCATCGGCGCGCGCCATCATCTCTTGGCCAATACCCATGAGCGCGGTTTGGCGCTTCTCGAGTGAGGTGCGCTCCCATAGCGGCTGTGCTTGCTTTGCAGCGCTAATTGCATCGCGCAGTTGGGCGGCGCTTGCTTGTGCAAAGTGGCCAATCACGTCGCTCAGGTCTGAGGGGTTGATGTTGTCGACGGTGTTGTCACCATCTAGCCACTCACCGGCGATGTAATTACGAGTCTCTAGGGTCATGGGGTTCAAACTGTCTTTCAGTACGGGTTCACATGCGGAATGCATTTATTAAGTAGCGCGATCTTGACGGCATCTAAAACTTCAGTCAAACTAATTATTATTAAATAAATTTCAGATTAACTTAAGTATAAAAAATGGTCAAACTCGAACACCTTCGGGTCTTTGTCGCTGTGGCAGAGGCGGGCGAGTTGCAGCAGGCCGCTGCACACCTGAGGCGCACCCCAGCCGCGCTGTCTATGACGCTCAAACAGCTAGAAGAAGCCTTGGGCGGCAGTCTCTTTGAAAACGAGCGCAAAGGACGGCTCACGCCACTGGGTGAGTTCTCACTCAACCAAGCGCGTCCATTGGTGGGCATGTGTGCCAATGCCATCAGCGAGATGAAGCACTTCGCCATGGGGCGCTCGGGGTTGGTGCAAGTAGCCGCCGTGCCATCGGCTGCCGCCTTGCTGTTACCCAAAGCCTTGCGGCGTTTGCGCACCAGTCGGCCTGACGTGCGGGTGCAGTTGCGCGACATTGACTCCAGCGCCGTTGTGAAAGCCGTGCGAGAGGAGAGCGTTGACGTGGGCATCGCCACCGTGGCGGGGCACCTCCCCGACCTCATCGTTACCCCTTTGCTCATTGACCCCTTTGTGTGGGTTTGCCCACCTGAGCACCCCCTCACCAAACTGCGCCGCAACGTGCGCTGGCAGGACATAGCCCCCGATGACTTCATTGCCAACGGCCTGTGCGCGGGCTTGGGCGTACCCGAACTTGACGCGCTGGTTGAGCGCGCCAGCCTCATGCTGCTTAGCACCTCGTCGCTACTGGGGTTTGTAAGGGCCTCAATGGGCGTAACCCTACTGCCCGCGTTGGCCGTACCCAATGACGGCACCTTGGTTACCTTGCCCTGCCAGTCAAAGCGCTACGTGCGCCAGCTTGACCTGATCTCCCGTGCCGATGTGGCCATGGTGCCCGCGGCAACGGCGTTGATTGATGCCGTGAAGGCGGAGGCCGCGGCATGGGAGCCGCCGAATGCGTAGCT
>JABBAS010000069.1 GCA_018607835.1 Methylobacillus sp. | reverse complement strand
TTAGCAGCAGCTTTCTTGGCTGCGGGCTTCTTCGCCGCTACTTTCTTCGCCGCTACTTTTTTGGCAGCAGGCTTCTTCACCGCTACTTTTTTAGCTGCTGGCTTCTTAGCGGCTACTTTCTTTGCCGCTGGTTTCTTAGCTGCCACTTTTTTAGCCGCGGGTTTTTTTACAGCAGCTTTTTTCGCTGCCGCTTTTTTTGCAGTTGCCATGATTTTCTCCTTATTGGATTTTCAAATAACACCGTTTAAACGTAACCGTTTAAACAGCGATTCAATGATGCTAAGGAGATCGGAGTCATCACCCCGGGCAGCCCTACACCATAGAATTCTGCGAAAAAGCCCCCAGCCATATCAAACGATACGGCTGCGGGCTCTTTAAAGTCTGCTGCACTTGGCGATTTCAATCCCAAGACAAAGCCCCACCAGTTTGGTACTCGATCACACGGGTCTCAAAGAAGTTGCGTTCTTTTTTCAAGTCAATCATCTCGCTCATCCAAGGGAATGGATTTTCTTCAGATGCAAACAGCGGATCCAGTCCGATCTGCTGCGCACGACGATTAGCAATATAACGCAAATAGCCTTTAAACATCGAGGCATTTAAGCCAAGTACGCCACGTGGCATGGTGTCTTCGGCATATCGGTATTCCAACTCAACGGCTTCCAGGAACAGCGCGCGGATTTCATCTTTGAACTCAGCTGTCCAAAGCGCTGGATTCTCAAGCTTAATCTGGTTGATCACGTCGATGCCGAAATTACAGTGCATGGACTCATCGCGCAAAATGTACTGGTACTGCTCGGCGGCACCTGTCATCTTGTTTTGGCGACCCAGTGCCAAAATCTGTGTGAAACCAACGTAGAAGAACATGCCTTCCATTAAGCATGCGAACACGATCAAGGACTTTAGCAAGGCCTGGTCTGTTTCGATGGTGCCGGTTTTAAAGTTGGGGTCACACAAGATTTCGATATACGGAATCAAGAACTGGTCTTTTGCACGAATAGATTCAACTTCGTTGTAGGCGTTGAAAATTTCAGACTCATCTAGGCCAAGTGACTCAACAATGTATTGGTAGGCATGTGTGTGAATGGCCTCCTCAAATGCCTGACGCAACAAAAACTGGCGGCACTCAGGTGCCGTGATGTGGCGATAGCTACCCAGCACGATGTTGTTGGCGGCCAAAGAGTCTGCGGTAACGAAGAAGCCCAGATTGCGCTTAACAAGGCGGCGCTCGTCGTCAGTTAGTCCGTTGGGGTCTTTCCAGAGCGCGATGTCGCGCGTCATGTTGACCTCTTGCGGCATCCAATGGTTGGCGCAACTCGCCAAATATTTTTCCCATGCCCACTTGTATTTGAAAGGCACCAATTGGTTAACGTCGGTTTTGCCGTTAATGATGCGCTTGTCTGACGCTTTCACGCGGCCAGTAGATGGCGCGCTCATGCTATACGCTGATGTCGTTGTTGCCGTCGCACCGGTTGCAGAAGCGGAGGGGGCGGCTTGGCTTGCCGATGTTGGCACTTGATGTGGTGTGGCTGCGTCCATGTTGTTAGGCATTGGAGCAGTCGTTGCGTTTTCTTGATCCCAAGTCAGCATGTGTTAGTTTTCCGTTTTGTTGAATTATCAAAGCGACGCAAAAAAAAGAAAAGTTAAACGCTCTTTTTCTTTAAAAGCGTGTTGTTCATTTGCGTCGTTTTTTTCGTGTGAATGTTAAAAAAATTTACGTATAAAAACTGAAACGCGCCGTCAAAAAATAAAAATGTTTTGTCGGCGCTTTTCAATTACTGGCAGGCTTCGCAACCGGGGTCGTCGATGGCGCAAAACTTCACGTCGGTTGCCGCCACCGCGGCTTCGACTGGTGCAGGTTGCGATGCCGGTGCCATTGCTGGCGCGGCAGCAGCGGCGATGGCGTCGGTGGACTGGTTTGACACCGAGTTCATTTGGCCAGCGCGACCTGTCGACTTCTCAATGCTAGTCGCCGCCATGGTGCGTAGATAGTAGGTGGTCTTCAATCCGCGCAACCAAGCCAGCTTGTAGGTTTCATCTAGTTTTTTGCCAGATGCGCCTGCAATGTAAATGTTCAGCGACTGCGCTTGGTCAATCCATTTTTGACGACGTGCGCCTGCTTCAATCAGCCATGTGGTGTCGACTTCAAAAGCGGTTGCGTACAGCGCCTTGATCTCATCGGGAATGCGATCGATCGCGCGCAATGAACCGTCGAAGTGCTTCAGGTCCATGACCATGACGTCGTCCCACAAACCGAGGCGCTTCAGATCGCGCACCAAGTAGCTGTTCACGATGGTGAATTCGCCAGAGAGGTTGGACTTCACTGACAAGTTGCCAAAGCACGGCTCAATGGAGGCGTCCACACCAATGATGTTGGAGATCGTCGCGGTCGGAGCGATAGCCACGCAGTTGGAGTTGCGCATACCGTCCGTCGCAATTTTTTGACGCAACGTGTCCCAGTCTAGGGTGGAGGAGCGGTCTACTTCAACATAGCCACCACGCGCTTTTTCCAGCAAGGCAATTGTGTCTAAAGGCAAAATGCCCTGGTCCCACAACGAGCCCTTGAAGGTGGAGTAACGCCCACGCTCTTTGGCTAGTTCGCTAGACGCCCAGTAGGCGTTGTAGCACACGGCTTCCATCGCACGGTCCGCAAAATCGACGGCCGCTTGTGAGCCGTAGGGTGTGCGCATCTCGTACAGGCTGTCTTGGAACCCCATGATGCCCAAGCCAACGGGGCGGTGACGCATATTAGAGTCACGCGCCTTTTTGACGGCGTAGTAGTTGATGTCGATCACGTTGTCCAGCATACGCATGGCGGTTGTGATGGTGGCTTTCAGCTTGTCGTGATCCAGTTCTTTGCCGTTGGGGCCATCTTTTAGGTGGCGAGACAAGTTAACAGAACCCAAGTTGCACACGGCGGTTTCTGTGTCGCTGGTATTCAGCGTGATTTCGGTGCACAGATTCGATGAGTGCACAACGCCACAATGCTGCTGCGGTGAGCGGACGTTACACGCGTCTTTAAACGTGATCCAAGGGTGTCCGGTTTCGAACAACATGGTCAACATCTTGCGCCACAGGTCCTTCGCAGGCAGGCGACGGTAGTGTGTAATTTCTCCGCTGTCCGCTTTGGCTTCATAGGCCACGTACGCGGTCTCAAAGGCTGACCCAAATAGGTCGTGCAGGTCTTCTACGTCGGCGGGTGAGAACAGCGTCCAATCGCCGCCCTCCATTACGCGGCGCATAAATAAGTCGGGAATCCAGTTGGCGGTGTTCATGTCGTGCGTACGGCGACGGTCATCACCCGTGTTTTTACGCAACTCTAGGAATTCTTCCACGTCTAAGTGCCAAGACTCGAGGTACGTACAAACCGCACCTTTGCGCTTGCCGCCTTGGTTAACAGCGACGGCGGTATCGTTCACGACCTTGAGGAACGGAACAACACCCTGAGACTCGCCGTTGGTGCCCTTGATGTGTGAGCCCAGCGCACGCACGCGCGTCCAGTCATTACCCAAGCCACCAGCGAACTTTGACAGCAGCGCATTTTCTTTGATCGACTCGTAAATGCCGTCCAAATGATCAGGCACGGTGGTCAAGTAGCACGATGACAACTGGCTACGCAAGGTGCCGCTATTAAATAGTGTCGGTGTGCTGGACATGAAGTCAAAGCTGGACAGAATTTCGTAGAACTCAATTGCGCGGGCTTCGCGGTCAATCTCCTCGAGTGCCAGACCCATGGCGACCCGCATGAAGAAAGCTTGCGGCAACTCAATGCGCTGCTTCCGCACGTGCAAGAAGTAGCGGTCATATAGCGTTTGCAAGCCCAAGTAGTCAAACTGCAGATCACGCTCAGGCTTCAAGGCGGCGCCTAAGCGCTCCAAGTCGTACTGCGCGAGGCGCTCGTCTAACAAGTCTGCGGCAACGCCCTTGTGAATAAAGGTAGGGAAGTACTCGGGGTAGCTTGCTGTGAGCTCTTCAGGGCTAACGAAGCGTCCGAGAACCTCTTTACCAATGGTTTGCAGTAACAAACGCGCGGTCGCGTAGGTGTAGTCAGGCTCTTTTTCAATCAGGGTGCGCGCCGCCAAGATGGACGCCTTTTGAACTTCGTCAAATGGCACACCGTCATATAGGTTACGAATGGTCTCGTTCAGGATGGGCTCAGCGCGGACATCGGCATTGAGGCCAGAGCAGGCTGACTCGATGGCGTGGCGCAGCGTGGCCATATCGAGTGGAATACGTTCGCCGTTGTCAATCACCGTCAGTGTTGGCTCGGAGCTGACGGGGGCTTCGGTGTGGCTCGCCTTGCGCTCCTGCGAGCGACGCTCACGGTACAGCACGTAGGCACGCGCCACTTCGTGGTGACTGCCGCGCATCAGGCCGAGCTCAACTTGGTCTTGGATGTCTTCAATATGGAAGGTGCCGCCACCTGGGCGTGAGCGCACCAGCGCGCGAACGACGCCTTGTGTCAACTCGTCAACCGTTTCGCGCACACTCGCAGACGCCGCCCCTTGCGTGCCGTGAACGGCCAAGAAGGCTTTCATCATTGCGACGGCAACTTTGTTGGGTGTGAACGGCACGACCGCACCGTTACGACGAATGATTTGATACTGACTGTAGGCCTGAGCGTCCGAGAATGGCGCGGGGGCTTGGGGCGTCGCGGAGGCTTGGCGTGGGGCATCCGACACGGCAGCGGCTGTTTGCATAAAGGGCTTTCAGTTATTGTTTTGCAGGGTATCCGAACGCGCGGAACGGCGGTTCAGGGCTGAAATTAGTGGCGCTACTGCGCATATTGCGAATCTCAGCAGACACTATACCTAGTGTTTGGCCCTGCATCAACACACTAGGGGTAGTGTTTTCACTATATTTTAAGGTGATCAAAAATACTTTGTATTTTTTTGAAAACCAATGGCTTAGTGTGGGCGGTGGAATGTGATCAAATCAATTTTTATCGGCAAAAAACGCCCAATCAAAACCGACGCCCGGGTCGAATTTTCTGCCGGGTGCCACGTCTTCGTGACCCACCATGTCGGTGAGCGTCGGGTAGGCCAGCCTGAGCGCGCCCAACAGGCTTTGTAAGCAGTCGTACTGCGGTTGCTCAAAGCGCCCACCTTCCAAGCCCTCTAGCTCGATCCCAATGGTGTAGTCGTTGCAGTTGCTACGACCTTGCCAGCTAGACGCCCCTGCGTGCCACGCGCGTTGGTCGGCACTAACGAATTGAATGAGGCTACCGTCACGCTGAATAAAAAAATGCGCCGATACCTCCGCCCCTCTAATAGTTTGAAAGTAGGGGTGGGCATCCCAGTCGAGCCGGTTGGTAAATAAGTCGACCACGAACGGGGTGCCGAACTCGCCCGGTGGCAAGCTAATTGAGTGGATCACCACCAAGTCAATGGCCATGCCCGCAGGGCGCGGGCCACAGTTGGGTGACGGGATGGCCGTGGCCTGCGACCACCAACCGTCTTGCCACGTGGCATCGTGAGGCGACAGCGCAGCGGAGGCGTGGGGTAACTTCACGCTAGTCTAGGGGCTTATCCCCGTGCACGTTGCAATGGGCTTTGCTGCAGTAGCGACCGAGTCGGCCTTGTACGGTTTCTGCCAGATCGAGGTGGGTACCGCAGTGCAAGCACGGAATGATGGGGCGCGGCAGGTTGGTGACGGTTGCCGACGTTGCCTTGGGTTTCTTTGCGGCCTTGACGGCCTCATCTCGGCCCTCTTGGCGGCCACGCTTCCAAAGCCAAATGCCGAACAAAATGGCCAGAAGAACAACAAAAATCTTAATCATGAGAGTGGGGTAGTTAAACGCGGGCCACGGGCACTAGGCGGGGGCGACGAGCACGACCTCAAGGACAAAACGGGCGCCAACGTAAGCCATGAGAAGCAGACCCGCTGATATATATAGTAGGCGGCCTGCACGCTTGCCGCGCCAGCCATAGCGCCAACGGGCAATGAGCAACGACGCCAAAGACAACCAGGCCAATACAGAGAAAACGCTTTTGTGATCCCAACGCCACCCCGAGTCATACAGCACCTCGGTAAAGCCGACACCTGCGATCAGCGTAGCACTCAAAAACACAAAGCCAGCGCCAATAAACTGAAACATCAGGCGCTCTTGCGTCAGTACCGGGCGGTGCCCCTCATCGGGCAAGGCGTGGCGAATGGCGGTATCGGCGCGGCGCAACAAAATGGCGTGAAAAACCGCGGCGCCAATCAGGCCGTAAGACGCGATACCCAGTGCCCAGTGCACGGGCAGCCAAACGGACGGCAACTGCGGGTGAACAATACCGGGGAAAAGCACGTTGAGTGCCACAGCGGCAATGCCAAGCCCCGCAAGCGGCCAGCGCGCCCGCAACGGCAACTTGAGTCGGGTTTCGATACCGTATATGGTGGATACCATCCAGACAGTGACTGACAGCGCGGCCGCGAACCCAAAGCGCCCCGGGCTCTCTATCCAGTAAGCTAGCAGCGAGGCACCATGAAACGCCAAGGTCAGCGCAAATAGCGCTTGCAGGCTTTTGACGCCTAAGGCACGGTGGGCCAAGGCGATCGCAAGGTAGCCAACCGCCGTTGCAAAGGCGCAGCCGAGAAACAGAGGGCTGGTCGTTAGAATCATGACTACAGTTTAACGCTGAGTGAGGCCTTGAGGGGTCACCACCTAGAAAGCAGCCACAACAAATTTTCACCTTAGAGGTGACCCGTTTTTTTAGATTGAGAGTGCCATGGCTTCCGCCTTATCAGAACGCCTATCCAGAATCGTTAAGACCATGCGTGGTCAGGCGCGTATCACCGAAAGCAACGTGGCGGACATGTTGCGTGAGGTGCGTATGGCCTTGCTGGAAGCCGACGTGGCCTTGCCCGTGGTGCGCGCATTCATCGCCGAGGTAAAAGAAAAGGCCTTGGGCGAAAGTGTTGTCGGCTCCCTTACGCCAGGGCAGGCGTTGGTGGGCGTGGTCAACCGTGAGTTGGTCGAGCTGATGTCTGGTGGCGACGGGGGCGGCTCCTCCGAGCTAAACCTAGCCGCCCAGCCACCAGCCGTAGTACTCATGGCGGGTTTGCAAGGGGCGGGTAAGACCACCACAACCGCTAAGTTGGCCAAGTGGTTGGTGGCGCGCAAAAAGAAAGTACTGACAGTCAGCGGTGACGTTTACCGTCCTGCCGCTATTGAGCAGCTCAAAACCGTTACTGCGCAAGCGGGCGCCGATTGGTTTCCGAGTACGGCGGACCAAAAGCCCGTAGACATCGCCAAAGCCGCGTTGGACTACGCACGTAAACATTACTTTGATGTCTTGTTGGTTGATACCGCCGGTCGCTTGGCTATTGACGAAGCCTTGATGGCTGAAATCAAGGCACTGCATGAGGCCGTACGACCGGTTGAGACGCTCTTCGTGGTGGATGCCATGCAGGGTCAAGACGCCATCAACACCGCACGGGCATTTAAAGAGGCGCTGCCCCTAACCGGTATTGTGTTGACCAAAACCGATGGCGACTCGCGCGGTGGTGCGGCGTTATCGGTTCGTCACGTGACTGGTGTGCCCATTAAGTTTGCGGGTGTCAGTGAAAAAATTGACGGCCTCGAAGCGTTTGACGCCGAGCGCCATGCCTCCCGCGTGCTGGGCATGGGCGATATCTTGGCCTTGGTTGAGCAAGTTAGCGCGGGCGTTGACATGGCGGCGGCACAAAAACTAGCCGCCAAAGTAAAAAGCGGTAGTGGCTTTGACCTCAATGACTTCTTAGATCAGCTACGGCAAATGCGCAGCATGGGTGGCCTGTCGCAGTTGGTCGACAAACTGCCCGCACAAATGGCGGCCAAAGCAGGTGAGATGGACATGGACAAGACCGAGCGCGACATGCGGCGCAAAGAAGGCATTGTGTGCAGCATGACCTTGCATGAGCGTACCAAGCCCGAGTTGATTAAGGCCACACGCAAGCGCCGTATTGCGGCGGGCGCTGGCGTTCAGGTGCAAGAAGTGAATCGTCTGCTCAAAGAGTTTGAACAAATGCAGGGCATGATGAAAAAGATGAAGGGCGGCGGCCTCATGAAAATGATGAAGCGCATGGGCGGCATGAAAGGCATGGGTGGCTTTCCCGGTATGGGATAAGCCCCCGCAGCATTTGCAACGCCTGGCCAGAGCGGGCTTTACGCTACCACCACCTCGCCGCGCAAAGAGTGCGGCAACGCCTGCGTAATACGAATATCGAGCATCTGACCCTTCAGGCGCTCGGGGTTGGGGCCGCCAGCGAAGTTCACGATGCGGTTGCATTCGGTTCGGCCCATGTACTCGGTGGCATCCTTTTTGGACGGCCCCTCAACCAACACCCGTTGCACCGTGTGCTCGCGACGGGCGCTGATGGTGCGCACGTTGTCTTCGATCACGCTTTGCAAATGCTGTAGACGCTTGAGCTTGACCGCGTGCGGTGTCTCGTCATGTAGCGTTGCGGCAGGCGTGCCGGGGCGGGGGCTAAAAATGAAGCTAAAGCTGGTGTCAAAGCCAACATCGGTAATGAGCTTCATCATTTTTGCAAAGTCATCTTCCGTCTCGCCCGGGAAGCCCACAATGAAGTCAGAGCTCATAGAAATATCTGGCCTGATCGCGCGCAACTTGCGCACCGTGCTCTTGAACTCCAAGGCGGTGTAACCGCGCTTCATCGCCATCAAGATACGGTCACTACCGTGTTGCACAGGCAAGTGCAGGTGGTTTACCAGTTGGGGCACGCGCGCATAGACATCAATGAGGCGTTGTGTAAATTCTTTCGGGTGGCTGGTGGTGAAGCGAATGCGCTCTACGCCGGGCAAGGCGGCTACATACTCAATGAGCAGGGCGAAGTCAGCAATCTCAGCCGTTCCGCCCATTACACCGCGGTAGGCGTTAACGTTTTGACCCAACAACGTGATCTCCTTGACCCCTTGCTCGGTCAACCCCGCGACCTCTGCCAACACGTCGTCAAACGGGCGGCTTACTTCTTCGCCGCGTGTGTAGGGCACGACGCAGTAGCTACAGTACTTTGAGCAGCCTTCCATAATGGAGACGAAGGCGCTGGCGCCATCGACGCGCGCTGGCGGCAGGTGATCAAACTTCTCAATCTCAGGGAAGCTGATATCAACCTGTGGCTTCTGAGCGCGTTCGCGCTCATTCAACAGATCGGGCAAGCGGTGCAGGGTTTGGGGGCCAAACACCACATCGACAAACGGGGCACGCGCAATAATTGCCGCGCCCTCTTGGCTTGCCACACAGCCGCCCACACCAATGAGCACGCCTTTTTTCTTGAGGTGCTTCACACGGCCTAAGTCACTAAACACCTTCTCTTGCGCCTTTTCGCGCACAGAGCAGGTGTTGAACAAAATCAGATCGGCCTCATCCACATCTTGGGTGGGCTCATAGCCTTGTGCCGCTTGCAAGACGTCAGACATCTTGTCTGAGTCGTACACATTCATTTGGCAGCCGAAGGTCTTGATAAAAACTTTTTTGCTCATGTCGCGTTGCTTGGGTTAGGCCAACCCATGCACGCCACGCACCAGCGCGAGCCGCGGGTGCGAAAGAGAGCGAGGGCCGGCGTTGCATGGTGTAGATCCAGTGGCCGGCGTGCAGACGCGCTGCACACAAAACATGATTGTAAT
>JABBAS010000075.1 GCA_018607835.1 Methylobacillus sp. | reverse complement strand
AGAGGAATCGAACCCCCGACCTTCTCATTACGAATGAGCTGCTCTACCGACTGAGCTATTCCGGCTTGTCTCGCATTATAACTTTTGATTGCAGGTACTTACTTCACCGCCTCAGCGTGGTAGCGGGTGACGCGCGCTACTTCATTTTTGCTCCCCAAGATCACGCTCACGCGCTCGTGTAAGCCCGCTGGTTGCAGGTCCAAAATGCGCTGCTGACCATTGGTGGCCGCGCCGCCCGCCTGTTCGATGAGCCAGCTCATGGGGTTGGCTTCGTACATGAGGCGCAGTTTGCCCGGCTTGTTGGGTTCGCGTTTGTCCCATGGGTACATGAACACCCCGCCACGGGTCAGGATGCGGTGAACATCTGCGACCATGCTGGCAATCCACCGCATGTTGAAGTTCTTCTCTCGCACCCCTTCCTCGCCTGCCAAGCACTCGTCCACGTAGCGTTTGACGGGGGCTGCCCAGTGCCGCATATTGCTCATGTTGATGGCAAACTCTTGCGTGTCCTCAGGGACTTGTATGTTTTCTTGCGTTAGGACAAAAGAGCCTTGCTCGCGGTCTAGGGTAAACATGGCCACGCCATTGCCCACCGTGAGCACCAGGGTGGTTTGTGGGCCGTAAACGCAGTAGCCCGCGGCTACTTGCTTGCTACCGGGTTGCAAAAAGTCCGCCTCGCCGACGGCTGGCGTGTTCTCTGGCTTCTTAAGCACACTGAAGATGGTGCCTATGCTGACGTTGACATCGATGTTGCTAGAGCCGTCTAAGGGATCAAACAGCAATAGGTATTCGCCTTGAGGGTAGCGGTTTGGAATGACGTGGATGCTGTCCATCTCCTCACTCGCCATCGCGGCCAAATGGCCGCCCCATTCATTGGCTTCAATCAATACCTCGTTGGCGATGATGTCTAGCTTCTTTTGAACCTCGCCCTGAATGTTCTCTGTTTTGGTCGCGCCCAATATGTCTCCCAATGCGCCTTTGGTTACGGAGAGACTGATGCTTTTGCACGAGCGTGCAACGACCTCAAGCAGCAAGCGCAGTTGCGGCGGAAGGGTGCCGTGAATGCGCTCTTGCTCTATGAGATAGCGGGTGAGTGAGATGCGTGAGGTTGACATGCGAGGGTCCTGGTTACGCGGTGGCCGGTACAGTGGGTTAATGCGCCAAGGCGCGTGAGACGACCTCTCGGACATCACCGCTGAGGTCTGGTTTTGAGGCCACGCGCTCGATGGCTGTGCGCGCGGCGGTTTGGTATGGTTCGGCCAAAATTTCCCAACGGTCTAAGGCACGCGCGAGGCGCGCAGCGACTTGCGGGTTAAAGGCGTCTAGCTCCAGCACCTTTTCAGCCCAGAGCACATAGCCACCCGCATCTTCGCGGTGGAATGCAGCGGGGTTCGCTTGGCAGAAGGTGGAGAGCACGCTGCGTGCACGATTGGGGTTCTTCGTGCTGAAGTCGGGGTGTGCCAGCAGTCGCTTAACCGTGGGTAAGACGTCGCCGTTGCGGTCGATACGGGTGCATTGCAGCGCAAACCACTTGTCAATGACCAAGGCATCGCCTTTGAATAGGGCGTAAAACTTGTCAAGTGCCGTTTGCGCAAGCGGGCTAGCCGCGTTGACCAAGGCACTCATGGCGCCAAAGCGGTCTGTCATGTTGTTGGCCAAGTGAAACCGCTGCAGAGCCACTTCTGACCAAGCGATATCACCCGTTAGCGTGCCGTCTAGAACAAGGTTGGCAAGTGCCAAGTTGGCGAGGCCGCGTTGGCCGCTACTGGCGGCGTCTGGGCGGTAGCTTTGGGTGGCGTTGTAGTTGCCAAAGGCGGTGGCCCACGCATCACGAAGCTCCGCGGCCAGCGCAGCGCGCAGTCCCTCTCGGGCGCTGTGAATACGCTGCGGGTCAACGGCTTTCAGTTGCTCGGCAATATAGGATTCACTCGGCAAGGTGAGTACCAACTCTTTGAAGCCGGGGTCTAGCGCCGGGGAGGCTAAAACTGCACGCAAAGCATTCACATACGGCGCGTCTGCGCTAGCAGGCTCGCCACTGCGAACAGCGTGTAGCAACCGTGTGAGCGCTAGTCGCTGTGAGGCTTCCCACTGATTAAACGGGTCACTGTCGTGCGCGAGCAGGTGTAACCACTGTGCATCGCTGAGATCTATTTCTAAGACCACCGGGGCGCTAAAGCCGCGCAACACCGAGGGGACCACGGGTTGGGTAACGTTGGTAAACACAAACTGTTGGCTGGCGTCGGTCATCACCAGCGTGCGGCTAAGTAGGGGGCTGGTTGGTTCAGACTCTCCGGCAAGCGTCAGCGGGTATGCTTGCCCGTCCTCGCCAATGAGGCCCAACGTTACGGGAATGAGAAACGGTTCTTTGGTGGGTTGCGCGGGCGTGCTGCCGCAGCTTTGGCTCAGTTCGAGCGTGAGCGTGCGCGCCGCCATGTCGTATTGCGTGCTGGCGCGCAGGCGCGGGGTGCCTGCTTGGCTATACCAGCGCTTAAACGTTGTGAGGTGCGTTGCGAGAGCCGTATCGGGGTTGGCGTCGGCAATGGCTTGCGCGAAGTCGTCGCAGGTTACGGCCTGACCGTCGAAGCGCTCGAAGTACAGCGCCATGCCCTTTGCGAAGCCGGCTTTTCCAACGAGGGTTTGCATCATACGAACAACTTCGGCCCCTTTCTCGTAAATGGTGACGGTGTAGAAGTTGTTAATTTCTTCGTACTGGTCAGGACGGACGGGATGGGCCATTGGGCCTGCGTCCTCGGGGAACTGGGCTGTGCGCAAAACACGGACGTCATCAATGCGTTTCACGGCGCGCCCAGATGCACTGCCAGCCATGTCTTGGCTGAACTCTTGGTCGCGGAATACGGTTAATCCCTCTTTGAGCGACAGTTGGAACCAGTCGCGGCAAGTGATGCGGTTGCCTGTCCAGTTGTGGAAGTACTCATGTGCGACCACGCTCTCGACGTTGTTGAAGTCGGCGTCCGTAGCGGTTGCGGGACTTGCCAGAACGAACTTGGTGTTGAAGATGTTCAGCCCCTTGTTCTCCATGGCACCCATGTTGAAGTCACTGGTGGCGACGATCATGAAGCGCTCGAGGTCCAATGGCAGATTGAAGCGCGACTCATCCCACGCAATGCTGGCCATGAGGGCGTTCATTGCGTGTTCAGTCTTATCCAAGTCACCCGGACGCACGTAGATTTGTAAGAGGTGTGACTGACCGTTGCGGGCAGTAATACGCTGCTCGCGGCAGACTAAATCGCCTGCGACCAATGCAAACAGATAGCTGGGTTTCGGGTGGGGGTCTTGCCAGCGCGCAAAGTGCTTGCCATCCGCTAAGTCACCGCTTTCGATCAGGTTGCCGTTAGAGAGCAGCACGGGAAAGGCCGCCTTGTCGGCGCGCAGTGTGACCGCGAAGGTGGCCATCACATCAGGACGGTCTAAGAAGTAGGTGATGCGACGAAAGCCCTGCGCCTCACATTGGGTGAAGAAGGTCGCCGCACTCATGTACAAGCCCATGAGCTGGGTGTTTTGTTGTGGGTTGCAGGTGGTCAAAATCTCGAGGTCAAAGGCCTCCTCGCCCTCGGGCAAGTTTTCTAACACCAGTTGACCGTTATCTACCTTGAAGCTAGATCCCTGGCCATTCACCATGACGCGCGTGAGTGTGAGTTCCTCGCCGTCTAGGCGCAACGCCTGGGTTGACGCAGAGGGGTTGCGACGCAGGCGCATTTTATTGAGCACCCGCGTTTTAGTGGCGTCTAGGTCAAAGGTGAGGTCAACGCTGTCTATCCAAAAAGGCGGTGGCGCGTAGTCTTCACGTTTGATCAGGGTGGCAGCGTGTGTGTTGTCAGCCATGAGTGCTTGCATTGTTTAATTCCGGGTAATTCAAAGCGGGTGGGCGTGAAAGGGGGGCGCTAGACGCCTTGCTTTAACGAGGCTTCAATGAACATGTCTAAGTCGCCGTCAAGCACCTTTTGTGTGTTCGATGCCTCAACGCCCGTTCTCAAGTCTTTGATACGACTTTGGTCCAAAACATACGAACGGATCTGGTGTCCCCAGCCGACATCGGTCTTGCCATCTTCTAATTTTTGTTGCTCGTCCATGCGCTTGCGCATTTCGAAGTCATAGAGCTTGGAGCGCAGGCGCTTCCATGCCACATCGCGGTTGCTGTGTTGGCTGCGGCTATCTTGGCACTGCACCACGATGTTGGTGGGGATGTGGGTAAGCCGAACGGCAGAGTCCGTTTTGTTAATGTGCTGCCCGCCCGCACCACTGGCTCGGTAGGTGTCTGTGCGCACGTCTGCGGGGTTGATGTCAATTTCGATCGAGTCATCGATCTCAGGGTAAACGAAGATCGATGCAAACGACGTATGACGTCCGCCTGATGAGTCAAATGGCGACTTGCGCACCAAGCGGTGTACGCCACTCTCGGTACGCAGCAGTCCAAACGCATACTCGCCCTCAACCTTGATGGTGGCGCCTTTCAGACCCGCAACGTCGCCGGGGGTCTCATCTTCAATGGTGGTTTTGAAGTCTTGTCGCTCGGCGTAGCGCAGGTATTGGCGCAGCAACATGCTGGCCCAGTCGCAAGCCTCGGTGCCGCCAGCGCCCGCTTGAATGTCAATAAAGCAGTTGTTGGGATCAGCTTCTTGGCTGAACATACGGCGGAATTCAAGCCGTTCCACGAGCGTGACGAGTTGCGCGACATCGGCTTCAATCGCGCGCAGGCCGCTGGGGTCGTCTTGCGACATGTCAAACAACTCTTTGTTGTCCGATAAGTCGCTGTCGAGTTTGATCAATACGGTGACGACGTCGTCTAAGGTCTTCTTCTCTCTGCCCAGCTCTTGAGCGCGCTTGGGGTCGTTCCAGACGCCGGGGTCTTCTAGGGCAGCTTCTACTTCGCGTAAACGGTTTTCTTTGGCATCGAAGTCAAAGATACCTCCGTAACTCACCGACGCGCTCTTGCAAGTCGTCGATGAGGTTGGAGAGGGCGTTTAGGCTTTCGGCTTCCATGATGTGCTCAGTTCTTTATTAGTTCAGCAAAAGAGGCTATTTTCTCACGCCACAGGGCCACATTGAAGGCGCTGGGTTCTAAACCTTGCTCAGGGCCTATTTTTCTAAAAAAGCGGTGATTAAGTGGGCCAATTCTTCCGGTTTGTCGTGGTGCAACATGTGGCTGACATCGTGCATGACATGGGTTTCAGCGTGCGCAATGTGCTGCAACCGCTGGGCAAACTCTTCTTGAGTGAACTTGTGCTTCCACCAGGTCTGCAAGCTGTCCTCTTCGGCACGCACAAACAGGGTGGGCGCTGTGATGCGTTGGTAGATGGCGATGGTCTCTTCAGCGCGGAACAGCTGGCCGCTGATGAGCTTGTGCGCGGCATGCCCCCTAATTTGCCAGCGGCCATCCGGCGTGGGCTCAGACCATTCTCTAGCCAGCCACTGAGCGCGCGCCTCCGTCAGGCGGGGGTTTGTCTTGCGCAGGCGTCTCACCACACCGTCAACCGACTCGTAGGTTTTGAGGTCGAGGGCGCCTTGGTGAAACTGCGCCAACTCGTCCAACCAGCGGGTGTAGCGCCCGGGTGCTTGGCTGGCAATGGTGTTCGCCATGCCGAAGCCCTCCAAGTTGACTAGCCGGCGTATGCGCTCTGGGCGCACACCTGCATAGGTGGTTGCCACATGGCCGCCTAGGCTGTGCCCCACCAAGTCAATGGCTTGGTCGGGGACCAATGCGGTCAGCAGGGTATCGAGGTCAGCGATGTAGTCAGGAAACCAAAAGTTGTCTGCATCGGGGGTTTTGGTCAGTCCAAACCCCCGCAGGTCGGGTGCGATGATCCAGCGGTCTGAGGCCATGGCATCGACCATGAACTGGAAAGAGGCGCCCACATCCATCCAGCCATGCACCAAAACCAGCGGTGCTTGCCCCGGTTGGGGGGTGCCCCAGGTGCGGTAGTGGAACTGCAGGCCCCGTATACGGGTAAAGTAGGTCTGGCTCGGGCGCTTCACAGCGTAGGGGGATGATTGATACATTCGCTTATCTTAAGAAGAAATGGGTGTCCATTTAACCAAATCAGTAATTTGCTATGACAACCAATAAAAAAACAACCGCTACTCCGGCCGACCACTACGACGACGACCATTACGACACACTGACGCAGTCCTTTGCGTGGTCTGTCCCCAAACACTTCAATATGGCCACAGGGTGTTCGCGGCGATGGTCGCAGCGTCAGGACGCCTATTACCGCACCGCCGTGATCGACCAAGCGGTTGGGAGCGATGATCCGCTGGGGAGTACCCACCGTTATAGCTATGACGTGTTGCAGCGTGCCGCCAACCGCTTGTCCAACGCATTGGTGGCTGCGGGCGTTCAGCGCGGTGACCGGGTGGCCATTGTGATGCCGCAGCGGTTCGAGACGGCGGTGGCCTACATTGCCCTGTTGCAGATGGGTGCAGTGGGTATGCCGTTATCGCAGTTGTTTGGTCCGGAGGCGCTCGCATTTCGTTTGCAAGATAGCCAAGCGGTGGGCGCCATTGTGGATGCCTCCACGGTAGATGGTGTCCAAGCCGTGCTGTGGCAGTGTCCAGATATGCGGGTACTGGTTCATACCGACACCCCCGCACCTGCCTCGGTGCCAGAGCGGGTGCAACCCGTGGCCTGGGCGGACGCGCTAGCGGCGCAGGTAGACAGCTTTACGCTGGTCGACACCTTGGCAACCGATCCGGCGGTGTTGATCTACACCAGCGGGACCACAGGCAATCCCAAAGGTGCGCTGATTCCGCACAGCGCGTTGCTGGGTAACTTAACGGGCTTTGTGTGCAGTCAAAACTGGTTTGGCTACGACCCAGCGGGTCGGGGCTGTGATGCGGAGGGCTTCCCGGAAGAGCCCAGTCACGATACGGTTTTTTGGAGTCCCGCCGATTGGGCGTGGACGGGTGGGCTGATGGACGCCTTGTTGCCTTGCTTGTTTTTTGGCCGGCCCATTGTGGCGTATGCCGGGCGATTTTCGCCAGATGCGGCATTCCAACTGCTAGAGCGCCACCGGGTCACCCACAGCTTTTTGTTCCCGACGGCACTGAAGGCAATGATGAAGGCCTATCCCCGACCCAAAACCCAGTTTCACTTTGAGCTCCATGCGCTCATGAGTGCAGGGGAGGCGGTAGGTGACGCCGTCTTTGAGTGGTGCGAGAGGGAGTTGGGCGTGGTTGTGAACGAGATGTTTGGGCAGACGGAGATCAACTACATCGTCGGTAATTGCGCCATGAATAACCAGCGAACCGATGTGGGGTGGCCTGCCAAGCCGGGCAGCATGGGTAAAGGCTACCCTGGCCATGTGGTCGATGTGATCGACGATGCAGGCAAGCGCTGCGGCGACGAGGTTATTGGCGAAGTAGCGGTGCTGCGGCAAGGTCATGACGGCCAAAATGACCCGGTGTTTTTTCTTGGCTACTGGAATAACCCCGAGGCGACCAAGAAAAAATACACGGGTGATTGGTGTCGCACCGGTGATCTGGCGCGTCGTGATGCGGATGGCTACCTTTGGTATGCTGGCCGCACGGATGACATGTTCAAAGCGGCTGGCTACAGAATTGGCCCCGGGGAGATCGAAAACTGTTTGGTGAGACACCCCAGCGTGGTCAACGCTGCTGTGGTGCCCAAGCCCGATAAGGCGCGTGGCGCGACCGTGAAGGCCTTCGTGGTTTTGTCGCCTGACGTTGCCGCACAACGTGCGACGTTGGAGGCCCAGGTACGCCAAGACTGGGACGCGGTGTTGACCGTGGAACTGCAGTCTTATGTGCGCGGAAAATTAGCGCCCTACGAATATCCCAAGGATATTGAGTTTGTTGATGCCTTGCCAATGACAACCACGGGGAAGGTGCAGCGGCGGGTGCTGCGGGTGTTAGAAGAAGAGCGCGCCCAGCATGCGGGCGCAGGTTTGAAATAAATCAGGAGGGGAAGCGTATGAGTGGAAATCAGCGAACCGGATTGGCGCGGTTAGGTCAGTCAAGCTTAGAAGTCGGCCCGATTTGCTTGGGCACCATGACGTTTGGTGAGCAAGTCAGTGAAGCCGATGCCCACGCGGTGTTGGACCGCGCGATTGAGTGCGATGTCACATTTTGGGATACGGCTGAGATCTACTCGGTGCCAACCAAGGCAGAAACATTCGGGGCCACCGAGACGATTATGGGTAATTGGTTCGCCAAGCACCCAGGGCAACGAGACAAGGTAGTGCTCGCAACCAAAGTGGCAGGGCCCTCCCGTGGCATGCCTTGGATTCGCGGTGAGCAGTGTGGCCTTACGGCGGCTGAAATCGTGAGTGCCTGTGAGGGTAGCTTGCGCCGCCTGCAAACGGACGTGATCGACTTGTATCAAATCCACTGGCCTGCCCGCCACGTACCCGCTTTTGGAGAGATGTATTTTGACCCAGCAAAGGACAAGGACTGCGCGCCCATCATGGAGCAGTTGGAGGCGATGCAGCGCTTGGTCAAGGCAGGCAAAGTGCGTGAGATTGGGTTGTCTAACGAAACGCCATACGGACTGCACGAGTTCGTGCGTTTGGCCGAGGTTCACAATTTACCGCGCGTTGCAACCGTGCAAAACCCATTCAACTTGTTGAACCGGTCGGTCGAAAATGGTTTGTCTGAAAGCCTCTACCGATTGGGCGTTAGCTTGTTGCCCTATTCCCCTTTGGCATTTGGCCTGTTGACCGGCAAATACGACGATACCGGACTGGTGCACGATGGCGCACCACAGGGGCGTTTGGCCATCTATGAGTCGGTACGTAAGCAGCGCTGGGGACGTCCCCGCGCGCTGGATGCGGCGCGCCAATACAATGCGCTGGCCAAGGCGCAGGGTATGACACCGCTTGAGTTAGCGCTCGCGTTTTGTCATGCCAAATGGGTGGCAACGAGCACGATCATTGGTGTGACCAGCGTGGCCCAGTTCGATGCCTGCCTAGCCGGTTTTTATAAGCCACTTGACGAAGCGACGCTTGCGGCCATTGACGCGCTGCGGTTTGAGTGGGGCGACCCTGCGGTCTAACAACGAGCTAACGATTGACGCCTATGGAACTATCTCAATCCACGCTGTTGCCCGTGTTGCTCGTCGGCGCGGCCTATTTGCTGGGCTCACTGGCTTTTGCTGTTTTGGTGAGCCGAGTAATGGGCTTGGCTGACCCGCGGACTTTCGGTAGCCAAAATCCTGGCGCCACTAACGTGCTGCGCTCTGGGAGCAAGGTGGCGGCGGTTGCGACTCTTTTGTTAGACGCGCTTAAGGGCTACGTACCCGTCGCCGTGGTGCTGGCTTACGGCACCAACGTGTCGTGGGCTGGCGACGCGGTTGCATGGGCATCGTTGGCTGGTTTGGCGGCTTTTTTGGGCCATTTGTATCCTGTGTTTTTTCGCTTTAAAGGCGGTAAGGGTGTGGCGACCGCAGTCGGTTTTTTGTTCGGTCTAGAGCCGGCCTTGGGCCTGGCGTGCCTCGCCACCTTTTTGATCGTTGTTTATTTCAGTCGCTATGTGTCGCTGGCCTCGGTTGTGGCGGCGGTATTTGCACCTTTTTACTGGCTGTTCGGTCACGGCGTCGTGTGGCAAGCCGGTGCTGTGTCTGTCGCCTGTCTTGTTGTGATGGCGGTGATGCTTATTTGGCGGCATCGCGCTAACTTGGCGCGTGTCATGGATGGCAGTGAGTCTAAGCTGGGTGCCAAGAAAACGTAAACTAAACCACTATGCAAACCCCA
>JABBAS010000071.1:11956-52013 GCA_018607835.1 Methylobacillus sp. | reverse complement strand
TGACCGACGTGATGACCGACGTGATGAGCGCCGGCCCTATGGCCCAAGCCACGACAGCGGCAACCAGCGAGGCGATGATCGCGGTTGGGGGGAGGCATCGCGTGGTGATCGTGCGGGACGTGAGCGGCCGCCCGAGCGGCGCTTTGACAGCCGTCCTCCTGAGAGAAGTCGCGACGCACGCGATCACACGTCCGCGCCCATGCGCAGCCAATATGCACCGCCAGCGCAGCCCATCGCACAAGCGCACCACCAAGGTCCTAAAACAGACGCTGAGAAAGCGGGCGGCGTTCGCTTGAACAAGCGATTGGCCGAGTTGGGGCTGTGCTCCCGCCGGGAGGGGGATCAGTGGATTGACAACGGTTGGGTGCTGGTTAACGGTGAGGTGGGCGAAATGGGGCAAACCGTCTCCGAGGAGGACCGTATTGATGTCTCGCCCGATGCCCATGCCGAGCAAGCCCAACAGGTCACCATCTTGCTACACAAGCCCATGGGCTATGTGAGTGGTTTGCCCGAAGACGGCCATGAGAGCGCTGCCACCCTTATTGGCCCGCAATCGCAGTGGACGGAAGACCCCACACGCACGCGCTTCCAAGCCCGCTTCACGCGTGGCTTGGCGCCAGCAGGGCGCTTGGACATTGACTCGACCGGTCTCATTGTGTTTACCCAAAACGGCATCATCGCGCGCACGCTCATTGGGGAGAACTCCAACATTGAAAAAGAGTATTTGGTGCGCGTCATTTGGATTGGCGACGGTGCCGATGCCCCGGTTGAGAAAGACGTGCAAGCGGAGTTCCCAGAAGAGCGCTTGGCGTTGTTGCGTGAGGGTTTGCTGCTGGACAACCAGGTGCTGAAGCCCGCCAAGGTGAGTTGGCAAAATACGGAGCAGTTACGATTTGTCTTGCGCGAAGGGAAGAAGCGCCAAATTCGCCGTATGTGCGAGCAAGTGGGCTTAAAAGTCGTGGGCTTGAAGCGTGTGCGCATTGGCTCCATCAACCTCGCCCAACTCCCTGTCGGTCAGTGGCGCTATTTGGGGCCAACCGAACGCTTCTAAGCCCCCAGACTTTGCCGGATGGGGGACTCTTGAAAAAGAGCGCCTCGTCTCCAACTACGCAATAGCGCGTCGGGAACATCCGGCACGATCTGCATTTTTCACTATTTTTTTACGACTTACGTATGACCAAGAAAACCCATGCCTTTCAGGCCGAAGTAGCGCAGTTACTGCATTTGGTGACGCACTCGCTGTATTCCAATCCCGATATTTTCGTGCGCGAGTTGGTGTCTAACGCCTCAGACGCATGCGACAAGTTGCGCTTCGAGGCGCTCAACGACTCTGCGCTGTTTGAAGACGCGCCTGAGTTGGACATCCGCGTATCCTTCGACAAGGAAGCCAAGACCATCACCATTGCCGATAACGGCATTGGCTTGAGTGCACAAGAGGCGATTGATAACCTCGGAACGATTGCCAAGAGCGGTACGCGCGACTTCGTGAGCAAGCTGTCGGGTGATCAAAAGAAGGACTCGCAGCTGATCGGTCAGTTCGGTGTGGGCTTTTACTCCGGCTATATCGTGGCCGAGCGCATTACCGTTGAATCACGCCGTGCCGGCGCCCCCACAAGCGACGGTGTGCGTTGGGTGAGTGGCGGGACGGGAGAGTTTGAGGTGGAGGCGATTGAGCGCGCACAGCGCGGCACCAGCATTACCTTGCACCTGCGCGAAGACAAAACCGAATACCTGTCGTTTTGGAAGTTGAAGTCGGTCATTGGCACTTACTCAGACCACATCAGCCTGCCTATTTTGATGCCCAAGGAGCAGTGGGACGACGAGAAAAAAGAAAATGTCTTGACTGACGAGTGGGAGGCGGTGAACTCTGCCAGTGCGCTGTGGACACGCGCTAAGAAAGACATTACCGACGAGCAGTACAAGGCGTTTTACAAAAACCTCAGCAACGACCAGCAAGATCCGCTGATGTGGTCGCACAACCGCGTTGAGGGCAGCACCGAGTACACGCAGTTGTTGTTTTTACCAAAGAAGGCGAACCAAGACTTGTGGAGCCGTGACAGCAAGCCGGGCCTGAAGTTGTATGTGAAGCGTGTATTCATCACGGGCGAAGCAGAGACCTTGATGCCCAACTACCTGCGCTTTGTCAACGGCGTGGTCGACAGCGCGGACCTGCCACTTAATGTGAGCCGTGAGTTGTTGCAAGAAAGCCGTGATGTGCGCGCCATCCGCGAGGGCAATACCCGCCGTGTGCTCACGATGTTGGAAGACTTGGCGAAGAAATCTGCACCGAAAGCGGCCGCACCAGACAGCGATGAGGTTACCGATGTAACGGATGTGAGCGACGCAGCAGAGGGCCACACAGAAGATGCAGACGGTTACGACTACAACGCCTTTTACGCTGAGTTTGGCGCGGTCTTAAAAGAAGGCTTGGGCGAAGATTTCGCGAACCGCGACAAGTTGGCGGGCCTGTTGCGTTTTGCAACCTCGACGACTGATACGGTCTCCGTGAGCTTCGCTGCCTACAAAGCACGCATGAAGGAAGGTCAAGACGCGATCTACTACATCACCGGCGACTCCATGGCGGCGGCAAAGAACAGCCCGCAATTAGAGGTCTTCAAGAAAAAGGGCATTGAGGTGCTGCTGATGACGGATCGCGTTGATGAGTGGGCGTTGTCCTTCTTGCAAGCGTTTGAAGATACCCCCCTGCAAAGCGTTGCCAAAGGGGCCGTTGACTTAGGCAAGTTGCAGGACGAAGACGAAAAAAAGGCCGCTGAGACCGCGGCGGAATCGTTTAAACCAACGCTAGACAAGCTCAAGACGGCGTTGCAGGACAAGGCCAAAGACGTGCGTGTCACGACACGCTTGGTCGATAGCCCCGCCTGCTTGGTGGTTGAAGATGGTGAATATTCCACGCAGTTGGCGCGCTTGCTCAAGCAGGCCGGGCAGACGGCACCGGAGGTCAAGCCTATTTTGGAAGTCAATACAGACCACCCCCTGGTGAAAAAGCTGCTTGCAACCGACGCCTTTGATGACATGGCGCATATTTTGTTTGACCAAGCGTTGTTGGCTGAGGGGGGCTTGCCCGAAGACCCCGCCAGCTATGTACGCCGTGTGAACAGTTTGCTGGCCTAAGCGGCAACGCAGCTTCCGCCGGCGCTATCAGCCCCCAATCACACGGTGAGCGGGGGCTTTTCCATGGCTTCGATTTGGTCTTGTAGCAAGCCGACTTGGCCGTGCCAATAGTCGGATGTACCAAACCACGGGAAGTTGACGGTAAAGGCCGGGTCGTCCCAACGCCGCGCCAACCACGCGCTGTAGTGAATCATTCTGAGCGTGCGCAGGGGCTCGATGAGCCGCAGTTCCCGGCGGTCGAACGGGCGCAGTTGCTCGTAGCCTTCCAGTACCGCACTGAGCGCAGACGTTTGTTGCGCGCGGTCGCCCGACAGGAGCATCCACAGGTCTTGTACGGATGGTCCGCTGCGGGCGTCATCTAAATCAACAAAGTGCGGCCCATGATCGGGGGTCCACAAAATATTGCCGGGATGGCAGTCGCCGTGCAGGCGGATGTGCTGCCCTTCAAACCCGGCCCAAGCCGCCGTGATGTGGGCCATGGCCTGTTCGTAGACCGCTAGCCACGCCGTCTCCACGTCCATGGGCAAGGCGTTGAGCTGTATCAGCGCGTCTTTGGATGCCTGCCCAAAGGTCGTGGGCGATAGCGCGGGACGGTGGGCGAACGGTTGCACCGCGCCGACGTTGTGTAAGCGTGCCATGAGGCGACCAATCCACTCCAGTACCTCCCAATCGTCTAGCTCGGGGCGGCGCCCGCCTTTGCGGGGACTCACAGAAAACCGAAAGCCTTGGAACTGATGACAGGTGGCGCCTTGCAAACGCAACGGGGCCACCATAGGCACCTCGGCATCGGCCAAGGCCCATGCGAAGTCGTGTTCTTCTTGTATGGCGGCATCGCTCCAGCGCTGCGGGCGGTAAAACTTGGCGACAACGGGGCTCACCACATCATCCGGTGCGTGATCCAGGTGGCATTGGACGACGCGGTTTTCGTACGAGCTGAGTGCCATGATGCGGCCATCACCGACCAGACCGATGTGGGCCAGTGCATCCAGCATGACGTCGGGGGTGAGCGGCTCGTAAGCGTGTCTGGGGGCATCGTTCATGGCATGGAGTATGACAGTTCCCGGGTCAAGCAATTGGACGGTACGGCGCGCTCAGTGGTGTCTATAGCGGTGAGCGGCTTTATGATGACGCCATGCCCAAAAAACGCAACCAACACAGCGATCAGACCGTGGTGAAGCCCGTGAACACCTTGAGTGCGCAATTACCCGAGTTACGGGCGGGGCAGTCCGTCGCCTTGTTGCAGGCCTTGCACATCTTGACCCGAGACGGTCGCATTAACCAAGACACGCGTCGCAAGCTCAAGCAGGTTTATCACTTGGTGCAATTTATAGAGCCCTTGCTCACCGAGGCGGTACAGGCGCGCGGCAACGTGAGTTTGGTCGACCATGGGGCTGGCAAGTCCTACTTGGGCTTTATTTTGTATGACCTGGTACTCAAGGATTTGGGGCTGGGCGAGGTGATCGGGATTGAGACCCGGGAAGAGTTGGTCGAGAAGTCAAGCGCGCTGGCGCAGTCGCTGGGCTTTGAGCGCATGCGTTTTCATGCACTCAGCGTGGCGCAAGCGATGACTGATGAGCGCATTGCCAAGGTGGTCGACGTGGTGACGGCCTTGCATGCCTGTGATACGGCCACCGATGATGCCATTGCGTTTGGACTGGCGCGACAGGCGCACGCGATGGTGTTGGTGCCGTGCTGTCAAGCGGAGATGGCCAGTGTGCTGCGGCAAAACCGGGGGTTAAAAATGGCCAAAACGCCGTTGTCGGAGTTGTGGCGTCACCCGCTGCACACCCGTGAGTTTGGGAGCCAAATCACCAACGTTTTGCGTTGCCTACGTTTAGAAGCCAGCGGCTATACCGTGACGGTGACTGAGCTGGTGGGTTGGGAGCACTCGATGAAAAATGAGTTGATTTTGGCAAAGCGCACCGGCCGCGCCAACCCGCAGGCGCAAGCGCGTATCGATGCCATTTTGGCGGAGATGGGCTTGAGCGATATGCACGCACGCTTCGCCTCCGTGGCACCTCGCACGTTGGCGTAGTGGCTAGCGTGCAATCACCAGAGCGGTACCCGCTACCGCGAGCCCAGCACCTAGCCATGCACCGATGGCAGGGGCGCGACCAAATTGCCACCACAGCATAGGCAAAATCAACACGGGTGATAAGCCTGACAGCACGCCCACGCTGCCAACCGGCCCTTCCCGCAAGGCCCACAGTAGCAGGCCCATACCGAGTCCCATACCAATCCACCCGCTCACAAGGGTCTGTCGAAACACCGTCCAGTTGAGGGGATGGTGCGCACGGCTGTAACGTGGGCTGAGTGCATACAGCACCCCAAAGGCCAGTAGCGCGGTGGTGACGCGAACAGCCGAGGCGAGCACGGGGTCGAAGCCAACATCTGCTTGCATCACGGGTTTTGCAATGAGTGCCCCCAATGCTTGCGCACATGCGGCAATCAGTGCCAAGCCCACCCCAACGCCGGTGCTCGGGGCGGCGTCCCATGGGTGGCCCCCCGTTTTGTGTTGTCCCCAAGCGATGGCCACCATCACACCGATCACGGTGAGCGATGCACCGACATAGACTTGCGCACCTAAGCGCTCAGACAGAAAGGCATAACCCAACAAGGCACTAAAGAGCGCATGAGAGGCGAATAGCACGCCTGTGCGTCTGGGGCCCAATCGGTTCATTGCGGCGAACAAGGCGGAGTCACCAAAAAAGATGCCAATAAAGCCGCTCAACGCCATGATGCCCCAACTACTCCAAGCCAACGGCGGTAGCTTGGAGAACATGCATACAAGCACCCACATCAGCACGGCCACACTCAGCATGCGCCAGCGCACATACGCGATGGCACCCAAATGCTTGGAAGGCTCGGCAGAGAGTAGGCCGCTGGCCGCCCAGCAGGTGGCGGCCCCCAGGGCGAGCAGGTCGTAGTAGTGGGGCACGCGTTAAAAGGGCGGGGGTGCAAAGGGCAAGGCCCTTAGCTGGCCTGAGACCTACATGCCAAAGCGCTTGCGTGTGAGAGCCAGTGCGAGCCAGAATGCGCCCACCGCGTAGGCCAATAGCACGCCCACATGCAACCACCACTGGGTGGGCCACTGGTCCATAAACAGGGGCCGCACCAGCGCCACGGCGTTGGCCAATGGCAAGGCTTCGGCAATGGCGGCAATCCATGGGGGTAACTGGGTGAGTGGGAAGAAGACCCCACTCAAGAACATCATGGGTGTCAAAAACAGCGTGAAGTAATAGGTGAAGAAGTCGTAGCCTTTTGCCAAGGCGTTAAACACCAAGGCCAAGCAACTAAACGTGATGCCGGTGAGTAGCAAGACCGGCCAAGCAAGAAACAAATGGGTGCTGGTGCTGATTTTTAGCGCCAGCATCACCCCCATGATGGCGGTGCTGGTGAACAAGGCTTTGAAGGCGGCCCAAAGCATTTCCGCCAACACGACGTTATCTAGGCTAATGGGTGCATTCATGATGCCATCCCATGTTTTTTGAACATGCATGCGCGAGAACGCCGAGTACAGGGCCTCGAAGGATGCGGCATTCATGGCGCTCATGCAAATGCTGCCGCTGGCCAAAAACAAGAGATACGGTACGGCGGTGCCATCGATTGTGATGCTGCCCACCAAGGCGCCCATGCCGTAGCCAAAGGCGACCAGCCAAATGAGCGGCTCTGCAATGTTGCCGACAAGACTTGGAATGGCCAGCTTGCGCCATACCAAAAAGTTGCGCAAAAACACAGGAATAAACGAGCGATCGAGTTGTGGCGCACGCCACGGGCTGCGTGATTGGCTACCCCACACTCGGCGGTAGCGCCGACGTGCCGCGCCCGCATCAGACGCTGACGGGTCTGCGCTTTGCGCTGGCTGGGGGCTACTGGTCGGGTCGTGGGGGGCGTTGCTGATGCCGCCGTCGGTGCCGAGGGCGTTGATGTTCAGCATGGGGTCCTGCCCTGGCTCCCGTGCGTCGTCAGCTTGTGTGTTGGTGGGGGTGCTGGACATGTTTACGCTCCTTCCCGAATCTGGCGACCCGTCAGTTTCAGGAACAGGTCCTCTAAATTAGCCGGTCTGTGCAAGGTGCGCAGGCTGGGCTGGCGTGACAGCTCTAACAACAAACTCGCGGCGTGGTGGGTGTAGAAAAAGACGGTGTCGCCCACCAGTTCAGCGCGGTCGGCGCGCGAGCGGATGGGTGCCGACATCAGTTGCTGTGCGCCGGGCCCGTAGACCTCCACCACCTCGGGTTCAATGTGCGCGGCGATCAGCTCACGCGGCGTACCCTCTGCCAATTTGCGACCATGGTCCACCACCAGCAAGCGATCACATAGACGTTCCGCTTCGTCCATAAAGTGGGTGGTGAGCAAAATCGACTTGCCCACCTGCATCAATTGCTGCAAGCGCTCCCACATCAGATGGCGTGCCTGTGGGTCTAGGCCAGTGGTGGGCTCATCTAGCACCAACAGGCGTGGGTTATTGACGAGGGCGCGAGCCAAACTCAGACGGCGTTTCATACCACCTGAGAGCTCACCGGGTCTGGCGCTTGCTTTCTGAGACAGCACTGCAAAATCGAGCAACTCGGGCGTCCGCGCCCGCAACTCTTTGGCATCCAAGCCAAAGTAGCTGCCGTAGACCCAGATGTTTTCTTCACATGTGAAGTCGGGGTCCAAGGTGTCCATCTGACTGACGATGCCCAACTCGGACTTGATCGCGAGCGCATCGTGCGGCATACGCAGCGCCTGATCGTGCGCACTGGTGTAGCTGATTTGTCCTTGATCGGGGGCGGTGAGGCCCAAGCACATGCGCACGGTGGTGGTCTTGCCCGCGCCATTGGGGCCGATGATGCCTAAGCACTCGCCAGGGTGTATGGCAAAGCTGAGGTCGTTGACAACGGTCTGGTCGCCAAAGCGTTTCACCAAGTTGTCGCATCGCAATAGCGGCGCGTTTTCAGCGTGTACCGTTGCGGGCCGGGCGGTTGTAGGGGAGGTCTCGTCGGTCATGTTCCCTAAGTCTATCGTTTCTTGGCGAATTTGTTATCGTAGCGCATAGAATTCAAGCTCCACCTGGGTGATTTTCGATTGGTTTAATCTGAAAAAGCAAAGCCTGAGGTCTTTCTACTAACGCATTCTTTTCAATGTGGGGCTTGACGTGACATCTCGGCGACCGGTTTGGGGCCAATATTTAATGCCCAAAAAAGCGCTGACCCAGTTTGGTGGGTGGGTAGCGGGGACGCCTATGGGGGTCATTACGACGGCGATCATCGCCGACTTCGTCCGACGCTACGACGTCAACATGATGGAGGCTGCCGAGCCCAGTTTGGGAAGCTACGCAACCTTTAACGCGTTTTTCACACGTGCCCTGCGTGAGGGCGCGCGCCCCATCGCTGACAGCGCATGGGTGAGCCCGGTGGATGGTGCGGTGAGCCAGCTCGGGCCCATAGCAGATGGACAGATTTTTCAGGCAAAAGGTCATCAGTACACCGCACAAGCGCTGTTGGCGTGTGATGCGGATGCCGCACAGGTGTTTCATCAAGGCCAATTTGCGACGATTTATTTGAGTCCCAAGGATTACCACCGTATTCATATGCCTTGCGCTGGCACGCTCACCCGCATGACCTATGTGCCTGGGGATTTATTTTCGGTAAGCCCGCTCACCGCTGCCCATGTGCCCGGTCTATTTGCGCGTAACGAGCGGGTGGTGTGCTGGTTTGATACCGACACGGGTCCCATGGTGATGGTCTTGGTAGGCGCCACGATTGTGGGCAGTATGTCGACGGTCTGGCACGGTCGCGTGAACCCACCGCGTACCAAGGCCATGCGCCACTGGACCTATGCGGCAGGTGACGTCCGTTTAGCGAAAGGCGCAGAGATGGGGCGGTTTTTACTCGGCTCCACCGTTGTCGTCTTGTGGCCAGAGCGAACGGTGACGTTTGACCCGACGTGGGTTCCCGGCGGCGCCGTGCGTCTTGGTGAGGCGATGGCCAGTGCCAGTGCCAGTGCAAGCGTCGCGAACTAAAGGCGGGCCGTCAGTCGGAGCGGTCGTCTTTCCTGCGGGCGTTGCGCTCTAGGCGCAATAGCCAGAGGCCAGTTGCCACGATGATGGCGGCACCCACAAAGGTGAGCCCGTCAGGCAAGACGTGCCAAAACAACCAGTCAAAGCCGACAGCCCATGCCAGCGCGCTGTACTCAAAGGGCGCGATGGTTGCCGCCCGACCATGCTTGAAGGCGTCGGTAATCGCCAATTGACCGATAAACCCGCTCAAAGCCATGGCGGGCATTAAGACCCACTGCGCCAGAGTCAGCGTTTGCCAGTTGGCCCAAGCAATCGCCGTCCCGCCGACGGACAAAAAACACATGACCCAAAACACCTGACTATCCGTGGAGTCGGTTCGTGACAAGCGACGGCTGATGACGGCGCTGGCCGCATAGCATGTGGCCGCCCCCAGTACGGCAAATCCACCGCCGCTCACCATGCCATCGAGGGAGGGACGCAGCGCGATGATGATGCCCGTCAAACCCACAATAAGGGCGAACCAATGTACCCCGCTGACACGCTCTCCCAAAATGGGCCAAGCGAAAATGGAGACCAAAACGGGGGCGATAAAGAAGATGGTGTAGGCCTGCGTCAACGCTAGGTTTTTAACCCCCACACTGAAGCACCACAGCATCGCGATGGCCAAGAGGCCACGAACCAAGTGCAACCGCCAGCGAATCCGAATGACGCTAGCGATGCTTTGTCTGCGCCAGAGATAGACCGCGATCAACGGCATGGTGACCAACCCGCGTAGCGCGGTGATTTGCATGGGGGGCATGCCGTCGCTCAAGAGCTTGATGATGGTGTCCATGACACCAAAAGCGCCCATGGCGATGAGCATAGACACGATGCCGCGGGTGTTCCCGGTGAGGCGAGACATGGCGGTTACTGAAAGGCCACTTCGTTGAAGCTACGTAATTTCCGACTGTGTAATGACTCCCCGGCGGCCCGTAGTTTTTCTAGGGCCAACATACCAATCTCTAGGTGCTGACTAACGCGCTCGCGGTAAAAATCGTTCGCCATGCCGGGCAGCTTAATCTCACCGTGCAATGGCTTGTCACTCACGCACAACAAGGTGCCGTAGGGGACGCGGAAGCGGAACCCGTTGGCGGCTACGGTGGCGCTCTCCATGTCGAGTGCAATGGCGCGAGATTGTGAAAACCGCTTGGCAGGCGTACTGCGCTCACCGAAGAACGGGAGCAACTCCCAGTTACGGTTGTCGGTGCTGGCCACGGTTCCTGTACGCAAAATCCGTTTGAGCTCAGCCCCTTCGAGTTGGGTGACATCGGCCACTGCCTGTGCCAAGGCGATTTGAATCTCGGCCAGTGGCGGGATAGGGACCCACAGGGGGAGCTCTTCGTCCAATACGTGGTCTTCGCGCACATAGCCATGAGCGAGGACGTAGTCCCCCAAGACTTGGCTGTTACGCAAGCCCGCGCAATGGCCGAGCATGATCCACGCATAAGGCCGTAGGACGGCGATGTGGTCGGTCATGGTCTTGGCGTTGGAGGGGCCGACCCCGATGTTGACGAGGCTGATGCCTCCCCGATCGGCGCGCACCAAGTGGTAGGCCGACATTTGTGGCAGACGCGCAGGGGGTGTGCCCGGTTGGCCGTGGGCAACCTGCTCTAAAAACGCTTGCTCGTCTGGGCTTAGATTCACCCGTGGCGTGAGCACATTGCCGGGTTCAATGAAACCGATGTAGGCGCAGGCCGGATCTTGCATCATGGCTTTGCCCAGTGCCACGAACTCATCAATGTAGAACTGGTAGTTGGTGAGCAGAACGAAGTTTTGGAAGCTGTACGGCGAGGTGCCGGTGTAGTGCCGCAGGCGATGCAGCGAGTAGTCCACCCGCGGTGCGGTGAACAAAGCCAAGGGCTTAGTGCCCTCAGGCAAAACATCGTGGTCGCCGTTGGCAATGGCGTCGTCCATGCCCATCAGGTCGGGCAGGTCGAACACGTCGGGTAAGCGCGCACGACGCGGTGGGTTGAGTTGCCCCTCCACGTGGTCGTTTTCGGCCAATGAAAAGTGGACGGGAATCGGCGTATCACTGACGCCAACGGTCAGCGTGATGTCGTGGTTTTGTAGCAGCAGTTCAAATTGCTGTTGGTAGTAGTGGGCAAAGAGGTCCGGGTTGGTGAGCGTCGTTTCAAATACGCCCGCACCGCTAACAAAGCCATAAGACAAGCGGTGGTTGGCGCTGGCGGCGTGGGCAACGCTTTTGTTTTGTAAGCGCACGAACGGGTAAAACGCCCGGCACCGTGGCAACTCGCGCTGCGGAATGTCGGCTTGGTTGACGAAGTCTTGCAGCCCCTGACGCAGGTGTGCAACCCCCGCGTTGTAGATGGCTTGCACGCGCGCGAGCGCTTGTTGTGCGTCGTCAAAGGCGACGCTGTCGAAAATTGTTTGAGGGTGTTGGGACATGGGTACACCATCTTAAAACAGAAAGGCGGTGCGCCCATGGCGGTGCTGGCCGCACCGGCCGCACCGGCCAAACAACGTCCGCTAATAGGTGTAGACCCCACGACCTGTCTTGCGACCCAAATAGCCGGCAGCGACCATTTCCTTGAGTAGCGGGCATGGACGGTACTTGCCGTCGTTGTATTCAGCGACGTAGACGTTCATGACGGCGAGGCAGATATCCAGCCCAATCATGTCAGCCAAAGCCAGTGGGCCTATTGGGTGGTTGCAGCCGAGCTTCATGCCCGCGTCTATGTCCTCTGGGGTTGCCAGCCCTTCTGCGAGCACAAAAAATGCCTCGTTAATCATGGGGACGAGGATGCGGTTGACGACAAAACCTGGCGCATTTTTAACGGTGATAGGCGTCTTGCCCAGCGTCTCTGCCAATGTCTTAACCGCCTCATGGGTGGCATCGCTGGTTTGGAGTCCACGAATAATTTCAACCAAGGTCATCATGGGGACGGGGTTGAAAAAATGCATGCCAATAAATTGCGATGCGCGCTGCGTCGCTGCTGCCAACTTGGTAATGGAGATGGAGCTGGTGTTACTTGCAATGAGTGTTTCTTTGGGCAACATGGCGTCGAGTTGCTGCAGAATTTTGATCTTCAGTTCCTCGTTCTCGGTCGCGGCTTCGATCACCAGTTGCGCACCCGCTAAAGCGGCGTAATCCGTCGCTACCGTAATGCCTGCCAGTGCGGCGGCTTTGTCGTCGGCGGTGATCTTTTCTTTTTTGATTAAGCGGTCCAAGCTGCTGCTGACAGTGGCCAAGCCTTTGTCAACTGCGGCTTGGCTGATGTCTACCATGACAACGTTTATGCCGCAGGTCGCACACGCTTGGGCAATGCCGTTTCCCATCGTGCCTGCGCCAATGATTCCGACGGTTTGAATAGCCTGCATGTTGTGTTCTCCGAGTTAAAAAGGGGCGCGTCTATGACGCAGCCGATATTGTGCACGATGGGCTAAGCGCTCTGCCAGCCCAGTCGCTTGGCAAGGTACAGGCCGCTGAGCGGCATGACCAGACCGATCGCGATGACGGTGGCCAGCAGCGCCGTGAGGTCGCTATAGTTCGCCACCGTTTCAACCACTTGCGTGGCGGGGTCACGTATCTCTCGGGTGATGGTGTACCACTGGTTGACGTATTTGGTGCCTAACTGCGACGCCGATAAGGCGAGGTTGGTGAAGCTGGCCATGATGGCGAAGTAGGTGGCCTTGAGTTGGCGCGGTGCGGAGTTGGCTATCCATGCGAGCATGGGGATCATGGCAATTTGGCCCAGTGGCGACTCGAGCGCGGTGTCCACTAGTGCGATAAAGCGCGCGTCGACAACGCCGCCTGTGACGCTGCTGGTCCACACGTGCAGGCCCATGCTCATACCCAAGGTCGGTAGGCTCAACATAAAGCCGGCCAGGGTCAAAAAGCCCACCACGTAGGTAATCGGGCGCTCGGCCATGAACTGGCGAAAGGCAAACATGCCAAACAAGGTGAGTGTGCTGCCAATGAGTGACAACACCGAGAAGAAGTGGGCGTCAAACTTCAACTCATCAATCAGCCACCAGCTCACGCCTGGCCCCGCGCTCGGGGTCGCTCGAAATAAGAAAATAATTACAGCGGTGCCAACCAAGGTCCGCCTCGCCGAGGGGGCCAACTCGCTAACGAGCCGGCGCATCAGCCACAGGATGATGGCGGTTGAGCCCAGAAAAATAGCCTCTTGGCTGTAAGCCCAATCCGAGAGTCCCAAGGACAAGGTGAGGGCGACAAATACCAAGCTACCACCCAAAATCCAAACGTTGGGCTGGGTAGGCTCTAGCGGCGGCCTGAGGGTCTCTTCGGCCTGTGTAGGCGTCATGCCCTGAGCGGTGAGTTGGCGCACTGCGCGTCGGTGTAGCCAGTAGGCGCTGAGTAGTCCGAGCATAGAGATGACCGGTATACACAGTGCCATGAGGTAGACGTCTTGGTAAAGGGCTAGTTTTTGCGCGGCAGGCAAGGCGTCGCTGCCTTTGAAAACCCACAGGTTAATCAGCGCGACGAGCACCGTTCCACCGATGATCGCCACACGGCCCAACGTTTGCATGGTGATGTGCATGCGCTTGAGTTGGTCGGGTGGCGTGGCGTTGCCCTGCGCATTCACCATGGGAACGGCCTCTACCGTCATGGCATCCGCGACAACGTCTTGCAAGACATAACCGATGGGGCTGAGCAAGGTGGCGAGTACGAACCACGCGTTCACGCTCCACAACGCGGCCATGGCCTCGCGATGGCCGATGAGTGCCGCCATGATGACCAAACTGCAGGCAATGAGTACGGCACCTAAAACGACCAACCAAGCCTTGAATCGCCAGATCAGGTCGACCAAGTGCCCGAGGGGCATCTTGAGCGACCAAGGAACAAACGCCCAGAACCCAAGAGCCGCCAAAAATTCAGCGGACAGCCCTAAATAGTCTTTAACAAAAAAGGTCCCCACGATGCCCGTGAGGCCTTGGATTCCAGCGGCCACATACACCATCAGCGGTGGCAGGTAGGACCAGCGCATGTCTCGGCCTAGGGCGACGATATTTTCTGAAAGCCAACGTTGTATCAGGTGCATGGCAAAACTCCGGTGTAGCTTTGCATTTTGCCCTGCGAAAGTCCGTGACATAAATATGAGTATTCGCTTATATTTATGCCTTGCGATGCGCGCTGTGCGCTCGCTGTTTTAGACACAAAGGCCGACGCCACGATGATGCCCTTGAACGCGCCCCGACAGATCCCTGCGGCACTGGCCGCTCCCGCCAACCGTATGCGCCAAGCTTGGCGGCTGGTGCTTGCTTGTCTGCTAGCGGTGACTGGCGCTCAGGCCAGTGAAGGCCCGCCGATGGTGGCCATTCAGGTTGCGCCCAACAGTTATTACGTGCAAGGCCTCGCCGCAATGGGTAGCCCAAAAAACCAAAACTTCATCAGTAATGCCGGTTTTGTAGTGGCGGAAGAGGGTGTGGTCATCATTGATGCACTGGGCTCACCCGCCTTGGCTGAGCGCTTGGTGGCCGTCATTGCAGGCATTACCCCCAAGCCCATCACGCATGTGCTGGTGACGCATTACCATGCCGACCACATTTATGGCCTGCAAACATTTAAGGCGCTGGGTGCCAAAATTATTGCGCAGAAGGGCGCGAAAGAATACATTCATTCTGAAACGGCGCGCTTGCGGTTGCAGGCCTCGCGCACCGACTTAGCTCCTTGGGTTGACGAGCAGACGCAGATCGTCCAACCTGACCAGTGGGTGGACGGTGGCGAGGACATGACACTGTCTGGCACCCGCTTCCACTTGGCTCTGGTGGGCCCATCGCATACCCCGGAGGACTTGGCGATTTGGGTGCCCTCGGAGCGTGCGTTGTTCTCTGGCGACTTGATTTTTAATGGCCGCCTGCCCTTTGTGGGCAAGGCCAACAGCAGTCATTGGATCAAGGCGCTCGATCAGATGACGGACTTTGATGCGGTTGCGGTCGTACCTGGTCATGGTCGGTGGTCGGACAATCCAAAGCAAGACATCGCCTTGATGCGCGACTACCTGGGTTACCTGCGCGAGACTATGGGGGCGGCGGTCGATGACTTATTACCGTTTGATGCGGCTTATGCCGAGGCCGATTGGAGCCGTTTTGAAGCCGTACCCATGTTTCGTTTTGCCAATCGTATGAACGCCTACAACACCTACTTGCTCATGGAGGCCGAGGGCTTACGCGCGAAGTAGTCGCATACACTCCAAGAAGAAATCTGCCGAAACGGTTCGGCGTGTCGGCGGCTCTTTTGGGAGGCAGGGTGTGACTGATTCGGGCATGGGTTCAATCGGGGTGTTTGACTCGGGCGTTGGCGGCTTGTCGACGTTGCACGCCATCCGCCAGGCTTATCCAGACGAGCACCTCATGTACGTTGCCGACTCGGGGCACGCGCCCTACGGCGACCAAGCGGCATCAGCGGTGATCGCGCGTGCCCAAGCGATTACCCATTTTCTTCTGGATGCGCCTTGCAAGGCCATTGTCGTGGCCTGCAACACAGCGAGTGTGGTGGCGTTACCGGCCTTGCGGGCCATGACGTCGGTGCCCATTATTGGTATGGAGCCTGCCATCAAGCCTGCCACGCTGGCGACGCGCACAGGGGTGGTGGGCGTGCTGGCTACGACGCGGACGGTACAGAGCGAATCGGTGCAACGCCTCATCGCACAATTTGGTGGCAGCGTGCGGGTCATGCTCCAAGCAGCACCTGGCTTGGTTGAGCGGGTGGAGCAGGGGTATCTGGCCGACGAACACACGCGTGACTTACTCACCCATTACCTGACCCCCTTGTTAGCTGCGGGGATAGACCAATTGGTTCTCGGCTGTACGCACTATTATTTTCTGAGGCCGTTGATCACGTCGATTGTGGGCGGTGGTGTGACGGTTGTAGAGCCGGCAGAAGCCATCGCACGTCAGTTGGGTGCACGGTCTAACTTAATTGCCGGTGGCCGCGTCTTAGAGGCGAGCGCCGCGGCTGCGTTGCAAACACCCCATGCGGTGACAGGCGGCTTTGCGTTTTACAGTTCTGCCAACGACTTGCCACAGGCCGAGCGCATTCTGTCGCAGCTATGGGGAGATGGTTTGGCGGGCCGGCTGCAGCAGCTGCCGGTGTAAGCGCGACGCATTCAGAACCACCGGCGCCACTTGGCCACGATCAGGCCGCCGAAGATGAGGACAACCGTACTCGCAAGCACCGCATAGTAGCCGTAGTGCCAGTGCAGTTGCGGCATGTAATCGAAGTTCATGCCGTAGATGCCAGTCATCAGGGACAAGGGCAAAAACACCACCGTGAAGCCGGTGAAAACCTTCATGATCTGATTGAGCTTGTGAGAGCTGATGGACAGATAGCCGTTAATTAAGTCGTCGGCGAGTTCTTGATACAAGCTGGACAAACTGCTAACGCGCTCGAAGTGCTCGGCCAAGTCATTCAGTTCGTGTCGTTGGTCTGCGTCCATTGCCGTTGAACGACCTGTGTGCTCACGACGTTCGCCCAATAGGGACTCGCGCCAATCGTTGATCGCGTCGCAGTGGTAAATCTGGGTGCGGTGCATTTTCTTTAGCATGGTTTTGCTGCTGATAAGCTCGCCCAGCATCTGATCACTGCCCACCTCGGATACCTGGTCTTCCAACAGGCTGAGGCGTTCCTCCACCTCCACCAGAATCGGGGCGTAACGGTCTACAACGGCACGCAAGATGCGGCTGGTCATTCGCACCGGGCCGATGGCCAAGGCGAAAGCACCCGACTGGAGGTCGCCCCAGACGCGCTCGGTGCTGACTGACCGTTTTTGGCGCACCGTAACCAACAAGCGCTCGCCCATGAAGAAGGCGAGCTGAATCGTTTGGTGTGTGAGCGCGACGGCATCGGCGTCGAGGCCGCGCATGATGAGCAGCGTATGGTCTGAAAAGTGCTCGATTTTTGGCGGGTGCTTTTCCCGCAATGCGTCAGAGATGGCCAGCGGATGGAAGCCGAGTGTCTGACCTAACAGGGCACGCAGCTCCGGGTTATCGGCTTCAAATATGTCAACCCACAGGAGGCCATCTGCCTGCCCTTGTTGCCAGGCTGTAATCAGCGATGCATTGCCATATTGGACGTCAGCGTCCGCGCTGGGTTGGTAAGCGGTTTGAATCATACGACCCTTTCTAGGCTGTGCGCAGTGTAGCGCACAGGGGGCCGCTACCTGCCGTTTACATGTTTCGTCGGTATTGACCGCCAACTTCAAAGAGGGCGTCTGTAATTTGACCCAATGAGCATACGCGAACCGCATCCATCAAGACGTCAAACACATTGCCGTTGTCAATCACCGCTTGACGCAAGCGCGCCAAGGCCGCCGGCGATTCTGTGGCGTGCTTGTCATGGAAGGCATGCAGGCGCGCCAACTGGCTTTGTTTCTCTTCTTCTGTGGAGCGCGCGAGCTCTAAGGCGTCAGGCACAGGGTCGCCATGTGGGTTGCGGAAGGTGTTCACACCGATGATGGGCAGCTCGCCAGTGTGCTTACGCATCTCGTAGGTCATGCTCTCATCTTGGATCTTCCCGCGCTGATAGCCTGTTTCCATGGCACCTAACACGCCACCACGATCGGCAATACGCTCGAACTCCATGAGCACAGCCTCTTCCAGCAACTCGGTGAGCTCGTCAATGATGAAGCTACCTTGGCTGGGGTTCTCGTTTTTCGCCAAGCCCCATTCGCGGTTGATGATGAGCTGTATCGCCATGGCGCGGCGAACCGACTCTTCTGTCGGCGTGGTGATGGCCTCGTCAAACGCGTTGGTGTGCAAGCTGTTGCAGTTGTCGTAAATAGCGATCAAGGCCTGCAAGGTGGTGCGGATATCGTTGAACTGAATTTCTTGCGCATGCAGACTGCGACCGCTTGTCTGTATGTGGTACTTCAGTTTCTGGCTGCGGTCATTGGCGCCGTACTTGTCACGCAAGGTGATGGCCCATATGCGCCGTGCAACGCGACCCAGCACCGTGTACTCGGGGTCCATCCCGTTGCTGAAGAAGAACGATAAGTTGGGCGCAAAGTCGTCAATGTGCATGCCACGCGCTAAATAGGCTTCGACGAAGGTGAAGCCATTCGACAAGGTCAACGCGAGCTGTGAAATCGGGTTGGCACCCGCTTCCGCGATGTGGTAGCCGCTAATCGAGACCGAGTAAAAGTTGCGCACGTTGTGGTCGACAAAATAAGACGCCACATCACCCATCACCTTCAGGCTGAACTCTGTAGAGAAAATGCAGGTGTTTTGCCCCTGGTCTTCTTTCAAGATGTCTGCTTGTACCGTCCCGCGCACGGAGCTGAGTACGCGCGCGCGCAGGCTGGCGTACTCCGCCTCTGAGGGGTCACGCTGCTCGGTCTCTTTGAAACGCTCAAGTGCTTGGTCAATAGCGGTGTTCATGAACATCGCCAAAATGCTAGGCGCTGGCCCGTTGATAGTCATGGACACGCTGGTGCTGGGGTCGCATAAGTCGAAACCGTCGTAGAGCACTTTCATGTCATCCAAGGTTGCGATCGATACGCCAGAGTTGCCAACCTTGCCATAAATATCAGGCCGTAAGTCGGGGTCGTTACCGTAGAGGGTGACCGAGTCAAACGCGGTAGACAAGCGCTTGGCGGGCATGCCTTCGGACAACAACTTGAAGCGGCGATTGGTACGGAAGGGGTCCCCCTCACCAGCAAACATGCGGGTGGGGTCCTCGCCCTCACGCTTGAACGAAAACGTGCCGGCGGTGTAGGGGAAGTGGCCAGGCGCGTTTTCCAACATCAACCACTTGAGTAGCTCGCCATGGTCCTCGTAGGTCGGCAAAGCGACCTTGCGGACCACGGTGCCTGACAGGCTGGTTGTGGTGAGCTGGGTACGTATTTCCTTGTCGCGCACCTTGACGACGAACTCCTCGCCGCTGTACGCGGCTTGCATGGCGGGCCACTGCGCCAGTAAATCACGAACGTCCGTGTCCAACTTGGCCTCGCGTTTGATGGCAAGGTCAGCGGTCGCCTCAGTCGCGCGCGCGCGCTCTGGCTTGTCTTCTGCCAACATGCGGGCGGCTTCACGCAGCTGCTGCGCTTCACGGGCTAAGCGCGCTTGCGCTCTTGAGCGCAATTTGTAGGCACGCACTGTGTCCGAGATTTCGGCGAGGTAGCGCGCCCGCGCGGCGGGCACGATGGGCGTCTGGTTGGAGCTGAAGCGCACCCCGACCGCTGGCAACAGGCCGTCGGCTTTGGGAAAGCTCAGTCCAAGCGCGCTAAGTACTGGCTTCATGGCCTGATACAACGCGGTCACCCCGTCGTCATTGAAACGGGCCGCCATAGTGCCGAATACCGGCATGTCTTCGTAGCTGCGTTGGAAGTCTTCGCGGTTGCGCAACACCTGCTTGGCAACATCGCGCAAGGCGTCCGCAGAGCCTTTACGGTCAAACTTGTTGATGGCGACAAAGGCGGCGAAGTCCAGCATGTCAATTTTCTCAAGCTGACTTGCGGCGCCAAACTCGGGCGTCATCACGTACATGGGAACGTCCACGTGCGGCACGATGGCGGCGTCACCTTGGCCGATACCCGAGGTCTCAACGATGACCAAGTCAAAGCCTGCTGCTTTGCAACTGGCAATCACGTCTGGGAGCGCGGCGCTGATTTCCGAGCCGAATTCACGGGTGGCGAGCGAGCGCATAAAGACGCGCTGGCCGTTGCGCCACGGGGTGATCGCGTTCATGCGTATGCGGTCGCCTAGCAGCGCACCACCGCTCTTGCGGCGACTGGGATCGATGGAGATCACGGCCATACGCAACTGGTCATCTTGATCCAAACGGATACGGCGAATCAGCTCATCGGTTAACGAGGACTTGCCCGCGCCACCCGTTCCGGTAATACCGATGACGGGCACCTGGGTATCCTTGGCGTGGTGACGCACGGTCTCGACCAGTGCGGCGGGCGCACGCCCAGCCTCTACGGCGGTGATGAGCTGCGAGAGTGCGCGCCAATGGCCTTCTTCATGGCCTTGTATGGCCGATGCATCAGCGGGAAACACACCCGTGTTGTCGACGTCGCAGCGCATCACCATGTCGCCGATCATGCCTTGCAGGCCCATGCGCTGGCCATCTTCTGGGCTGTAAATACGCGTCACGCCATACGCTTGCAACTCAGCGATCTCGCTGGGAACAATGACGCCGCCGCCGCCGCCAAAGACCTTAATGTGCGCACCACCCTTCTCGCGCAGCAAGTCCACCATGTACTGGAAGTACTCGACGTGGCCGCCTTGGTAAGAGCTGATGGCAATGCCCTGTACGTCCTCTTGCAAGGCCGCGGTCACGACGTCGTCCACGCTGCGGTTGTGCCCTAAGTGGATGACTTCTGCGCCCATGCTTTGCAGGATGCGGCGCATGATATTGATCGCGGCGTCATGGCCATCAAACAGGCTGGCTGCGGTGACAAACCGTACCTTGTTGGTTGGGCGATAACTAGCGAGAACTTGAGGGTCTACCGATAGGTCTGTCATGGCGATCGTGTTAAAAAATGAATGACGTTTACGTAAACGTAAACCGACTGCAAATCTTACCCGAGTTCTTCATGGGTGACCAGTCCCTCGCGCAGGCTGCGGGCCACGTAAAAAAGCCCCGCAAAGCGGGGCTTCTCTTGGGCATAGGTCCCTAGCTTAGGCCGTTTGGAGTCTCAAGCCTTTACGCGGTTGGCGACCCACATACCGGCAAGCATCGCCGGCACGAACCACACCAAGTCCGAGTTGGTGGTCCACGCCGCCAAGGCGGGCCCCGGGCAGAAACCGCCCAAACCCCAGCCCACACCAAACATCGCACCGCCACTAATCAGCGGCCAATCGATGTCTTGGCGTGTGGGCAGCACAAAGCGTTGGGCGAACCAAGGCTTGTTGGCGTCAAGGGCGGGGCTATGTTCCCCGTTGGGTTTCGTCTGGCGGTAGGCAATCAGCGTCACGATGACGGCGCCGCCCATCACAAAGGCCAAGCTGGCATCCCATTGGCCGGGGACGGCATCGGTAAACAGAGCCGCGACGTTCAGAAAGCCAATGACCTTGGCTGGATCGGTCATGCCGGAGAAAACCAAGCCGGCGGCAAACATCAAGCCGGCGACCAAGCCGATGACGATGCCCTTTGCGCTGTCGCTGGCGTCTACTTGGACGCTGGTTTGTGCGGTACTCATGCGGCACCTCCTGCCATAAAGCCTGTAACGGTCACCGTCAGCATGGCGGCAGCCATGAAGACGACGACGGCGATCAGCGAGCGCGCTGAGCGGCGGCCCAAACCGCAGACCCCGTGGCCTGATGTGCAACCACTACCGCGCACAGTGCCGTAGCCAACCAGTAGGCCCGCCAGTATCAAGAGACCCGGACCCCGTGACGGCATGGCGGAGCTCACCGCAAACACCTGCGTAAACCATGCGCCGCCGACGATGAGGCCGACGACAAAAGCGAAGCGCCAGTTGGCCAATGCGGCCAGGCCACCGCGTTGCCCACTGTCGCTTTTGCTTGCGACGGGCTGTAACGCGCCAGTCGTGATACCACTGATGCCAGTGACGCGGCCAAAGGCGGCTAGCACTAACCAGCTCGCTAGTCCAATCACGATGCCGCCGATGGCGGCTTGCAGAAAGGGATGCATAAAAATTTCCTTTTAAAAATTAAAAGAGGTGTTTGAACAAATACTGGGGGGAGTATATAATAAAAACTCGAAATGAGTTATTTTTTTGCATTGACGACCACAAAGCCTTATGACGCACATCACAGATACCGAGCGTAAGAAAGCCCTGATACTTCGTTTGAAAAAGGTGGAGGGGCAATTGCGAGGCATTCAGAAACTCATTGAAGAAGAGTCTGACTGCGAAAAGGTCGCACAACAAATGACAGCATCGCGCAAAGCCTTAGACAAGGCCTTCTACACCATGGTCGGTTGCGTGATTGCACAGGGAGAGGTGGCCGGTGATGACGTCGCCGCCATGCTCGCTAAATTTTCCTGAGGCGACGTTTGTCTGCCCCACTTTATTCATGCACGCGGAGAAACACATGACACAACACACCCCTTTGGCACCGATACAGTTGTTCGACCAACCGTCGGGTACTTACACCTACATCGTCTCTGATCCGACGACCCGTGAGGCCATCATCATTGACCCGGTGGAAGAGCAAATTGAGCGCGATATGGCGATCTTGCAGGAGTACAAACTCACGCTGCGTTACGCCATCGAGACCCATGCCCACGCCGATCACATCACCAGCGCAGCAAAGTTGGTAGAGCTCACTGGCGCCAAGACGGGCGCGCCCGCCAACTGCGGCATTACGACAGCGTCTATTCAGTTGGCGCACGGCGACACCTTAACCGTTGGTAGCGAGTCCCTCACAGCCTTGCATACCCCCGGGCATACCGGCGGGAGCATGTGTTTTGTTTGGCGCGACCATGTGTTTACGGGGGATACCTTGCTAATTAATGGCTGTGGCCGAACCGACTTCCAGTCAGGCAGTGCGAGCGATTTGTACGACAGCATTCAGACCCACTTGTTTTCCCTCCCAGATGCCACGACCGTTTGGCCAGGACACGACTATCAAGGGCGCACACACACCACCATTGGTTTTGAGAAGCAAAACAACCAGCGCCTTGCGAACAAGACAGCCATTGAATTTATTGCAATCATGGATGGTCTTAACCTACCCCGCCCCAAGCGCATCGATGAAGCGGTGCCGGCCAATCTCACGTCGGGCGTGCGCCACGATGCAGGCGATCACCAAAAAATGACCTCGCCTGTAGCGGCTCAAGGCTATGCAGGTGACGTCAGTGGGCCTTTGGCGTGGGCATGGGTCAGCACCGGTGAGGCGGTGTTGGTGGACGTGCGAACCGACGCCGAGCGTGAGTGGGTGGGCTACGTGCCAGGTGCCGTGGCAGTGGCCTACAAGCAATGGCCCAATATGCAAGAAAACGCCGACTTTGATGCGCAAATGAAAGCGGCATCGGGTGGAAAGAAGGTGGTTCTGTTGTGCCGCAGTGGTGTGCGCTCCATTGCCGCTGCCAAGCGGGCAACGGCCTTGGGCATGGCGGCCTACAACATCCTTGAGGGTTTTGAAGGCGATCCCGATACCAGTGGCCACCGCGGAACACGTGGTGGCTGGCGCGCGCGCGGTCTGCCTTGGCGTCAAAACTAAGCGCGCGGCTTCATCGCGTGGCCCTAAGAGAAAAACGCCGAAAGCCAGTGAACGCGGTGCAGAGCAGGTCATAATTCCCGCATGACGTTCATGGCAATTGATGTGGGGAATACGCGGCTCAAGTGGGCCGTCTATGAATCTGCGCGTCCCGGCGCGCGTCAATTGGCGAACGGCGCACAGTTTTTGGAGCACATCGATTCGCTGAGCGAGGGTGACTGGGCGGAGCTACCCGCGCCCCAAAGCATGCTGGGGTGTGTGGTGGCCGGTACCGCGGTCATGCGTCGCGTTGAAGAGCAGCTGGACATCTGGGACGTGTCGCCGCGTTGGGTGGTGCCGTCGGACGCCGAAGGCGGTGTGACCAATGGCTATGAGCACCCTGCCCGTTTGGGGGCTGATCGATGGGTGGCCATGATTGGCGCACGTCGTCGCCTGCTGGCGCGTGGCGACCAGCGCCCGTGTGTGGTCGTGATGGTGGGTACAGCCGTGACGGTAGAGGCGATAGACCAGCATGGCCACTTCCTTGGTGGCATCATCTTGCCTGGCCACGGCATCATGCTGCGGGCCCTGGAGTCGGGTACTGCCGGCCTGCATGTGCCCACTGGCGATGTGGTGCCTTTCCCCCAGAACACCAGTGACGCGCTCACTAGCGGTGGCACATTTGCCATTGCGGGGGCTGTCGCCCACATGGTGCAGCAACTGAAGGCACACAGTGGCGAGGAGCCCGCTTGCCTGATGACGGGTGGCGCGGGCTGGAAAATGGCGCCCAGCATGAGCGTCAACGTGGAGTTGGTCGACTCCTTGGTACTTGACGGCTTATTAGAACTCGCCCAACTACGGGGCCTGTAAGCCCCGTAACTAGATCATTCACCGGGCCTGTAAACCCCGCATGCCGCGCCGGTATTGCCGTCGGTTTAGCGCGGCGCCAAGGCCTTCTCGATAAGGCGAACCCAAGCGGTTGCGCCAATGCCGATCAGTTCGTCGTTGAAGTCGTAGCTCGGGTTGTGCAAGGTGCATGGACCGCCGCCATGACCGATGGCGCGGTGGTCGCCCTCGCCATTGCCCAAGAAGACATACGCACCCGGCTTCTCCATGAGCATGTAGGCGAAGTCCTCGGCACCCATGGTGGGCTCTTGGTCGACCACATGGTCTGCCCCCACCACCTCTTTGAACACCTCGCGCGCAAAGGCCGCTTGCGCGGGGTCGTTGATCGTGGGCGGGTAATTGCGCACAAACTCAAAATCACATTCGGCACCATAGGCTGCGGCGGTGTGTTGTGCCACCTCGCGCATGCGCGCCTCGATGAGGTCGAGTACGTCAATGCTAAACGTTCGCACGGTTCCTTGCATCTCGCAGCTGTTGGGGATGACGTTGGTGGCGACGCCCGCGTTGATCATGGTGACGGAAATCACGCCAGCGTCTACGGGTTTTTTGTTGCGCGTGATGATGGTCTGAAACGCTTGCACCATCGCGGCCGCGACGGGCACGGGGTCGACCCCCATGTGCGGCATGGCGGCGTGCGCGCCCTTGCCTCGCACGGTGATCACGAACTCGTTGCTAGAGGCCATGACCGGCCCAGCGCTCACAGCGATGGTGCCAACGGCCAAGCCAGGCCAGTTGTGAAGGGCGAACACCGCGTCCATGGGGAAGCGCGTGAACAGGCCGTCCTTGATCATCTCGCGCGCACCCCCTCCACCTTCCTCGGCAGGTTGAAAAATGGTGTACACCGTCCCGGCAAAGTCCGGGTTCTCTGCGAGGTGTTTTGCGGCGGCAAGCAAGGTCGCCGTATGGCCGTCGTGCCCGCAGGCGTGCATCTTGCCGCTGTGCTTGCTGGCGTGCGCGAAGGTGTTGGTTTCTTGTATCGGCAGGGCATCCATGTCGGCGCGTAGGCCAATGCTGCGTGCAGCGGCTTGTGCATCGCCAGACAGCCTTCCTTTAATCACACCGACCACGCCCGTGACGCCCAAGCCGGTATGTACCTCCATGCCATAGCTGCGTAAGATGTCCGCCACCACGCCCGCGGTGCGCTGCTCTTCGTAGCAGAGCTCTGGGTGGGCGTGTATGTCTTTTCGAATCAGCGCCATCTCAGTGGCGTTGGCTTGTATTGCGTCTATGAGGTTCATGGGCACCTTGCTTGGCTGAAGGGTTCAAAAAAGCTATGCTACTGCGATTAGGCGCTGGACGCCATTGCACGGACAACTTTTCCCCATGGAGATGTACACCCTATGAACCAACCCGCTGTTATGTCCCCGCCACCTGAGGCGCCGGTGATTGTGGGCGCCTGCCCGCATGATTGCCCAGACACCTGCTCACTGCTCACCACGGTGCAAGATGGGGTGGCGGTGAGCGTGCGCGGTAACCCCGATCACCCCGCGACCGCGGGTGTGCTGTGCACCAAGGTGTCGCGTTACACGGAGCGCACCTACCACCCAGAGCGCCTGCTCACGCCGTTGAAGCGGGTGGGTAAAAAAGGGGAAGGGCGGTTTGAGCCCGTCTCGTGGGATGAGGCGTTAGACGATATTGCGCAGCGCCTACAAGCCATTGCGGCGGATGATCCTCAGGCGGTGTTGCCCTATAGCTACGCGGGCACTATGGGGCAGGTGCAGCGCGAGTCCATGGCGGCGCGGTTTTTTAACCGCTTAGGGGCGTCGCAACTGGATCGCACCATTTGCTCTTCGGCGGGCAGTGCGGGCTTGGCACACACCTATGGCGCGCCCGTAGGTATGCACATGGCGGCCTTTGCACAGGCCAAGCTCATTCTCATTTGGGGCAGCAACGCCATCGCGAGTAACTTGCACTTTTGGCGCCACGTGCAAGCGGCAAAGCGCGACGGTGCGAAGGTGATTTGTATTGATCCCCGCTTAACCGAAACGGCAGAAAAATGTCACCAGCATATTGCGCTGTTACCGGGGACTGATGCCGCATTGGCCTTGGGACTCATGAATGAGTTGATAGCGAACGACTGGTTGGATCATGACTACATCGAACAACATACCAGTGGTTGGAACGCGCTGAAAGCGAGAGCCTTGGCGTGGCCTGTTGAGCGCGCCGCCAAGGTGTGTGGCATTAGCCCAGAAGAAATTACCGGTTTGGCCTACGACTACGCGCACAGCGAAGCGCCGGCGATTCGTCTGAACTATGGCATGCAGCGCACGCGTGGCGGCGGTAATGCGGTGCGTGCGGTGGCGTGTTTGCCTGCGCTTGTGGGCGCTTGGCGCCACGCCAGTGGGGGCCTGTTGTTGTCCAGCGCCGGTTATTTTCCCACCCAGAAAAAGGCACTTGAGCGCCCAGATTTACTCGCCAAAGGTTTGCCGGGACGCACGCCGCGCGTCATCAATATGACGACCATTGGGGCAGACCTGAATCGCGATAGCGATGCCGCTTTTGGCCCCAAGGTGCAGGCACTCATTGTCTACAACAGCAACCCCGTAGCGATCGCGCCCGATTCGCCGCAAGTGGTGAAGGGCTTTGCGCGTGACGATTTATTTACGGTCGTGTTGGAGCATTTCAAAACCGATACGGCCGACTATGCCGACTACGTCTTGCCCGCCACCACACAGTTGGAGCATTGGGACATACATGCCAGCTACGGCCACACCGATGTGTTGCTAAACCGGCCTGCCATCGCACCGCACGGTGAGGCGCGGACCAATACCGACGTCTTCCGCGCCTTGGCGCAGCGCATGGGTTTCGATGAGCCCTGTTTTAGCGATACCGATGAAGACCTATGCACCCAGGCGTTTGACCCTGCCGTGGTGTCATGGTCGTTGTTGTGTGCACAAGGGTTTGCGCCTTTGCCGTTGTCAGCGGCGCCATTTGCCAATGGTGGATTTCCAACGCCGTCTGGTAAGTGCACCTTTGAGAGTCCCGGCTTGGCGGCCATCGGTCAGGACCCCGTGCCAGACTACCTCCCCAATTGGGAGCCGCCCAATGTCGATGCGCGCTATCCCTTGGCCATGATCTCGCCGCCGGCTCGAAACTTCCTCAACTCCACGTTCGCAAACGTTAAAAGCTTGCGCGATATCGAGGGTGAGGCGCTGGTCGAAATCTCGTCTGTCGATGCGCAAGCGCGTGGCATCAACGACGGTGACGAGGTGGCTGTATTTAACGACCGTGGGCGTTATGTGTGCGTGGCGCGCGTGAGTAAGCGTGCCCGCGTGGGCGTGGTCAACGGTCTGGGTATTTGGTGGCGCAAGTTAGGGCTGCGCGGCACCAATGTCAACGAGGTGACGTCGCAGGCGCTAACCGATTTGGGACGCGCCCCCACGTTTTACGATTGCGCCGTTGAGGTGGCGCGGGTGGCTTAGTCTTTGAGGTCTTCCACCAAATCGACATAGGCTTGTTGGGCTTCTGCGTTGGTCATGCCCTTGACCTTGTTCCAAGCAGACCATTTTGCAAAGCCCACCATGTCGGTCATGCTGGGCTTGTCGCCGGTGACGTCGCCGATGCTGCCCTGCTTGTAAAGCGCGTACATGCGCAGTAAGGTCTGGTTGTCTGGACGCGAGGCGAGTTGCTGGGCGTCTTGGCTGGCTTGTTCGAATGCGTTGGCTAAATCTGACATGGCTTTGAATCCGGGAGTATGGGGTTGGTGAATGGAAATTACGGCACAATTCTGAACTATAAATAACCGAGCCGTTTGCGCTGAACGCAAAACCGCAAGGCATTCCACACCATACGCTACATCACCACCAGCTCTTCAAGCACGCTCTATGACCACCACACCGCCCAACGAACCCCGCGCCCCTGTCTCGACCATCGATCAGGCCGACGTATTGGCCAAGGCCCTGCCGTACATTCGTAAATTTCATGGCAAAACCATGGTCATCAAGTACGGTGGCAACGCAATGACCGACCCCGCACTGCAAGCGGCGTTCGCAGCGGATGTGGTGTTGCTGAAGTTGGTGGGAATCAACCCGGTCGTTGTCCACGGGGGTGGGCCTCAGATTGAGTCCCTGCTGCAACGGTTGGGTAAGAAGGGCGAATTTATCCACGGCATGCGCGTGACTGACGCCGAGACCATGCAAGTTGTTGAGTGGGTATTGGCGGGCGAGGTGCAACAAGATATCGTCGGCTTGATCAACCAAGCGGGTGGCAAGGCCGTGGGTTTGACCGGACGCGATGGGGGCCTCATACACGCCCGTAAGCTGCGCCTGACCGACCCGATTGATAAAACAACTGAGCACGACGTGGGGCAAGTTGGTGACATCGTGGGTATCGATCCCGCCGTGGTCAAGGCCTTGCAGGACGACGCGTTTATCCCCGTTGTGAGTCCTTTGGGTTTCGGTGAAAACAACGAAAGCTACAACATCAACGCGGATGTGGTTGCCAGCAAATTAGCCATGGTGTTGTCTGCTGAGAAGCTGCTCTTGCTCACCAACACGGCAGGCGTCTTGGATAAGGCGGGTAACTTGCTGACCGATCTGACCGCGCGTGAGGTGGACGCCTTATTCGCCGATGGCACGATATCTGGCGGCATGATGCCCAAGATCAGTGGGGCGCTGGATGCCGCCAAGAGTGGTGTGAATTCGGTGCACGTCATTGATGGCCGCGTGCCACATGCGCTGTTGCTAGAAATCTTGACGGATCAAGCGTTCGGCACCATGATCAGATCTCATTAACCCACACAGTTGCGGTCGCGTGCGCGTCTCGCTGCTGGTACATCGTTCGCAACGTGATATGACAGACGCTAGCCCCGACGCTATGACAGACCCCACAAGCGCGCCCGTTGGCAAGGGCAAACCCAAGCCTGGCCAGCGCCGCATGGAGATTCTGCAAGCCTTTGCGGCCATGCTCGAACAACCCATGGCCGAACGGGTGACCACGGCGGCGCTGGCTAAGCGCTTGGGCGTGAGTGAGGCCGCACTCTACAGGCAGTTTGCCAGCAAGTCGCAAATGCTGGATGCCTTAATTACCTTCACCGAGGACAGTCTGTTGGGGCTGGCAACCAAGGTAAATAGCGACCCCGACAAGTTGGTGGACGGCCGCGCGGCGTGTGGGCAAGTGGTGTGGTTGGCCTTGCAATTCGCGCAGGCCAATCCGGGTATGGTGCGGGTGTTGGTGGGCGATGCGCTGATTTACGAACAGCCACGTCTGATGGCACGCGTGAGCCTGCTGTTTGATAAGTTGGAGTCCATCTTGCGTGGGCATTGGCGCTCGTCGGCACTGGCGGCCAACGAGGGGGCTCCGACGGCGGAGGCCCAGATGCGCGCGGGGCTCTTGTTAATGTGCCTGCGCGGACGCTTGCATGCCTTCGTGCGCAGTGACTGGAAGCAGCGCCCCACCGATGGTGCGTCAGAAGAGTTGGCCTTTCTGATCGCCTAGCCGTTGTCTTAGGGCGCTCCCAGCGCCGCCTCAGCTGATCGCGTACAAAAACACGAAAGGTGTTCAAAAATAAGTGGATTTAGTGCAGAATAGAACGAACGTTCGTTTTATTATCAAGTCTATGCCTGCTCTGTCCATCGTGAAAAACACCGCGCCTGAAGACGTCGCCTTCAAGCGCCGACCTAAAAACTCGGTCAAAGGTCAACAAACCAAAGCGGCCATTGTGGACGCCGCTTTAGGTCTGGCGACCCATATCGGCTTAGAGGGTCTGAGCATTGGCGTACTCGCCGAACGCATGCAAATGAGCAAGTCCGGGGTGTTCGCGCATTTTGGTTCGCGAGAAGAGCTGCAGGTGTCGGTGGTGCGCGAGTACCACGCCCGCTTCGAGGACGAGGTCTTCCAACCCGCGATGCAGGCACCGCGTGGGCTGCCACGCCTACGGGCGCTGTTCAATAACTGGATGGAGCGCACGGCAATTGAAATTGACCAAGGCTGTATTTACATCAGCGGTGCCATCGAGTTTGAAGACCGAGAAGGCCCCGTACGAGAGGCCTTGGTCACGTCCATGACGCTGTGGCTGACCGCGCTCAACCGCGCGGTGGTGCAAGCCCTAGAAACGGGCGATCTGCGCCCAGATACAGACGCCTCTCAGGTCACGTTTGAAATGCATGGCCTTATTTTGACCTTGCACTATCAGGCGCGTTTCATGCGCAGCGCTGACGCCATGACCCGTGGGCGTACCAGCTTTGAACACTTGTTGGCGCGCTGCTTGCCTTAGCGGCTGCGCATCGATTCATCCACACCCATTTTTATTTATCTGTTCAGGAGTTCCCATGGCCCAGTACACACCACCGCTTCGTGATATGCAATTCTTGTTGCATGAGGTCTTCGACGTGTCGCGTGAGTTTGCCGCGATGCCCAAGCATGCCGATGTTGACGCGGAAACGATTAACGCGATCTTGGAGGAGGGCGGTAAGTTCGCCTCTGAGGTGCTGTTTCCCCTCAACCGCTCAGGCGATGAGCAAGGGTGCAAGCTAGACCAGCAGACCCACGTGGTCACCACCCCCACCGGTTTCCAAGATGCCTACACGCAGTACGTCGCTGGCGGCTGGCCTGCGCTGAGTTGCGATCCCGCCTTCGGTGGGCAAGGTCTACCAATTGTGGTGAACCAGTGTTTTTATGAAATGCTCAACAGTGCCAACCAAGCGTGGACCATGTACCCTGGCCTGACTCACGGCGCTTATGAGGCCTTGCATGCACACGGCACGCCCGAGCAACAACAGACCTACTTGCCCAAGATGGTTAGCGGTGAGTGGACAGGAACCATGTGCCTCACAGAGCCGCACTGCGGCACCGACCTCGGGTTGTTGCGAGCCAAGGCCGAGCCCCAAGCGGATGGCACCTACCGCATCACGGGACAAAAGATTTTCATCAGTTCGGGTGAACACGATATGGCGGGCAACATCATTCACTTGGTGTTGGCGCGTCTGCCGGACGCACCCGTTGGTAGCAAGGGCATCAGTTTGTTTGTGGTGCCAAAGTTTTTGGTTGGTGCCGACGGCGCACTGGGCGCACGCAACCCCATCATCTGCACGGGGCTGGAACACAAAATGGGCATTCATGGCAACGCAACGTGTCAAATGACCTTGGACGGTGCCGTGGGTAGCTTGGTCGGCAAGCCCAACAAGGGCTTGTCTGCCATGTTTGTGATGATGAATGCGGCGCGCATCGGTGTGGGCATGCAGTCACTGGGCCTCACCGAGGTGGCGTATCAAAACGCCTTGGCTTATGCCAAAGACCGCTTGCAATCACGCAGCCTGACTGGGGTGAAGGCCAAGGACCAGCCCGCCGATCCCATTTTGGTTCACCCCGACGTGCGCAAGATGTTGTTAACGGCTAAGGCGTACGCCGAAGGCGGTCGTGCGTTGGCGTTGCACTGCGCGTTACTCATTGATCAAGAACTCAGTCACCCCGACGAGGCCGTACGCAAAGAGTCAGCCGAGATCGTGGCGTTGCTCACACCCATCGTGAAGGCCTTTACAACCGATAACGCGTGGACCGCGACCTCCGCCTGTCTGCAGGTGTTTGGCGGCCACGGCTACATCAAAGAGTGGGGGATGGAGCAATACGTGCGCGACGCACGGATCAACATGATCTACGAGGGGACCAACACCATTCAAAGTTTGGACCTACTGGGGCGCAAGGTCTTGGGCAATCAGGGCGCGACCCTGAAGAAGTTTGGCAAGCAAGTGGAAGCCCTCATTCGCGAAGAGGGTGTCAACGAAGCCATGGCGCCCTTCATTAACCCGCTCGCTGTTTTAGCGGACAAGATGACCAAGTTCACCACCGAAATCGGCTTCAAGGCATTCCAAAACCCCGATGTCGTTGGCTCCGCAGCGGTTGATTATTTGCGGGTAGCAGGCCACCTCGTGCTGGGCTACTTCTGGGCGCGAATGGCACAGGTTGCGTTGCGAGAAATTGCGGCGGGAAATACCGATCCGTTTTATCAAGCCAAGCTGCAAACAGCGCGCTTTTACTTCACCAAGCTGTTGCCAGAGACCGCATCGCTTATGCAAACGGCGCGCGCGGATACCGACGTATTGATGGATACCGACGCCGCATTGGCATGACCTTATATGCCCGCTTATACCTACGCTTAAACGCCGCGAGACGCTTGCGGCAGAGCATAAAACCCAACCAGGAGCACCTGATCATGAATCGTGTATTTGAACAGTCCACCAGCGCATTCCTAAAGAAAAGCCGAGGGTGGCTAGGCGCTGCCTTGCTATTGCCCGCACTGGCCTGGGCGCAAGCCACTCCGGTCGGCCTTTGGAAAACCATAGACGACGAGACGGGACAGGAAAAGTCACTGGTGCGTATTGTGGATGCCAACGGTGTCTTGGCAGGAAAGGTCGAGACCTCGCTGGTGACCGACCCCAACGTCAACAAAATATGTAGCTTGTGTCGGGGTGACCGCAAAGACCAGCTCATTGTGGGCATGGAAATTATCCGAGGCGTCAGCCAAAGCAACTCCAAAGACGGCTTATGGGATGGCGGTGAAATCTTGGACCCACAAAAAGGCAAGACTTATAACGTGATGCTGACCCCTATCGATGGGGGTGCGAAATTAGAAGTGCGCGGCTACGTGGGCCTGCCCTTGTTGGGGCGTACACAGACGTGGCTGCGCGTCGAGTAAAGACCGTTTTACCCGCGGCTTAGCCGCGTTTTGGAGAATTCATGCATTCGTTTCATATCCGCCGCGTTGCGGTGTTGGGCGCCGGCGTTATGGGTGCGCAAATTGCGGCACATTTGGTTAACGCCCGTATCCCGGTCACTCTATTCGACTTACCTACCGAAGAAGGCCACGACCCCTCCGCGATTGCGCGTAAGGCCATTGCGGGGCTCAGCAAAATGAAACCTGCGCCGCTGGGTCGTGCAGCGGATGCCAGCCTGATACAAGCGGCTAATTACAACGATGACTTGGCCGCGTTAGGGGCATGTGATCTGGTGATCGAGGCGATCGCTGAGCGGTTGGACTGGAAACACGGCCTATATGAAAAGATTGCGCCGCATTTGTCGGCCCACGCGATTCTGGCAAGCAACACCTCGGGTCTATCTATCAGCGCATTGGGTGCGCCCTTGCCCGATGAACTGGCATCCCGTTTTTGCGGTGTGCACTTCTTTAACCCACCGCGCTATATGGCGCTGGTGGAGCTCATTGCCACGCCGCGTACCGATCCACGGGTCGTCGACCAGCTAGAGAGTTTCGTCACAACGAGTTTGGGCAAATCTGCGATACGCGCAAAAGACACACCCAACTTCATTGCCAACCGCATTGGCAGTGCGGGCTTGCTGTCGACGTTCGTTGAGGCGGAGCGCTATGGCTTGACCTGCGATGTGGTGGATGACCTAACAGGCAAGTCACTGGGCCGCGCCTCCTCGGGCACTTTCCGAACCGCAGATGTGGTCGGCCTCGACACCCTTGGCCACGTGATCCACACCTTGCAGACGCAGCTAGATGCGTCCAAAGACCCGTTTTACCCCCACTTTGAAACGCCACCTGCTTTAAAGCGGTTGATTGAAAAAGGACATCTGGGTCAAAAGGTAAAAAAGGGCTTTTACAAAAAAGTGGGGCGCGATATTTTGCGCTACGACTTGGCGAGCGATGACTACGTGCCCGGTGGCAACAAGGCCGATGCGGTATACAGCCGCATGCTCAAGCGAGCACCGGCTGAGCGACTGCGTTTGCTACGCGAGAGCTCGGGTGCGGAGGGACAGTTTTTGTGGGCGATTTTGCGTAACGGCTTCCATTACGCCGCATTGCACCTTGCGCAAATAGCGCACACCGCCCGCGATGTCGATGCCTGTATGCGATTGGGCTTCGCGCACAAGCAGGGCCCCTTTGAGCTTTGGCAGTCCGCAGGCTGGCAACAAGTGGCTGAGTGGGTGCAGGCAGACATAGACGCGGGCAAGGCCCTGTGCGGAACGCCGTTGCCCGACTGGGTGTTTAACGGGCCGGTTGCCGATGCGGGGGGCGTGTATACGCCTGAGGGATCATGGAATCCGGAAACCGGTGCATTCGAGCGCCCACACGTCTTGCCTGTGCACGCGCGCCAGCTGTTCCCTGACACGTTCTTTGGTGACGGTGCCACGCCTTACTTGTCGGCAGGGCAAACGGTCTTTGAAGATGAGAGCATTCGCCTGTGGACCCATGACGACCACGCGGAGGTCTTGATCGCAAGCATCAAAACCAAGATGCAGGCCATTAGCCCGCAGGTGGCCGAGGGCTTGCAACGTGGCGTTCAGTTAGCCGAGGCCGCTTACGCCGGCATGGTGATTTGGTCGGGTGGCAAGCTCTTTAGTGCGGGTGCTGATTTGCAGGCGATGTTGCCCGGCTTCATGATCGGTGGGCTTGATGCGATTGACGCGGTCGAGCATGAGTTGCAAAAACTCATGCTGGCGATTCGTTATGCACACGTGCCGGTGGTTAGCGCCGTCAGTGGCCTCACCCTCGGCGGCGGCTGTGAGCTAGCGGTTTATAGCGCCAAGCGCGTCGTCGCCCATGAGAGTTACATCGGTTTGGTCGAGGTGGGCGTTGGTCTGGTGCCGGGCGCAGGCGGCCTGACCTACATCGCCCGGCGTGCGGCTGAAAATGCGCGCTTGGCCACGGGTACCGATTTGCTGCCCTTCCTGACCGAGGGCTTCACCGCCGCGGCCATGGCCAAGGTGGGTACCAGTGCCTTGGAGTCGCGTGACCTCGGTTACGTATTGGACAGCGACCCCATTGTCATGAACGCATCGGAAGTGTTGGGTGTGGCGCTGAACGAGGTCAAGGCAATGTCTGCCGCAGGTTATCGCGCGCCGATGGCGCGTCATTTCAAAGTGGCCGGACGGACGGGGGTTGCCACCATCTTGGGACAGCTCATTAATATGCGTGACGGCGGTTTCATTAGCGAGCACGACTTCCGCATTGGCAAAGAAATTGCGCAAGTGGTGTGTGGTGGCGAGGTTGATGCCAACACAGAGGTTTCTGAGGCCTACCTGATGACCCTTGAGCGCCGTGCCTTTGGGCAGTTATTGGCGTCCGCCAAGACACAAGCCCGCATCATGGGGATGCTCAATACGGGCAAGCCGCTACGCAACTAAATAACGATTGACCATTTATGAAACAAGTTCAAGACGCTTACATCGTGGCCGCGACGCGCACGCCCATCGGGCGCTCGCACAAAGGTTTCTTTAAACATACGCGCCCCGACACCTTGCTCGCACATGCGCTGCGCGCCGTGGTGGCACAGGCTCCGTCCCTAGACCCGGATGCGATCGAAGACGTGGTTGCGGGTTGTGCGATTCCAGAGGCACAGCAGGGCTTAAATGTGGCACGTGTCGCCGCCGTGTTGGCAGGCTTACCCAAGTCTGTCGGCGGGATTACGGTGAACCGCTTTTGTGCCTCAGGCCTGAGCGCTGTGCAAATGGCGGCGGATCGCATCCGTGTGGGCGAGGCCGATGTCATGATCGCCGCAGGTGTGGAGAGCATGAGTATGGTGCCCATGATGGGTAACCATCCGTCTTTATCGCCGGAGATTTTTCGTAACACCGACCAAATTGATGACTACGGCATTGCCTATGGCATGGGCTTAACGGCTGAGAAAGTCGCACAGCAATGGCGGGTGAGTCGCGAAGATCAGGACGCTTTTGCGCTGCAGTCACACCAACGCGCCATGGCCGCCATGGCCGATGGGTCCTTCGTCAATGAAATAACGCCGGTTGATGTGGAGATGCGACACCTAGACTTGCGCACTGAGCAGGTGCGCATGAGCACGCAGGTCGTGAGTTTGGACGAAGGTGCGCGCCCCGATACCAGCTTAGAAGGCTTGGCCAAACTGCGCTGTGTATTTGCGGCACGTGGCTCGGTGACCGCAGGCAACAGTTCGCAAACGTCAGATGGTGCCGGGGCGCTGCTGCTGGTGAGCGAAAGCGCACTGAAGCGTTATGGCCTGACGCCGTTGGCGCGGTTTGTTGGCTACGCCAGTCGCGGGGTGCCGCCACACATCATGGGTATCGGTCCGGTCGCTGCGATTCCAGCGGCCTTGAAAGCGGCTGGCTTGACGCAAGATGCCATGGATTGGATAGAGTTGAACGAGGCGTTTGCCGCCCAGTCCTTGGCGGTCATACGTACCTTAGACCTAGACCCCGCCAAGGTGAACCCTATGGGAGGCGCCATTGCGTTGGGTCACCCACTGGGTGCCACCGGCGCGATACGGGCGGCAACGGTGGTCCATGCGTTGCAGCGTAAGCAGCTGAAATATGGCATGGTGACCATGTGCGTGGGCATGGGGCAAGGCGCGGCGGGTATATTTGAGCGCGTTTAAACGGTCGCAAAAACAGTGACGCACATTTTTTATTTGTAGGAGTAACGACATGTCCGATATCTTGGTTGAAACCTTAGACGGGGTAACCACTCTCACCTTGAACCGCGTGGCCAGAAAAAATGCGATCACCGCCGATATGTATGCGCTGATGGCTGGCGCCTTGGTCGATGCCGCTGCGGACGATGCCTGTCGCGTATTGGTGATTCAGGGGCACGAGACCATCTTTAGTGCAGGCAATGACATTGCCGATTTTTTGAACAACCCCCCAGCGGGTCCGCAAGCACCGGTGTTCCAGTTTTTACACGGCATCGCCGCCTTTCCCAAGCCCGTGTTGGCGTCGGTGTGTGGCCCTGCTGTGGGCATTGGTTCAACCCTGTTGTTGCATTGTGACTTGGTCTATGCCGGTGATAACGCGGTATTCTCCATGCCGTTTGTGAACCTCGGTCTGGTGCCGGAAGCCGCGTCCAGCTACATGTTGCCGCAGCTGATGGGTTATCACCGCGCGGCCGAAGTGTTGTTGATGGGCGAGCCGTTTATGGCCGACACCGCGCTAGAGATTGGTTTTGTTAATCGGGTGCTCGCGCCGACGGAGACCAACGCCTATACCCAGGCACAGGCGGCGAAGATGGCCAAGAAGCCCCTGAGTTCCTTGACTGAATCCAAGCGTCTAATGAAAGCGCCTCAACAGGCCCACGTGCAAGAAGCCATGAAAAACGAGGGGCAGGTGTTTAGCGCGATGCTAACCGCACCCGCGGCCAAGGAGGCCTTTGGTGCGTTTGTTGAGAAGCGGCGACCTGACTTTAGCAAGCTGTAATGTGAGGCTGGCGGCGTTACAGCGTTACATCGTTATAGCGATGTCGCTAGGTAGGTGATGTAACTGAGATAGGCGACCAGCAGGGTGCCGCCTTCTAGGCGGTTAATCCGCCCCGGTTTGCCGCGAAAGCCAACGCCCCAAATAAACAGCGACAAGCTCATCAGCGCGACCAAGGGCAGGTCGCGTTGCATCAATAGCGGGTCGACGTTGCCCGGCGCAATCAGGCCGGCAATACCCACCACCCCTAAGGTATTGAAGAGGTTGGAGCCTAAGACATTACCCAAGGCGAGGGCGTGTTGCCCTTTTCTGGCGGCGGCCAATGAGGCGGCGAGTTCGGGCACCGAGGTGCCGAAGGCCAAAATGGTTAAGCCAATGAGTAAATCGCTCACGCCCAGCGCGCGGGCGATATGCTCGGCCCCCCAAATCAGGCCTTGCGAGCTGAGCATCATGGCGACCAAACTCAGCACCAAAACCACCCAGGTGTTGCGTATGTTGGGGCGGTGGGCTTCGGCGACCTTCTCCGCCTCTTCCGTGAACGTGTCGGTGCCATCCACACTCGCCATGACTTGTGACTGGCGCCCCGAGGCAATCAGCCAGGCCATGAGCGTGAACAGCAAGCCGACCAACACCACGGCGTCGATTCGGCTCAATACGCCGTCAAATAGCAGCCACATGCTAATAAACGTGACCCCGCAGAGTATGGGCAACTCTTTACGCAAGATCTTGGACTCAAATGGAATGGGGCTAATCAGCGCAGTTAAGCCCAGAATGAGTCCGATGTTGGCAATGTTGGAGCCATAGGCGTTGCCTAAAGCCAAGCCTGGCGTGCCGTTACTGGCCGCAATGGCAGAAACCAGCATCTCTGGTGCCGATGTACCAATACCAATGATCAAGATACCAATGAGCAGCGGTGGAATGCTGTAGCGATGGGCGATGGCCGCAGCCGAGTCCACAAAGCGGTCGGCACTTAAAACCAAAAAAACCAGACCCAATAGCAGGGCAATACAGTAGAGCAACATACAAGGTAGGTGAGGGGCCACAGCGGCAACAACCGACATTGTCCGTGACTTTGTTGCGCGCCGGTGCGGCGTGGCGGGAGTAGACTGTTGGGGCGTCAGGTCATCGCGCTATTTTGCGCCACAATGAGCCGTTTGCGTCCACGCGCTTACCTTTGAAACCACATACAGGGCTTTTAAAATTGACTCCCGATACGCCGGCTCTCCACCCCTTAGCAGACCCTCATGATGCCGAGTCCCCGTTGGAGTTTGACTTCATCGAAGGCGCTCGGGCTGTCTTTGAGGAAAAAATTGTGTTCAACCGTGTGCTGGGTTTAAAAATTACGACCATTGGCTCCCAGCGGGTCTGCGCCCAGATCCCCATGCGCCCAGACTTGGTTGGGCATTATGGGTACAACCGTATTCACGGTGGCGTGATCAGCGCGGCCCTGGATGCCTTGGGCGGTTTGGCTGTGCTGGGTGCCATCGGCGCGCGTTACCGAGACGAGTCGGTGGACCAAAGGCTAGACCGGTTTTCCAAATTGGGCACCATCGACTTGCGCATCGATTACCTGCGCCCCGGCATTGGCGCGCACTTTGAGCTCACCGCCGAGGTCTTGCGTTTGGGCTCACGCGTGGCATCCACCCGCATGTCGTTTTTGGGTGCGGATGGCCGTTTGTTATCAACTGGCACGGGTGCCTACATTGTTTCTTAAGCGGTCATTCAGAAAGTAACTATGGATAAACGCCAAACAATCAAAACAGCTGCAATCGGCCTGTTGGCGGGGGTATTTGCCAGCCGCTCTGGTGCGGCAAATGAGACGCAGACGGGTGCGAGCGACCGGTTTCCGGGCGACCCGCCCGAGCACCGCTTGGTGTATCAGGTGAACCATGCGCAGGCCGACTACATCGACCATATTATCAATTCCTTGCGCGCCATGATTGTGAAATACGGTGACAACGTGGCCTTGGCCGTGGTGGCTTTTGGCCCCGGCTTGCATCTGCTAGCCACCCAGCCCGAGCGCCCCATATCAGAGGAGGCACGGGCACGTATTGCAGGCATGGCGAAAGACTACGGGGTGGAGTTGGTAGCCTGTGGCAACACCATGAAAGCCCTAGGGTGGGGGCCAGACCGAATTATTGCCGCTGCACGCATAGAGGAGGTTGGTGCCGCGGCACTCATGACCTACCAAGAAAAAGGCTATGCGTATATCGCTTGGTAGATTTGGGCGGCTTAGCTGTGCGCAATCTGCGTTGGTTTGCCGGCGTCGTCAATCGCGACGTAGGTGAGGGTGGCCTCGGTGACCTTGACGTACTGGCCCTGAGAGCGAAAGCGCTCCGCGAAGCACTCCACCACCACCGTAATGGAGGTGTTGCCAATGCGCGAGATGCGTGCGTAAAACGACAGAATGTCGCCAACGCGCACCGGTTGCTTAAATATAAATTCTTTTACTGCGACCGTCGTAATGCGTCCGCGCACGACACGGGCTGGCAAAACAGAGCCCGCTAGGTCGACCTGAGCCATGACCCAGCCACCAAAAATATCGCCGTTGGCGTTGCAGTCTCCTGGCATAGGAATGACCTTGAGAACCAACTCTTGGTCGTCAGGTAGGTCGGTGATTAAGTGGGCGGGGTGGGCTTGGGTGTCTATGGGCATGGTGGCGCGGTGGCCTCAGTGGGCTAGGTGGGTTCGGTATTGGGACGTGACAGTCACTTAAGGGGGTACACCCAAAGTATATGGGTGGACTAACCGCGGCGAAAAACGCGGCGACAA
>JABBAS010000071.1:1762-11856 GCA_018607835.1 Methylobacillus sp. | reverse complement strand
GCGACAATAGCGGCATGCGTCACCAATCTGCCAGCCTCCCCGCCGTTACCGATGAAACCGCTGCTCCGGAACACCAGCGTTCAGACTGGCAAACCTTGGCGCGCTTGCTGCCTTATCTTTGGATGTACAAGTGGCGTGTGGGCTTTGCGCTGACTTTTATGATTGGCGCGAAAATGGCCAACGTCAGCGTACCGCTGCTGCTTAAACGCTTAATTGACAGTTTGACGTTGGCACCAGGCTCGGTGCTGTCCATGTTGGTGGTGCCACTGGGTTTGTTGGTCGCCTACGGGCTGTTACGGCTCTCAACCACCTTGTTTACCGAAGCCCGCGAACTGGTGTTTGCCAAGGCAACGGAAGGGGCGACACGCCATATCACCTTGCAGGTTTTCGAACACCTGCACCGCTTGAGCCTGCGTTTTCACTTGGCGAGACAAACGGGTGGCATGACGCGCGACATTGAGCGGGGTACGCGCAGCGTGCAGTCGCTCATTTCTTACTCGCTTTACAGCATCATCCCCACCTTCATAGAGGTGACGTTTGTGCTCGTGATTTTGGGCACCACCTTTGACGCCAGCTACGTGCTCATTACGCTGACTGCACTCGTGTTGTACATCGCGTTCACCGTCGTGGTCACTGAGTGGCGAACCAAGTTTCGCCGTGCCATGAACGCCGCTGATTCCAGCGCCCACTCTCGAGCCATTGATTCGTTGTTGAACTACGAGACGGTGAAGTATTTCAACAACGAGTCCTTCGAGGCGCACCGCTACAACGAAAACTTGGAGAGCCTGCGCCAAATACGCATTAAAAATCAGACCACGTTGAGTTTTCTGAATGCGGGGCAACAGCTCATTATTGCGACGGCATTGGTCTTGATGCTATGGCGAGCAACCGCAGGTGTGGTGGCCGGCACGCTGACCTTGGGTGACTTGGTCATGATCAACGCGTTCATGATCCAGCTTTATATTCCGTTGGGCTTTCTTGGGGTGTTGTACCGTGAGATCAAGCAAAGTCTGACCGACTTGGACAAGATGTTTGTGCTCATGGAGCGCGAGCGAGAAATTGAAGATCGCCCCGGTGCCACCGCGCTGCAGTTATCCGCGCCGCCTAGTGTGCGCTTTCAGCAAGTGGATTTTTCTTATGAGCCCAATCGTCAGATTCTGCATGGTGTCGACTTGGACATTCCAGCGGGCAAAACGGTGGCTGTGGTGGGGTCATCGGGTTCGGGCAAATCGACGCTGGCGCGCTTGCTTTATCGTTTTTACGATGTGCAGGGCGGTGCGCTAAAAATTGACGGCATTGATGTACGTGATCTCACGCAAGACAGTTTGCGTCGACACGTGGGTATCGTGCCGCAAGACACTGTTTTGTTCAACGACAGCATTGCCTACAACATTCGCTACGGGCGCGTTGATGCCAGTATGGAGGACGTCGTGACCGCGGCCAAAGCGGCGCGTATTCACCAGTTTATTGAGGCCTTGCCGCAAGGCTATGACACCCCAGTCGGTGAGCGTGGTCTCAAGCTGTCCGGGGGTGAAAAGCAGCGCGTTGCCATTGCGAGAACACTGCTAAAAAATCCCTCTATTCTGATTTTCGACGAGGCGACGTCCGCACTAGATTCGAGTAATGAGCGCGCCATCCAAGCGGAGATACGCTTGGCCGCGCGTCATAAGACGTCGCTGGTTATTGCCCACCGTTTGTCTACTGTCGTGCATGCCCACGAAATCATCGTGCTGGAGGCGGGCCATGTGGTCGAGCGTGGACGGCACGCCGACTTGCTGTTGGCCAACGGCCCTTACGCGCGTATGTGGGCCTTGCAGCAGGAAAAGCACGACGAGCACCCAGAGCATGTCGGACAAAGCGCCCCAACCTAGCCAAGCCGTGGTGGCCGACTCAGGCTAAGATCTCGGTAGCTGTTGCCCTTCTTTGTTGCCCTTCTTTTTACCAAGCTCCCTTTGTTATGTCCGAAGCCTCGACCCTACTCATTACCCAGCCCGACGACTGGCACTTGCACGTCCGTGATGGCGCTGTCTTAAACGATGTGGTGCCGCACACAGCGGCGCAGTTTGCACGGGCGATCATCATGCCCAACCTGAAGCCACCCGTCACAGATTTGGCCGCTGCCATGGCCTACCGTGAGCGCATTGCGGCGGCGGTACCACAGGGCGTCGCGTTCGAACCGTTGATGACGCTCTACCTCACCGACAAGATGACGCCTGAGACCATCACGTCCGCGAAGGCGGGTGGCGTGGTGGCCGCCAAGCTCTACCCGGCGGGTGCGACGACCAATAGCGACATGGGCGTGACCAACCTCAAAAATATCTACCCAGCGCTGGAGGCCATGCAGCGTTGCGGCATGCTACTGCTGGTGCATGGCGAGGTCACCGACAGTGACATTGACCTGTTTGACCGGGAGGCCGTGTTTATTGATCGCCAGTTGGCTCCGTTGCGTCGTGACTTTCCCGCGCTGAAGATTGTGTTTGAACACATCACCACGCAGGAGGCCGTGCAGTATGTTGCGCAGGCGGGCGCTGAGACGGCGGCGACCATTACCGCCCATCACTTACTCTATAACCGCAATGCTATTTTTACCGGTGGGATTCGTCCGCACTACTACTGCCTGCCTGTTCTCAAGCGGGAGCAACACCGTCAGGCTTTGGTGGCGGCGGCGACCAGTGGGTCACCTAAATTTTTCTTGGGTACCGACAGCGCACCGCACCCTGCGCACCTCAAAGAGCACGCGACGGGTTGCGCTGGTTGTTATACGGCACATGGTGCGATGGAGCTCTACGCCCAAGCTTTTGAGGCGGTTGGGGCGCTGGATAAGTTAGAAGGTTTTGCCAGTTTCTTCGGCGCTGACTTTTACGACTTGCCACGCAACCAAACCAAAATCACCTTGATCAAAAAGACATGGACGCCGCCCGCAGAGCTGCCTTTTGGTGAGGCGACAATCAAGCCCCTGGCAGGCGGTGAGCCTTTGCACTGGCAATGTCAGGGTGTCACGGCGGTTTAGCCGCGGCGTATCTCGCAGTTGGCGACATCCCTTTGGCCCGCGCCGTTGGCGCCCATGGACTGGGCCCAACCGTGGTGGCAAGACTACCGGGCATTGGGCCAACCCATAGCGCGGCGCATCCTGAGCGGTGAGGCGGTTTGGCAGGCTCTGAATGCGCACCCTGCGCAAATGGAACGAACGGAACGAACGGCGCAAACGGCACACGCGGACTGGTCGGTGAGCTTCGTGCCGCAAGCCGACCTGCCACCCGAGCAGGCCTACGAGGCCCATATCTTTCAGACCCACCGCGTGCCCACACGCTGCGGCGCACATGATTTCTTTAATGGACTGATCTGGCAGCATTGGCCGCAGACTAAACGTGTTTTGAACGCGCTGCAATGGGCTCAGATTGAGAAAGACGGCGTGCAAAAGACGCGCGGCCCGCTGAGGGATGCACTGACCTTGTTGGATGAAAACGGCGCCTTGCTGATCGCCCCCCAAGCCATTTGGGACGCCTTGGTTACGCGGGACTGGGTCACGGCCCTACACACACACCGTTCTCTATGGGCGTCTGCCCGGCTCTACATCGTGGGCCATGCGTTGCTGGAGCAGCTCTTATTGTTCCCCCGCAAGAGCCTGACCGCCCACTTGTGGTTACCTACCCCTGCGTTTCAGGACACGGTGAGCGCCATCCCGCATACGGCGGGCATGCGCACGGCGCTTGATGCGGCTTGGGCGCAGGCTTTGGCATCCGATGGGGCGCTCGCGCACAAGCCATTCACCCCCTTGCCCGTGATGGGCACACCCGGTTGGGTCGCTGACAACGCGGACGCGGCTTACTATGCCGATACCGCTGTTTTTAGACCCTTGCGGGCGGGACAAATGCCCCCACGTCGTATGAGAGATCTACCCGCATCTTGAACGCTTTGTTTCGACCCCCATATCATCTGAATCGCGCCCGATTTATCAATGCATGGCGATGGTCGCCCATGCAACCGGCTGGAGAAAAAACAACATGAAACGCATCCTCTTATTTGTCTTGACGAACGTCGCCATCATGGTGGTACTGGGCATTACCGCGAGTGTGCTCGGTGTGAATCGTTTTCTTACCGCCAACGGGCTAGACCTGGGCATGTTGATGGGCTTCTCCCTGCTGATCGGCTTTGGTGGTGCCTTTATTTCGCTACTGATGAGCAAGCCGATTGCCAAGTGGAGCACGGGTGCCCAAGTGATTAAACAACCCAGTAATGCAGATGAGGCGTGGTTGGTTCAAACGGTACACCAATTTGCGGAGCGCGCCGGGATCGCGCCACCAGAGGTCGCTATCTACGAAGGCGAGCCGAATGCGTTTGCCACAGGTGCGTTTAAAAATAGCGCGTTGGTAGCGGTTTCCACTGGGTTGTTACGCGGCATGACGCGTGAAGAGGTCGAGGCCGTGTTGGGCCACGAGGTGGCGCATATTGCCAACGGCGACATGGTGACGATGACACTTATTCAAGGTGTCATGAACACCTTTGTGGTGTTTATAAGCCGGGTGGTCGGGTATTTTGTCGACGCCTTTTTGCGACGCAATGACACCTCAAACAGTGGCCCAGGTATCGGCTACTTCATCACGACCATCGTGATGGACATTTTGTTGGGGTTTGTCGCCGCGATAGTGGTCGCGTGGTTTAGCCGCCAGCGGGAATTCCGAGCCGACGCCGGTGCGGCGCAATTGATGGGGCGCAAGCAACCCATGATCAATGCCTTGCAGCGTCTGGGTGGTGTGCATGCCGGTGCCTTGCCCAAGACCATGGCCGCCTTGGGTATTGCGGGAGGCTTGGGCAGCCTGTTTGCAACCCATCCGCCCATAGAGGAGCGTATTGCCCGCTTGCGCGAGAACGGCTAGCACCGGCCCCAGCAATTAGACGGATGGCATCTGCCACGGGTGGCTGTGCAGATTAGCGACGGAACTGCGGTGGGCCACCGATATCACGGTGCCGCCACGCGACTGCATGTCGTCTAGCAACGCCTGATAAACGATGGCTTCAGTCGCCTCGTCGAGTGCGCTGGTGGCCTCGTCTAAGAACAGCCACTGCGGGCGCTTCAGAAAGACGCGTGCGATGGCAAGGCGTTGCTGCTCACCCCCAGACAATTTCTGCGTCCAGTTGGCCTCCGCAGACAAGTCGCCAGCGAGATGGGCGAGGCCGGCGCGTATCAAGGCCTGTGACAAGTCGGCATCCACCAACTGATCGCTTGACTGCGGATAGGCGACGGCTTCACGCAGTGTGCCGTTGGGAAAGTAAGGGCGCTGTGGCAAAAACATCGCCTGCTCTGAGAACCCTTGCGGCTGCGTTAATGACCCCTGCCACCAGGGCCAAATACCCGAAATAGCACGCAATAAACTCGACTTGCCGCTGCCTGAGGGTCCCTGAATACACCACGATGTACCGGCGGGAACGGAGAGGCTGATGGGCGCGCCTATGGGGTCGCCAGACGGTAATTGCAGTTGCAAGGCAGTCGCTTCTAGCGGCGCACCGTCAGCGCCCGCTGTGCGCACTTGAAGGGGGTCGTCATTCTTTTTCGATACGCCAGCCATTGCGTCATCAAAACGGGTGAGGCGGTCCGTGGTGGCGCGCCAGCTCGCGAGGGCATCATAGCTGTCAACAAACCAGCTGAGGGAGTCTTGCACACGCCCGAACGCCGAGGAGATCTGCATGAGTTGGCCCAGCTGAATGGCCCCACTAAAGAAGCGCGGGGCGGCCACCACAAACGGGAACACCACGGCGAGTTGACCAAAGCCCACGGTAAACCAAGTGAGCCGTTTTTTGGCTAACAGCAGCGCAATGTAATTGCTAAGCACCGCGCCAAATCGACGGTCTAAACGCCCACGCTCAGCGGGCTCACCTTGATCCATGGCAACGGATTCGCTGTATTCACGCAGCCTAACGAGTTGGTGACGGTAATCGGCTTCGACACGCTGCTGGCGGAAGTTCAGGCCTATCAGCCTACGGCCAATGTAGTGGGTTAAGACGCTGCCGATCAGGCAGTAGAGTATGGCCATCCACACCATAAAGCCCGGAATGGTGATCGCTGTGCCGAACATATAAAACGAGAAGCCACCAGACAGCCCCCACAGAATGCCCACAAAGCTCACCAATGTCACCACCGCGTTCAGCAAGCCCATGGTGAGGCTCACCGTGTAGCTCGTAAACATGTTTAGGTCTTCGTGTATGCGTTGGTCGGGGTTGTCTGTGGCCTGTGCTCCCGCAGGCCCCCCGTTGTCGCCTGTAAAGCGCAGCAACTCTAGGCGGTAAAAAGCGTGGTCGCTCAGCCAGCGCTTGGCGTAGCTGGTGGTCATCCACTCGCGCCAGCGCATCTCCAGTAGTTGAGTGAGGTAAAAGCGATAGACCGCAATGAGGATAAAGACAAACGCGATACCCATAAAGCGCTGCAACTGGAACCAAAAAACCTCAGCGTCTCGGTTTTGTAGGGCGTCATAAAACAGGCGGTTCCAGTCGTTTAATAAAACGAGCATATACACCGCACCCAGATTGAGCACGATGATGGCCGCCAACATACCGCGCGCGTACCACTTCTTTTCGGACATGAAGTAGGGTGCGGCCAGCGCCCAAGCGCGCCGCATGAACGTGGTAAAGCCCGCCACTTTTTGACGTGCGGACTGCAAGGCGTTGTGTAAACCGGCAGGTAAACGCGTTGGTGTGAGTGAGGTCATACGTTACAGGCTAGGGGGTGTGATGTTCATTACGCGGGGCAGCACACGGTTAGCTGTTGCGCGTGCCGCTGGCTACATGGCCAGACGGAACATGCGAGGCAGCGGATTCGACGTGGCCTGTTTGGTCGTCAAAGAAAAAGTCGGGTTCGAACTCACGCAAAAATTCGCCCTTGGCTAGGCCGCCTAAGAAAATCGCTTCATCAATTTCAATACGCCAATCCATGAGCGTGCGTATCGCCCGCTCATGTGCCGGTGCGCTACGGGCAGTGACCAAAGCGGTGCGCAGTGCAATGGGGCTGTTCTTCTCCTCATTGCTGAGAGCCTGCATGGTGTGCAGTGCCTCTAACAAGGGTTTGAATGGGCCGCCGGGCAAAGGCACGGTGGCGCGTTGCGCCTCGTGTTGCACAAAGGCGTCCAAGCCTTGGTCTTGGAAGACGCGCTCCGCCTCGTCGCTAAACAGCACGGCGTCGCCGTCAAAGGCGATACGTAATTCGTGCGGGTGGGCCTCAGACGCCTGTGCGGAGTGCGGGTAGACCTGCGCGGCGGGGACGCCAGTGGCCAGCGCATCGCGCACGTCAGATAAATGGGTGGATAAAAACAGGTTGGCGTGCAAGGGCTTGAGGTAGCGCCACGGCGGGCGTCCCCGCGTGAAGCTGCCGCGTTGTATCGCGAGACCGTAGTGCTTGGCCGAGCGAAACACCCGCATGCCGCTGACCGGATCGTTACGCGACAAAATCACCACCTCCACCCGTTGTCGCTCAGCGTTGTTAAAGGCCAGTAGTTTCTTGACCAGTGAGAACGCCACGCCGGGCTTGGCCGGCTCGTCCAGTCGTGCCAATTGGTGCTGCATATACGCACGGTCGTCGCTTTGCTCGAAAACTTGGTTTTCTTCTTCGAAGTCGAACAACGCACGCGAAGAAATCGCGACGACTAATTTGCCATCTAGTGTGCTGCTCATGGGGCGACGTTCACGTTCATAGGTTGGCGCGCATAGCGGGTCTCATGACTGTTTCAAGAACATGCGGAATACGGGGCTCTCGGTCTCATCAATATAGGGGTAATCCAATGCGTTTAAAAACGCCTTAAATGCTTTGGCGTCTCCCTTAGGCACTTGGATACCCACCAGAATACGACCGTAGTCCGCGCCTTGGTTGCGGTAATGAAACAGGCTGATGTTCCAGTTGGGTTGCATCAGCGTCAAAAACTTAAGCAGCGCGCCAGGGCGCTCTGGGAAGATGAAGCGCAGCAAGCGCTCATCACCCGCTTGGCCGTTGGGCCCACCCACCATGTGTCTGACATGATCTTTGGCTAACTCGTCGTGCGTTAAGTCCAGCGCGTCGAAGTTATTTTTGCGGAATTGCTTGGCCAGTTTGGGGCTCTCGTCCTTCTGCGTGGTTAGGCCGACAAAGACATTGGCCTGCAAGCCATCTTGCATGCGGTAATTGAACGCCGTGACGTTGCGTGGGCCGCCGGGCAAGTCCCCGATCAGTTGCACAAAACGGCGAAAACTTCCGCGCTCCTCAGGCAGGGTGACGGCAAAGAGCGCCTCACGCTCCTCACCCACATCGGCGCGCTCTGCTACAAACCGCAAGCGGTCAAAGTTCATATTAGCGCCACACAAGATCGCGCCAAAGGTTTGGCCGCGCACCTTGTTCTTAGCAACGTATTGCTTGATGGCTGCTACCGCCAACGCGCCCGCAGGCTCAACAATTGAGCGTGTATCGGTAAAAATATCTTTAATCGCCGCGCACACCGCGTCGGTATCCACCTCGATGTACTCGTCCACCAAGTTGTTCGCGACGCGGAAGGTTTCGGCGCCCACCAGCTTCACCGCGGTGCCGTCAGAAAACAGGCCCACGTCATTGAGCGTTAGACGCTTGCCCGCCTGAACCGACTGCATCATTGCGTTGGAATCGTTCATCTGTACGCCGATGACCTTGATCTCAGGGCGTACCGCCTTGATGTAATTGGCAACGCCTGACACCAAGCCGCCGCCGCCAATGGCGACAAAGACCGCATCCAGGGGGCCTTGGTGTTGTCGCAACATCTCCATAGCCACGGTGCCTTGACCGGCGATCACATCGGGGTCATCAAAGGGGTGAACAAAGGTAAGCCCTTTCTTTTGCTCCAGCAATACGGCGTGTGTGTGTGCATCCGAGTAACTCTCGCCGTGTAAGACCACCTCACCACCTAATCCGCGCACGGCATCCACCTTGACTTGCGGTGTGGTGACGGGCATGACAATAAACGCCTTGGTGCCCAGTTTGCGCGCGCTGAGCGCGACGCCTTGTGCGTGGTTGCCTGCCGAGGCGCAGATGACGCCGCGCTTGAGTTGCGTTGCGCTGAGGTGCGCCATCTTGTTATAAGCGCCGCGCAGCTTAAAGCTAAAAACGGGTTGTTGGTCTTCGCGTTTGAGCAACACGGTATTGTTGAGACGCGCGCTTAGGCGCTCAGCCACATCGAGTGGCGTCTCTTTGGCAACGTCGTAGACCTTGGCGTTAAGAATGCGCGTCAGGTAGTCAGCGGGCGTTAGCCCCTTGCTTTTACCCCCGCTACCTGCTTCGGGCGTCGTGGCGCTAGGGATGTGGGGGGCTTTGGTGGCGTGACTGACTTTAGGCATGGTTCGGTTCCTTGCCAGAGATGATACGCGTGCCTAGGTCTTAGTTCCCCTTGGCGACACCAACACGCGCGGACGCGTTCGGGGGCCGACTCGGGCAAAAAAAAGCCCCGAGCTTTGCAGCTTGGGGCTTAATCCACCAGTTTTAAGGAGGTGGAGGAGACAAATGGTTGGTCTTGTAGGCGTTGGCAACACCGTGTTAAGAACGTTGTTACCAAATTACAATCCCAATGAGCAAATTATAGCCACTTGGTGCGTTGCAACAAAGTCTTTTTTGACAAAGCGGCGCTTTCTTTATCTATTCAGTCAGGACAAAACAACATGGAATGCACAGTCACTTGGACCGGCGCGACCGGGACCCGATCCAACATGGGCTTTGTTGCCGAAACCGGCAGCGGCCATGTGCTTGCCATGGATGGTGCCCCCGATGCCGCTAAGCCAGAAAACGGTGGGATCAACATGGCGCCACGCCCAATGGAAACGCTGTTGGCCGGCGCGGGGGGCTGCGCCGCCTATGACGTGGTGCTGATCCTGAAGCGGGGTCGCCACCCGGTAACGGGATGCAGTGTCAAACTGACCACAGAGCGCGCCGAGACAGACCCCAAGGTCTTCACCAAAATCCACATGCACTTCACGGTGACGGGCAACGTGCCCGAGTCTGCCGCCGAGCGCGCCATTGCGATGAGCCACGAGAAATATTGTTCCGCGAGCATCATGTTGGGCAAGACCGCAGAGATGACCACCAGCTTCGAGATCCAGGCGTAAGCCCGCCG
>JABBAS010000071.1:0-1662 GCA_018607835.1 Methylobacillus sp. | reverse complement strand
ACCAGCTTCGAGATCCAGGCGTAAGCCCGCCGCCTGCCCACCCATCCAACTAAAAACCATGTTGTGACACCTGCAACCAAGGCCCTGGATCAACGCCAAGTGGTGTACCAGACCCACGTCTATGTCCACGATCCGCACCACGGTTCATACGGCGACGAGGCGGCTGAAGCGCTGGGTATTGATGCGGCGCGGGTCCATAAAACGCTGTTGGCCAAGGTCGATGACAAGTGGCTGGTTGTCGCCGTTGTGCCCGTAACGGGCAAGCTCAACCTGAAAGCGCTCGCAAAAGCGGCGGGTGGCAAAAAGGCGGCGATGGCTGAGCAAGCCGAGGCCGAGCGCAGCACGGGTTATGTTGTGGGTGGCATCAGCCCCTTGGGACAACGCAAGCCGCTCCCCACCTTCATCGACGACCAAGCACGCGCCCATGCCACGGTGTATGTCAGTGGGGGCAAACGGGGCTTCGAAATTGAGCTCAGTCCCGCCGACCTGGCTGCGGCAACCCAGGCGCGTTTCGCCGCGCTGAGCGTTTAAAACCCAGCGTCTTTAAATGCGGTGGGCCACGGTTGTCATCACCTTGGCGGCCGCGCGCATGAGTTGCTGTACCGGTTGCGGCAGCGGTAAGGCGCCCGATTGCTGGGCGTCTAGCGCGTGTTGCGCCTCGTCTTCTTTCATCTGTTGCACGATGGCACGCGATGCGTGGTCATTCGCGGGCAGTCGCTCGAGGTGGCCCGCCAAATGGGCTTCTACCTGTTGTTCCGTGGCCACCACAAAGCCCAAGCTCACGCGCTCGCCACATCGGGCCGCTACCAAGCCCATGGCGAAGGCCCCCGCATACCAAAGGGGGTTGAGCAGGGAGGGGCGGTCATCTAGCGCGTGCAAGCGCTGTGCTGTCCAAGCCAAATGGTCGGCCTCATCTTGGCTGGCGTTCTCGAAGTGCTTGGCCAACGTGTCGTTGGCTGAGAACACCCGCGCGCCCAGTGCCTGAGCGGCATAAAGCCCCTGTGCGCACACCTCACCCACGTGGTTGACCCGCATTAAGGCCCCCGCGGTGCGCTTTTCCTCTGGCGTGAGTGTGTCAGGGGTGGGCGCTTGCTGCGGGGCATGGTCGTCCCTTACCGTCGATGTTGTATCTACAACGCTGCGAGTAGCCCGCCCAAGTGGGCGGCTGCTAAAGGGTGTCGCAAAAAGAGTTCTCAGGCTGGCGTCTAGCGCATTAATAACGGCGTCGGTAGGGGTCATACCGCTATTGTCGCAAAACTTCGCCAGCGGCGTGCCATGCTCATAAGCGGCTTGCCGCGTGCCTATTCAACGTTGCGCTTAGCCAGTGGCACGAGGCTTGTTGGAAAATAGCAACAAGGCGGCAAGGGCGGTAATAACGTTTTAAAACAATCACTTGTGGCGCATGTGCTCAAGTGGCCCTGGTGTGCGTTGTTGGTTGGGCGCAACGAATAGGCTCTAAAAGCCCCTAAAGAACCGAAATCCTTTGCCAGCCGCCCCGGCTTCTGGTCGAATACATACAACTTCCTAAATAAGGGGGGTTGGCGACCGGTACATCTGGTCGCTCTCATTTCAACTTTGGAGAACTCTCAAATGAAAAAAACACTGATTGCTATGGCTGCTGTTGCAGTCGCCGGCGTTGCTTCTGCTCAAGTAACTGTATCT
>JABBAS010000003.1:7559-10001 GCA_018607835.1 Methylobacillus sp. | reverse complement strand
ACGGCGAGAAATAACGCTGGTCGTACAAAACACCGGCGACCGCCCCATCCAAGTCGGTTCGCACTACCACTTTGCAGAGACCAATGCCGCACTCGGTTTTGATCGCCAAGCGGCGCAAGGTATGCGGTTAAACATCGCGGCGGGCACGGCTATTCGCTTCGAACCCGGCCAGCAGCGGACGGTGGCACTGGTTGACTATGCGGGCGACCGCCTGGTTTATGGCTTTCGGGGATTGACCCAAGGCGCCCTTGACAACCCCCAGTAATAACGAGCGAAAGACACGAATCACATGGCTCAAATAGAAAAGCGTGCCTACGCAGAAATGTACGGTCCAACGGTGGGTGACCGTGTGCGATTAGCAGATACCGAATTGGTCATAGAGGTAGAAAAAGACTTCACCCTGCTCGCGGGTGGCTACGGTGAGGAAGTGAAATTCGGCGGCGGTAAAACCATACGCGATGGTATGTCGCAGTCGCAGCGCACCAATGCAGAGGGCGCCATGGACACCGTACTCACCAACGCCCTGATCATCGATCACTGGGGGATTGTTAAAGCCGATATTGGTCTCAAAAACAGCCGTATCGCTGCGATTGGCAAAGCGGGCAACCCAGACACCCAACCCGGCGTTGACATTGTGATTGGGCCGGGCACCGAAATCATCAGTTGCGAAGGCCTGATCGTGACGGCAGGTGGTATTGATAGCCACATTCATTTCATCGCACCGCAACAAATAGATGAGGCCTTGGCCTCGGGCATCACGACCATGCTCGGCGGTGGGACCGGGCCCGCCACGGGCACCTTTGCGACGACCTGCACGCCGGGGCCTTGGAACATGGAACGCATGCTACAAGCGGCCGATGCGTTTCCAATGAACCTCGGATTTTTAGGCAAGGGCAATGCGGCCTTACCCGCCGCATTAAACGAGCAAATTGCCGCTGGTGCGATTGGGTTGAAGCTGCATGAGGACTGGGGTACCACCCCTGCCGCCATTGATAACTGTCTCAACGTCGCAGAGGAAACAGACACGCAAGTGGCGATCCATACGGACACCTTGAACGAGTCTGGGTTTGTAGAGGACACCGTCGCCGCCTTCAAAGGTCGAACCATCCACACCTTTCACACCGAGGGTGCGGGCGGTGGCCATGCACCGGATATTTTGAAAGTAGTGGGTGAGGCCAACGTGCTGCCCTCCTCGACGAATCCCACGCGGCCATACACCGTCAACACCCTGGACGAACACGTCGACATGTTGATGGTTTGCCACCACCTCGACCCGGCGATTCCTGAGGACTTGGCGTTTGCCGAGAGTCGAATACGCAAAGAAACCATCGCTGCCGAGGATATCTTGCATGACTTGGGCGCCATCAGCATGATGTCTAGCGATAGCCAAGCCATGGGTCGTGTGGGCGAAGTCATTATTCGCACATGGCAAACCGCACACAAGATGAAGGTACAGCGCGGAAAGCTACCAACAGACACCCAACAGAACGACAACGGGCGTGTGAAACGCTACATTGCCAAGTACGGGATTAACCCAGCGATTGCGCACGGCATCAGCCACGAGGTCGGCAGCATCGAGGTGGGGAAATGGGCGGACCTCGTCATCTGGCGACCGGCATTTTTTGGCGTTAAGCCATCGGTGGTGTTGAAGGGGGGCTTTATTGCATTAGCCGCCATGGGCGACCCCAACGCCTCTATTCCCACGCCACAGCCGGTGCATTACCGACCGATGTTCGGTAGTTTTGGCGGCGCCTTGGCACGTGGCTCGCTCACCTTCGTCTCGCAGTTGGCGATGCAGTCCGATGTTGGGGGCCAATACGGTTTGTCCAAAACGCTGACTGCTGTGAAGAACATCCGCCAAGTCGGAAAGCGCCACATGGTTCACAACGACTACACCCCCCGCATGGATGTCGACCCTCAAACCTACGCAGTGAAAGCCGATGGTCAATTACTGGTGTGCGAGCCCGCCGACATCTTGCCCATGGCACAACGCTACTTTTTATTCTGATGCTGCTTTGCTCCAAAATCATGGCAAATGGCCACGGCCTGTCACGCGCGCTCATACGCAACGCGCAGGGCGTGTTACTGGACTGGGATACACGCCAAAAAAGTCGCTTTGATGCGGTAACCGACGATGGGTGTGCCATAGGCGTGTTCCTGTCCCGAGGCACCACGGTGCGCGGCGGCGACGTATTGATAGCCGAAGACGGGCGCCTTATCCGCGTAGACGCGGCACCCCAGCAGGTATTGAAGATCACCACGTGTCAAACACACGGCACCCCTTTTGACCTGATACGTGCGGCCTATCACCTAGGCAATCGTCACGTACCGATTGAACTCACCCCAACCTACCTGCACATAGAACCTGACCATGTACTCGCAGACATGTTGCGCGCGATGCACCTGATTGTCACCGCCGTGCAAGCACCTTTTGAGCCGGAA
>JABBAS010000003.1:0-7459 GCA_018607835.1 Methylobacillus sp. | reverse complement strand
GCAACACATGCGCACGGCGACAGTGACCACCCCCACCCACATGGTGATCACCCCCATGGCCACTGACATGGGAACGACCAATCTGCTGGCGCTGCTTTGGTTGGCATCCCCCGCCTTGCCAGTGGGCGGATTCTCTTACTCGGAAGGGCTGGAAGCCGCGATTGAACATGGCTTTGTGCATGATGAACACAGCGCGGGTGACTGGCTAATCGACCAGCTCCACCTCTCGCAGGCACGGGGTGACATGGCGCTCATGGCCCACGCAATTCCCGCTTGGCAAAACCACGACACGGCGAAACTACAGGCGCTGGCCGAATGGGTGATGATGACGCGCGAGTCGGCAGAGATGCGTCTACAAACAGAACAAATGGGCCGCTCACTGCTGGACTGGTTACGCAACCAACAAAGCACATCACGTGAATCCTTGGCGTTTTGCGCGCAGCTGCCTCCCAGCTATCCGTTGGTCATGTCACTGGCGTTATCCCTGAGTCGGCCAGCCCTCGCCGATGCACTGCAAGCCTATGCCTTTGGCTGGTCCGAGAACATGACCCAAGCCGCCATCAAAACCGTACCCATAGGACAAAACGCGGGTCAGCGCATACTGGCGCGCTTGGCCACCGCCATACCCGATGCAGTCGCAGAGGCTATGGCCCTCCCCGAACAAGCCATTCAGGCATTTACCCCGAGGCTGGCGATACTGTCAGCCCGCCACGAAACACAATACTCACGCCTTTTTAGATCATGACCAGCCCATTGCACACCATTCCGAATCGAACCAAAAAATTGCCTCCCCTGCGCGTTGGCATTGGTGGCCCCGTCGGCTCAGGCAAGACCACCCTCTTGGAAATGCTCTGTAAAAACATGCGTGATCGCTGGGACTTGATCGCGATCACCAATGACATTTACACCAAAGAGGACCAGCGGCTGCTAACGGTGAGCGGTGCCCTGCCCGCCGAGCGCATCATGGGCGTAGAAACCGGTGGGTGCCCACACACAGCGATCCGTGAAGATGCATCGATCAACCTCGAGGCCATTGATCGCATGCTCGAGACATTCCCAAACGCAGATGTCGTTTTTATCGAAAGCGGTGGTGACAACCTAGCGGCCACCTTCAGCCCAGAGCTGAGCGACCTCACCATCTACGTCATCGATGTGGCAGCGGGTGAAAAAATCCCCAGAAAAGGTGGCCCAGGCATTACCAAAAGTGACTTGTTCATCATCAACAAAACCGATCTCGCACCCATGGTCGGCGCCGACCTTGACGTCATGCGCGCTGATACAGATCGCATGCGACCTAATGCCGCCGCCCGCCCGTGGGTCATGACCAACCTGAAGACCTTGGATGGCCTGGCCGACGTCGTGGCCCATATTGAGAAAAAAGGCATGTTGACGATTTAGTCGCCGCCTCAAGCGTCCGCGACGCCTGACTCAGTCAAACATATCCGGCTGCGTTTTCGCGAGGTGGTCGTAAATGGTTTGGAAGTGCAACCAGCCGATGTACTCTGAACCCACATGCTCACGGCTGTAGCGTGAGCGGTCTGGTGGGATCAGAAGCGGCGTTTGCCCCGTGGCATCCACGAGTAACTGCTGACGGCAGCAGCGTTCCAGTGCAATAAACCAAAATGCAGCTGCCTCAATGCTATGGCGGCTCGCGGTGAGCAGGCCATGGTTTTGGTGAATCGCGGCTTTGACTCCTTTGAACCAGTCCGCAACCGCTAGGCCCGCCTTCTCTTCCACCGCTACCTGACCCGCCTCATCTTTTATGACAATGTGGTCTTCAAAGAAGGCGGCCGCATCTTGCGAAATGGGGTCCAACGGCCGGCCCAGTGCAGCAAACGCTGTTCCGTAAACGGTGTGCGCATGACACATCGCGAGAATATCCGGGTTCGCCTCATGCACCGCCGCATGCAAAACAAAACCAGCGCGGTTCACGGCGTAGTCGCCCTCGATGACGTGCCCACTGTGGTCCACCAAAATTAAATTCGACACCTTCACTTGGGCGAAATGCACGCACATGGGGTTGGTCCAGTACAGCTCTGGGCGCGCGGGATCACGGATGGTGAGGTGCCCTGCAAAACCGTAATCAAAGCCTTCCAAAGCAAAGGCACGGCAGGCCGCGACCAAACGTTGCTTTAGATACAAACGCTCAGCATCCACATCATTAAACGTGGGGACATCCGGAAAAATACGACCCGCTTGTGTGGGTTGATAAATCGAGATATTGCCCTTCTCTACATTGAAGGTTGGCGTATTGGTTGACATGATTCCCCCGTTGCTCCGTTAAAGTCGCGCCCTCGCGTTCTCACGCCGGGCTCGTGTTTGCTCATTATCATCCGTTGACTGAAAAAGCCGCGATGTCTGTGTCACCAACCTAACTTAGTCAGCGCACGCTGTCGGCTCGCACTCAGCGACGCGTGCCCGGGACAGGTAAGGGCAAAGCCGTTTTGTAGCGCACTTGCTTCAGCGCGAAGCTAGAGCGGATTTTTTCTATCCCCGGAATCGGTGTTAACTGGTTCAGGATGAAGCGTTCCAACGCGGCGATGTCTGCAACCGCCACGCGAATCAGGTAGTCGCTATCACCCGTCATTAAGTAGCACTCCATGACCTCATCATGCTCAGCAATGCGCTGCTCGAAAGCGGCCAACGCTTGCTTGGACTGCTCCTTCAGACTGATGGAGATAAAGACATTCAAGCCAAGTCCAAGGGCTTTTGGGTCCACCAACGCAACATAGCGGTGAATGACCCCCTGGGCCTCCAACGCCCGCACACGGGTCAGACACGGCGAGGGCGAGAGGTGGACGCGCTGGGCCAATGCCACGTTACTGAGAGAGCCATCGGCCTGCAGTTCTTCTAATATCTTTAAATCAATTGAATCCATAGCTAATATTCCGATAATACGTAATAAAACGGCATTTTATATTTCTATCTTGCGTTCTAACAAGTTATTTCGAAATCAAGTTCTGTCCAAACACTTCTAAACTTAGCAGATGACTGACGACAACATCGCACACATGCTCTCCAACCGTCTGGGTACCGCAGACCCGCTGGCATCGCGGGACACCGACCCCGATGAAACCCAAGAATGGCGAGAGGCGTTCGATGCACTGGTTCAGACGCACGGACCAGAGCGCGCGCGCTTTGTTCTGAATGCGTTGGCGTCCGTGGCCAGAGAGCAGCAGGTCGGTTGGACCCCTGAGCTGAACACCCCCTACGTCAACACCATCAGCGTCGATCAGCAACCGGTCTTTCCCGGCGACCTCGCCATAGAGGAGCGCTTGTCGTCGCTCATGCGTTGGAACGCCCTCGCCATGGTGGTGCGCGCCAACCAAGCCTATGGCGAACTGGGCGGCCACATCGCCAGTTACGCCAGCGTGGCTGACCTGTTTGAGGTGGGCTTTAACCACTTCTTCCACGCCCGCAATGCGCATGGCGCCGATAACGCCGACGGCCACTTGGGTGACTTGGTGTTTTTCCAGCCGCACAGCGCACCTGGCGTCTATGCGCGGGCGTATTTGGAAGGCAGGCTGAGCGCCGATGACCTCTCGCACTACCGGCAAGAACTCACCTCACCAGCGGCTCTGTCCGACCCGGCGCAAGCACCCGAGGACCAACACAACACCGGGCTAGCGCGCGGTCTATGCAGCTACCCTCACCCCTACCTGATGCCTGATTTCTGGCAATTCCCAACGGGCTCCATGGGCATCGGCCCCATCAGCTCCATCTACCATGCCCGGTTCATGCGCTACCTCACGCACCGCCAGCTCATCAACTGCGAGGGGCGCAAGGTATGGGGCGTCTTCGGCGACGGCGAGATGGACGAGCCCGAAAGCATGAGCGCTCTCACACTGGCCGCGCGCGAAAAACTAGATAACTTGGTTTGGGTCGTGAACTGCAACCTGCAACGCTTGGATGGCCCCGTACGCGGCAACGGTCGCATCATTGATGAACTCGAAAAACTGTTCGCAGGCGCTGGCTGGAACGTCATCAAATTGGTTTGGGGCAGCGACTGGGACGGGTTGTTCGCCCGTGACACCACGGGCGCTTTGGTACGCGCCTTTGCCAATACCGTTGATGGTCAGATGCAAACCTTTGCCGCTAAGGATGGCCGCTTCAATCGGGACAATTTTTTCGGTCAAAACGAGGAACTACAACGCTTAGCGCAAGGCATGACCGACGACCAAATCGACCGCCTCAAGCGCGGAGGTCACGACTTGGTCAAAATTCATGCCGCCTACGCGGCGGCCAATGCACATAAAGGCCAGCCCACCGTCATCTTGGCCCAGACAAAAAAAGGCTACGGATTAGGCACGGCGGGCCAAGGCAAGATGACCACCCACAGCCAGAAGAAGCTGGACGAGTCAGAGCTCATTAGCTACCGCAACCGCTTCAACCTGCCCCTCACCGATGAGCAGGCTAAAACACTCACGTTCTACAAACCGGATGCAGACAGTCCGGAAATGCACTACCTGCAAGCGCGTCGTCAACAGCTGGGTGGCTACTTACCCCAACGACATACCGTGGCGAATGTCGTACCCGTGCCAGAAACGTCCAGCTACGCCAGCTTTGCCCTCGACGCGGCAGGCAAAGAGATGAGCACCACCATGGCCTTTGTGCGCATGCTCGCGAACTTACTCAAGGACAAAGCACTGGGACCGCGCATCGTGCCCATCGTCGCGGATGAGGCCCGCACGTTTGGTATGGCCAATCTTTTTAAGCAGGTCGGTATTTACTCCAGCCTGGGTCAACGCTATGCGCCCGAGGACATTGGCTCGGTGCTGTCTTACCGGGAGGCCATGGATGGCCAGATTTTAGAAGAAGGCATTTCAGAGGCTGGCGCAATGGCTAGTTGGACCGCCGCGGCAACCAGCTACAGCGTCCATGGCTTGGCGATGCTGCCGTTCTACATCTATTACTCCATGTTTGGTTTTCAACGCGTTGGCGACCAAATATGGGCCGCAGCAGACCAACGTGCGCGCGGCTTTTTGCTCGGCGCCACATCCGGTCGCACCACCTTGGGTGGCGAGGGCTTGCAGCATCAAGATGGCACGAGTCACCTCATTGCCGCCACGATCCCCAACTGCAAGGCGTATGACCCGGCATTTGCGGGGGAGCTAGCCGTCATCATCAACCACGGTATGCAGGAGATGCTCATCGCGCAGCGCGACGTGTTTTATTACGTCACCATGATGAATGAGAACTATGCACAACCCTCTCTCTCACCAGAATGTCAAGATGGTGTGATTCGCGGTTGCTACCATTTTGCGCATTACGAGGCACCAACGCAGGGCAAGGGAAACGGAAAAATCAAGACAAAAACCAAGGCCACAACCGTCACCCTAATGGGCTCGGGTGCCATCCTGACCGAAGTCATCAAAGCAGCAACGCAGTTGGTCTCGCAGGGGATTAACGTCCACGTCTACAGCGTCACCAGTTGGAGCGAGTTAGCCAGAGACGGCATACAACAACCGGCTGGGCAAGCCTATCTTGCCAAACAATTAGCGCTCAGCGATGGGCCGGTCATCGCCGCCACTGATTACGTGCGGGCCGTACCCGAGACGGTTCGAGAATTTGTTGGCATGGACCGAACGTTCACGACCTTAGGAACGGATGGCTTTGGGCGCAGCGATACACGCGCCGCCCTGCGCGCATTCTTTCAGGTCGATGCACAGAGCATCGTCAATGCGGCAAGGCAGGCATTAAGCGTCTAGGAAAGAGTCCTGATCAGCGGCCGCATCAATCGGCAGCAGGCGCTGATGCGTCCAAAAGGTAGTGATGACACAGCGCTACAAATGGGTCTAAATCAGGATCTAATCCGTTCTCGCCCCGCATAATCTCGGCCACGCGCGGGGCCATCTGAAGCGCTGCTCTGGCGTCAAGAAACAAGGCACGCCAGCGTCGCGCCAACACATCTTCAACGGTCATCGCAAACTCTTGGTGAACCGCATAGCGCACCATTGCCGCTGTCATTCCTAAACCGATGTCGTCGGACGCACCATCGTATTTCTCTACCTCCGCTGAAAGACCACCGTATAGGTGTAGGCCTGGCGAATCGGTGAGTGAATGCGGTTGCGCGCCTTGACTACCCGACAACCGATGAGCCAAGGTCTGGCACTTGCCACGCAGAGGCAACAACTTATTCTCCTGAATTTCTCCAAGGACATCTTCTGCCATGGATCGGTAAGTGGTCCACTTACCACCGGTCACTGTCAGCATGGCGGGCGCTGACAACTCAATGGTGTGTTCCCGCGATATCTTTTGCGTTGACTTGGATTTTTTAGGCGCCACTAACGGACGTAAACCCACCCAAACCGAACGAACGTCGGCACGAGAAGGCGACCGAGATAGCGCCTTGCCCGCTTCCCGCAAAATAAATGCGATCTCCTCCTCGCGCGCCTTCGGCTCACGCGGCGCATCATCACGCAGGGTGTCTGTGGTTCCCAAAATCAGGGACCCTAACCACGGAATGGCAAAAAGAACACGACCGTCTTCGGTCTTTGGCACCAACAAGGCGGTGTCCCCCTTCAAGAAAGAGCGCTCAACCACCAAGTGCACGCCCTGACTAGGGGTGACCATTTTTCGACTCGGCTTTTCACCCCTTGGGGGCAACATGCCCGTGACCTCGTCAACCCAGACACCCGTCGCATTCACGACGCATCTTGCGCGCACCACGCCACGCTCAGAACGACGCTGGTCGGTCCAAGCAACCGTCCATTTCGCGTCCGTTTCGATATCCGTTGCCTGCGTCACTGGGCGCAGTGCGGTGACGGTGGTGTGGTTCAAAATAACGGCGCCAGCCAACTCAGCTGAGCGCGCAATCGATAGCGCCAAGCGGGCATCGTCAAATTGTGCATCCCAGTACTTAACGCCGCCAAGCAAGCCATCACGTTGAACGCCGGGTAACAGGCGCTCTGTTTCCGTTTTGCTTAACCACTGCGTTTTACCCAAGCGAGAGTCGCCCGCAAGCAAGTCATACAACTTAAGTCCAATGCCGTAGAACGCCATACGCCATCGGGCATATGAAGGCATCACGAAAGCGAGTGGCGCAGTGACATGTGGCGCAATGTCTAAGATAGCGCGACGCTCCTGCAGCGCCTCACGCACCAAGCCAATGTTGCCCTGCCCCAAATAGCGCACGCCGCCGTGCAATAGCTTGGTCGACCGAGAGGATGTACCACCGGCAAAATCATGGGACTCCAGTAACAACACGCTGTAACCACGCAGGGATGCATCAAGTGCAGTGCCTAGGCCCGTCGCCCCACCACCGATCACAACGAGATCCCAGATCACGTCGGATGCTAATTTAGTAAATTTTTCAGTACGATTCATGAGAAGACCCCGAGCCAGAGGCTCGGGGCTGTTCAAAGGACTTTTGAAGTCGGTTTAACGAACTTTGCCAGCTTTCCAAGCATCGAGTAGCGTTTGATAAGCAATGGTCTTGCCTTGTGGCTTTTCATTTGCA
>JABBAS010000024.1:19643-53171 GCA_018607835.1 Methylobacillus sp. | reverse complement strand
TCTGCTTGCGCCGGCAGAACAGCGACGCCAACCCCTTTTTAGTCGGTTTGGTTGCGACACTGTCGCCTGATGCTGGGCGGCAGGGAGCGGAAGCGTGAGCAAGGGGCAGGGGTGCTAAGGGCAAATATCAACCCTAGCAGGCCAAAGGGACACTCGCCCAAAAGCATGGCATCTTCACCCGATCTTCGTAAAATGATCACAAGATCAACCGACGGGAAAGTCATGCCTAACCATTCACCCACGCCTACGAGAACGCTGACGCCTGGTGACGTGTCGGCTGTTATTCAGATGGCATGGGAAGATAGAACGGCGTTTGAGACCATCCAAGAGCGCATCGGCGTGACTGAACCGCAGGTGATTGCGATCATGCGCAAGGAGCTCACGCCGAGCTCGTTCAAAATGTGGCGTAAGCGTATGCGAGGCCGAAAGACCAAGCACCGTGCTTTACGCAGCAGCGAGATGAAATTCGACGACCGTGCAATTGCCGATCATCGACGCCCGAATTGTTAAGACCTATAAGCAAGGAGATCGTTATGTCAGAAGATGAACGGTGCTGCGGCACAGGTACGTGCATCATCAACGCTGAGGGCGTTTGCTGGTGTGGCCAAAAATGGGACGGCGAAAAAATGTGTTTCCCGCAAGCCGATGCCCCACCCGCTGATGCGGAAAATGGGCAAGCGGCGCAAGATGCACAAGCCAATAAATCAAGCGCGCCGTGATGCCAATGAAGCTGTTCAATGACTAATTTGGGTGCCGCGCTCTCGTTGTTTGACCACCCATACAACGCCCTCGTAGTGGGCGCAAGCGGAGCGATTGGTGGCGCCTTTGTGGAGGCGTTTCAATCGGATGCGCACTGTGTGCACGTGGCTACTGTCTCCCGCACGCACACGCCCGGTTTTGATTTGTTGCGTGAAGAATCGATTGCCGCACAAGCGGCGGCACTGAAGGCGCACGCACCTTTCCACGTGATCATTGATGCCACTGGCGCGTTGACGATTGACGGGGTTGGGCCTGAGAAAGCCTTGTCGCAGTTAAACGCAGAGGCGTTGATGCGGCAGTTTCAAACCAACACCATAGGCCCCGCGTTGTTGATGCGGCACTTCGCGCCGTTGTTGGCAACAGGCCCCGCTATTTACGCCAAACTCTCTGCGCGCGTGGGTAGTATTTCGGACAACAAAAAGGGCGGTTGGTATGGTTACCGCGCGTCAAAGGCGGCGCTCAATATGGTGCTTCAGACGGCTGCCATTGAGTTGCAACGCAAGCGCCCCGAGCTGCGGGTGGTGGCGCTGCAGCCCGGTACGGTGAAGTCTGGATTGTCGGCACCGTTTGTGCCGTCAGCGCCGTATTTATTGGCCCCGTCAGATTCGGTGTCGGGTCTCTTGGCGGCGCTGAAAGGTCTGGACGCGAAGGCGGGAGCCCATTACATTGACTATCAAGGCGCAGAGATCGCCTGGTAGTGATGCTGCGTCGCAGTCTGCTGGCGACTGGCGACTGTAAACCGCTCTGAAAGGACTTCTCATGGCTATGACTCGGGACGCAACGCAGCGCGACGTGCAGGCGAACGGTATCACCCTGCGTATCACGGAGCAAGGTGAGGGCCCTCTTGTCCTGTTGTGCCACGGCTGGCCAGAGTTGGCGTACTCATGGCGTCACCAGATGCCCGTTTTAGCGAACGCCGGCTACCGCGTGGTGGCACCTGACATGCGCGGTTACGGCGGTAGTTCTGTACCGCACGACATTCAAGCGTATGACATTGCCCAGTTGGTGGGTGACATGGTGGGGCTGGTGGGTGCGTTGGGCGAACAAGAGGCCTGTATCGTTGGACACGACTGGGGTGCCAATGTGGCTTGGAACGCCGCACTCATGCGTCCCGATTTATTTAAGGCGGTTGCCGCGTTGAGCGTGCCCCATAGACCGCGTAACCCCAAGGGTGAGCCGATGGCGCTGTTACGCGCTGCTGGGCTGACGGACTTCTACTGGTTTTACTTCAACCGCGAGGGCGCGCCTGAAGCGGAGTTTGAGCGCGACATAACGGCATCGGTGCGGCGTGTGCTGTTCAGCGGTTCGGGTGATGCGCCCCCCGATTCGGCCATGCGTTTGCGTTTGGAGGGAGACGCGGGTTTTCTGGATAAGTCCATTGATCCCGACCCGTTGCCGTCATGGCTCACGCAGGACGATGTCGCAGTGTTCGCGCAGGCGTTCAAAAAGAATGGTTTCAGGGGGCCGTTTAATTGGTACCGCAACATTGACCGCAACTGGGCGTTGTTGGCGCCGTTTCAAGACGCGAAGGTGATGCCGCCGGCTTTGTTTATTGCGGGTGAGCGTGACGCCGTCATCGCCTCGCCCATGGGGCGCGGTATGTTGGAGAGTTTGCATCAAGCGGTTGCCAACCTGCGTGCATCGGTTGTGATACCTGAGGGGGGGCACTGGATACAGCAAGAAAAACCTGCAGAAGTAAATGCCGCGCTGCTCTCTTTCTTGGCTAAGGATTACCCCAGCAGCTAGGCCTGACCTAAGTTGCGTTGATAGGCAAGCAAGCCCTGCACGCCATCTTCGCAGAGGTCTAAGACGTGCTCAAAACCGCTGTCGCCACCAAAGTAAGGGTCGGGGACGACGGTGTCCGTACGGGCTTGAAAAAATTCGGCGAATCGCCGTATTTTCTGTCGGTGGGGCGCGGGGCAGGCGTGTTCTGCGAGAGATTGGTTGTCCCAGTCCATGGTCAGCACGAGGTCAAAGTATGAGAAGTCTGCCTCCGTGATTTGACGAGCACGCAACGCAGACAGGTCATAGCCTCTGGCCATTGCGTGCTGCTGACTGCGCTCGTCGGGTGCGGCTGCGGGGTGGTAGTTGTGGGTGCCAGCAGAGTCAATTTCAAAAGCATGGCTAAGCCCCGCTTGGCTCACGGCATGGCGCATAACACCCTCTGCCGTTGGGCTTCGACAAATATTGCCCATGCAGACAAACAAAATTTTGAGTGGTTTTGGATCGGTCATGATGGTGTGCCGGCCTTAGTCCGCTGCGTCAGGTGATTGCGTTTGAAACTGTGCATTCGCCAAGGCTGCGTAGGCGCCATCACGGGCCATCAACTCGGTATGCGTGCCTTCTTCTACGATACGTCCGGCGTCCAATACGACCAAGCGGTCAGCCCGCTTGACTGTGGACAGGCGGTGCGCGACAACAATGGTGGTTCTACCCTTCATGGCGTGATCAAGCGCGGCCTGCACAAGTTGCTCGCTTTGGCTGTCTAGCGCGCTGGTGGCTTCATCGAGCAGCAGCAATGGGGCATTTTTGAGAATGGCGCGGGCAATGCCAATGCGCTGGCGTTGGCCACCCGATAGGCGTACGCCACGTTCACCCATAAAGGTTTGATAGCCCTGCGGAAGTTGAGAAATAAAGTCATGGGCGTGGGCCGCTTTGGCCGCGCTGATGACGTCGGCCTCCGATGCATCGGGGCGACCGTAGCGTATGTTTTCAAAGGCGGTGGTGGCAAAAACAACCGGCTCTTGCGGCACGACGCCAATGCTTTCCCGCAGGTTTTGCAGATCCAACGATTGGATGGGACAGCCGTTTAAAAGTAACTGCCCGCCTTGAATATCGTAGAAGCGTTGTAGCAACTGTGTGACCGTGGTTTTGCCCGCACCACTGGCGCCCACCAGTGCGGTGGTGGTGCCGGGTTGTATGTCTAGCGTGAGGGCATCCAAGGCCAAGGTGTCTGGCCGCGACGGGTAGCTAAAACGCACGGCATCAAACGTGACCGACAAACCCACGTCGGCAAAGGCAATACCGGCGGCACTGTGTGTCGGTAGCTGCTTTGGGTTAGTGGGCTGTGCCACCGCAGAATCTTGGTGTAGCAGTTCGATCAATCGTTCGCTGGCACCAGCCGCACGCAGCAGGTCACCGCTCACCTCGCCCAATACAGCAAAGGCACCAGCCAATATCAAAACGTAGAGAACGGTCTGCCCAAGCTCGCCTGCGCTGATGCTGCCTTCCAGCACGGCCAAGGTGCCCGTGTACAAACCCCATAGCAATGCCGCAGAGGTGGTGCTCATGATGAAGGCGACCAACCAAGAGCGCGCGGTGGTGCGTCTAACGGCGGCGTGGAAGGCTTGATCCGTTGCTTCCTTAAAGCGCAGGCTTTCGCGAATTTGAGCGGTGTAACTTTGTACGACAGTGATCGCATTCAGTATCTCGTTGGCCAAGGCACTGGCATCTGCAACACGGTCTTGGCTAGCGCGTGAGAGGCGTCTTACGCGGCGACCCATCCACACGCTGGGGGCAATCACCATTAACAAGCCGATCGTGACCTGCGCCATCATGAGTGGGTGGTGCCACACCAGCATACCCAGCGCACCCAGTCCCATGACGCCATTGCGCAGACCCATGCTCAGGGACGAGCCCACCACGGTTTGTATCAAGGTGGTATCGGCACTCAGGCGCGACAACACCTCACCGGTTGGGGTGTGTTCAAAAAATGCGGGGCTCTGTTGCAACACCCGGTTGTAGACGGCTTGGCGCAAGTCGGCCGTGATGCGCTCACCCAACCAGCTCACCATGTAGAAACGCGCTGAAGAGAAAAGCGCGAGCGCTATCGCGACACCGAGCAGTGCTAAGAAGTAGTTGGCCAGGTGGGTGGCACTCGCTGTGTCACCGGTCTGCACTTGCGCGAGACCACTGTCAATGAGTTGGCGCAGGGCGGAGGGGAAGACCAAGGTTGTAGCGGCGGCACACAGCAACAGCACCAGCGCTAACAGCACCTGTAAGCGGTAAGGGCGAATAAAGGGCGCGAGCGCCATTAGGCCTTTGGAGCGGGGAGGGGTCACATCTGTTTGCATAGTTCTAAATTTCTATCGGGTTGCCATAACCCGTCATTTCAAGGTAACCCCAAGCCACACGGCGCCCACGCGCATCACGTAAAGCGCTGAGTCCTTCCCAATAAATCGTACCAGTACTTTCGCGGCTATCCAGCTCTTGCTCAAAAGACACGGGCTCAACGGTATACATACCCACGGGCGTAAGGATACGCCACTGTGCGGGGTAATTGATGCCGGTTTTGGGGCTGACCCATTTGTTTATTGCTTGCCAAGTGATCTCATTTGGTTGGAATGCGCGGGTCTGGCGTTTTTCGCCGTCTCGCCACGAGCCACCCGCCCAGACGGCTTGTCCATCAGCGCGGCGCATCTGAAAGAGGGTGAGCGCACTGCCGTCATCAAAGTTCATTCCAATCCAGTCCCATCCAACGGCATCGGCGGGCATGAAACCTGCGCTCCATTCGTGGTCCAGCCATGCCCGACCGCTGACAGCGAAGGGGGGTTGTTGGTCGACGCTGATACGTCCACTCACCGTCAACTGGGGGTGGGTGGTGTACCAACTTGCATGGGTGGGGTCTGGCCCTTTTTGAGACCAACCTTGGTCGCCTTGCAACACAACCGCTTGGGTGCTGGCTGCGTTGAGGTCGAGCGTGAAGTTGTTGGCAGCGACACGGGTGCGAAAAGTGGGTAAGGGTCCAGCGGGTGCACCCTGGTCATCGATGCGCCATGCGCGCTGGCCGTGCCCAATGAATACACCCATGTGATCGCGCTGCGCGTTGGCGCCTTGCACGCTGTCGTTGGCGGTTTGTGGTTGGCCATTCCAGCGGGCCATACGCTGGTCATGTCTGAGGGCCGGGGAGGTCTGCCCGTTGGGTGACCACGTGAGAGCGGCATGGGCGAATAGCAAATGTTTGGCTGTGAGTTGTTGCGACAGCGCCTGCGTCGACGGAATGCGCTTTCGAAAAAATGTGATCTGAAAACCGTGGGGGGTGTCATCGATGGTGGCACCCGCTTCGTGCAGGTAGCCGGTGAGGTACCACCACTCAATGTCTGCATCGAGGTGGGCACCCAAGTCGCGTGGGAACCGCAACGGCTGCGCGTTAGCGGGGCGGGTGCTGGCAAGCGCAACCCCCTGCGAGGGGATTGCCCAAGTACACGCCAAGGCGGCGGGGAGCCACTGTAGGCACTGGCGGCGAGAAGGGCGTTGGGAGGCAAACATAACGGCTACCAATCTTGTTTAACAGACTGCACGGCAGACTGGTTGAGCGCGCGCCGCGCAACCCAAGCGCAGGTGACGGTGCCCGTCACGATGACGGCGACGATCAGGCTAAGCAAACGCCCCCAAGGAACTTGCCAGTCCATGGACCAGTGGAAGCTTTGTGGGTTCACCACATAGACCAAAATCGCACTGACGACCAAGCCCAGCAGGGCGCCGAATACGGCGCCGATGACACTCCAGACCAGGCCTTCGCCGACGACCAGGGTTTGTATCCTGCGTCGCGTGAAACCCAAGTGGGACAACATACCAAATTCGCGCTGGCGTGCCAGCACCTGTGCACTGAAACTGCTGGCAACACCGAACAGCCCAATGGCAATGGCGACGCCTTGTAGCCAGGTGGTCACGGCGAAGCTGCGGTCAAAAATTTCTAGGGAGATTTGGCGTATGCTGCGCGCTTTCGCAACCTCTAGCTCAGCGGCTCGGGCGCCGACGTGCACTTGTTGGAACACACGCGTAACGTCACGTAAGACCGCCGTGTCCGACGCGGTGGGCGCAAGGGTCAAGCCGATGTCCGTGATGCGTCCGTCTTGCGTTAGCGCTCGAAAATCGGACAGCTTCATGACCACGCTACCCGTTTGGCGTGCGTAGTCCCGCCAGACGCCGACGACGATCGGCGTCTTTCCGGGCAAGGCTTGTTCTAAAGCGGTGAAGGGCTGGTTGAGGCGCAAACCGAAAGCATCCCGTGAGGCCTCGCTGACCCAAACGGGGTAGCGATCGGCGCTGCCAAGCGCATTGACTTGAGGGCTATCGTTGGCGCTCACAACCAAGGGGATGTCGGTGGGCTCCCCGGCGCTGTTAAGGGGTAAGTCGCGCGCTAACACCGTGACCGCAGGGCGCTCGCTGTCGAGAATGACGGGTGTGACGCGTTGGCTACGCAGACTTTGAATGCCATCGATTTGACGCAGGGCGGTTTCAAAGGAGGCGGAGAAGTATCGCGCGTCACGCTGCGAGTTGCTATCCGTTATGCGCAGGTAGATGTCTGCGGGTAACACGGTGTCTAGCCAGCTGGTGACCGAGTAGCGAAAGCTCCCCACCATCACGGTCAGTGCCACTGCCAGCGCCAAGCTGGTGACGACGCCGCTCACAGCGGTGGCACCTGCGTGGGGTACTCGTTGCGCGCGCGCCAAGGCCAGCATCGGCATGAGGCGGTGAGTCGTTCGCGCGGATAGCTTGGCAACGACCGTGGTCACGGCAGGGGGTAGGCAGATCATGGCGCCGAGCAATAGCAATGCAATGCCGATGTAGGCGCCCAGCGGCAAGCTACCCCACGGCGGTAACGCGCACAGTACCGCGCTGATAACTAAGAGGGCGGCACCCATAGCGAATTGCCGGTGGCGATGACGGGTGGTTTGAACGTGTAGCCCTTTGATCGCCATGACCGGCGCCATATTGGCAACCCGTTGCGCAGGCCAACACCCACCAGCGAGGGTGGCGACGACGCCGAGTGCCATAAAGATTGCGGCGGCCGCACCGTCCCATTGCAGACGGGTCTGCGCGGCGGAGAAAAAGCCACTCCCCAAATCACCGCCGAGAAAGCCCAAGGCCGCACTGGCTAAGAGCGCAGCCAAGCCAACGCCCAAGGCGCTACCGACCACGCCCAAGATAGCCGACTCGACCAGCACGATGACCAAGCGCTCGGTATGGGACAAGCCCAAAATACCAAGTAGGGCGAACTGCGGCATGCGCTTCGCAATGCTTAGCGAGAGGATGGAGAAGACCAAAAACGCCCCCGTGAAGAGCGCGATCAAGGCCAAAACCGTTAAGTTAACGCGGTAGGCTTGGGTTAACTTTTCTAGGCGTTGTGTCCCGTCCGTTGGCGCTTCTAAATAGAGCGTGCTCGGTAAATTCCACGCCGTCATCCATGCCGAGGCGTCGCGCTGGGGCGCGCCTGGACGCAGCCGGATGTGGATCTTGTCCAGGCGATCGCCCATGCCGGCAATGGCTTGGGCTGCCGCAATATCCAACACGCCCATTGGCCCGCCGGGGACCGCAACGGTGCCAGCGACGCGCAGCGTGTGCAAGCGTCCGCCGACCGCTATCGTGAGTGTCTTTGGTGGCTCTGACCAGCTGGATAAGGCGCTGGCGTTGAGGTAGATGACGTCAGGGCTAAACACATCGAGGCGGGAGAAGCCGGGATACAGTTTGGGAAACAGCAGCGGGTTGAGCTGGCCTTGTACCAAGGTGTCTATGCCGCGCAGTGCCAAGGTGTTGTCTTCGAGGTCGGAATTGGCTCGGGTCGGGCGTTGGGGTAGCACGGCGGTGAGTAGCACCTCAGGGCTGGTCAGCGCAATATCGTCTTGCCGATTAAGTTGACGCAGCAAGCCCGGGGCAATGGGCTGCTCAGATCGACTCCGTAAGATCCAGTCGGCTTGGCCTTGTGCCTGATTGCTTGCACGGTCAAACTCTGCGATGGCTGAGTGGTTGATGAGGTGGACGGCCAACGCGAGGGCAACGCCTAAAGCAACCGTGATGACGACCGTGAGCGTGCGCCACGGGTGTTGCTTGCATTCACCCCAAGAGTAGGTCTGCAGCAACGCCCAGTGCAGGCGCGGGAAGCGACGTCTACGTGACACGGCTACTTGAGGCTGCCAGCAAGAAACTGTTGCAGGCGCTCACTGCGTGGCTGGGTCAACACGAGCTTGGGGTCACCTTGCTCTTCCACAAGGCCTTGGTGCAGGAAGACCACGTGATTGGACACCTCTTTGGCGAAGCCCATTTCATGGGTGACCACAATCATGGTGCGGCCCTCGTCGGCGAGTCCACGCATGACGCGCAAGACCTCGCCAACCAACTCAGGGTCGAGTGCAGAGGTGGGTTCGTCGAACAACATGACGGCAGGCTCCATCGCCAACGCACGGGCAATGGCGACGCGTTGCTGTTGTCCGCCGGAGAGGTGGGCGGGGTATTTTTTTTCGGCACCACTGAGCCCGACTTTGGCGAGGTAGTGGCGGGCGCGCTCTTGGGCTTCAGCAGGGGACAGCCCTAGGACATGAATCGGCGCTTCTGTGATGTTGTCGAGTACGTTCAGGTGGGCCCACAAATTAAAGTGCTGAAAGACCATTGCCAGCTTGGCCCGAAAACGTTGCAGTTGCTTGTTGTCTTTGGCCTGCAACATACCGTCTTTTGCGGTCTGCAATGACAGCGTTTCGCCCTCTAGGGTGATGCTGGCTTTGTGCGGGCGCTCTAGGAAGTTAATGCAACGCAAGCAAGTGGACTTGCCCGAACCGCTGGAGCCAATGACGCTGATCACGTCGCCCGCATTTGCGCTCAGGGAGACCCCTCGCAACACCTCGTTGGTTCCGTAGCTTTTGTGGAGGTCTGTAACGGTGAGTTGTGCAGTCATGCGGCTTCGTTGTGTGGGCTATGCGCTGAGCAGTTGCCCGGTTTTAAATGCGGTGGGTCCGGCGATTTTTGCAACGTCCAGTCCTGTGGTCGCCCACCGTAGAACGTGACGTGCATAGAGCGCGCCAGCTACTTCTGCACGCAGATCAGTGGTGTGTCCTGTGAGCGGGTCTATGACTTGCGCCACAACGTCACCCACGGCAAGCTGCGCACCAACGGGCTGTTGGTAGACCAACACGCCTGCATGGGGTGCGCACAGGGTTTGAGAGCCGGCAAGCGGCGTGGGCACGCAAGCGGCAACAGGCATGGGTAGGCTCGGTGCGCTGAGTACACCCCGATGGGTGAGGTAGGCCATGAGGTTGCGCGCATCCTGTTCGGCCAATGGGTGGCTGACGTCCGCCTGACCGCGTAGCTCGACGGTGCTAGACAGACACGCCATGGGAATAGCGGCGTCGGGATGCTGCGCGCGTAAGCGCCACCACACCGAGCTCAATGCCTCGTCAAAACACAAGCCATCACGGGTGTCGCCCACCATGCTGGAGGCGTTGTTGGCTTCGGCCCACAGCACGGTTTGGGCGCCTAAGTAACGCATCAGGGCGTCGGCTTGATCTAAATAGGGCGCCTCGACGTACAGGTGTAGCGAGGCTTCAAAGTCGCAGTGTAAGTCGAGCACAACATCGGCTTCACACGCCAGCGTTAACAAGGTCAGACGCAGGCTGTCCAACTCACTCGCGGGCGCTTGTGCGGCCAGCCACTGCTGCATGGCTTGGCGAATCGTGCGTTTGTTGGCTGTTTCGTCATCGCCGAGTTGCGCGGCCACGGTGTCGCTGATAGCGCTCGCCATGTCGGGGTAGTGGCGGTTGAAGTTTTTTCCGCTGGCTAATTCAAAGCGCCCCAACTGTGCATAGAGCAGCGTCTGATCCAGTCCAATGGGGTTGGCCATGGGGACGATGGTGACTTGTCCCGTGATGTGTCCTGCCGCCTCGGCGGCGACCAGCAGGCGTTTCAGGTGTTGCAATACCAGCATGCCCGGTAGTTCGTCGGCGTGCAGGCTGGCTTGCAGATAAACGTGTGGCCCCTCGTTGTCTGCTGAGCCGAAGTGCCAGCTGTGCAAGGCGCGCTGCGTGCCGCTAGAGGGGCTGCGTAAAGGGTGGTGTTGGGTGCGCACGTGGAGTCCTTAGCGCGTTAGTGCTTTTGAGGCCGCAGGTAGGCAAGCCAATGGTTTTCTGCCAGCTTGAAAAAGCCAACCAAGGTAAAGGTGAGTGCCAAGTAGATAACGCCCGCTGTAATGAAGGCCTCGAAGGGGAGGTAGAAGTCGGAGTAAATACTACGCGCGGCACCCGTGATGTCAAAGACCGCTGGGACGGTACTGGCCAGCGAGGTGCTGTGCAGCATCATGATGACCTCGTTCGAGTAGGCAGGCAAGGTGCGGCGCATCGCAGAGGGCAACACGATGCGACGCAAAATTTGTAGACGGGATAAACCCATGGCCTGCGCCGCCTCCACCTCACCTGGGTTGGTGTCTCGGATAGCGCCCGCCAGCAGCTCGACGGTGTAGGCACAGGTATTGAGTGAAAAGGCTAAGACAGCGCAGAAAAACGCATCTTTAAAACCTATCCACGGCCAGGTGGTATCCCAGCGCGCCTGTATCCAGTCAAGTTGCGCAATGCCGTAATAGATGATGTAGACCTGTATCAAAAGCGGCGTGCCGCGAACGATGTAGGTGAACAACCAGACGGGGCCACGCACCCATGCGCTTTGGGATACCCGCATGATGGCGAGTGGTATCGACAGGGTGCCGCCCACGACGAGACAGGCGACTAAGAGTTCGAGCGTACCGAGAAGGCCGTCCCAATACAGTGTGAGCGCTTCGGGGGTGAAGATGACGTCGAATTGCATGGGATGACACGCCTAGGCTTAAACCGCCGAGCGTTTAACGCCTAGGGTGTAGCGCTTTTCAAGTTGTCGCAAAACGATGAGGGAGACCGTGGTGAATACCAAGTAGATGAGCGCCGCGAATGCCATAAAAAGCAACGGGGCATTGGGTACTTGGCCACGAGCCGCTGCGCCCGCTTGCTTTGCCAAGTAGGTCATATCGGGCAAACCCAAGATGGAGACCAAGGCGGTGGATTTAATCAGAACCAACCAGTTATTCGTGAAGCCCGGTAGCGCAAGCCTGACCATTTGCGGCAACACGATGGTGAAAAACACGCGAGGCTTGCTCATGCCGTAAGCGAGGCCCGCTTCGGCTTGCCCACGGGGAATCGCCAAAATAGCGCCCCGAAACGTCTCGGTCATGTAGGCGCCGTAGATAAAGCCGATGGTGATGAGGCCGGCCGCAAACGGATTGATCTCAACGTAGTCGGTGTAACCGAAAGACTCAAGCAATACATTTAATCCAATTTGGCCGCCGTAAAAAATCAACAGCATCAGCACCAAATCTGGAATGCCTCGAATGATGGTGGAGTAAATTCCGCCCAACCAGATCAAGGGCTTGTGTGAGGACAGCTTGGCTGTCGCACCAGCCAATCCCAAGACGATGGCCACGACCAATGCACCCAAGGCAACTTGTATGGATAACAAGGCGCCGTGGAGAATACTGATCAGGTAGCCGTCGTACATGGGGCTGGGTTTATGCTGTGGCGATTAAATTAGTCACCCCAGATGTCGGTGCCAGCGAAGTACTTGTCGCTAATTTTTTGCCACTGACCATTGCTACGTAAGGTGCTGATGCCTTTATCCAAAGCCGTACGCAAGTCTTGGTCTTGCTTGCGAACGGCAATACCGGCACCTTTGCCGAAGTAATTGACGTACGCGCCCAAGGTCTTGCCTACAAACACATAGTCTTTGCCGTCAGCGGTATCTAAGAAACCGCCTTTGACCTCAATCACGTCGGCCACGGTACCGTCTAAGCGACCGGCATTGATGTCCAAATAAACCTGGTCTTGCGCGTCGTAAGACAAAATCTCAACACCCGCTTTGGCCAGCTCGCCTTTGGCGTACTTCTCTTGCGTTGAGCCCTTCAGCACGCCCAATTTTTTACCTTTGAGGCTGGCAGGTGACCCGTCGGTCTTGATGTTTTTGTTCAACACAACTTGTGAGGGCGTGTTGTAGTACTTGCCTGTGAAGGCAACCACTTTTTCTCTGTCTGCCGTGATGGACATCGACGAGATGATGGCGTCGTACTTACGCGCTTGTAGGCCGGGAATCATGCTGTCCCAGAGCTGTTCGACAAACACGCATTTAGCCTTTAACGAGTCGCACAAAGCTTGCGCGATGTCCACGTCAAAGCCGGTGGGCTTGCCATCGTCTGTTTTGTAGGTAAAGGGTTTGTAGGTTGGGTCAATGGCGACGCGGATTTCTGTCCAGTCTTTTGCCGCTGCGCCCAAGGACATGGTCAGTGCTATGGCACCCAAAATGAGGGTCTTTTTAGACATAGGGGTCTCCCAAAAGTTTGATGTAAAAAAGGTCTAACAAACCATTCTAAGGGGCAACCCCCCGCTTTTTTGGTGCAACGCCTTGCGTCGTCTGCGGGTTTGCTTAGAATACAGACTTCACCGGGGGTGTCCAGCGCGTTGCGCTGCGAACTGAGAGAGTCCCCATGAACCTGATCTGGCTGATACCAGCGTAGGGAGCGTGAAGACATCGAAGGCGGGCACGTGTGTGTCCGTGCACCTCGTTATCTGCCACGTTCTCGACGTGGATTTTTTTTGATAAAGGGATTACTTCGATGCGACGTCATTTTCTTCTCACCACCGCGCTGGTGGGCCTATTGTTTCAGCCGCTGTTCGCCGGGGCTGCCGATGCCCGCACGACGCTGCGCGTGGTGACCCACAGCTCTTTCGACCTGCCCAAGGACTTGATCGCCGCGTTTGAGGCAGAAAAGAAGGTGACGCTCAGGCTTATCAAAGCGGGCGATGCGGGGGAGATGCTAAACAAACTCATTTTGAGTAAGGAAACGCCGATCGCCGACGTGGTGTTTGGTATCGACAATGCCATGCTGCCGCGTGCGCGTCGGGAAGGGCTGTTACAGCCGTTGCCAGCCGAGACGGCGGCGTTGTCCTTGAGTCCCAACGTCAGCGATGTGGACCCCCAAGCCAGTGCGGCGAGCGATTGGTTGCCCATCGATTTTGGCTACGTCACCATCAACATCGACAAAGCATGGTTTGCAGAAAATAAGCTGGCATTACCCACGTCGCTCGACCAGTTGGCGGAGCCGGAGTATGCCAAGCTATTGGTGGTAGAAAACCCAGCGACCAGTAGCACGGGGCTGGCATTTTTAACCGCCACGGTGCAAGCCAAAGGCGAGTCGGCGTGGACGTGGTGGCGCGCGCTGCGTGCGGGCGGTGTCAAGGTCTCCAATAGCTGGAGTGACGCCTACTACAAAGACTTTACCCGTAACGGCGGTAGCCGTCCCATGGTGGTGAGTTATTTGACCAGTCCAGCCGCAGAGGTTTTTTATAGCGACAAGCCCGTTAACGTGTCGCCAACAGCCAACCTGAACTTACCCGGCGGCGTGTACGCGCAGATTGAAGGGTTGTCCCTGTTAACAGGCGGCGCCAAAGATGCGGCGACTCGGCAAGCGGCGGTTGACTTCATGCTGTTTATGCGCAGCGCCGCGGTTCAAAAAGCCCTGCAAACCACGATGTGGATGTGGCCAGCGTCGGCGACGGTAGCGCGTGAGCCGGTGATGACCTTTGCGGGTAAGGCGCCGACTGCGCGCGCGGTGGATGCGGCCGTTCTCGACCGCGATGCACGCAACTGGGTGCGCCGCTTTAATCAAGAGGTGGTGCGCTAAGTTCAGCCATGCGCCGCTCCCGTTGGCATGGCCTTTGGCTAGGGCTTACTCCCGCGCTGTTTATCGCGGGGATGGCGGTGCTACCAATGCTCCGCTTGATGTGGTTTGGCGCGTCAGAGCCGTCCCCGTTGGGTACCGAGTCGGGTGGTTTTCTGAGTGGCTGGCTGGCTATTTGGTCGGATAGCTACCTGCGCGAGCGCATTGTTTGGTCATTAACGCAAGCAGGCGTCAGTACCGTGCTGGCCGTCTTGCTCGGTGTACCCGTCGCGTGGGTGATGGCGCGCCTAGAATTTTGGGGCCGTCAGTGGCTGATGCAAACCCTGATGCTGCCGTTTGTGGTGCCCACCTTGGTTGCGGCCATGGGGGTGTTGGCATGGTGGGGGCCGCGCGGTTTGGTGGGGCAGTTTTTTGAGTGGGACGATCGCGGATCGGCGTGGTTACTGATTGCCGGAAACTTGTTCTTTAACTTATGCCTCATTGTCCGTGCCGCCGTTGCGGGGTTTGAGAGCCAAAGTGCGGCGCGACTCGCCGTAGCGCGGACCTTGGGGGCCACGCCTTGGCGTGCCTTTTGGCGTGTGGAGTTGCCACACGCAACACCCGCCATCTTGAGTGCCATGAGCCTGGTGTTTTTATACTGCCTGGGTGGTTTTGGCTTGGCCTTGCTGTTGGGCGGTCAAGCTTATGCAACGGCGGAGGTGGTCATCTACACGCTAGTGGCCCATGAGCTTGAGCTGGTCTTGGCCAGCCAATTGGCGCTGTGGATGTTGTTGTTTACAGGGGTCGCTGTGGCGCTCTATGCTTGGCTGCAAATGCGTGTTCGTGCGCCCTTGCGCGGTGACCGTGTGCGGCGCTATCGCCCGAATGTCAAGTCGCTGACAACATGGCTGATGCTGGTGGGGGTTTGGATGGTTTGCCTGTGTATTGGCTTGGCACCGTTGGTCGCGATTTTTACCAAGGCGGCGTTGGCCTCTTCGGTGGCGTGGTCTGAGGCACTCTCTGGCGAGACGGCAGCAGCTATTTGGAACACGACACGCTTTAGCGCCACAGCGCTGGTGCTGGCCACGGTATTGGGTGTGTCGCACGCGATAGTCGGTCGTCGGTATTGGTGGTGGCGGATGTGGGGGATGTTGCCACTGATGATCTCGCCAGTGATGGTTGCGTTTGGCCTGATTTTATTGGTGCCACAGTGGTTGGACTCTTGGTTAATCCTTGTGTGCGCCTATGCTTTGTTGGCGATGCCCTTGGTCGTGCAACCGGTCGCGCAAGCGCTGGATAGTTTGCCGCGCGCCTGGGGTGATGCGGCCCTGAGTTTGGGGGCAAGCCCTTGGCGTGTTTGGTGGCGTGTGACCATGCCTTTGATCGCCCCAGCGATTCGGCGCGGTGTGGCGTTTGCGATGGCGACCATGGTGGGCGAGTTCGCCATGACCTTGTTTTTGAGCCGACCAGAATGGACGACCTTGACCACACTCATTTACCAACACTTGGGTCGTGCGGGCCGCCTCAATATAGACAGTGCATGGGTGCTGTCGGCGATATTACTCAGCGTGACCTTGGTGTTATTTTGGCTATTAGACGGGCGCCGCTGGCATGCGGTCGGCACACCTGAATTTGACGATCGGAGTCCCCATGCTTGAGTGCCAACACCTCACCAAAACGTTTCAAGGGGTCACCCTGTTGGATAACGTGAACTGGCAGTGGCCTGCAACCGGTCGCTTTGCAACGTCGGCCGTAGGCGGGGAACGCCCCGGCGTACAAGTGGTTGCGTTGTTAGGGGCCTCAGGCGCTGGCAAGACAAGCTTGCTGCGCCTGATTGCCGGCTTAGACCATGCGTCTGCGGGGTGTGTGCGTTGGGATGGCCAGGATCTAAGCAAGGTGCCGCCTGAAAGGCGGGGGTTCGCGTTGATGTTTCAGGACTTCGCTTTGTTTCCGCACCTCAACGTGCAAGATAACGTCGCCTTTGGTTTGCGTGAGCAAGGGCAGTCGAGAGCCGCTGCGCGGGCCACGGCGTCGCAGGCGTTGGCTCGTATGGGGCTGGGTGATTTCACGCAACGTGCGGTGACAGCGTTGTCGGGTGGGGAGCAGCAGCGTGTGGCACTGGCGCGTGCCTTGGTGACCCAGCCGCGCTTATTCTTGTTGGACGAGCCGTTCTCTTCGTTGGACACCGATTTGCGAACCCAGTTGCGCAGTGGCTTCTTAAATGATCTGCAAGCTAACTGGGATGGAACGGCGTCGGGTATCTCGCGGGTGCTTCTGGTCACGCATGACGAGGCGGAAGCACGGGAGATGGCAAGCCACGCGTGGCGTCTGTCAGCGGGCGCCCTCGTGTCCTTGTGGTAACCACCCGGTTGGCGTCAGCGTGAGGTTTCGGTCGGCCATTTGTGCCGCTGCTTGCGAGTGTGTGACCAACACCAGTGCCGCGTTGTCTGCTTTGGCGCGTTCGCGTAATAGTTGCAGAATGCGCTGACCATTCTCGGGGTCGAGGTTGCCTGTGGGTTCGTCTGCTAACAGCAGTTGCGGCTGATGAACAATTGCCCGTGCAATGGCGACGCGTTGTAATTGGCCACCTGAGAGTTGCTCAGGGAGTCGTTCGCCGTAGTCGGCGAGACCGACACGGTGCAAGGCGTCTGCCACTGCGGGTGCGCAGGCCGCCGTCGATAAGCCTTTCAGCATCAGTGGTACCGATACGTTTTGGGCCACGCTGAGGTGGGGCAAGACGTGAAAGGCTTGGAAGACAAAGCCGACATGGTCGCGACGCCAATGTGCGCGCGCATCGCTGTCCATGGCTGAGAGCGATTGCCCATCTAGCGCAATGTCACCAGATTGCCAATCGTCTAATGCGGCAAGGCAGTTGAGTAGGGTTGATTTACCCACGCCTGATTCGCCGGTAATGGCGACAAACTCCCCGGGTTCAACAACCAAGTCGAGGTGGTGCAGAACGGTGACCGTACGCTGAGATTCGCCGCGTACGGTGTAGCTTTTGCACAGATCACGTACGACAAGACTCATAGGGGTTGGCGCTCTAGGCGGTCACTAACGGTGGTTAACAATTGGTCTAAGGCCTTGGGGTGATCGGCTGGGATGACGTCGCGGTTACCCATGCCGCGCAGCCAGGTTAACTGCCGCTTAGCGAGTTGGCGCGTGGCGGCGCTGCCGCGCGCCAGCCAAAGGGCGTAGGCGTCGCTGCCTCGGTCACTGAGGTCGGCACCTTCGTCTAGCAAAGCCCACCCCTGACGGTAGCCAACACACCGCATGCTGGGCAAGTCCATGTGCAGGTCTGGCCTAGCGCGCAGCGCCTGTAACTCGGCTTCAAAGCCGCCGTCCAGCATCTGCTCAAAGCGCTGATCGATGCGGTGGTGCAGCCAACGGCGGTCCACTGGCTCCAAAGATAACAGCGGGGTCGTGCGTTGCGCGATGGGCGCTTGCGTGGAATCAGTTGACTGCGTGCGACGGGTCTGCCAAACGGAGAGCGGGGTGCCACTGGTCTCGAACACTTCTAGCGCCCGTTGTATGCGCTGACTGTCGTTTGGCGCGAGCCGCGCTGCCGTATCGGGGTCAACCGCTTGCAAGCGCTCGTGCATGGCGGGCCATCCCGTTGTTGCCGCCTCCAGAGACAAGCGGTCGCGCACGGTGGGGTTGGCGGCAGGCATGTCATCAAGACCATCTAGCCACGCCTTGACGTACAACATGGTGCCACCCGTGAGCAAGGCTAAGTTGCCGCGCGCGTGGATGTCGGCGACACATTGCGCCGCGTCACGCACAAACTCGGCGGCGCTGTAGGCGTTTAATGGGTCGCGAATGTCGATCAGGTGGTGGGGCACCGCGGCTTGCTCTTCAGCGGAGGGTTTTGCCGTGCCAATATCCATGCCGCGGTAAACCAGAGCGGAGTCCACGCTGACGATTTCAGTTGGCCAACGTGCGGCGATGGCCAATGCCGCGGCCGTTTTTCCTGAGGCTGTTGGTCCCGCCAGAATGAGCGTGTGAGCGGTCACTTCGCAGGTACGCGCTTTGGTGGCGCATCTTCTTGGGGTAAATCACCCCAACGGGGCACAACAAACCACGCGGTGATGGCGATCATGACCGTCCAAAACCAGATGCCGGATGTCAGGGGTTGAACAGTGCCGTCCATGTGGTCACCCAACCAAGTGCCCACGAAAAATGCCGCGACCATCATCAGGAATCCATTGAGGGCCGATGCCGCGCCGGCCATTTTTGGAAACGGTGAAACAGCGCCGGACTGGCTACAGGGTTGGTGTATGCCGTGGCCGATGAGCAGGCCATAGATGGGTACCAAGATCGTCCAAATCCCCACGATACCGAAGAAAGGCAAGATACCCATCACCGTGCCTGAGCCCAAGGTAATGAAGCCAGCGAGGCGCAAAGCACGGCGAATGCCCCACGCCACAATCAGCCGCCGGCATAACAGTGTGCCGCCAATGTAGGACAGACTGATGGAGAACATGGCTGCGCCAAACTCTAGTTTGTTGAGTCCCAAGACATCGATAAAAACGAACGACGACGCTGCCAAAAAAGTGAACAAGCAGGCGTAGGAGGCGATGGCGAGTGCTGTAAATGCCCAGAAGGCGCGTGTCTTGGCAATATGCCACCAGTTGCTTGCGAGTACGGTGGGCCTCAGCGCGCGCGGATTTTTATGTGGATTGGTTTCTAGGAAGCGTGTTGCGAGGACATAGGTGATGAACACCCCGTAAACGGCAACCGAGAACAGGGTGGCACGCCAACCGAAAAAGTGCCCGAGTAATGCGCCTGTCGGGGCGCTGCAACAAGCCAGAACACCGAGCCCGGTGAGCCCCTTGCTCATCATGCGGGCGCCTTCAATGGGTGCATACAGGTCGCGTACGATGGCGCGGGCCGAGGAGACGGCGGCGCCCATGGCCGCCCCTTGCGCCATGCGCCAAATGATAAAGAGGTCTATGGTGGACGCGAGCGCGGCACCGAACGAGGCGACGGCGTAAAACGCCATGCCCCAAATAAGGATGGGGCGTCGACCAAACCGATCAGACAGTGGACCCCAAACGAGTTGAGAGACGCCAAAGGACAGCGACAGGGCGGTTAGGGTGAGCTGTGCCTGCGACATGCTCGCTGACAGGTTTTGCGTCAGTGCGGGTAACGCAGGGAGATACAAGTCGGTGGTGACGGGCTGTATACCCAAGAGCAGCGCCAACAAAAAGACCACCAAATTGGCCGACATGGGCGTGCCGGACGCCGCTGTGGCGCTGGGATGGGAGGTGGGAGTGGTCATAGGAGTCGCTTGGCCTTGCACGTGCGGGGGCGTTTACTGTCCACGAAGGAATAGCCGGTCAAGGTCCTTCATGCTCAGTTGTTGCCATGTCGGGCGGCCATGGTTGCATTGGTCAGAGCGTTCGGTGATTTCCATTTGTCTTAGCAACGCATCCATCTCTGTCAGGGTTAACTGGCGATTGGCACGCACCGCGCCGTGGCAGGCCATGGTACCGAGCAATTCGTTTTGGGCCCGCGTGATGACGGTGCTGGCCTCGTGTTGCGACAGCTCGCCTAGCACGCTGCGCGCGAGTGCAACGGGATCGCCATCAGCCAGCGTGGTGGGAACCGCGCGAACAGCTAGCGTTTTAGGCGACAGTGCCTCGACGCTGAGACCCAGTGTTTCCAAGGTGTCCGCATGGGATTGTGCCGTTGCCATTTCAGTGGGTGTTGCCGCGAAACTGGCGGGGATTAGCAGCGGTTGACTGGCCATGGCTTTCACACGATCGCCGTCGTGTAGCGCTGTTTGAACGGCGTCGAGCTGAGACTTCAGTCGCTCGTAAACAATCCGTTCGTGTGCCGCGTGCATATCGACGATAACCAGACCGTGGGCATTTTGCGCTAAGACATAGACGCCGTGAATTTGCGCAATGGCACGACCGAGTGGCCACTCCGCGTGATCGGCGGGTGCACGCATCGCGCTCGGGTCATCCGCCTGCCCACGCTGGCCCCACAGGGCTTGCAACTCCTGCACGGCCTGTGCGCTGTCTGGTCGTTGTGAGACGTATGAGCCCGTTTGCCGCCACGGAAGCGGGTTTTGACCACTGGTGGCGAGGGGTGCGTTGTCTGGTGTCTGGTCTTGGGCGTCAAACCGGTTGACTCCCCAAGGGGGCGTCGGCCTTGCCGTCTGCCCGCTGGCATGGTGCGTGTCGGGGAATGCTTGGCCGGCCATCAATCCCGCGCGCGGCTGCGCAAGGGCTTGTGCAATGCCTTTGGAGACGGCTTGATGCACGGCGCGGCTATCGCGAAAGCGCACCTCTATTTTGGTGGGGTGTACGTTCACGTCCACCCGGCCAGGATCCATTTCGAGGTAGATGACATACACCGGCTGTCGGTGACCGTGTAGCACGTCTTCATAGGCGGCGCGTGCCGCGTGCATGACGACTTTGTCGCGTACATAGCGACCATTCACATAGGAAAACTGTTGGTCCGCACGTGCGCGGGCATGGTCAGGCAAACCGGCGCGGCCCCACACCCTGAGGGTGCCGCCGTCTACAGGGAGGCTAAGGTCCACGGGGATACTCTTTTCTCGGAACTCGCTGCCCAAGACATCGCCCATGCGCTGGGTAACCGCCGCCATGGGGTCAGGTGCTAAGCCCTCGGTCAGGGTGGTGCGCCATTGGTCAACCAACTTGCCGTCATGCCAAATGGCGAAGTTCACCAAGGGGCGCGCCAACGCATGGCGGCGCACGGCCTCAATGCAGTGCGCCAGCTCGGTGGCGTCGGTTTTCAGAAATTTACGGCGAGCGGGGGTTGCAAAAAACAACTCGCGCACCTCGATACTGGTGCCCAACCCGCGTGCGCCGGGGCTCAGCTCACCGCTCCCACCATCCAGCAGCCATGCGTGGGCGTCTTGTTCGGTGCGCGTCAGTATCGTGACCTCGGCAATGGCGTTAATCGCCGCAAGGGCCTCACCGCGAAACCCCATGGTCTGCACGGACTCTAGGTCTTCAAGGTTGGCAATTTTGCTGGTGGCGTGGCGTCTGAGCGCGAGCGGTAGTTGGTTTTTGGGGATGCCGCAGCCATCATCCTCGACACTGATGAGACGCACCCCGCCAGACGACAAGCGAACAGTGATTTGGGTGGCGCCAGCGTCCAATGCGTTGTCGACCAACTCCCTGACGACAGACGCGGGGCGTTCAACCACCTCACCAGCAGCAATTTGACTGATCAGCGTGTCGGGCAACTCACTGATGGGGCGCGAACCTTGGGCGGGGGATGTTGACGAAACCATATCTCCTCATTTTAGAGGGTATCGCCTCCATCGGACGGTGGGGGTCTCGGCCATAATGCGGGCATGGACATCGTATTACTGCTGGTCGACTTTATCTTGCACATTGACGTGCACTTAGCCAATTTGGTGCAAAACCATGGAAACTGGGTCTACGCCGTGCTGTTTCTCATCATTTTTGTGGAAACTGGCTTTGTGGTGATGCCTTTTTTGCCCGGCGATTCGCTGTTATTTGTGGTCGGTGCCTTGGCTGCCACGGGGGCCATTGACTTGTCGCTGTGCATAGGTTTGCTGCTGATCGCGGCAATATTGGGCGACCAGTGCAACTACACCATTGGACGGTACTTTGGGCCCAAGGTCTTCCAATGGGAGGACTCTCGGTTCTTTAGCCGAAAAAGTTTCGACCGTGCCCATGCGTTTTATGAGCGTTACGGCGCAATTACCATTGTGTTGGCCAGATTTATGCCATTTGCACGCACGTTCGCGCCGTTCGTGGGCGGCGTCGCCGAAATGGATAGGCGTGTGTTCACGCTCTACAACGTCTTGGGCGCCTTGCTTTGGGTGGTTGGTGTCAGCGTGGCGGGCTACTTATTTGGCAACCTGCCATGGGTCAAGGCCAACCTCGAGCTGATTATTTGGGGTCTGATTTTGATCCCCGGCATGATTGCCATCGTCGGCGCATGGCGATCTAAGTCGTCGGAGCCTGCGCCGCGCGCTTAGATTTCTCGACTTTTCGCGAGCGGGGGATTGCTCTCAAAATAGCGCACGATGCCCTTCATGAGCGCATCTGCTAGGTCATTTTGATAGCGCGGGTTGCGCAAGCGGCGTTCCTCATCCGGGTTGCTAATAAACGCAGTCTCCACCAAGACGCTCGGTATATCGGGTGCTTTCAGTACGGCGAAGCCGGCTTGCTCCACGCGGGGCTTGTGCAGTTTGCCGACTTGTCCCAACTCCCCCAGCATGGCGCCACCTAGTTGCATGCTGGAGTTGATTTGGGCCGTGGTGCTCATGTCCAGCAAGGCCTCGTTTACTTGGGTATCTTTGCTGTTGACGTTGATGCCACCCACCAAGTCTGAGGCATTTTCTTTGTTTGCCATCCAGCGCGCGGCGGCGCTACTGGCGCCCCGTGTGCTGAGTGCAAAGACACTCGCACCTTGCGGACGCTCGGTGTAAAAGGCGTCGGCGTGCAGACTAATCATGAGGTCGGACTGTACCCGTCTGGCTTTCTCAACCCGTGTATTCAGTGGCACAAAAAAGTCGGCATCGCGCGTCAGAAACGCGCGTAGCGGGTTGCCGTTAACCGATGTTTTGTTAATGCGATCGCGTAACTTCAGCGCGATCTGCAACACCACGTCTTTTTCTTGTGTGCCTTTGGGACCAATGGCTCCGGGGTCTTCTCCGCCATGACCTGGGTCCAGGGTCACCACAATGATGCGATCGGTTTTTTGTTGCAGCGCAGGCGCCGTTAGCCCGCCAGCCGTGTCTACAGAGGCAGCGGGCACAGGCCGGCCTGAGGGGGGAGCGAGTCCGCGCTGGCTCAGTAAGTCGCCCAGCGGATCTGTGGCTGGCGGTGCCGCTGCGACGGTATTTTCCAAATCCTTTAGGCGCTGGGCAATTAGTTGCGCTAACGGGTCGGTGGGGGCAGCGGGGTAGAGATCAAAAACCAAGCGATTTTGATAGGGTGCGATCGGCAACAGGCTAAAGACCTGCGGCAGAACCGGGCGCTTGAGGTCGAAGACCAAGCGCACCACATCGGCACTGAATTGACCAACGCGGACCCCGGCAATATTGGGGTCACCCGGCACGACCTTGCCCACCAAGTCTTTAAGGGCGGGGAGCAACGCCATGTTTTGGATGTCGACGGCCAGTCGGGGCGGGTCTGGCACGAATGTTTGGGTGAACTTAAGCGCAACGTCGGACTCGATGGTGACGCGACTGTAATCGGGTGATGGCCACATCCGAACCGCAACGATGTTGGCACCCCACGCAAGGTGGCTGCGCGTGAGCGCGAGCACGGTGACTCCGGCTCCGGTGATGGCTTTGATGGCGGTGCGACGTTGCATAAATGGCTGAGGGTGACGACTATGCGTCAGAGACTGATTTTAGTAGGTCTAGGCCGCGCGGTGTATGGGCGGTGAGGGTCACGCAACGCGTCTCTGACGTACCCGCCTGCCAGGTGATGTGCAGCTCCAAGTCGGCCGGTGGCATCAGGTCGCGTACGCGCTGAGGCCACTCCACGAGTTTCAGCCCTGATTGGGCGAAGGCGTCTCGAAAGCCCGCGTCTTCCCATTCTTCTGGCGCATCAAAGCGATAAAAATCAAAGTGGGCAATGTCCAAGGGCGCGCCCTGACACAGACCCTCATGGGGTTCGACAATGGCATAGGTCGGGCTTTTAATGCGGCCAACGACGCCGAGCCGGCTCAAGAGGTGTCGCACGAACGTGGTCTTCCCTGCGCCCAAGTCACCTGACAAGTTCAGGTGCGCCTCGGCGATACCCGGGTGACCGGCTAGCGCCGCAGCCAGTCGTGCCGTGTCCTGCTCGCTGTGCCATAGCAGCGAGAGCGGAGTCGTTGGGAGCAGGCTAGGGTTTGGGGGCATGAATGTCTACAATTTGCGGATGCATTACGAACAAGCCGACTGGTTGAAAAAACTCAATTTATGGGGCCGGACGCTTGGATTTTCGCAAATTGGTATTGCAGATGTGAATTTACAGGATTCTGAGCCCGGTTTGCTGGCTTGGTTGGCGGCAGGCTTTCATGGCGACATGGGCTATATGGATAAGCACGGCTTGCGGCGCACGCGCCCAGCGGAATTGGTGCCGGGTACGGTCAGCATTATTACGGCGCGGATGGATTATCTACCAAAGCCAGATGCAGGTGACTCGGTGAGTGACTGGCGAGATGAGGCGTGGGAAGCGATGGGACAGCCCGATCAAGGCTATGTGTCGCTATACGCCCGCGGACGGGACTACCACAAGGTGATGCGTCAGCGCTTACAAAAGCTGGCGCAACGACTGAGCGACGAGGTCGGCCCCATGGGCTTTCGCGTCTTTACCGACTCTGCGCCGGTGATGGAGGCCGCGTTAGCTGTCAAGAGTGGCCAAGGCTGGCGTGGGAAGCACAGCTTGGTGTTGAACCGAGAGGGCGGGTCATTTTTCTTTTTAGGCGAAATATACGTGGATATGGCGTTTACGCCGACACCACCCGTTGCCGCACATTGCGGGGAGTGCACCGCCTGTATGACGGTTTGCCCGACGCAGGCCATCGTCGCGCCCTATCAGTTGGATGCGCGACGGTGTATCTCTTACCTCACGATTGAGCATGCGGGCGAGATTCCTGAAGACTTGCGTGCGGCCATGGGCAACCGCATCTACGGCTGTGATGACTGCCAATTGGCCTGCCCTTGGAACAAGTACGCGCAGGTTTGTTCGGTGCCCGATTTCACGCCGCGAGACGCTTTCAATAACCCCGACTTGCTCGCTTTGTGGTCTTGGGACGAGGCGACTTTTTTGGCGCAGACCGAAGGCAGTGCGATACGCCGTATTGGCCATGACCGGTGGTTGCGTAACCTCGCGACAGCGATGGGAAACGCGTTGGCGGATGGGCGAACCTCGGCTAAGCGGCGAGAGTCTTTTCATAATGCCTTGAATGATCGAATCGATCATAAAAACGTCGTTGTTCGCGCGCACATTCGCTGGGCGCTGGCACAAAAACCGTGAGAATAGCGCGATGTTTGAATCGCGCCATATAACGCCCCATACAACGCCGCAGCCCGCGCAACGCCGGCCCACGCTCGGCGTCGTGGCGTTGGTCACTGCGTGGGTGCTGGGTATTGTCGGTATCTGGTGGCAGGGTGCACAGTTGGCGGCGCTGTGTTTGTCGCCAAGCGCCTACCGCGGTCGCAATGCCGTGTTGGTACGCGAAGCCATTGTGATGGCGACGGTGCCCTTGTTTGGCGGCTTTGTTGTTTTGGCGAGCTTGTTGGCGGTGGTGGTGATCCGTATTGTCTTGGCAGCAGCGGCCGACTACGGGCTCTCCCAATTTGCCTTGAATCTATTGGTTCGGACCTTGGTGTTGGAGGTGGTGCCGTTGTTAGCCGCCGCCTACGTCGCCTTCCGGTATACGTTCACACAGCCCGTTTATTCGCAGGGCACGCGTCACCCCCATTGGCGCGCTGAGTCGGCGCTCGATCAGGCGATGCCTGCGGCGGTAGGAGCGATTTTCTCTGTCATTTTTCTGGCGACAACCAGTGGTGTGCTGGTGAGTCTCATTGCCTATGTGTCGGTGTTCGGCTTGTCGCCGTGGGGCGTGCCGTCGTTTACGAGCATGATGGGCAGCATTTTTACGCCAACGGTGTCAGCCGTCTTGGCGTTGAAAACGATTTTTTTTGCAGGGGCGGTTGGCATTGTCCCCATGATTGGGCTGTCTGATGCTGACACCACTGGCCTATCGGTGGGGCGCTTCGCGCGGTTGTTTGCGTTCCTGTTATTGATTGAGGTCTTGTCCTTGGTGGGCAATTATTACTAGTATGAATGCTTCTTCCTCACCCGTGCTGACCGCGACCGAAGATCGCTCGCTCCGCCTAAAAGCCGCCGCGCTGTTACTGAGCCTGTTGATTGTGGTGCTGGCCATAGGCTCGTACATCTTGTACGCGCGCGGGGCCTTTGAGCAAACCCGAACGGTGGAGCTCCGCACGGATGATGCCAGTGGTGTCGAGGTCGGCATGGATGTGCATTTCGCCGGTTTTCCGATTGGCCGCATTACGCGTATCAGCCTGGGTGATGATGGCTATGCGCGCATCATCCTTTCCGTTCCGGAGCGAGACGGCAAGTGGTTACGCGTTTCCAGCGTATTCACCTTGGAGCGCGGACTGGTTGGTGGTGCAAAAATTAGGGCCCATACGGGGGTACTGGATGACCCCCCTTTGCCGAATGGTGCCGAGCGCAATTTGCTGACCGGGGATGCCACTGCACAAATTCCGTTTATTACCGCGGCCGCTAAAGAGTTGCTTGACAACCTCAATGCCCTCACCAAAAACGTGCAAGGTCAGGGCGGTGCGCTAGGGGTGTTGATGGGGAATGCGGGTGACCGGCAACGCGTGATGGACGGTGTGCAGAACGCGAACAGTTTGCTTACGCGGCTTGAGTCGGTTGCGACGCACGCGGATAAAACGGTGCTGGGTCAATCAGGCTTGGTGCCGCAGGCGACCGCCTTAGTGAACGAGACCACCGCAACCGTAGCGCAAGCCAGAGGCACCTTGACGCAAGTGAGTGGTGCGCTGGCACAACTAAGCGGCACCTTGACGCAAGTGAGTGGCAGTTTGACGCGGGTAGACGGCATCTTAAAAGATGTGAAAGGCGTCAGTGCGTCCGCTAATGAGGCCTCGGTCGACCTCGTTGCGTTGCGTAGCGAGGTTGATCAAGGTTTGCGCGAGGTCAACGCGTTACTGGCCAGTCTGCAGGGAAAATGGCCATTCGAATCCACCCAACCATCCATACAGTTGCCATGAAACCAACTCCCCTAACTGCGGCCTCTTGTTCTATGGGTGTGCCTGCACGATGGCGCATGGCGATCGTGAGCGTCGCGCTGGCGACGAGCTTGTTCGGGTGCAGCGGCGCGGCTATCAAGCCAGCGTGGCAAACCGATACGTCTAGCGCTACACAGGCGGCAACCCGCGCGTTTCTGGCGGGTCAAAGCAAGGTGGCTGATATTCAATTTGCGCAAGCGAAACAAGCGGTTTCCAGTACGGGTAAGTTAGAGGAGGTGATTAAGCTGACGCTCTTGCGCTGCGCCTTGGAAGCGGCGGCCTTAACGCAAACGCCTTGCGAGGAAATCGAGGGTATCGGGACGTATATGTCCGCCTTAGACGCAGCATCCGAGACGACGCTACGGTCCTATGGGCGCTATTTGCAAGGCGCGGCATTGGACGAGGATGAGCGCCGCTCTTTGCCGTCAGGACAAACCGCCATGGCTGACCACCTTGCGCTGGCGACTGGCGGTGGCGAGGCAACCGCACAGGTGCTGCTGGCTATTGAGCAGCCGCTGTCACGACTGGTCGCGGCTGGCGTGTGGTTACGCCAACAACCCGCCTCTCAGAACGTGCCGCTTGCGGTGATTGCGGTGGCGGTTGACACCGCTTCGGAACAAGGTTGGCGCAGGCCGCTGGCGGCATGGCTCGCCCTGCAGGTGCGGTCGGCACGCGCCGCAGGTGACGCCGTGCTTGAACGCCGTGCCTTGACGCGCTTAGAGGTGGTCTTGCCGGCGAGCGTGTCGGGCGCTGTCTCTAAATAGTGTTGGATAAGACAGAGAGGGCGAAGGGCAGACTCAGGGCCGCGAGGGCGGTGGACGCGGTGACCAAGCTGGACACGTAGGGGCCGTTGTAGCCCATGCGCGCAGCCAAGACGTAGCAAGAAGACGCCGTGGGTAGTGCCGAGAAAATCAGTAATGTGGAGGTTTGTAAGGTGTCGAGTTGCCACAGGCGGGCCATGGCAAATGCAATCAGTGGCATGGCGATGTGTTTGACGCTCAGAACGGATACGGCCATGACCTTGGCTCTAGGCAAAGCGGACAGATGCATGCCAGCGCCTGCGCCCATGAGACCCAAGACCAAACCAGCCTGCCCGACCCGCGTCACGCTGGGGTCTAGCCATTCGGGCACCATGAAACCCAAGAGGTTGGCGCTAAGGCCGGCGGTTGTCGCCCAAATAAGGGGGTTACGAGCGAGCTCACGTAAGAATCCCTGCTGACCGTGCCTTGTCATTGGCCAGATGGCCGCGATATTGAAGATGGGGACGCACACGCCGATCAGAATGGCGATGTAAAGAAGCCCCCCATCGCCCAGCAGTGTCTCCGATACAGCCAAGGCAATGTAGGAGTTAAACCGAAAACCAACTTGCGCGCTGGACGCATGGTCACGGCTGTCAATGTAGCGTCCGACGATGGGCCAGTAGGGGATGCTGTACGCGACGCCGATACCGCACACCGCAAGCGACACACCCGCGAGCATGAAGTGCGAGGTGGCCGCGATGTTCAGGGGGTGGCTCGTGATGCTGTGAAACAACAGGACGGGAAAGAGAAAGAAGTACACCAGCGCGTCAACTTGCCCCCAAACGCTGCGATCTAACTTAGTGAAACGGCAAATGAGGTAGCCACCAATAATCAGCGCAAAATCGGGCAGTAGAAGGTGGATATAGTTCACAGTAGCGAGTTTATCCGCTTTGGAGCCCGTCAAAATTTTGCTACTCTGCAGGTCTATGCCCCGTCTTGTCAACGCCCAGTCTCCGCCCGTTAAGACGGATGTCCCCGCGCTATTAAGCGGTGAGGTCGACGCGTTTATCGACGGACTTTGGCTGGAAAACGGGCTGGCTAAAAACACCCTTGAAAGCTATCGAAGCGATCTGCTGGCTTACGGCCTGTGGCTGCATGGGCAGGGCATCCCACTGCTGCAGAGTGAAAGCCACCATCTGAGCGACTACATGGCACATCGCCACAGCGACAGCAAGGCCAGCTCGGCGAACCGTCGATTAACGGTTTTTAAGCGTTATTTCCGGTGGGCGCTGCGTGAGGGCTTGCTGCAACAAGATCCAACGCTGTTGTTTGCCCCAGCGAAAACGCCGAGTCGCTTACCTAAAAGCCTCAGCGAGTCACAAGTGGATACCTTGTTGAACGCGCCGGATCTCAGTAAGCCCTTGGGTCTGCGCGACCGTGCGATGTTGGAGTTGATGTATGCCAGTGGCCTGCGTGTGAGTGAGTTAGTGGGTCTAAAGCTGTATCAGGTGCGTCTCAATGACCATGTGTTGCAGGTGACGGGTAAGGGCAATAAGGAGCGACTCGTGCCGTTTGGTCAGGCGGCGCATACATGGATAGCACGGTATCTGTCTGAGGCGCGTGCCGTCATATTGGGACAGCAACATAGCGACGATTTATTTGTGACCGCGCGGGGCGCAGCGATGTCGCGCGTGATGTTTTGGAATGTGGTTAAAAAAATGGCGGCGACTGCGGGCATCACCGTCGCGTTGTCACCGCACACATTGCGCCATGCATTCGCGACCCATCTCATTAATCACGGTGCCGATTTACGGGCGGTTCAACTTCTGTTGGGTCACGCAGACATTTCGACGACAACCATCTACACCCACGTCGCCCGCGAGCGCTTGCGCCAGTTGCATGCGCAACATCACCCCCGTGGTGGCAGGTCGAGCAAGTAGGCCAACTCGGCATCCGTGAACCCGGCCTTCTTTCTGGCCGCTTCGTTGAATGGTGGCTTTAGTTGCGGGGCGTCGTGTCGATCAACGAGCAGGCGGTAATGGGCGATGGGGTCTAACGCGTGGGTATCGCATAGCGTGTGATACCACTTGTTACCGATCGCAACATGTCCGATTTCGTCACGCAAAATGATGTCGAGTATGTCGATGGCGGCCCGCGCATCGGGGGCGTCTATGCGCGCCAATTTGGCTTGAATGAGTGGGGTCGCGTCCAAGCCCCTGGCCTCTAGGGTTCTGGGCACCAAGGCCATGCGTGCGGTGATGTCGTCGGCTGTTTTTTCACACATCGCCCACAGACCATCATGGGCGGTGAAGTCGCCGTAGTGCCACGCCGGCCCTTCGGGGTTGGGAAGGTCGCGTAGATGGGCCGCTAGCAGCGCGAAGTGTGTGGACTCTTCGTACGCCACGCCTAACCAGTCCATGTAAAACGCTGTGGGCATGTCGGGGTAGCGCCAGACGGCATCGAGCGCCAAGTTAATGGCGTTGAATTCGATGTGACAAATGGCGTGTATCAGGGCGGCCCGCCCCGCAATGGTAAACGGGGAGCGCGTGGGCACTTGCCCGGGTGCCACCAAGTTCGGGCGCTCCGGGCGCCCGGGGACTTGTGCCGCTTCGTGTGCGTGGGTGCGCTGTAAAACAGCTGATCGAGAGGCTTCTGGCCAGTCAAAGGCTTGTGCCTGCGTCCACAACGTGGCGAGCCCAGTAACTTTGGCTTCTGGGTTAGGCTCGATGAGCAGGGCGAGGGCGGATTCACGTGGCGTCATGGTGTCATTGTAGGTATGCTGTGATGACAGCCGCTGAGCCAACCTTATGGCAATATACGGTTTTTATTGGGTCGTAGTGACCGTTTGAAAGGACAGCCATGGCGCTATATACATTGGGCGACCAGACGCCCGACGTCCACGAGACCGCTTGGGTGGCAGACACCGCGCAAGTCATGGGTGCGGTGTCTTTGGGCGAGAACGCCAGCGTATGGTTTGGTGCGGTTCTGCGCGGTGACACGGCGACGATGCGTGTGGGACGCAACAGCAACGTTCAGGACGGCAGTGTTTTGCATGCGGATGAGGGTAAGCCACTAACGATTGGCGAGAACGTGACCATCGGGCACATGGTGATGTTGCACGGCTGTACGGTTGGAGATGGCTCATTGATTGGGATTGGTGCGGTCGTTTTGAACGACGCGGTGATTGGTAAAAACTGCTTGGTCGGCGCAGGCTCCTTGGTCACCGAGGGCAAGCACTTTCCTGATGGCAGCATGATCATGGGGTCTCCCGCCAAGGTGGTGCGCGAGCTCACGCCTGAGCAGATGAGTGGGCTAGAGAAAAGCGCGGCCAGTTATGTGGCCAATGCACAGCGTTTTCGCACAACCCTGAAGCGGCTTGACTAAACCACCGTTACCCCGTGAGAAAATACGGGGGTGCGGTTTAATCAGCCCCGGAATGGGGCTTTTTTCTTGAGCGTGCAGCATGCTAAACCGCGAAAAACCAAGTGAATTACGTTAAGCCAAAGGTCTGTTGTGTCTGAATTGCAAAAGTTTATTTTTGAAGGTTTACCGGTGCGCGGTGCGATCGTGCGCTTGGATGATGGTTGGCAGGCCATGCAAGCCGTGCGCGCGCAGTCTGGCGCTTATCCAGACGCCGTCACGGCGCTCTTGGGTGAGATGACGGCAGCGGCGTTGCTCATGCAAGCCAACATCAAGTTCAATGGGGCGATTATTCTGCAAATTCAGGGTGACGGCCCCTTAAAGCTAGCGGTCGTTGAGGTGCAGCCTGATTTCTCGGTGCGTGCGACCGCCACCATCAAGGGCGAGATTGCCGACAACGCGACCTTGACCGACATGGTGAATGTCAATAACGAAGGGCGCTGCGCCATTACCTTAGACCCAAAAGACCGTATGCCCGGCCAACAGGCCTATCAAGGCGTGGTGCCGTTGTTTGACGACGAAGGTAAGCCCATCAACGTGTTTAGCAAGGTGTTGCAGCATTACATGTTGCAAAGCGAGCAACTGGATACGTGTTTGGTACTTGCCGCTAATGACCAGCTCGCTGCGGGCTTGTTGATCCAGCGTCTACCCATGGCGGGCGAGGGTAACTTAGGCGCCGAGAACGCCAACGTGGCCAACGAGGACGGCATTGGTAAAAGCGAGGACTACAACCGCATTGCGACGTTGGCAATGAGTTTGAAGACCGAGGAGTTGTTGACCTTGGATACAGAAAGTGTGTTGCACCGTCTGTTCTGGGATGAGTCGCTGGCCCGATTTGTTCCGCCAGAAGGTCCCATACAGCCGCGATTCGCGTGTAGCTGTTCGCAGGACCGAGTGAGCAGTATGCTGCGCAATTTGGGCGCTGACGAGGTGGCGGACATTATTCGTGAGCAGGGCAATGTAGAAGTGGGTTGCGAATTTTGCGGTGCGCAATATCGCTTTGATCCGATTGATGCAGCGCAGCTCTTTACCGACGGTTCGGCGCCAGCGTCCGATGCCATTCAGTAGCCCCAGTCTGTTTCCTAAAGCCCCCCATGACCCTTGCAAACACCCACCCCTTGCCGACTGTGGCACTTGTATTTGACTTTGGTGGGGTGCTGTTTAACTGGCGACCAACGGATTTGGTGGCGCAGTGCTTCCCGGATAGAGCGTCTGGCCCAGAGGCCGCGCAGGCATTGATGACTGACATTTTTCAAGGCCTCACGCTCAACAGTGATTGGGCGGCCTTTGATCAGGGAAAAATAGCCCCTGAGCCGTTGGCTGAAAAAATTGCTGTACGCACAGGCCTGCCTGTATCCGGTGTGGCGAGCTTGATTGCCGCGATCCCAGACCACTTGACACCAAAAGCCGATACCGTGGAGTTGCTCGCGCGCTTGCATGATGCCGAGGTGCCGTTGTACTTTCTGTCCAACATGCCTGCGCCGTATGCACGCGAACTGCAAGCCCGCCATGCGTTTTTGAGTTACTTTCAGGCAGGCGTTTTTTCTGGCGACGTGGGCGTGAGTAAGCCCGATGCAGCTATTTACGACTTGGCTGTCGCCGCCTCGGGTCGCGCCAAGGGGAGCCTGTTATTTGTTGATGATTTGGCTGAGAACATAGCGGTGGCCGAGTCGCTTGGTTGGCAAGGCGGTATCGTATTTAAGAGTGCTGAGCAAGTGGGTAAAGCGCTTGAGGTCATGGGTATTTTGTAGCCCGGTGCCTCCTATAAGGAATGACATGACTGAACAGGTGTTGGCTAGCGCAGAGAGTATGCGCGCTTTGATCCGAAAGAAAACCCAACTCAAGGGTCGGCAGGCGAGCGGTGACATGCTTGCGGCGGTGGATAGCTTGTTGGGCCCAGGTCCTTACCCCCGCGATCAACTCATAGAGTATTTGCACGTCTTGAATGATCATTACCGTGGCTTGCCAAAGCCGGCCTTAACGGCGCTGGCGCAGCGTTTGAACCTGCCCATGGCCGAGGTCTATGAGGTGGCCACGTTCTATCACCACTTCGAGGTGACTGCAGACGATGACCAGCGCGACAAGGTCACCATTCGGGTGTGTGATGGCTTAAGTTGCTCGCTAGCAGGGGCTCAGAATCTGCTAACCCGTTTGCCGACGTTGTTGGGCGAACCGAGTGCGCGTGTCGTCCCGGTGCCCTGCGTTGGACGCTGTGAGCAAGCGCCGGTTGCGGTGGTTCATCACAACCCCGTGGGGTACGCCACGCCTGAGCGCGTGGCAGACGTTGTGGCAAGTGGTCAACTCTTGCCCCGGTTGCCCGATGACGCAGGCGACTTTGACCCGTACCTGTATGTTGAGGCTCCCGTCAC
>JABBAS010000024.1:0-19543 GCA_018607835.1 Methylobacillus sp. | reverse complement strand
CTGGCGGCCTATCAAGCGGCTGGGGGCTATGCCCTTCTGCATGAGCTGTCGGTTGCGGATGCGGTCAAAAAGCAGCAAGCAATCGATGTCATGAGCGCGGCTGGTCTGCGCGGTTTGGGTGGCGCTGGCTTTCCAACCGGACGCAAGTGGGGCATTGTGCGCGACCAACCCGGCCCCCGTTTGCTGGCAGTCAACATCGATGAGGGCGAGCCCGGGACCTTTAAGGATCGGACCTATTTGGAGCGTGACCCGCACCGTTTCATCGAGGGGATGTTAGTTGCCGCCGCTGTGGTGGGAGTGGACGCTTGCTACATCTACTTGCGTGATGAGTACCACGGTTGTCGTGCCATTTTGGCGCATGAGTTGGCGCAACTTCAGGCCAACTCACCGGTTGCGTTACCGCACATTGAACTGCGGCGTGGTGCCGGTGCCTATATTTGCGGCGAAGAGTCGGCAATGCTAGAGAGCATAGAGGGCAAGCGTGGCGAGCCGCGTATGCGGCCACCTTACATCGCCGAGGTCGGGCTGTTTGGACGCCCCACGTTGGCACACAATTTCGAGACGCTGTATTGGGTGCGTGATATTTTGACGCGTGGTGCGAACTGGTTTAGCGGCTTTGGTCTTGCGGGCCGCACCGGCTTGCGCTCGTTCAGTGTGAGTGGGCGTGTGCGTGCACCTGGGGTGAAGTTGGCCCCCGCCGGCATCTCATTGCGCGCCTTGGTCGATGACTACTGCGGTGGCATGGCAGATGACCACGCGCTATACGGCTACCTACCTGGTGGCGCATCGGGCGGCATATTGCCCGCACGCTTAGCCGATGTGCCCCTTGATTTTGATACCTTGCAACCGCATGGTTGCTTCATTGGTTCTGCTGCAATTATTGTGCTGGGTCACCAAGATAAAGCCCGCGATGCAGCGCTCAATATGATGCGATTCTTTGCCCATGAGAGCTGTGGTCAATGCACGCCTTGCCGCGTGGGTACGCACAAGGCGGCACAGCTCATGGCGCAGCCATCATGGGACGGTGAGGTGTTGGCGGATTTGGCGCAAGTCATGGCTGACGCGTCGATTTGCGGTTTGGGTCAAGCGGCGCCCAACCCCTTGCGGTGTGTACAGACTTACTTCCCTGAGGAGGTGCGGTGATGGATAAAGAAATGATCCCCTTTTCCCTGGATGGGCAACCCGTCAGCGCGTTTGCCGGCGAGCCTATTTTGGAGGTCGCTAAGCGTCACGGTGTGGACATACCCCACCTATGCTTCAAAGCGGGTTACCGTGCAGACGGCAATTGCCGAGCGTGTGTGGTTGAAATTGAAGGCGAGCGCGTTTTGGCGCCAAGTTGCTGTCGCGCGCCGACGGCGGGTATGCAGGTCGTCACGCAGAGCCCGCGTGTGCAAACGAGTCAGCGCATGGTCTTAGAAATGCTGCTCGCAGACCTACCAGACGCCGGCTTTAAGTGGACGGACGGAGACGCCACTGCGCCCAGCCCAACGCCGCCCTCCGGCGAGACGGACACGATAGGCCAGCACGGAGAGCTCAGTGAGTGGGCCACGCGTCTAGGGGTTACCGCGCGACCGGCATTGCAGGCCATACGCCGTGAGAGCGTTGCGGCCGACTTATCACATCCGGCGATTGCTGTGAACTTAGATGCGTGTATTCAATGCAATCGTTGCGTCCGTGCGTGTCGCGAAGAGCAGGTGAACGATGTCATCGGTATGGCTTTTCGCGGGCATGAGGCACGCGTGGTGTTTGACCTAGAAGATGGTCTGGGGGACAGCTCGTGTGTGGCCTGCGGCGAGTGCGTGCAAGCGTGTCCGACCGGGGCATTGATGTCGAAAACGCAGGTGGGTAGTCAGCAGGTGGATCACAAAGTGGACTCTGTTTGTCCGTTTTGTGGCGTGGGCTGCTTGTTGACCTACAACGTCAAAGACAACCACATTGTGCGTGTGGATGGTCGCGATGGCCCCGCCAACCATAGCCGCCTGTGCGTGAAAGGTCGCTTTGGATTTGACTACGCACACAATCCAGAGCGTCTGACGCGTCCGCTGATACGCAAAGCGGGGGTAGCCAAAACCATTGACCCATCGCGGCAAGCCAGCGATTGGTCCGATGTATTTAGGGAGGCCACTTGGGAGGAAGCGTTGGCGATAACGGGAAGCGGGTTCCGTGATTTGAAGATGCGTTTTGGGGCGAAAGCCTTGGCTGGATTTGGCTCTGCCAAGGGCAGCAATGAGGAGGCCTATCTGTTCCAGAAGCTGGTACGCACCGGGTTCGCTTCGAATAACGTGGACCACTGCACGCGCTTGTGCCATGCCTCTAGCGTGGCGGCTTTGTTAGAGGGGGTTGGCAGTGGCGCGGTAAGTAACCAGGTCAATGATGTGTCGAATGCCGAGATGATTTTTGTCATCGGCTCCAACCCTACGGCCAACCATCCTGTTGCCGCAACGTGGTTAAAAAATGCTGCCAAGCGCGGTGCCAAAGTGGTGTTGGCTGACCCGCGGGTTACCGAGATTGGCAAGCATGCGTGGCGAACGCTGTCCTTCAGGCCGGATACCGATGTCGCGATGCTGAACGCGCTCATACACACGGTGATTGATGAGGGCTTGGTGGACGCGGAATTCATTGCGAATCGGGTGGATAACTACCAAGCGATTTGCGAGAACGTAAAGGGCTACAGCGCCGAGTTGATGGCGCCCATTTGCGGCATACCTGCCGAGCGCTTGCGAGAGGTTGCGCGTGCTTTTGCGCAGGCCAAGGGGGCGATGATTTTATGGGGCATGGGTGTTAGCCAACACATTCATGGGACGGACAACGTGCGTTGCCTCATTGCCTTGTCGACGATCACAGGCCAGATTGGTAAGCCAGGCTCTGGGCTACATCCTTTGCGTGGGCAGAACAACGTCCAGGGTGCCAGCGATGCCGGACTGATTCCCATGATGTTTCCCAACTATCAACGTGTTGATCAGCCTGAGGCGCATGCTTGGTTTGAGCAGTTCTGGGACTGTGAGCTGGATAAAGAGCCGGGCCTGACCGTGGTGGAAATCATGCACCATGCACTGCTAGATGACACGGACGTGCGCAAGGTGCACGGCATGTATGTGATGGGTGAAAACCCCGCCATGAGCGACCCCGACCTCAATCATGCGCGCCATGCGCTGTCCAGCCTAAAGCATTTGGTTGTGCAAGATATCTTCTTGACCGAAACGGCATGGCTTGCCGATGTGGTCTTGCCTGCGACGGCGTGGCCGGAAAAGACCGGTAGCGTGAGCAATACCGACCGCATGGTTCAATTAGGTCGGCAGGCGTTGCTGCCGCCGGGTGACGCCAAGCCAGACTTGTGGATCATCCAGCAAATAGCGCAACAGATGGGCCTAGCGTGGCAATACGAGGGCGAGCATGATGGCGTTGCCGCGGTGTTCGAGGAAATGCGACAAGCCATGCATGCGGCGATTGGCGGCATCAGCTGGGAGCGCTTAAGTCGCGAGTCCAGCGTGACCTATCCGTGCTTAGACGCGAATGACCCAGGCTCGCCAACTGTTTTCATTGACAGATTCCCAACGCCCGATGGACGCGTGAAATTGGTGCCAGCCGACATCATCCACGCGGACGAGCGGCCAGATGCAGACTTTCCGTTTGTACTGATCACGGGACGCCAGTTGGAGCATTGGCATACGGGCAGCATGACGCGACGCTCAGAGGTGTTGGATGCCATTGAGCCAATCGCCACCGCCAGCATGTGCAGCGCTGAGTTGCGCGCGCTGGGTCTGGTTGCAGGGGACGTGATCACCGTGCGGTCACGCCGAGGCGAATTGGTGTTGCACGTCCGGCTAGATGACGGTACCCCGATGGGGGCGGTATTCATGCCGTTTGCCTATGCCGAAGCGGCGGCCAACTTGCTGACCAACGCCGCGCTGGACCCCTTTGGCAAGATACCGGAGTTTAAGTATTGCGCTGTCGCGGTTATCGCGGGTGGTCGCTTACAGCCGCCCGCCGAATACGGGAAAATAGCGGATCGCTTGACACCCACCCATTGAGTCCCCACAGCGGGGGCGTCATTTCGCCATAGGGCGTTTTAAACGGAGTTCACATGGTTCCCGAAAATTTGGTCATTCACCAAGAGAGTCGCGTTTTAGAGGTGACTTACACCGGCGGCGAGACGATGCGTATTCCGTTGGAGTTGATGCGGGTGTACTCCCCGTCTGCCGAGGTGCGCGGGCACGGACAAGGGCAAGAGGTGCTGCAGAGCGGCAAACGTGAGGTGACCATTGTGTCGGTGCAGCCGGTTGGCAACTACGCGATTCAACCCACCTTCAGCGATGGCCACGACAGTGGCCTATACACCTGGGACTATTTACGTCACCTAGGCGTCGACCAGGACACGTTGTGGGCCGAGTATCTGGCGCGCTTGGAAGCGGCTGGGCGTGGTCGTGATGACGCAATGCCCATTAATCAAACGGGCTCCGCCTGTAGCAGTTAATTTTTTATAAAGGAAATCTCGCTTATGTCTACCACGTACTTAGTGACCGGCGCCAACCGCGGCATTGGTTTAGAAATAGCTAAACGCGTGCTGGCCAATGGTGACCGTCTCGTCGCTGTTTGCCGCCACCCTGAAACGGCGGATGCCCTCAATGCGCTGGTGGCAGGCCACGCTGGCCACGCCCAAGTGTATGGCGCTGACACCTGCGATGCGCCCGCTCTTGAGGCGATTGCGTCTAGCCTGACCACACCAGTCGATGTGGTGATTTGCAATGCGGGTGTCATGAGCGCGCGGGGTGGTATCGCCGATGTGGGCAATGAGGCCAGCAGTATCTCCGATGCCTTGATGACAAACGTGGCCGGGCCTTTCTTCACCACACGGGCATTTTTGCCAGCCCTCAAAGGGGCGGCGGTGCCGCGAGTCGCCGTTATCTCGTCCTTAATGGGAAGCCAGCAGCATCAGGGTGCTTCGGCTTATTTTTATCGCGCGTCCAAGGCGGGCGCCAACAACATCATGGTGACGTTGGCCAACGAGCTGAAGGGTGCTGGCATTACGGTTGCGGCCTTCCATCCGGGGTGGGTACAAACCGACATGGGTGGTGCAAACGCCGATATCACCCCAGCGCAAAGCGCGGCGGGCTTGGTTGCGCAGTGTCAAGCGCTCACACTAGACAAAACGGGCGGCTTCTTTAACTACGATGGCAAGCCGTTACCGTTGTAAGCGGTTACGCTGCGAAACGCGAAACGCCTATCAGCATTCAGCGCGGGGGTCGTGCCTAGCCAAGCGGGTTAAGAGGTGGTTGACCTCCGCTTGCGCGGCTGCTGTGAGTTTTCCGCCGGGTGAACGCTGCACGTCACTGGCGATGATGCCGCGGCGCATCATGATGTGTTTGCGAACGGCCAAGCCCACACCGGGCTGCTGTTCGTAGCGCAACAGCGGGAGGTGGGCATCGAATAAATCGTGCGCCGCCTCGATTTCGCCGCTGGTTTTTAGACGCACCACGTCGCACAACATGTCGGGGAAGCAATAGCCGGTATTCGCACCGTCGGCCCCGCGCGACATTTCGTAGTCTAGAAATAACCCGCCATTTCCGCACAGGATGGCGAGGTGGCGCATGGTCTTGTCTTGCTCAAATTTTCTCAGGGTAGAGATTTTTTCCAAGCCCGGCCAGTCCTCATGCTTGAGCATGGCGATAGAGGGGATCTCGTTGACCATCTTGCAAATGACGGCCGGTGACATTTGCACCGAAAAAGTCAGCGGGTAGTCTTGCAAAACAATGGGCACGTCGGCCCCGATGGCGTCAGCTGCCTGGCGGTAATAGGTCACGATTTGGTCGTCAGTGCGCAGGGTGTTTGGCGGCGCAATCATGACGCCGCTCGCGCCAATCGCCATGACCTCATGCGTTAACTCGCGCATGCTGGCAAAGCCCGGAGAGGAAACACCCACGATGACCGGTAACTTACCCGCCTTAGCGACCATGCCCTTGGCAATGGCGACACTCTCACGCAGTGACAGCTTTGGCGCTTCACCGAGTTGACCCAGCACGGTAATACCCGTGGCGCCAATGCCCACATAAAACTCGGTTAACCGGTCCATGGAGGCGTAGTCGACTGCGCCGTCAGGTGTAAAGGCCGTGGGGGAGATGGGAAATACGCCTTGGGCGTTGTTTAAGCCTGTCGTCATTAGATACGTGATGAAGGTGGTTGGGAGTGTGGCGCACCGTGGCGCTTCAAGCCTGTATTAGGCCAAGAACAGGGTCGGCTGGCAAGCGCAAACGTGACCCTTGTTTGTATCGGGCCCAATGGGGCCCAATGTGGCCAGGGTAGCTTAGCGCCGCGCAAGGGCGCGGCTGATAATATAGGCGCAACGGCTCAAGACCACCGCATTAGCAACCCCCTTAATTTTGGGTTACTGAAACTTCTATACAGTCGAGTTTTTTGACTTGCTAAGAAAGCCTTTTTCTATGAATGCTGCGCTTAAAGAGGCGTTACAGTCCGTCTGGTGTGAGGACTTGCAGGCCTCCATCGTTGACGGTGGAATGCTTAAACAATGTGACGTCGCCGACCATGTAGCCACCATCCGCTTGGTGTACGGCTTTGCGGCAAAGTCGCAGCACGCAGCAATGCAACAGCGCGTGACGACCGCCGCGCTGACGGTCGAGGGTGTGCGCGAGGTGCAGGTGGTGATTGATACAGAGATCGTTGCCCACGCGGCCCAACACGGGGTCGAGCGCCTGGGGCAGGTTCGTAACGTGGTCGCTGTGGCATCGGGCAAGGGCGGCGTTGGCAAAAGCACGACAACCGTCAACTTGGCGTTGGCGCTGGCCGCCGAAGGTGCGCGGGTGGGTATATTGGATGCGGATATTTATGGTCCCAGCATCCCCACGATGCTGGGTATCACCGGGCGTCCCGAGAGCGAGGATGGCAAGTCCATAGAGCCTAAAGAGGGCCACGGTTTGCAGGCCAGCTCGATTGGTTTCTTAATCGACAAGGATCAGGCCATGATTTGGCGTGGCCCCATGGTCACCCAGGCCCTTGAGCAGTTGCTACGGCAAACCAACTGGCGTGACCTAGATTACTTGCTGATTGACCTGCCGCCCGGTACGGGAGATATCCACTTGACCTTGTCGCAGCGGGTGCCGATCACGGGGGCGGTCATCGTTACAACACCGCAAGAGGTGGCTTTGATGGATGCCCGTAAGGGCTTACGGATGTTTGAAAAAGTGTCGGTGCCTGTCCTCGGCTTGGTCGAAAACATGGCGATGCACCATTGCTCCAACTGCGGACACATCGAGCACATTTTTGGTAGTGGTGGCGCGCAGACCATGGCCAAGGACTTCAACATACCGGTCTTGGCCAGCTTGCCATTGGACATTCGGATTCGTCGCGACGCCGATGACGGTCGTCCAACCATGGTCTCAGACCCTGATAGTGACGTCAGTGCCATCTACCTTGCCATGGCACGTAAGGTGTCTGTCTCTGTGGCCAAGCTGGGGAAAGACATGAGCAGCAAATTCCCCAAGATTGTGGTGCAAAAAACATGACGCTACGCCGCAAGGACAGCCCCTAGCACCATGATTTCTGATCGCGTAACGGGACTCATTTTGGCTGGTGGCCGGGGCAGTCGCATGGGCGGGCAGGACAAGGGTTTGCAGCGGGTGCGCGGTCTGCCGTTGGTGGCGCATATGTTGCGGCGCTTGGCGCCGCAAGTGCAAGAGGTGGTGATCAACGCCAACCGTCATCTGGATGCGTATCAGGCATTTGGTCCAACCATCGTGCCCGACGTGAGCGGCGATTTTCAAGGTCCTTTAGCGGGCATGATGGCGGGCTTTCCCTACTGCAAAACCGAATGGATGATGGTGGTGCCATGTGATGTGCCCGATCTGCCCACCGATGTGGTGACCCGGTTAGTCGAGGCGGCAGAGGCGGCTCACGCCGTGGCCGCGATGCCGTGTACAACCGAGGCGGATGGACGCAAGCAAACCCATCCCGTGTGTTTGTTGTTGCGTGGCGAGCTGAGTGAAAGCCTGACCTTGTTTATGCAAAGCGGTGGTCGAAAAATTGATAGTTGGACCACTTCGCTGGGCGCACTGACGGTGCCGTTCGCAGACTCAAAGGCATTTTTTAACGCCAATACCTTGGCAGATTTAAGGCAACTCGAGCAAAGCTAAAACCCGCGGACGCGCTTGCAGCCTCCGTTGATACCTACCTGCATTCAATGGTGAGAAAATCGCTGTTGGCCAATAAGCCCAAAGTCGTATGCACCGTCCCCTGTTAAGTCACTCCTCTGTACCGCTGGTCACCGAAGTCGAGGTGGTCGATGAGTTGGGCCGTAAAAAGCGCATTCATATTCCCGGTGAGCGCCCGCTGACCATTTTTGTTAACAAGCAAGAACTGGTCACCTTGATGACCTTGGGTGGTGAGCCTGAGGCCTTGGTCTTGGGTTGGCTGCGCAACCAGCGCCTCATTCAATCCTTAGACGATGTGCTGGCTGTTCAAGTGGACTGGGATGTAGGGGCTGCGGCGGTCACCGCACGACCAGAGGTATTGGCGCTGTGGAAAGACGCCCAACAACAGCGCACCGTGACCACGGGTTGCGGGCAGGGGACGATATTTGGTGATGTCATGGCAGACATCGACAGCATACAACTCGACCCGCAAGCGCGTTTGCCGCAAGACACACTGGTGGCTGTGGTGGGCGCTATCAGAACCCAGCCATCCATCTACAAGCAAGCAGGCTCTGTGCACGGTTGCGGTTTGTTTCGTGGTGATGCGTTGTTGATGTTTGTCGAAGATGTGGGACGACACAACGCCGTTGATGCCATTGCCGGCTGGATGTGGCTGAACAACCTGCAGGGTGATGACTTGGTGTTTTACACCACGGGTCGCTTGACTTCGGAAATGGTGATCAAGGGGGCGCAAATGGGGATTCCTTTCTTGTTGTCTCGCTCAGGCGTTACCAATATGGGGCTGGACATGGCCAAGCGCGTCGGGCTGACTTTGGTGGGGCGCTGTTCGGGTCAACACTTTTTGATCTATCACGGTGCAGAGCGCATCGTTCCCAGCGCCGTTGACGTGGCAGCGGTCACGTCTTAACGTTTTTGTCATCGCATGTTCATTGACAGTCTGATCGCGGCGTGGGGGATGTTGATCTCCTTAGATTCGACGTTATTTGAGATCATTTTTCGCTCGCTGGCGCTGAGCGCGATGGCTTGCTTGCTGGCGTGTGTGCTGGGAATCGCCAGCGGGTCTTGGCTGGCGTTGGTCGATTTCCGTGGACGCGGCGCTGTGCTGACCGTTTTAAATACCAGCCTAGCGCTGCCTTCGGTGGTCGTGGGGTTGGTGGTGTACTTGTTGCTGTCACGGTCGGGTCCGCTGGGGTTTTTGGGGTGGTTGTATTCCTTCAAAGCGATGGTGTTCGCGCAAACCGTACTGGTTCTGCCGGTGGTGATCGCGCTCACCCGCCAGCTCATTGAGCGCGCCGAAGGGCAGCAAGGTGAAGGCCTGCGGGCGATGGGGGCAGGTACAGCGGTGCGCGGCGTGCTCTTGGCATGGAACGAACGCTTTGCGTTGCTGACCGTCGTCTTGACCGCTTTTGGTCGTGCGGTTTCTGAGGTGGGTGCGGTGATGATCGTCGGCGGCAATATGGAGGGATTTACCCGGGTCATGACCACCGCGATAGCGCTGGAAACCAGCAAGGGCGATCTGCCGATTGCGCTGGGTCTGGGCGTGGTGCTGTTGGCGGTGGTTTTGCTCCTTAATATCTTGATGGGGGTTGTGTTGCGCCGTACGGGTGGGTCTGCTGTGCCGGGTAACGACGCGCGTGTGATGCGGGGGGCTGCATGACGGTGCCACTGTGGACACTGCGCAATGTGTCGGTTCGCTTGCGTACGTACGCAACCGACTCGGTGGCATTGCAGTCGATTAGTTTGTGCATCGATGCGGGTGAGCGCATCGCCTTAGTGGGTAGTAATGGCTGTGGCAAAAGTACCCTGTTGCGCACCCTCGCAGGCTTGCTGTCGGTTGACGACGGCGGGACCATAGCGCAAACGCCTGCAAGGCATGGCTTGCTGGCGCAGACGCCCCATTTGCTCAGACTATCCGTGCTCAATAACATCCGCCTCGCCTTGTGGCTGCGTGGTACACCGTGGCGTGCATCAAGAGAGCCGGCGCTGCGTGGGTTGCGTGCGCTTCGCTTGGACGATTTGGCGATGCGTTCCGCCACCCAGTTGTCGGTTGGGCAGCTGCAGCGTGTGGCCTTGGCGCAGTGCTTGGTCGTTGACCCCGATGTGCTGTTGTTGGATGAGCCAACAGCCAGTCTCGATCCGCACGCCAAGCAGGATGTAGAACGCATCATCACGGACTTTGTGGCAGAGCAGCCCGCCGCAGCGTCGCTAGATAGGGGGGTAGCGCCATTGCCTAAAACAGTGGTCTTCGCGAGTCACAATTTAGGGCAAGTGAAGCGTTTGGCAACACGGGTTCTGTACATGGAAGGCGGCCGTGTGTTGGTCGATTTACCCGTAGACGATTTTTTTAATGAGACGCTCATGGCAACACAAGCCGAGTCGGCACATCTGTTTTTAAGAGGTGAGTTGCTGTGACAGCGTGGTTGACAGGTGAACGAGAGGACGTGGCATGAAGTCATTGGCGGATATTACGGCGGCGCTCGCAGGGTATGACCCGCAGTCGGTACATGTAGATGATGTGGTCAACATCGCGTGTAGTCTGGTGACCTCGTTGCGGCACGACCCCACGCAGTTTGAAACGCGCTCGATTGGTGACGCAACCGGTCGGGTATTGGCGCTGGATGTGATCTCTCCGATTAGCGTGCCGCCCAATGACAATTCGGCGATGGATGGGTATGCCTTCGTCTTCGGTGACTGGGACGGTCACACGCCTTTGCGCTTACATGTTGTGGGGCGCGTGTTGGCGGGTGATGCAGCGCAATTGCCCCAGCCGCTGCAAGCAGGGCAGTGCGTGCACATCATGACCGGCGCGCCCATGCCCGTAGGCGCTGACACCGTGGTGCCGTCTGAGTTGACGACCCGCGATGAGGCCGGCGTGTTGGTCAAGGGTGGTGGCTTGCGCGCGGGTGATAACCGCCGCCTGCTTGGGGAAGATCTGCGCGCGGGCGGCGTCGCCTTAGCGGCGGGGCAGGTGTTGCATAGCGCGGCGGTGGGCCTGTTGGCGAGTTTGGGTATTGCGACGGTTACGGTGGTGCGTCGCCCGCGCGTGGCCTACTTCTCCACGGGCAGTGAAATTCTGAGTTTAGGCGAGACGCCGCGCCAAGGCGCGGTGTATGACAGCAACCGCTGGGTGATGCTCTCGTTACTGCGGAGTTGGGGGGCAGAGCCCATCGATATGGGCGTGGTGCCTGATGACCCGCAACAACTCGAGGCGGCGTTTCAACGCGCGGCGGCGCAGGCGGATTTGGTGATCAGCAGCGGCGGTGTGAGCGTGGGCGAGGCCGACCACACCAAAGCGATGATGCGTCAACTTGGGGATGTGGTTTTTTGGCGGGTTGCCATGCGCCCTGGACGCCCGATGGCCGTTGGCCGTGTGGCGGGTTGTCCTGTCTTCGGGTTGCCAGGGAACCCTGTGGCGGTGATGGTCACTTTCTTAGCCTTTGTGCGCCCTGCGTTGCAAACGCTGATGGGGACGGCGGTGAGTCGCATACCGCAATCACAGGTGCGCAGCGTCGCTGCGATTCGCAAGCGGCCGGGCCGTACCGAGTATCAGCGTGGGTTTTGCCGCATTGATGCCAACGGTGTTGCCTGTGTGGAGGTGCTACCCAACCAAGGCTCTGGCGTTTTGAGTGGCATGGTGCAGGCTAATTGTTTGGTGGTGCTCGATCATGCACAGGATGCGGTGGCAGCGGGAGACCTGGTCACCGTTTGGTGGCTAGACCGATTTATCTAGCGGGTCTATTTAGACGACTCATTATTGGATTTTGCTGCCAGCAAGCGCGTGAATAAATATCGTTCGCAGTCGGGGTCACTGCAGTCTTGGCAGACCCAATCGCTGCGACCTTGGGATTCGGGCTGCGCGTCTAGCCAGTCTTCACGGGACAGCTGCGTTGCGATGGTCCGCCATGCGGCATCCACGCGGGCCTCGTTTTTGCCATAGACCACGTGGTAGTCCCAACCATGTTGCGAGAGGTGTTGGCGCAAAAGGGTATCGACGCCGCCTTGGTGCTGCGGTCCATCGCGCTGTCCAGCTTCTTCCTGCCAAGGTAAATCCAAGCCCATCAACAAGCGGATACGTTTGCCGCCCACTGTCTCAGCGGCGCGCGCCTGTTCCCAGATGGCATCATCCTGAAAGTAATAACGGCTATACGCCGCTGTCATGATCGATGTGGTGTCGGCGATGACCAAGGCGTGGGCCTCCTGCTTAGTGGCTTTGAGCGCAGACACCGCGCGCGTGATCGCGTCTTCATGGGTGGTCGCGATACTGGCTTGGTCGTGGGCGGCGGGGAGCCTGCCGTGGGCGTTAACCCATGTGCGCAGGGTTTCCTCTACCAAAACGGCTGGGATATCCAGACGGTGCGCGCGCGCGACGAGGGCGTGGCTTAGCGCAGTTTTGCCGGTGCTTTCGGCGCCCAGCAGCGCGACGACCGTTGTCTGCAAATTAGGGACCTGTCGACGGGGTCTGATCGGATGAACGGGCCGCCGCAGGGTCGACCGTATTGGGATTTGTCGGCTTGGCGTACTGCACAAAAATCTCGTTGCTCTTCACCATGCCAAGCTCTTTGCGGGCATAGGCCTCTATGACTTCTAGGCCTTCTTTCAGGTCGCGCAGCTCGCTTGTAATTTGCTCGTTGCGCAGATGCAGAGCCGCGTTGTCTTCCTCGAGGGCGCTCAGTTGGCTGCGCAGATCGCCAACGTCAGGCAAGCTGCCACGCCCAAACCACAGCTGTCCTTGTAAGACCAAGAGCAGCAAGGCCAAGGCAGCCGGGACGAGGTAGGGGCGTAGTTTCATGTTGCAGTTGCGCCTTGTAAACGGGTTGATCGGTTACAAAGCGCAGTTTAACGCTTAGCGCAAATTGTAGAAAGCGCTTCGACCAGGATATTGAGCCACTTCGCCCAAGTCCTCTTCGATACGGAGTAACTGGTTGTACTTGGCCATGCGATCGCTTCGGCTCAATGACCCAGTTTTTATTTGGCCGGCATTGGTTCCCACGGCAATATCTGCGATGGTGCTGTCTTCCGTCTCGCCAGACCGGTGGCTAATGACGGCGGTGTAACCGGCGCGCTTGGCCATCTCAATGGCAGCAAAGGTCTCGGTGAGTGTGCCAATTTGGTTGATCTTGATCAGGATAGAGTTGGCGATTCCTTTGTCGATGCCTTCTTTCAAAATTTTGGTATTGGTCACGAACAAGTCGTCGCCGACCAACTGCACCTTTGATTTCAAGCGGTCGCTGAGTAGCTTCCAGCCGTCCCAGTCGTCCTCTGCCATGCCGTCTTCGATGCTGATAATCGGGTACTTGTCTACCCACGTTGCCAACATATCGGTCCAAGCTTGTGCGGAGAGTGTGAGGCCTTCGCCCTCTAGGCAGTACTGACCGTCTTTGTAGAACTCACTGGCTGCGCAGTCTAGTCCCAAGGCAATTTGCTCGCCTGGCGTGTAGCCAGCAGCGGCAATGGCATCCAAAATCAGCTGTATGGCCGCCTCGTGGCTGTCCACGTTCGGGGCAAAGCCACCTTCGTCACCGACGGCAACGCTCATGCCTTTGTCGTGCAATATTTTCTTCAAGGCATGGAAGGTCTCCGCGCCCCAACGTAGGGCCTCGCGGAAGCTAGGCGCTCCCACGGGGATGATCATCAACTCTTGCAAGTCGAGGTTGTTATTGGCGTGTGCGCCGCCGTTCACCACGTTCATCATGGGTACAGGCAATTGCACGCCGCTCATGCCGCCAAAGTAGCGGTAAAGGGGAAGTCCCGCCTCTTCTGCTGCGGCGCGCGCGACCGCCATGGACACGGCGAGCATCGCGTTGGCACCCAAACGCCCTTTGTTTTCTGTGCCGTCGAGGTCGATCAAGGTCTTGTCCAAGAAACCCTGCTCTGACGCGTCGAGGCCGATGATGGCTTCTGAGATTTCTGTGTTGATGTGCTCCACGGCCTGCATCACGCCTTTGCCGAGGTAGCGGGCTTGGTTGCCGTCACGCAACTCAATGGCTTCACGCGAACCAGTGGATGCACCGGACGGTACGGCCGCACGGCCCATGACGCCAGACTCTAGTAAGACGTCGCATTCAACCGTTGGGTTGCCGCGGCTGTCCAAAATTTCCCGACCGACAATATCTACGATAGCGCTCATGTTGCGTTTCCTTTGGTGTTTTAGTGTGCCTGCACAGGCAGGCTAAAGTTAAAAGAGTTGTAAGTAGCGTGTCTTGATTAGACCCGACGTTCTGCGCACGTGCGACCCTCTCGTTGGCGCTTGCCGTGTTACGCGAAGTTGTTTTCTAGAAAACCATGTCGCTTGGTCGCTTGGTCTAATGCCAGCAGGGTTTCTAGCAACGGTCGCATCTGATGCAAGGGCACCGCGTTGGGGCCATCACTCATTGCATTTTTCGGGTCGGGGTGCGTTTCCATGAACAGGCCGGCCACGCCGACCGCGACGGCTGCACGCGACAAGACAGGCACCATCTCGCGCATGCCGCCGCTGCTGGTACCTTGCCCACCCGGTAGCTGCACACTGTGGGTGGCATCAAACACCACGGGCGCACCCGTCTCCCGCATGATCGCCAAGCTACGCATATCGGATACGAGGTTGTTGTAGCCAAAGCTGGCGCCACGCTCACACGCCATAAAGTTGTCTTCTGGCAAGCCCACCTCTCTGGCAGCCGCACGCGCTTTATCGATGACATTTTTCATGTCATGCGGCGCCAAGAACTGCCCCTTCTTGATGTTGACCGGTTTGCCGCTTTGGGCAATGGCACGAATGAAGTCGGTTTGTCGGCAGAGAAATGCGGGTGTCTGCAAAACGTCTACAACAGCGGCAACTTGCGCAATTTGTTCTTCGCTGTGTACGTCGGTTAACACAGGGATGCCCAATGCCTGCTTGACACTGGCCAAGATGGCCAGACCCTCGTCGATGCCAGGGCCCCTAAACGTGGTGCCGCTAGATCGGTTTGCTTTGTCAAAGCTGCTCTTGAAGATAAAGGGAATACCCAGCTCAGTCGTGATCTCTTTGAGGGTGCCTGCTGTATCCATTTGCAATTGCGCCGATTCGATGACGCAGGGCCCGGCAATCAGGAAAAATGGCTTGTCTAATCCGATTTCAAAGTTGCATAGCTTCATGGTGAGACCTTTGGGTAGGGGGCATGGTTTGAAAGGGTCACCCGGTCAGCTCGCTGACTTGGCGGCGCGCTGGGTCAGCGATGCCTTGATGAACGCGTTAAACAAGGGGTGGCCATCCCAAGGCGTGGACTTGAATTCAGGGTGGAACTGCACGCCAACGTACCAGGGGTGCACGTTGGTGGGTAACTCCACAACTTCTGTGAGTTGCTCGCGCTGCGTGAGTGCGGAAATCACCAAGCCGGCATCGCGCAGCTGGTCTAGGTAGTTCACGTTGGCTTCGTAGCGATGGCGGTGACGTTCGGTGACGACGTCGCCGTAGATCGCATGCGCAATGGTGTCCTTGCGAACGTCTGAGGTTTGCGCACCCAAACGCATGGTGCCGCCTAAATCGGAGTTGGCTGAGCGCTTTTGAATCGTGCCATCGGCATCCTTCCACTCGTCAATCAGCGCGATCACGGGTGTCTTGGTATCGGGTTCAAACTCGGTGGAATTGGCGTCTGCGAGTCCGGCGACATGTCGCGCAAACTCGATGGTGGCGACCTGCATACCCAAGCAAATACCCAGATACGGCACCTTGCCTTCACGCGCAAATTGCGCGGTTGAAATTTTGCCTTCGACGCCGCGCTGACCAAAGCCACCCGGCACCAAAATGCCGTCATAGGCATCGAGTTGGCTGATGTTGCTAGACGATAGCGTTTCCGAGTCGATGTAGCTGATGTTCACTTGAACGTGGTTTTTGAGACCGGCGTGGCGCAGTGCCTCGTTGACTGATTTATAGCTGTCCGACAATTCGACGTATTTGCCGACCATTGCGATGTTGACTTCGCCTTGTGGGTTGCCGACGGCCTGCACCAAGTTATCCCAACGGGCTAGCTTGGCTGGCGGGGTGTTCAAACGCAACTTGTCACAGATGAGGCCATCCAGACCTTGCTCGTGCAACAGGCGCGGGACCTTGTAAATGGTATCCACATCGGGCATGGAGATCACACCCCAGGCCGCGACGTTGGTAAACAGCGATATCTTCTCGCGCTCTTCATCGGGAATACGGCGATCGGCACGACAGAGCAAGGCGTCGGGTTGAATACCGATCTCGCGTAGCTTTTGAACCGTGTGTTGCGTGGGCTTGGTTTTCAGCTCACCCGCAGCGCCTAACCAAGGCAAGTAGGTCAAGTGGACAAAGGCGGCCATATTGGGCCCCATGCGCAAACTGAGTTGGCGCACAGCCTCTAGAAAGGGCAGCGACTCGATATCACCGACCGTGCCGCCGATTTCGACGATGGCCACATCGACCGCATCTCGGGTGCCGATACCAGCGCCGCGTTTAACGAAGTCTTGAATTTCATTGGTGACATGCGGGATCACTTGGACGGTTTTGCCCAAGTAGTCACCACGGCGCTCTTTCTCGAGAACGCTTTTGTAGATTTGACCGGTCGTGAAGTTGTTGGCCTTCTTCATGCGCGCTTCAATGAAACGCTCATAGTGGCCGAGGTCGAGGTCGGTCTCCGCCCCATCGTCGGTCACGTACACCTCACCATGCTGAAACGGTGACATGGTGCCCGGATCAACGTTTAGGTAGGGGTCTAACTTGATAAGGGTGACTTTGAGGCCGCGTGACTCTAGGAGTGCGGCCAGTGATGCAGATGCGATGCCCTTGCCCAATGAGGACACCACACCGCCGGTAACGAAGACAAATTTGGTCATTTCACGAGCGGGTGCTTGGCACTCGCGGCTTGTGGAAATTCTAATTATAGAGGCGTCAGAAGTGCGGGTGAGCGACAGGCGGGATGTGTGTCCGACGGTGCCGCGCTGCCAACGCGTCGCCTAGCCCCGTAGTCAGCCACTTAGACGCAAAAGTCGGCTAAATTACGGCTATGGCAGAAAAAATGGAATTTCCAGCGGGTACGACCCCAAGCGGTGTCGCAGGGCGCCACATCGTTTTGGGCTTAAGTGGGGGCATTGCCTGTTACAAGGCGGCCGAATTTTGTCGGGCGCTGATTAAGGCGGGGGCCACCGTACAGGTGGTCATGACGCCGTCCGCCGCGGAATTCATTACGCCAGTGACCATGCAGGCACTCAGTGGTCGGGCGGTGTTCATTAGCCAATGGGATGACCGTACTGCGGGGGGCGTGGACAACAACATGGCCCATATCAACCTCAGCCGGGAAGCAGATGCCATTGTGGTAGCGCCAGCCAGCGCTGATTTCATGGCCAAGTTGCTCCACGGTCGCGCCGACGAGCTGCTGAGCCTGATGTGCTTGGCGAGGCCGATAGAGCGCGTGCCCTTGATTCTTGCCCCTGCGATGAACCGTGAGATGTGGACACACCCCGCCACGCAACGCAATGTGGCGCAATTGCGCGCTGATGGGGCGCACGTTTTGGGCGTGGATGCGGGTGCCCAAGCGTGTGGTGAGGTGGGCGATGGTCGCATGCTGGAGCCGGATGCCTTGTTAGAGGCGGTGGATGCATTTTTCTACGACAAGTCTTTGGCGGGCCGGCATGTGCTGATTACGGCGGGGCCGACGGTCGAGGCCATTGATCCGGTGCGTGTATTGACCAACCGATCTAGCGGAAAAATGGGGTTTGCCTTGGCGTCGGCAGCTGCACGGGCGGGTGCGCGGGTGACGCTGGTGACGGGGCCGGTGGCACTGGCGACCCCTAGCGGGGTCCAGCGGGTGGATGTTTCCAGCGCCGCAGACATGTTCGCTGCCGTGCAGGCGGATGTGCACGATGCCCATGTGTTCATTGCTTGCGCCGCCGTAGCGGACTGGACGCCGGCGACGCCGGCAGCCCAAAAATTGAAAAAGGACGGGTCTGGCGAGCCCCCAGCCCTGCGCTTTGTGGAGACCGTGGATATTTTGGCGACCGTGGCAGCGAGCGCGCGTGCGCAGAGCGGTGACCTGTATTGCGTGGGTTTTGCTGCGGAGAGTCACGATCTTGAACGCCATGCACAGGCCAAACGAGAGCGGAAAAACGTCCCCTTATTGGTAGGCAACATCGGGCCGGCCACGTTTGGTCAAGACGACAATGCGTTGCTACTGGTGACTGCGCAGGGGACGGAGGAAATGCCTCTGGCATCCAAAAAGGCGCTAGCCCACGCGTTGATTAAGCGGATTGCCCAAGCGATTTAGGGCTTGCGATACCCCTTATTTTGTATACAATTCTATGAGGTCGCCGCGGTGCACGGAGCTGACGCCAATTGAGGAGGCGGTTTGCTCGCGGTTCGCGATCTCGAACAGGCTTACAGCGCCCGCAGTGGTGAGCCCTCACACGGTGTGCCTAGCGCACATCACTTCGAGTAAGCGAGAAAACGAATGGAAGCCTATTTGTTTGACTGGGCGAATTTACTTTTACGGTGGCTGCACGTCATTACGGCCATCGCTTGGGTGGGATCGTCTTTCTACTTTGTCTTCTTAGACAACAACCTCATCAAGCCCGAGTCGCCTGACTTGCTGGAAAAGGGCGTCGGCGGTGCCATGTGGGCCGTACATGGCGGGGGGTTTTACAACCCACAAAAATACATGGTCGCCCCCAAGAAAATCCATACGCACCTGCATTGGTTTTATTGGGAAAGTTACTCGACATGGTTAACCGGGTTCGCTTTGTTTTCGGTGTCTTATTTGTGGCAGGCCCAAACCTATATGGTGGACCCCAACTTGGTGGCTTGGACGCAATCGGAGGCGGTGCTTGTTGCGCTGGCGTTTCTGGCGGGCTTCTGGCTTATTTACGATACGCTTTGTCGCACGGTCGGTGCGCGTGACGGGGGCGATAAGTGGGTGGGTTTATTGGTATTCATCACCGTGGTTGCCGCTGCTTGGCTGGCCACGCATGCGTTTGCAGGTCGGGCCGCTTTTCTGTTAGTCGGTGCCATGATCGGCACGGCGATGAGTGCCAACGTTTTCTTCTGGATTATTCCGGGCCAGCGCAAGGTAGTGAAAGCCATGGGGGCTGGCGAGCCGATTGACCCGATTCACGGCAAACGCGGCAAACAGCGCAGCGTGCACAACACCTACTTCACCTTGCCCGTGTTGTTTGCGATGTTGAGCAACCACTACAGCTTCACCTATACGGGGCCCTACAACTGGGTGGTGCTCGTGTTGATGATGACGGCTGGGGCCTTGATCCGCCAGTTCTTTGTCATGCGACACGGCTTCAAACTGGGGCGTAACGCCAACCCCTTGCCCTATGCATTGGCGGGTGTGGCGGTGATTGCTGCGCTGGTGGTGGCCATGCGCCCACAACCGGAGCCGACCGATATGGCGTCAACCTCAACC
>JABBAS010000006.1 GCA_018607835.1 Methylobacillus sp. | reverse complement strand
ATCATCATTTTTGTGCCCATCTTCTTGCCGTTGCTTGAGCACTTTGGTGTGGACCCGCTGTTCTTCGGCATCTTGATTGCGATTAACTTGCAGACGTCCTTCCTAACCCCGCCGATGGCGATGTCGGCGTACTACTTAAAAGGTATTGCGCCGAAAGAAGTGGAGTTGTGGACGATCTTTAAAGGCTGCTTCCCATTCCTCGGTATGGTGTTTTTGACCATTGCGCTGATCTACGTTGAGCCACGCATCGTGAATTGGCTACCGGATCTGATGTACAACAGTGACCACTCGATGGAAGACGTTGCACCCGGTGAGGATGATGAGGAGGGCAGTGTCATGGACCCTGCGTTCTTGATGGGTGGCTCGAATTAAGCGTATTTTGCGCGGTGGTGGGGCTTGTTGCCATAGCGGCAACCCACCGCACGTATTTGAAATCAACCGGTATGTTAGGAGTTGGAATGTCGGACAATCCCTTGTGTCATGAGATGGGTGTTGTGGAGTTGGCGACGGGGTTTAAGAACGGGTCGCTACCCCTAGAGGGTTTCTACGATGCCTTGCGCCAGTACGGGGACGCCGTTGAGCCACAAGTTCAAGCGTTCGCCCATCAGTCGCCAGAGGTGGTTGACGCGCAACGTTGGATGTTGCAAGAGTTGGTTAGCTCTGGCAGTCACTTGCCCGCGTTGTTCGGTGTGCCTATTGGCGTGAAAGACAACATCGATACGGCAGACTATCCGACTGAGTTGGGCTTTGAAGGGGCGATTGGCCGAACACCCAGCGTGGACGCTTACCTTATTCACCGCTTGCGTGAAGCAGGGGCCGTGGTTTGGGGTAAAACACGTACGGCAGAATTGGCCTACCTGAAGCCACCGATCACGACAAATCCACGCAACCCTGCGCACACGCCGGGTGGGTCGTCCTCAGGGTCGGCCGCGGCGGTGGCTGCCGGTATGGTGCCCGCAGCGATCGGAACGCAGACGAATGGCTCGGTTATTCGTCCTGCCTCGTTTTGCGGGGTGCACGGCTTCAAGCCCACCCGTGGGTTAATTTTTAACGGTGGGGTGTTGGCATGTGCACCGTCTCTTGATCAGGTCGGTGTATTCGCGCGTTCTATCGAGGATGTGGCCGCGGTGGCCGAGGTCCTGATTGGCGGACATGAGAGCGCACAAGGCAGAACCGTTTTCCCGGTGAGTCTCAGTTCACTGGCCAAACAAGAGCCGCCAATGCCGCCGAAGTTGATGTTTGTTCGTACCGCTCAGTGGGATCAAATGGACCCAGAGGCGCAACAGGCATTTGAGGCTTTGAAAGAGGAGCTAGCTGATTCGATGACAGAGATCGTCTTACCGGATGCGGTGAATAACGCAACCGCTTGGCTAAGAACGGTCATGGACGCGGAGATGCACTTTAATCTGAGTGAAACCGTGTCCAAGGCGAGTTTGTCCAACGAAATGAGTGAACTATTGGTGCGTGGTGCGCAGATTTCGGCGTCCGATTACTTAAGTGCGCTGTCCCGTTGCCACCGAGCCGCGGCTGGTTTTGATGAGTACTTCGATCACTTCGACGCGATACTGACCCCGGCAAGCTTAGGACCTGCGCCCAAGAGCTTAGATTCGACGGGTAACCCCATCATGTCAACGCTGTGGACATTTGCGGGTTTGCCATGTATATCCCTGCCGTTGCTACAGACGGAAGCCGGGATGCCCATTGGCGTGCAACTGGTGGGTGGTCTCAATGCAGATGCGCGCTTGTTGCGCACGGCACGTTGGCTAGAGAAGCGGTTAGAGGCGTGAGCTTTTAAGAAACATTTTTAGGTTCGCAACTATTTTTACATTAGTAGGATGACACATCATGACTAAGCGTCTTATTCAATTTATTGCTCTGCTGATGCTGGGCTTATTTTTCCTGCCCTATATCTGGAAGCTCAAGCAAGTCGACTTGCTGGTTATTTTGATCATGGGTATGGTTTTGCCAATTTATGACTTCATCACCAGCGGTGAGAAAAAAGAGATCGAGTGACGTGAGCGCGCCCTAAGCGCGGCCTGCAAGCCCCTTGCGCCTGATGGCGTCTTGGGGCTTTTTTATGGCCGTGTTCAGATGGTGGGCATCACAAACACGATCACGATGATCGCGATACCAATGGCTAGGTTGACGCTCACCCATTGCCGTATGCTGTTCAGGGCGCCGCCGCCGCTTGCCCAGTCGCTTTGGTCAACCGCCACGCGCAGCCGCTTGAACAGGACAAATCGAATGTGTCCAAAAATGGCAAACATCAGGATGCCCAGTAAGGCCATCACCATCCATGACATCGGCATCGCATGGCCACCTCCCATAGAGGATAGCTTTTGGCCCATGCCCATCATGACAACGCCAGTGACAATCGCCGCACTACCTAGCCATAAGACGGCAGAAAAGAAACGTCCCAAGACGTTACGCATGAGCGTTAGTCGAACGGCTGGCTCCAGCGACGCGACACTTGGTCGGAGGAAGAAATGTGCAAAAAGCATACCGCCGACCCAGGCGAGCACGCTCAGGACATGGATGGTTTTGAGGAGGGCGTAAAACATGGTGTTTCCATTCAATTGTTGAAAAAGAGCCCGCAACACCGACGAAAGTGGCGGTTAGTTATAGTCTGGGATTGCAGTCAAAAAATACATCGTACATGAGCGCACTTCAGGGTCTAAAGGTTATTGAGTTGGGCCAACTAATCGCTGGCCCGTTTGCGGCCAAAACACTGGGTGATTTTGGTGCGGACGTGATCAAAATAGAAACGCCCAAGACGGGGGATCCGCTTCGCAAATGGCGCTTGCTGAAGGATGGCACCTCTGTGTGGTGGCAGGTGCAGTCGCGTAACAAACGCTCCATCGCACTTGACCTGAAGTCGCCAGACGCGCAGGCCATCGTTCGCCAGTTGGTGGCCGACGCCGATGTGTTGATAGAAAATTTTCGACCGGGGGCCATGGAGGCGTGGGGCTTGGGTCCTGACGCCTTGTTGGCGCTTAACCCTGGCTTGGTGATGCTGCGCATCAGCGGCTATGGGCAAACGGGGCCTTATAAAGATCGCCCGGGTTTTGGCGTTGTCGCAGAGGCGATGAGCGGCTTACGCCACCTCACGGCCGAGCCTGGCCGGGTGCCGGTGCGTGTGGGTGTCAGTATCGGCGATACCTTGGCGTCATTGCACGGCGTGATCGGTATTTTGATGGCCCTTCAAGAGCGTCATCGCAGTGGCCAAGGGCAGGTCATTGACATTGCGCTGTACGAGGCGGTCTTTAACTGTATGGAAAGTTTGTTACCCGAGTACAGCGCCTTTGGTGTGGTCCGCGAGCCTGCGGGTAGTGCGTTGCCCGGGATTGCGCCAAGCAATGCCTACCGCTGTCAGGAGGATGGCTATGTGTTGGTGGCGGGTAATGGCGATAGCATTTTCAAGCGCCTCATGAGTGCGATTGGGCGAGACGACCTTGGCAACGATCCCGGGCTCGTTGACAACGCGGGTCGGGTCGCGCGCGTGCGCGAAATTGACGCCGCGATCGAGGCTTGGACGTCGAGCCGCACCGTTGACGCTGTTTTGGTGGTCTTGGACGCCGTGGGGGTGCCAGCAGGGCGTATCTACACCGTAGCGGACATTGCCACTGACCCGCATTACAAAGCGCGTGGCATGATTGAGACCGTCCATATGGATGATGGAACCGCGCTCGCCGTCCCCGGCATTATTCCCAAGCTCTCGCGTACGCCCGGAGGGCACAGGCGAAATGCGCCAAGTATCGGACAAGATACAGAGGCTGTTTTGCAAGAAATTGGCCTAAGCCCTGCCCAAATTACGGCACTGAAAGAACGAGGTATCGTTGCGTGAATCGCCTATTTTTTAATGATGTTGTGACCCGCGATGGGTTTCAAATTGAGCCCAACTTTATTGAGACAGCAGACAAGGTGGCACTCATTAATGCCTTGAGTCGCTGTGGCTTTGCAAAGATTGAGGCGACGTCATTTACCTCTGCCAAGGCCATCCCGATGTTACGAGATGCTGAGATCGTGATGGGTGAAATTGACCGTGTACCCGGTGTTGAATACACGGTATTGGTGCCGAATTTGCGCGGTGCGGAGCGGGCATTGGCGGCACACGTCGATGAGCTCAATTTAGTGATGTCGACGTCGGAGACGCACAACTTGGCCAATTTGCGTCGGTCGTGTGGCGATAGCTTTTTGGGCTTGTCCGAGGTCATTCGTTATGTTGATCAGGCCACGGCCATCAATGTGTCGTTGTCGACCTGTTTTGGTTGCCCCATGGAGGGCGACGTCCCGCTGGAGACGGTACGCCTGTGGGCTCGCCAGTTTGCCGACTTGGGTGTGCGCGGGATCACCATTTGCGACACGACAGGCATGGCAAACCCCGAGCAGGTGCGCGTCATGGTGGGGGTCTTGCAACGCGATTTGCCGGACACGCAGCTGACCTTGCATTTTCACAACACGCGCGGCATGGGTTTGGCTAACGTGTTGGCCGCTGCGCAAGGTGGGATCACGCGGTTTGATGGTTCGCTGGGCGGCCTAGGCGGCTGCCCTTATGCGCCAGGCGCCAGCGGAAACATTTGCTCCGAAGACGCGATCAACATGCTCGACAGCATGGGCTATGACACGGGCATAGACATTCCTCGGCTATTAACCGTCGCGCGTGGATTGCCTGCTTTGGTTGGGCATGCAGTCCCCGGCCAGTTGCTTAGAGCGGGCTTAACCACTGACCTGCACGCCGCCCCGGTGCAGGCTTGATGTCAGGTCTCACCCATGATTGATCACCTAGACCACTTAGTCCTGACCACGCATGACGAGGCGGCATGTATCGACTTTTATACGCGCGTGCTGGGCATGAGCTTGGAGCGTTTCGTGGGGGGCACACCCCCCGTGCGGCGGCAGGCTTTTCGGTTTGGCTCGCAGAAGATCAACCTGCATGTCAAAGGGTCTGAGTTCGAGCCCAAGGCGCACTTGCCTGTGCCCGGTTCCTTGGATTTGTGTTTTATTGCCAGCGTGCCGCTAGAGCAGGTCATGGCGCAACTGGCAGCGCACCAATGGCCGCTAATTGAGGGCCCAGTCATGCGCACGGGTGCGACGCAGGCGATTCGCTCGGTCTACGTGCGTGACCCAGACCTGAACCTGATCGAGATCTCGGAGCTGGCCTAGCCTCTCCCAGCCTGCGCTCATAGGGCGCAGGTGGGTGGTCTGGCCAGACGAGGCAACGTCGCTTACCCGCCGTGTATGGTCGCCCAAATTCGACTGGCGGTCAGCGGCATCTGCAGTTGCTTGGTCTTGTGGCCTTGGCGTGCCAGCGCATCGGCGACGGCATTGAAGACGGCTGGTGTCGCACCAATGGTGCCCAGCTCGCCAACGCCTTTCACGCCAAGTATGTTGGTTTTGCACGGTACGGACTGGTCCAAATGGGTGTTGAAATCGATCTGCGTCACGTCGGCATGGGGCAAGGCGTAGTCCATTAAGCTGCCCGTTATCAACTGTCCGCCCTCGGATTCGTAGATCACGTCTTCGTAGAGCGCTTGTCCAATGCCTTGAATCGCGCCCCCGTCCAGCTGGCCTTGCACGATCAAGGGGTTAACCACGCGCCCAATGTCGTTCATAGAGCTATACGCCGCGATCTGACAGACACCAGTTTGTGGATCTACTTCCACTTCGCAAACATGGCATCCGTTGGGCCATGTTGGTGCACCAGCGGCGGTTGTCGAGTCGATCGTGATGCGTTGCTCTGATTGCTTGGCAGCCAACTCGCCCAGTGAAATCGAGAGGTCGGTTCCTTTGACCATAAACCGTGCCTTGGCATAGGTCAGGTCAGCGGGTGAGGCTTCCATTGCCTCCGCCGCCAGCAGACGCGCCTTGTCCAGCGCTCTGGTTGAGCCCTCGCTGATGGCGCCGCCTCCGGTAAATAGCGAGCGCGAGCCAGCAGAGCCAAAACCGGTGCCACGGTCGGTATCACCCATGACCACGCGAATTTGCTCGGGGGCCAGCTCGAAGACGTCCGCCACCAGTTGGGTGAGGGAGGTCTGTATGCCTTGACCCATGGGGAGAACGGCGGTGAAGATCTCCACGGACCCATCGGCCAATATCTGAACGTTGACGTTCTCTTCTAGGTTGTTACCACCCGTCCACTCTAAAAATGTCGCGACGCCCAACCCACGCCACAAGCCTTTGGCCTGTGATGCCTGTGCTCTGGCTTCGAACCCGCTGACGTCCGCTTTGACAAGACCTTGGTCCATCATGCGCTCGAACGCGCCGGTGTCGTATACCTGGCCCATGGCGTTGGTATACGGCATCTTTGATTCGGGAATCATGTTGATTCGACGCAGCGCGATACGGTCAAAGCCGTGTTCACGTGCCGCTTCGTCCAGTGCGCGCTCAATGATCAAAATAGACTCAGGTCGACCCGCGCCTCGATAGGCACCGGTGGGGGCGCAGTTGGTGAGTACCGTTGTAAATTGAAAGTCGATGAGGGGAATGTCGTAGACGCTGGTGAGCACCCAAGGCCCAATGAGGACTTGGATAGCGACACCCGCCATCGTGGGGTACGCCCCCAGGTCAGCAATGTTGCGCACGCGCAGTGCGGTGATGCGACCGTCTTTATCGAGCGCGACGTCAACGGCGCTCTCGACGCCCCGACCGTGGGTAGTGGTTAGAAAATCTTCGCTGCGCGTTGCGACCCACTTCACCGGCGCTTGCAAGCGGTGAGCGCAGTAGGCGGTCACGATGTCTTCCGCATAACTAAATGTTTTCATGCCAAACCCACCGCCGACATCGCCCACCTGCACGCGGATGTCGTCGGCTGGAATGCCAATGTGGTGGCTCATCGCAGCGCGAAGTTGGGTCGGCGCTTGGCTGGTGGCGTGCACCTCCAGGCGCTGACCGCTCGGAATAGCCAGGGTATTGCGGGGCTCAATGGTGATTGCGGCCAAACGCTGGTGGTTGATCTGTACGTGGGACACGTGCGCGGCGCTATCGAAGGCGGCTTGTGACTTTTCGGCATCGCCGTACTTGGATTCCGCGCAGATGTTGTCCGGTCCATCCGCAATGCGGGGGGCGTCACTGGCCAGTGCTTGAGTCGTGTTGGCCGCGGCTGCGAGTGGTTGGTAGTCAACCACCACGGCCTCAGCAGCATCCATGGCCTGTTGTAGCGTGTCAGCGACCACGACGGCGACGGCTTCACCAACGAAACGGACGCGATCAGTGGCAAGCAAAAAACGGTCAGGTGCTTGCAGTGGCGAGCCATCGGCACGTTTGAAGTTGATGGCTCGTCCCATTGCGGGCACACCGGCCGCTAGCAGGTCGGCGCCAGTCAAGACCAATTGGACACCGGGCATGCCTTGGGCAGCAGTGGTGTCACAGCCCGTCACATCTGCGTGCGCGTAGGGCGAGCGGACAAACACCAAGCGTTTGGTGCCAGCGGCTTTGATATCGTCTACAAACACGCCTTCACCGCGCAACAAGCGGTCGTCTTCGACCCGTTTCACAGACTGGCCGCTACCGAATTTCGTCTCCAACATGTGTGTGTTTCCTTTGCGTTTGTGGCGTCGGTGACAGGCGGGTCACGACGCATGAAAATCTCGCAATAGTTTACGCACATTTTGATCACAATGTTGTCGCTGACGGGCTATCACGCAGGTGCCATGCAATGGGCGTGTTGGGCGATTAATATACCGGGTTCCCCCCTATTTTTCGTAGAAAGTCCTCCATGAGCTCGTTGTTTACGCCCTTTCATATTGATTCACCCAATGGGGGCATCACGCTTGAAAACCGGGCGGTTATTGCCCCCATGTGCCAATACGCGTGTACGGACGGTATCGCCAATGACTGGCACCTCACCCATTGGGCTGGTTTACTGAACGGCGGCAGTGCCATGGTGTTTCTAGAGGCCACGGCAGTGACGCCTGACGGACGCATTAGCCCGGGATGCTTGGGTATTTGGGATGATGCCCATGCCACCGCTTTAGGCGACAACTTACGCCGGGCCCGTGCGCAGGCGCCGCACACCCCCATCTGTATACAGTTAGCCCATGCGGGGCGAAAAGCCAGTAGCGCCGCGCCCTGGGATGGCGGCAAGCTGTTGGCCTTGGAAGCGGGTGGCTGGCAGACCCGCGCACCGTCGGCACTGGCCCACGGCGACGGTGAGCGTGCGCCGTCAGCCCTTTCCACTGCAGAGATCGCTGAGTTGGTGCAGGCGTTTGCTGATGCCGCAAAGCGGGCGAAGGCCATCGGTATCGAGGCGGTGGAACTGCACGCGGCGCACGGCTATTTGTTGCATCAATTCTTGTCGCCCATTGCGAACCAACGTGATGATGCCTATGGCGGCGACTTCGAGGGGCGCATTCGCTTCCCGCTCGAGGTGTTGTCTGCGGTACGCGCGGTATTTGATGGCCCCGTTGGGTTGCGGGTGTCGGCAACCGACTGGGTAGAGGGTGGCTGGACCCCTGAGGAAACCGTTGCCTTTTGCGCGCGCGCCAAGGCCTTAGGCGCTGATTTCGCCCACATTTCCACCGCGGGCGTGTCGCCATTACAGAAAATTCCTGCCGCACCGGGTTTTCAACTGCCGTTCGCGCAGCAGGTGAAGGCCGCGACGGGTATGCCAACAATTGGTGTGGGTCTCATTACGGAGGCCCATCAAGCCGACCAGGCCGTGGCCGATAGCATGGTGGACGTGGTGGCTGTTGCGCGTGCGGTCTTGTTTAACCCACGCTGGTTATGGGAAGTGGCCGCGCAGTTGGACGGACGTTTGAAGGCCAGTCCGCAGTTCATACGGTCACTGCCTGCACACGCTCGCCATATTTTTGGCGATAAGCCGATTGGCCAGCGTTAAGGAGCCCTTGCCATGACTAGGTATGACCCGCATGAATTAAACGCGCAGTACAACAACCGCGCGCTGGTGCCTGACTTTGCCGACTACTTGGCGCGTTGGAGCCTGCTTTCTGAAGAAACACGGGCGCGCTCAGGTGTCGCCTTAGATGTGGCGTACGGGCCCGCCGAGCGAGAGACGCTTGACGTATTTAACGCGCCAGGCAGCGGCGTTGCGACGCAGGGGAAGGCCGCTACCAAACGGCCAGTCGTGATCTACATACATGGCGGGTACTGGCGCAGCTTGAGCAAACGGGAACACAGCTTTGTGGCGCAACCGTTTGTCGATAGACAGCATTGTGTGGTGTTACCCAACTACCCACTGTGTCCTAGCGTTGGGGTGACCGACATTGCGCTAAGCCTCACACGGGCCGTCGCGTGGGTTTACAAGCACATTGCCACTTATGGCGGCGATCCGGACAACATCGTGCTCATCGGGCACTCGGCGGGCGGGCATTTGGCCGCGATGCTCACGCGCTGTGCGTGGCCCGTCGTTGACAATGCGTTACCAAGGCAGACGGTGAAGTCAGCCTTGGCGATCTCTGGGCTTTTTGACTTGGAACCGCTGATGCACGCCCCGATGCTGCAAGCGGACGTGCGGTTGACGCCTGAGCAGGTGGCGTTGGCGAGTCCGGTGCGCTTTAAGCGACCCAGCAAGCGGCAGGCGATCACGCCTTTGTCCTGCGTGGTGGGGAGCGATGAGAGTGATGAGTTTCGCCGGCAAAACCAGCTTTTGAAGGCACACTGGGGTAGCAGCGCGGTCCCCGTGGCGCTGGAGATTCCTGGCTGTAACCATTTCTCCATCCTTGACGCGCTCGTGCAACCCGGCAGCGCGCTGAACCGTTTGGCGATGGGTCTGAGTCAGTAGCGCTGCGGTGCACACTATTTTGTAAATAATTTTTAAAGGACTTGAGTATGTTGACTTTCTATTACAACGCAGCCCCCAACCCCATGAAGGTCGCATTGCTGCTTGAGGAGCTGGGTTTGCCGTTTGATGCCATACCGGTGGACACACGCAAAGGCGAGCAGTTTGGTGCGGACTTTTTGGCTGTTAACCCGAATGCGAAGTTGCCTGCGCTCAAGGATGGTGAGACGACCGTGTTTGATAGCAACGCCATTTTGATGTATCTGGCGGACAGAGAGCAGCGATTTATCCCAGCCGTCAGTGATGGAAAAGCCCGTGGGGAGATGCTGTCGTGGCTGATGTTTATTGCCACGGGCGTTGGGCCGTTTTCTGGGCAGTCTGTGCATTTCCGCCATGCCGCGCCAGAACCCAAGGAATATGCGTTGAATCGTTACGACTACGAAGCCCACCGTCATTGGGCGTTGATCGAGCAGCGCCTCAAAGCCAACCGCTTCATGTTGGGTGAGACCTACTCCATCGTGGACATGGCGTTGTGGGGTTGGGCACGTATGTTGCCCTATGTGCTGGGTGGCCCGGAGCACTGGGCGACTTACCCTTCCGTGAAGCGTTTCTTAGACGAGATGAACGAGCGACCTGCTGCGCAACGCGCTGAGGCCTTGAAGACACGCCATGCATTTAAGGCTGAAATGGACGATGAGGCGAAGCGTTT
>JABBAS010000065.1:52747-56691 GCA_018607835.1 Methylobacillus sp. | reverse complement strand
AAAGGTTTATTTATCGTCAGTTTATAGTTAAAAAGAACTATACATTTTTTGAATCTATATATGCTTGTCATCTTTCACTCGTATTGCAAAATGATCTGAAAATACAAAAGCCCCCAGTTGTGACACTGGAGGCTCGTCAGTCGCTGCGTTGCGTTGCTAAGGGTGGGGCGTCGCGTAGCCACTCACCGCGCTGCCAGCTAGCGCCTCACTTCGGTTTAGCCGCCGTGGTTGTGTGATTGGTCGCGGCCGCCGCAAAGTCGCCACGCTCAAGCCACCAAGCGGTCGCAATACCGAAGACCAGACCCCAGAATGCAGCGCTAATATTCCACAACGGCACATCAGCCACGGTCACCAAAAAAGTAACCAATGACCCCAAGGTAAACCGCTGAGAAAACGCAGCGACAAAGGCGGTTTGCAATACGCGCAACATAGCCAAGCCACCCATGGCCGCAATGAATGCAGGGGGGGTCGCCAACGCCGCCTGTGTAAACAAGGGCGCCCAGAGACCAAAGCCAATGGCCATGACACCCACCACCATACCGCCAGCCCACTGCCGATCTTGCGCACCGCTGGTGGTCAATATGGCATTCACAGGCCCCGTTAGACACGTACTCACCGCACCAACACACGCCCCCAACATCGACCACACACCACAGGCGTTGCTGATGGCGTTTATCGGGGGCTCATGCCCATTGGCTCGTAACACGGCGAGGCCCTGGGCATTTTGAACCACCAACACCGTGATCGATAGAGGGACCACCAATTCAAACATCGCGGGTAAAGACCACACGGGGGCGGTCCACACCGGCTGCGCCCAGCTGACCAAACCGAAAGCGGGCGTATATGGGCGTGCCACAACCATCACGACCACACCCACGAGCAATGCCCCAATCATTGGGGGGAGGCGTTGCCCCCAAGCTGACTTGGCTGATAGCACCAAAAATGCAAGGGTCATGCTGCCAGCCAATAGCCAATCCCCATGTACCGCCTTAACTAGGTCAGTGCCAAACCGTAAAAACACGCCCGCGACCATCGCCATCACAATGGGCATGGGCAGCGACGCCATCACTCGTCTGACAGAGCCGGTCACACCCAGTAAAAGCATGAAGGCGCCTGTCACAAAATAGGCTCCCACGACCTCGGCGAAGCTCAGGTGGGTGAGCGCGGGGCCAACCAGCACGGCACCCGGAATCGTCCAATAAAAAGCCAACGGCTGTCGGTACCGCCAGCACGCCCATAGCGTCAGCCAGCCATTTATAAAGAAGGCGCCAAACACCCACGAGGCCAACTGCTCCGAGGTCAGATTGCCCTGCGTGCCCACGGCCAAAATGACCGCCAATGGGCCTGTGCAAGAGAACAAGAAGCCCACTAAACCATTAACCAGTTGGTTGCGCCCCAGTTGCTGCCGCAGCAAGCCAAGCCGAGAGCCGGGCTGTGCGGCGGGTTCAATTAGCATGCTGCGCCCCCTCATCATGATTTAACAACTGAACATACTTGCAACATGGGTAATCACTCCGCCAAGAAAGACAACACCGTTTGGGTCACCTGCTCTGGTGCCTCACGTTGTGGGAAGTGCCCCACCCCGGGTAGTAAGGTGCGCTCGTAACGATCACGGAAAAAGTGCGCGCTATTCGCTGAGCTTTGTAACAAACTCACACCGTCAGCCTCACCGTGAATGACCAGCGTCGGCACGTCAATCTGCGGGGGCGTTTGCAGTAGCAAGTCATCGGCGTCATAAGCCGGGTCTCCTGGCGCATGCCCCCATCGGTGCTGGTAGGAGTGCAAGGTCACAGGCAGCCAATCGGGGTTATCAAACGCCTCGGCAGTGACCTCAAACTCTTTGGGCGCATACCAGCCCGCCGGCGACCAGGTGTCCCACATGATTTGCGTGAAGTCTCGCCTGTTTGCAGCCACTTCTTTCTGCCCTCGCTCTGTCGCCATGTACCAGTGATACCAATAGCGATGCGCCTGGACCATGCTGATGGGCTGGCTCGGGTTGTTGGTGCCATACCCTGTGGACAACAAAATCATGTGCGACGCGAGTCCAGGGGCCAAGCCGCAGGCGTTAGCCACCGCCCTCGCCCCCCAGTCGTGTCCCAGCAATACGGGTCGATCGAGACCCAAGGCGGCGACAAACTCTATCAAGTCGCGTCCCAAGGCGGCCAGCTGACCCGTGCGTGGCGTCTCGGCGTGCAGAAACGTTGTGGGCGAGAAACCCCTGAGCGCTGGCACGATGACGCGATAACCCGCCGCCACCAAACCAGGGACCACGCCTGCCCACGTCCGAGGACTATCTGGCCAACCGTGCATGAGCACCACGACCTTTTCGCTCTGGTGTTGGTGGTCTTCATACGCGACCCTCAGCAGGGATGTGTCTACGTATAGCATCTCTTTAACCCTCCAATTGATGACCCGTGTCTGTACATATCGCAATGTAACAAAAGGAGGCACGCATTGGCGTCGCGTGAGATACCGCGCGGGGTGAAATGTCCCCCAGCGTGGCGATGTGGGGTTTATCTCGTTTACGTCTAACGTCTGAATCTATAAAATCCAACGACATTAAAACTCGGGAGACTCTTTTGGCATTTAGCATTCAACACGCAAACGACGGGCAATTCAGCCACGACGGTATACGGAAGTACTTCGAATATCGTGATCTAGGGATTCAGCAATCAACCGAGGGCGCAGCCGTTATGCATGTCATTCGGGCACGCGAGGGAACGCACGCCAGTGGCGAGTGGCACCACCACAATGTGACATTACAAATTGTGTACGTACTCAAAGGCTGGGCCATCTTTGAATACGACGGCCACGGCGAACACCGTCTGGAGGCAGGCACCTGTGTGCACCAGCCGCCGGGTATTCGCCACCGCGAGATCGCGCACTCTGAAGACCTCGAATTAATCGAGATTGTTTTACCCGGCAATTTTGAGACCTTTACAGATAAGATCTGAAAGTCATGTCGTGATGACACCCGAGCTAAGGCACTATAGGCGCTTTATCCAACGCATCACGTCATGATCGCCCACACCACAAAAACACACGGCCGCTTTACCCAAACCCTCCATTGGATAACGGCGATCTTAGTCCTACTCGCCTTCGCCTCCGGCCTTGGTGGCTCCGAGGCCCGCCTGTATGCGTCCGGCAACGATTTCAAACGCGAACTGCACGAAACACTGGGGGTAGCAATTTTTTCAGTCTCCCTGTTGCGTTTGATGTGGCTGGCTTTTGCACATAAACCGGCCATTGATGGTGGCCCGGAGTGGATGAAGGCGCTTGCAACCAGCATGCAACGTGCGCTTTACGCGCTGCTGTTTCTCATACCCATTACCGCCGTGATGGGCGTCTGGTTGGAGGGACACCCGCTCACTTTGCTAGGTGGGACAGACATCGCGGCCTTTGCGGGCAATTTCCACACCTTCGGGGGTCTGGTTGTGGGAGCCCACACGCTGCTGGGTGACGCCTTGATTTGGCTGGCGGGTCTGCATGCGGTTGCCGCTATTTTTCACTATCTCGTACTGAGAGATGATGTGCTCGCGTCAATGACGCCTGCTTGGGTACACCTGCCTAAATGGCCAGACAATTGACACGTCTGAAACCTGTGAAATAAGATAACGTCGCACGCGAGCAGTGGGTGCGTTTTTCTTAGGGGTTTTTTGACGTGACACATCGTTTTTTGACGTCCCATCAACAGGAACAGTACCGTGAGGAAGGCTACGTCATCATCGAAGGCGTTGTTGACGAAGCCACTTGCCAACTGATGCGAGAAGCACTCGCAGAATGGGTTGACCAGTCTCGATCCGTCACCACACATGACGACACCTACGATCTAGAGCCCGGTCATACGGCCAAGGATCCCCGCGTGCGTCGCATCAAAACACCACACCTGCATCACCCCTTGTTTCGCGAATTTTTACAGATAGAGAAATTCAAGCGCATCACAC
>JABBAS010000065.1:24300-52647 GCA_018607835.1 Methylobacillus sp. | reverse complement strand
CATCACCCCTTGTTTCGCGAATTTTTACAGATAGAGAAATTCAAGCGCATCACACAAGACTTATTGGGCGAAAACGTCCGCCTTCACAACGCCAAACTCAACGTGAAGGCGCCACATTTTGGATCCCCGGTCGAGTGGCACCAAGACTGGGCCTTTTACCCCCACACCAACGACGACGTAACGGCAGCAGGCATCATGCTTGACGACACCCGTGTGGATAACGGCGCGATGTTCGTCATCCCCGGCACGCACAGAGGCGAAATTTTCAATCACCATGGCCCGGATGGCTACTTCTGTGGTGCCATCGATCCCGAGACCGCGGCCCTGGACTTCAACCAAGCCGTGGCCTGCGAAGGCCCAGCAGGTTCAGTCACGTTTCACCACGCACGCACCGTGCATGGGTCCGCCCAAAACACCTCAGATCGTGCGCGTGGTTTGTTACTCTACGAGATGATGGCGGCAGACGCCTATCCCTTGCTTTCTAAAGAGGACTGGCCAACCTTCACCAAGCGGTTGATATACGGCGCGGAAACCAATCACGCGCGACTGCGCGACGTGCCCGTGCGCATGCCGCTACCGCCAGCCAAACATCAAGGGTCGATTTATGAAAACCAGATGAGCAGTAAGCGCTATTTTGGTTTCATCAACAAAGACGCGGCCCCGCCTACCTGAACCGCTCAAGCCCTACCCTAACTTACCCTAACTTGCCCTCAGTCATTGGCTTACAGCCCAGCAACCGCTTGGTGCAGGTTCTCGATATAGCTATCGCCAATATCAAGCGCCTGCAACTGAGCCGCGAGTTGCACGAGGTAGTCGCGGTTGGTTCCCAAGTGACCCGCCGCCGCCGCAACAATTTGCGCTGTTTCGTCCAAACTCAAATCGTTCATATAGGCGGCATTAGCGGCATGCGCGACAAAGACAATGGCTTGCACCACGCCCTGCGGTGTGTCTAACGCAAGGGTTTCAGGCGCATAGCCCCCGCGCAACATCTCGCGTCGCCACAACAGGGTGGTCTCCTCCTGCACTTGCTCCTTGGGAATTCGAAAGGCCAACCCGCGGCAACACCGACTCCGCTCCGGCATCAAGGACAACACCAAACCCGGCTGTTCGGGCGTCCCTCTGCCCGCGATCACTTGGTAATTAAAGCAACGCTGATAGCCCGCTAACTCGGCCAAACGAACCTCTGAGAAATAAATGGCGGGATCCCACATGAGTGAGCCATACGCAAACACCCACACATCGCCAGCATGTCGCTCATCGGCCATCACGATGCGCCGAGCTGCCTCGCGCTCCTCGTCTGGCAAGCGCCAAGAGGGATCACCACCCAACGCGAACACCCGCTGGTCCCACTGCGCCAGCACCTCGGGTGTCACCCGCGCTTTGGACTGCAATGGCGGAATAAAGCGCCCTCGAAGGTGTGGGAGGTGCACAAACGGATCGTTACCAGATAGATTCGTATTCGTCATGGATTACGTCGCAACGGTCTGCCTGACAGTAAGCCAAGCAGGTCTTCAATTGGATCAACAAACCAGTGCATTATGGAGATGTACCGGTAGGTAACAGTGTACGCTCAGGAAAATTCTATGGAAAACCCCTTCAGCAATAACACGGCTTAGCGGCAGATTAATATACGGGAACCAAGCAACTACCCTGAGCCAACCACCATGAGCCAAACCCCATTAAACGTACTCGGTACCGCCTTGGTGCCTTGCTCGTACGACCCACTAACGGGCTTTTATCGAGACGGCTGCTGCAACACGGACGAGAACGATGTGGGCAGTCACGTCGTCTGTGCCCGGGTCACTGCGGCGTTTTTGGCCTACTCGCTGAAACAAGGTAACGACCTCAGTACCCCCCGCCCAGCGTTTCGGTTTGCGGGCTTAACACCAGGAGATCGTTGGTGCCTGTGCGCCACGCGTTGGCGCGAGGCTTATGAGGCGGGCGTCGCGCCGCCAGTCGTACTGGAGTGCACGCACGAAAAAGCCTTGTCTTTCGTGACACTCACGCAATTACAGAGTGTGAGCTAGCGGCGTTTGTCCCTTAGGCCGCGACAGGATCACTGCCGAAAGCCAGTTGCAGCTTGTGCGCAGGCGGTGAGGCATAACCTCCCAAACGCGACGTACGCAACTTCAGGCGAACCAAGCTCTCTGCGAGAGCCACGGCGCATGCCAAACCGTCTAAGACGGGCAGTTGATAGCGCTGACTGAGTGAGTCGGCTAGGTCAGCCATACCGGCGCAACCCAACACAATCGCCTCCGCCTTGTCATCGGCAATCGCCGCCTCAATCTCTGCCTCAATCTTGCGACAAGCCGCCGGGTTGTTATCTTCCAGATCCAACACAGCCACCTCTGACGAGCGCACCTTGACGCACTGATGCGCCATACCGTAGCGCGCCAAGTTGTGCTCAAGCGCGGGCACTGAGCGCGCGAGTGTCGTCACAACAGAGAACTTATTGGATACCATCGCGGCGCACCGATACGCCGCCTCTCCTATGCCAATCACCGGCTTATCGGTGAGGCAACGTGCCGCGTCCAAGCCGGTATCGTCAAAACAGGCAATCACAACCGCATCGTAGTTTTCAGCGCGATGTATCGCCTGAAGCAAGCCGTTCAGGCTGGTCGCTTCGTCAAAATAACCCTCTATCGAAGCGGGGCCAAACGGGGACGTTATCGCCATAATCTCCGTCCCCGGAGAGGCGATCTGACGCGCGGCATCCGCGATTTTTCGCGTCATAGCCACCGTGGTGTTGGGGTTTACAACTAAGATTCGCATACTACTCACACTTCCCCGCCCAAATACGCGGCTCTAATTCGATCATCGTTGATAAGTGCCTTGGATTCGCCAGTCAAGACTACCGACCCCGTGGACATCGCATAAGCACGACTGGATATTGACAACGCCATGCGGCTGTTTTGCTCCACGAGCAACACACTGACTTTTTCATCGCGCGATATGGCCACAATGGATCGCGCAATGTCTTGCACCAGCTTAGGCGCAATACCCAGGCTGGGCTCATCCAGTAACAGCAGCGTCGGCTTGGCCATGAGCGCACGGCCGATAACCATCATCTGCTGCTCACCACCAGAGAGCGTGCCTGCCTGTTGCTTAAATCGCTCCCGCAGACGCGGAAAACGTGACAACACACTATCTAAGCTGCGCTGAACCTCAACTTGGTCACGCCGCGTAAATGCACCCATTAACAGGTTGTCCTGCACGGACATGTACGGAAACACGCGTCGCCCCTCAGGGACCATCGCGATACCCATCTCCACGATCTTTGCAGCGGGGGTCCCGTCTAGTCGCTCACCGCGGTAGTCAATTTGACCCGACTTGATCGGTGCAAGGCCGGTAATAGCGCGCAATATAGAGGACTTGCCAGCGCCGTTGGCACCAATCAGTGCAACGGTCTCTCCCTCCTCCACATTAATGGAGACGCCTTTCAGGGCGTAGACGTGATCGTAATAAAGTTCAACGTTTTGGAAATCAAGAATTTTTGTCATGGGCTACATTCCGATGGCTGCGTCTTCGGAGCCGAGGTAAGCCTCGATCACTTTTTCGTTGTTCTGAATATCCTGAGGCGAGCCTTCTGCGATTTTTTCACCGAAATTTAGTACGACGATACGATCAGATATTTTCATCACGGCCGGCATATCGTGCTCCACCAACAGCACAGTCACGCCACGCTCATCGCGCAGTCGACGAACCAGGTCAACCATGTGCATGGTCTCGTCATGGTTCATTCCTGCAAACGGTTCATCCAGCAACAAGACTTTGGGGTCTGTTGCCAACCCAATCGCCATGCCCAAAGCACGCAAATGACCCTGTGGCAAGGTCGCCGCCATCTCATCGCGAATAGACTCCAGGCCCAAAAATTCGATGATCGCGTCGGCAGAGGCACCGAAGTCAGCCTCATCCGCTCTCGCGGCTCTGCTGCCCCAAAAGAATCCCCACAAGGACGCATTGGAACGCAAGTGATGCGAGACGATGATGTTTTCTCGAACCGTCATGGCACGGAAGATAGTCGTTTCTTGAAAGGTACGCACCACGCCTCGTCTGGCCACCACGTGTGGCGCCAAATTACTGATGCGCTGTCCATCCAACAACACCTCTCCGCTACTGGTGGACAAAAAAGACGAGATCAACTTGAACAAGGTGGACTTACCCGCCCCATTCGGACCGATCACACTGAGTATCTCGCCGGCGTTCACGGAGAAGCTCACGTCGTTGACAGCTGTCAGCCCACCGAAGCGTTTGGTGACATTCTTTATTTGAAGGAGAGTGGTCATGATCAAGCCTTCTTTCTATCCAACAGGCTTAGAACGCCATTTGGCAGGGCAAGCATCAAGGCAATCAGCAACGATGAATAGATCAGCAGTTGGTACTTACCAGTGGTGAACAAGAGATCCCAGCCGAAATAAAGCATCAGGGTTCCAAGCATCGGACCCAACACATAACCCAAGCCACCCAAGAAACAATTGAGCATGAAGTTCACGCTGTCAACCACTTGGAAGGACGATGGGTAAATGGACTGCGAAATCGCAATGAAGCTCGCGCCTGCGATCCCACCAAAAAAGGAGGAAATCGCGTAAGCAATGACCCGCAAATAAGCGGTGTTAACGCCGATTGACGAGGCCAGCTCTTCGTTTTGTTGCAGCGAACGGCATAAGTGACCCAGCCGTGAGTTCACAATGCGCCAGAGTACCGCGAAGGCGATGATCATTAAGGTGACGGCCATCCAATAGAAGCCAACCTTTGGGTTCTCCATGGTGCTGAAGTCGGGTACCAAGGTCACCCCAAATACGCTGAGCTCGCCAGGCAAAGGAATCGACGTGATCCCTTTGGCCCCTTGCGTAATCGACAAGGCCAACGCGGTTAGACGCATCACCTCTGTGAGAACCAGCGTCACCATGGCAAAGTACACCCCACGCAAGCGCAAGATAGGTAACCCAATCAACACCGCCAAGCCAGCGCAAAACAAACCTGCCAAGGGCAGGCTCGCCCAAAAACTGAATCCGTATTGCGTCATCAAGACGGCTGAAACATAACCGCCAGCCAGTGCGTAGGCGCCCTGCCCGATGTTGATACGGCCAATGTAGAACGTCAGCCATACCCCCCCAGACGCGATGGACAGCAAGGCGACAGATGTCAGCGTGTAATAAAAATCCGTACGGCCAGACACACCGATGATCCACGGTACGCCGATATACGCAAGCGCCATAAACAGCGCGATGAGAACAAGGTTTTTCTTTTGCATGTGTTCAACCCCACGGCTTGCCCATCAGGCCTTGCGGCCGGAGGGACAGGAAAACCATTAACGAGGCAAAAATAACGAGATACGTGATGTCGCCGTATTCAGACAAAACGGTGAGGCCAACGCTCTCCATCATGCCGAGAATGAAACCACCCGCGATGGCACCTGAGATCACACCGGCGCCACCAATCATGATCATCATGAACGCCTTAATCGACGCCGGCCCGCCCATACCTAAGTTGATTCCCGTGATGGTGACCAACAGCCCACCCACCAGACCCGCGAGCGCTGCGCCCAATGCGAAACCCAGCATGGAGTAGCGGTCAACAGCAACCCCCATCAAGGTCGCGGCAACCTTATCTTGCGCCAAAGCGCGCATGGCTCGGCCTGCTCGGGAATACTGCATGAACAAAATAAACGCGGCAATGATCAAAATAGCGATCACGCCAATCACGATGCGGTCGTAGGGCATCACGATGATGAAGTCCCAGTTAAATACACCGTCAATAATTTTTGGGATGCCGCGTTGCTTCTCGCCGAACACCAACAGAATGACGGCGTCTAGAAAGAACGCGATACCCGCCGCGAGCAGCATGGTGCTCTCTTCTCGACGAGATTTCTTGATAACAGGTCGAAATAAATATTTTTCGACTAATCCACCCACGACCGCTAAGACGACCGCGGATAACACCAATCCAATAACAAAGGGAAGCTTGAACTGCGCAACCGCCGTATAGGTTACAAAGCCACCAAGTACATACATTTGACCGTGCGCAAAATTGAGCACGTTCATCAGGGAGAAAATTAACGTCAATCCGAGCGCAATAAGCGCGTACTGGGCGCCCAGATAAAGACCATTAACAATTATTTGTTCCATAAACTACCTTATTAAAACCAAGACGCGCCACGAGGGCGCGCCAAGGTTTTAAATGACAACGCTCAACGATTAGTCAACTTGTGCGACGAACAACGTCTCAAACTTTCCACCGTTGTAGACGTTCACGACCAAAGGCACGGAGACCTGGCGCTTCTGACCGAACGAGCTCATGCCGACATACTTCAACTTGGCATCGCCAACCATGTAGGGGTTGGGCGCCTCAAACGTATCCATCGTCTTTTGGAACACGGCCACGTCCTTCATACCCTTTGGGTTCGCCTTCAAGGTCTCCAAAATGTACTCAAGTGCGTAGACCTTTGTGTTGGACTCGTCGTTGTACTCACCAAACATCTTGGTGTAACGCTTGACGAACTCACGCATCATGTCCGATGCCAGCTGCGGTGTCGAAGCGCCGCCTACTGATACGAAGCCATTAGCCAAGTCGCCCGCGCCTTCTTTCAACACGTTCGCGTCTTGCGCCGTCTCGGTCGAGATCAAGCCCTTGTAGCCCAACTCACGCGCAGAACGGATGAGTTGTGGTGCATTCGCTGGCGACACACCAGACAAAACCAACAGGTCAGGACGGGTCTTCAAGACGGGCAATAGAACGGGGGTGAAGTCTGTCGTGTCCACTTGATAGGTCACGTTGCTTGAGGTCACCTTGAGGCCCAAGGCTTTCGCCGCAGCGACGCCACCATCACGCTGGCTTAAGGGATCTGATTCGTTCGCAGCGACGAATGCCACGCTCTTAACCCCTTTGTTTTTCATCATGTACGAGTAGATTGCAGGGCCAGACTGGTAGTTGGCAACCATGCCCAAAACTGCATTGGAAGCAGGCTTGGTGTACAAGGATTTGGGGAAAGCGTAAGGGAAGTACATGATGCCCTTCTGCTCAGCCACAGGGCGCACCGCAGCGGCACCGTCGTCCACGTTAGGACCAACCACGTAGTGGATGCCCTCTTGCGCCATTTTCTCCATACCGGCGATCGCGCGCTTGGGGTCTTTTTGATCGTCGAATGCGACGATCTCGACGTTGTACGTCGTCCCACCAATTTTGACGCCACCCGTCTCGTTAATCCACGCCGCGCGTGTTTCCATGGACCGTTGGTTAGAAATACCCCATGACGCAGCGGGGCCAGAGGTTACACCGACGAATCCGATTTTTAGAACGGGGTTGGCAGCGACCGCCGCTTGGCTAAACGCCAAACTGGCCAAACTGGCCATTAGCGTTGTCTTCAGAAAGTGACGTTTCTTCATGTGACTTTTCTCCTTTAGAGTCAGTGTTGGAAATCCAACCCGCTTAAAAATCGGCCATTTAAGGTTGGTGTTGCCATCTTATAAATTGTTAACAATAATTTATATAAGTGTAAACACCGATGATTTCACTTTCGGGTCTCCTTGTTTACAGCAATAAGCAGGCCACTATTTTGCTTAGACCACCTATCAGAAAAAAAACCAGCTAAGCCCACGCCATTACAATGTTTTCCTCTACTGACGAGCGGATCGCGTGAGCGCTTTCAACCCTTTTCCACCTGCACCGTTGAGGTGCTGGCTTACTTACGGTGCGTACCAGTGCCCGCTTTTTGTGCACATGATTTACATATGGCCTCAACATTAACCATTGAAAAAGCCGAAGAGGAAGCCATCGTAGGACGCATCTACGAAGCACTCATCGACCAACGCCTCGCGCCAGGCACCAAGTTATCTGAGTCCGTTTTATGCGAAGCCTTTGGCGTTGGCCGTATGCGCGTGCGACGCAGCCTGCTGCTGCTCGCCAATCGGGGCTTGGTTGAGCTTCATGCCAACCGCGGCGCATTTGTAGCCAGACCCACACCACAGCAAGCCCAAGAAATCTTTGAAGCGCGCCTAGCCATCGAGCCGCCTATTGCCCGAATAGCCGCCCTCAAAGCCAAGCCCAGTAACCTCAAGGTACTCGAACGCCATCTTCTTAAGGAGTCTGAGGCACACGCCGCAGGCAACCGGCAAGAGGCCATTCGCCTATCCGGGCAGTTTCATACCGACTTGGCGCAGTTAACGGGCAACTCCTTCTTAATTCAGGTGGTCAAGGATCTGGTGACACGGTCATCGCTGATCATTGCGATGTTCGGCGACACGGGTGTGGTTAACTGCCGCGATGATGAGCACGCTGGCATCATCCAAGCGTTGCGATCACGGGATGAGCAACTCGCGCAGGACCTGATGAAAAAGCATATTGTTCATATCAATGAGCACGTTGACTTGCACAAACCAAAAGCAACATCGCAAGATTTGTTATCGGTTTTCAAGTCCTAACACCCGCGATCCGACAGCAGACACTGCGCTGACGAACCAGACAGAGAGAGGAAAACACCCATGAAAATCTGTATCGTCGGCACCGGTGCCATTGGCACGTGGTTGGGTGCGCGGCTCGCTGCGGCTGGTATGTCGGTTTGCGCTCACGCGCGCGGCGAGACGGCGTCGGCGCTCCAGCGCAATGGCTTTGTGTTGGAAACGCCTGAGGGCGTTATCCGTGGGCCCGCGCACCGCGTGTCTGATCAAACCAGTGACCTCGGCGTTCAGGACGTCCTGCTGATCGCGCTCAAGTCGCCCGCACTTCCCCAGATCGCGCCACAACTTCTGAGCCTATGCGATCAAAACACCATCGTGATCCCGGCCATGAACGGCGTACCGTGGTGGTTCTGCAATGGCCTGCCCCACTTTGATGACCCACTCACCTCAGTAGACCCCAGCGGCGCACTCAGCGAGACGCTGCCCCACAAGCAGGTATTGGGGTGTGTCGTGCACGCATCGGCTAGCTCTCCCTCCAAAGGGGTATCCCGGCTGGCCGGCGGCAACCGTCTTATCGTGGGAGAGCCGAACGGGGGGCCGTCTGCGCGAACGGATACGGTCGTTGCCATGCTGAGTGCGGCGGGGTTTAACGCCGAGGCGAGCGACGACATCAGGCACCAGATCTGGTTCAAGCTGCTTGGCAACCTCACCATGAACCCGATCAGCGCGCTGACTGGCGCGACACTCGACCGACTGCTCGCAGACCCGGTGGTACGCCACTTTTGCTCTGATGCCATGCGCGAAGCCCAGGCCGTGGGACAAGCCATTGGCTGCCATGTCACGGACACGCCAGAAACGCGACACGCCGTCACAGCCAAGCTTGGTGCCTTTAAAACGTCCATGCTTCAAGACGTCGAAGCAGGACGCGCGCTTGAACTGGATGCGATCGTGGGTGCGGTGCGCGAAATCGCTCAACGTCTGCACATCCCCACCCCCAACATCGATGCCATTTTTGGCCTCACCCGCCTGATGGCGAGAGGCAAAGGCTTGTACGCCTAGCCCGTCGCGGCGCGCTATGATCTGCCGCTATGACACCCACAACACTCCCCCAACCCGACCTCAGCCACGTTTTTGACATCGCCGTCGCGATTGCCAACCCCATCGAGATAGGGCAAACCCCTTTAGGCATACGCCGCATGATTCCCATCACCGGCGGTGTCGTAAACGGCCCCCATGGTCAAGGTCGTGTGCTGGCGGGTGGGGCTGACTTTCAACTCATTGTGGCCAACGGCGCTCAGGCGCACCTCGATGCACGCTACGCCATTGAAATGGCGGATGGCGCCACCGTCTTTGTGGCCAACACCGCACTGCGCGTTGCGTCACCAGAAGACTCTAAAAAAATCATGCAAGGCATACCCGTCGACCCCTCCGCGGTTTACTTCCGCTGCCAACCCACATTCGAAACAGCGCATCCCGACTGGCAATGGCTGCATACCTTTCAATTCTTGGGTACAGGCGTGCGCAAACCAGACGGCGTATTTTTGAGCGTTTATAAAGTTTGTTAGTGCCAGTCGTTACCAAACCGGGCTGAGCTTGGCCGTTGAAATAGCGTGTGCGGCACCACGGACAACCCACGTCGCTCAGCAAAACTCCTCTTACCGTATTGATAAATTTAAGTTATGCTTTTCTCCGTAGAACGTAAGCCACTACGTAAAAGCAAAAAACAATCAACTGAGGAGACAACCCGTGAACCGTCGTCATTTAATTTCGCTCGCCGCACTGTCCTTAAGCTTATCGCTTGCAGGTGGCGCGGCCAACGCCGCCAACGAACCCATCAAAATTGGCGCAGTCGCGCCAAAAACCGGCCCTCTCGCCGGTGGTGCTGCCGTCACGCAGTGGCCGACGATCAAACTCTGGGTCTCTGACGTCAATGGCCGTGGCGGCTTAAAGATGAAAGATGGCTCACGCCGCCCCATCGAACTGATCGAGTATGACGACCGGACAAACCCCGGCGAAACCATCAAAGCGGTTGAGCGATTGGCAACCCGCGACAAGGCCGACTTCATCATCGCGCCCTATGGAACCGGCTTGAACCTGGCCTCAGCCCCTGTATTTGCCAAGTATGGCTACCCGCAGATCGCTGTTAGCGCCATTACGGATAAGACCGGCGAACTAGCCAAGCGCTACCCCGGCATTTTCTTCACTCTAGGGAACACATCAGCCTTTGCGCAATCCGTGGCCGACACCTTGGCGAAGATGGTCGCGGACGGCAAAATTGGCAAACGGGTCGCCATGGTGAACGTTGCGGACGCCTTCGGTATTGAGTTGGCTCAGGCTGCCCGCCCCATCTTTGAAAAAGCCGGCCTGGAAATCGTTTACGACAAGTCTTACCCATTGGGCGCGCAAGACTTGGCACCGGTTGTAAAAGGCGCTAAGGCGGCGAACCCCGACGCATTCGTTGCATGGTCTTATCCCCCAGACACCTTTGGTTTGACAGAGCTCGCAAAAATTGAGGGCTTGAATGTGAAGGCGTTTTACACGGCAGTAGCCACCTGCTTCCCCGCATTTGCTGGCAAGTTCAAAGGCAGTGCTGAAAACATCCTTGGAGCGGGTGGTATTGACGTCGACTCCGCCGCGCTCACAGGCTACTTTGAGCGCCACCAGAAAGTAACTGGCGTTGGCGCAGATTACTGGGCCGGTCCTGTGACCTACGCGAGCCTCCAAGTATTGGAGCAAGCCATCGAGTCAGTCGGCAGCACCGACCGCAAAGCAGTGACTGCGCAAATTAAAGCCGGCTCATTTAAAACCGTTCTCGGCGACTGGAAGTTCAAGAACCAAGTGATCGAGCAGTTTTGGACGGTTGGTCAGTGGCAAGGCGGCAAGTTCGTCGGCGTGGCCTCCACCGGCAAAGCGGGTGAGAAGCCTGTACAACTGAAAAATGGTTGGTAAAACAGCGCTCTAAATTGCGGGCATAGAAAGAGCCGGTATACGGCTCTTTCTTATTTGTTCGTGCACAACCTATGGACACTCTGATTATTGGCTTGTTGCTTGGTGCGACCTACTGCCTGATGGCATTGGGCCTTACCTTGCAGTACGGGGTCGCGCGCATCATGAACCTCGCCGGTGGCGAGTGGATAGTCGTCGGTGGGTTTGCCGCCTACTGGAGCTTTGCACTACAAGGCGTGTCCCCCCTATGGGGATTTGCCCTCGCAGTACCGTTTGCGTTTGTACTCAATTGGCTGATCTATCAGTACCTACTGACGCCCCTGATTCGCCGCGCTAAAACACGCGGTGCGCTAGAAGTAGACAGTATCTTGGCCACCTTCGGCATGAGCTTCATCGCCGTTGGCCTCATGCGCATGGCTTTTGGCGGTGAGTTTTTCAACTACTCTTTTTTAGCAGAGCCCGTTTTAATTTTTGGCAGCGCATTTGGCTTAAACCGGATTTTTGCAGCAGCGGTGGCCATCGTGTTTGGCGTGGCCCTTTACTTCTGGCTCGTCCGCTCACGCACAGGCATGGCCATGCGGGCGCTGGCACTGAGTCCCTCCAGCGCCAAGTTGGTCGCGATTGATGTTCAAAAACTGAGTCTTATTGCCTTCTCGGTTGGCGGTGCCATGAGCGCGGCGGGCGGCGTGGTGCTATCGACCTTCTTAACCCTTGACGCATCGGTTGGGGTGGTCTTCACCATGAAGGCGCTCATTATTGTGATCATGGGAGGCGTTGGCAACCTCAAGGGCGCGATTGTCGCCGCGCTGCTCTTGGGAATGACCGAGAGCGTGATCGCAACCTGGGTCGACCCAGGACTGACCCTAGCAGCGGCTTACTTGTTATTTGTGGTTGTCCTATTGGTCAAACCTGAAGGCTTGTTTGGGACGAAGTCATGAACCTGAACACTAGCATCCGCTGGATCATCGGCGTTGCCATCTTCGTATTACTGGCGTTTTTACCGCTGCTTGATGAGCCCTACTACCTCGCCCTAGCGATCTCTGTATTAACTTATGGTGTCTTAGCCACGTCATGGGCCCTTTTTTCTGGGCCAACCCACTATATATCGCTGGCCACTGCGGCCTTTTACGGGTTGGGCGCCTACACCGTCGGGCTTGGCATCGAGTCGGTGCCCTACGTTGTGTTGCTCATACTCGCCACGGTATTTGGTGCTGCCCTGGCCTTTTTAGTCGGCTGGGCCACCCTCAGATTATCTGGCGTCTACTTTGTGATTTTTACTTTAGGGTTGGCCGAATTTATTCGCCAAGTCATCACCTGGGTGCAAAACAACTTCACAGGTAGCCGGGGCGTGTATGTCTTGACTGACATTACAGAGCAGCATATCTACTGGGAGTTACTGGCGCTTGCGGCGGTTGTCGCTTTGTTTGGGTTGTGGCTGAAACGCTCGCGCCTGGGTTTTTCCCTGAGGGTCATCGGCGGGGACGAGGTCGTTGCCTCTCACGTGGGCATTCACTCAGCACGCGCCAAAATACTGCTTTTCACCTTCTCCGGTGCGGTCGCCGCGCTCACCGGGGCCATCTTGGCGCCCCGACTGTCCTACATCGAACCGTCTATGGTTTTCTCGCCCGACCTGTCGTTTCAAGTCGTCATCATGGCCTTGCTTGGTGGCGTCCACCGTTTATGGGGGCCCATTGTTGGCGTCATCCCATTCACGTTTCTTTGGGAGTTTATTGCAGCGGTCGCGCCCACTCAAACGGTTCTGTTGCTCGGCGTCTCTTTCCTCGTCATTGTGTACTTCATACCAAACGGTATCGCCGGGCTTCTAGAAAAGTGGTCGCATAAGGGAGGCAGTCGTGAGTAGTTGCATGCTCGAAGTTGTCAATGTGAGCAAGCGATTCGGTGGCTTGGTCGCCGTGGATGATGTCAGCTTCCAGGTCAACAAGCATGAGGTCTTTGGGCTCATCGGCCCCAATGGCTCTGGTAAGACGACCATGATGAACCTCATATCGGGCGCGCACAAAACGACGTCAGGTGACATTTATTTTCAGGAGCGTCTCATCTCCGGTATGCCGCCACGCGGTATTTTTTTACGTGGTGTTGCGCGCACCTTTCAGCTGGTTAAACCCCTGTCTGGCCTCACGCCCGCAGAAAGCGTGATGGCCGGTGTCGTCTTCAGCAGGAACCCCCTTTGGGGCCGTGAAGCAGAAAAGGCTGCGCAGCGCATGCTAACAAGAGTCGGCTTGGCTGGTCGCGGCCATGAGCCACTGTCCTCACTCACCTACATCGATCAAAAGCGGGTTGAACTCGCGCGCGCCCTCATCTCTGACCCACAACTTCTCCTACTCGACGAGTGGCTGGCTGGCTTGAATGCAACCGAGCTGTTGGAGGGCATCGATCTAATTAAGTCGATCAGTGCGGAGGGAACAACCATCGTGCTGGTTGAGCACCTCATGGATGCCATCCGCAGTCTGTGCCAGACATGTGTGGTCATGAACGTCGGCAAGGTCATCGCTAGCGGGGAGACGGATAGCGTTCTTAGCATTCCCGAGGTAATCGATGCCTATCTGGGGGACGCCAGCGATGTCTAAATTTTTGCGCGCTAACGCAAACGTCCTGCTAGAAGCCAGTCACGTATCGGTTTTTTACGGGCGCCACCAAGCGCTCGTTGACGCATCTCTTGAGGTAAGCGCTGGCGAGATCGTTGTAATTCTGGGCGCAAATGGCGCTGGCAAGTCCACGTTGTTGTCCGCACTCAGCGGCATGGTGACGGCGCAAGCCAGCGCAAACGTTGCCATCGGCGGCATCAATATGACCAACGCCCCGGCCCACGAGCTGGTAGAAGCGGGCTTGGCTTTGGTCCCGGAAGGCCGTGGCATTTTCGGCGAGTTATCCGTCCGTGAGAACCTGTTACTCGGGGCGTTTGCCAACCGCGCGCGTGAAGGAACCACCGCGCGTCTAGCCGAGATATTCCAGCTCTTCCCACGTTTGCAAGAGCGCCAAGAACAAATCGTGAGGACCATGAGTGGCGGTGAGCAGCAAATGGTCGCCATCGGCCGCGCACTCATGTCTAAGCCGCAGGTTCTCATGCTAGATGAACCCTCTCTGGGCTTGTCCCCCTTGCTGTCAAAAGACGTCTTTCGCACGCTTAGAAAGATTGCCAAAACCGGCGTTGGCGTGTTGGTTGTAGAACAAAACGCCAGGCTCAGCCTATCTGTCGCGGACCGCGCTTACTTGTTGGAGAACGGTCAGATTTCTTCGTCCCGCGCCGCAGCGGCTATGTTGGACGATGTCAGCATTCAACAGACGTACCTCGGCGGCAGCAAAGCGACGGCGCCCGCAGCATCCAAGGCACTGCCTGTAACACCCGTTGTCTCCCCAGTGTTGCGGGCGCAGCTTCCATCTGATGTAACGGCGACTCTCAACATATCCGTGGCCGATCTGGTGCAGCTCGCGACTGAACGTTCTGCGGCGTCGCTGAGCCACCGTGACAGGCCCACTCCGGCGTTCACGCGGGCGGCAGCGGCCGCTGACCCACCTCATGAAAGCGGTGTCGATGTTGGCGCGAGCATTGAATCGGTGGTGCGTCACGCACTCGAGCGGCAGCGTGCGCGCGCAACGGTGGCACCAAGCCCCGCCCAGCCAGAACACACCCTGCCCTCGCCCCCGACCATAGAGACGCCTCGCGTACAGATATGGCGACGCCCATCCGTTGAAATATTCCGGCGCAATCAAGCCGGCAAGTTGGTTAAGGACTGAATATGGCAAACACGTTAAAAGGACTTTATATCGGTGGCCAATGGGTCAGAACTGCCACCCAGTTTGACGATTTGAATCCATCCGATGGGTCTGTTTGGGCCACCGCCCCAAACGCCTCACTAACCGAAACCGCCATGGCGATTGGGGCCGCGCAGGAGGCTTTTCCAAAATGGGCGGCGTTGCCGTTCCAAGAGCGGTCTCATTTCATGATTAAAGTCGCCAGCGTCATCGAGCGGCGAAAAAATGACTTCGTTGAAGCGCTTCGGTATGAAGGTGGCGGCTGGATCGGCAAAGGCATGTTCGAAGCGGGCTATGTCCCTGAGGTCTTTCATGCCGCCGCAGCGAGCAATTACGCTTCAATTGGTGAGGTCATGCCCTCAGAACACGGGAAGTTTTCCTTGGCCGTGCGACGTCCCATGGGGGTGATTACCTGTATCAGTCCTTGGAATTTTCCAGGCGTGCTAACGGCAAGGGGGATCGCATTTGCGTTGGCGGCGGGGAACACGGTGATACTGAAACCGTCTGAAGAGACGCCTTACACCGGCGGTTTGTTTTTTGCGGAAGCTTTTGAAGAGGCTGGCGTTCCAGCTGGCGTCTTAAACGTCATCACCTGCTCACGCGAACGTGTGCAGGCAATTGGCGATGAACTCGTGGACCACCCTGCGATAAAGGGGATTTCTTTCACGGGAAGTACGGCCGTTGGTCGGGTCATCGCCGCAAGAGCCGGCGCCCACCTCAAGAAAGCGTGTGTTGAACTGGGCGGAAAGGACGCATTAATTGTCTGCGATGATGCCGACTTAGACCGCGCAACAAGCGCCGCCAATTTTGGTAGCTTTATGCATCAAGGCCAAATTTGTATGTCCGTAGAAAAAGTGTTGGTACACGAAAAGATTTTTGACCAATTCCTGCCCGAATTTATCAGGCGCGCGAAAGCGCTCAAGGTCGGCGACCCAACGCGTGACGCTGCAAATATCATTGGCCCTCTCATCAATGACAGACAAGTCGCAAGGGTGAAGGATCAGATAGACGATGCCGTCGCGAAAGGTGCCACCATCGCTCTGGGCGGCGGCGTTAACGGGCGTTTTGTAGAGCCGACCATCCTACTCAACGTGACCCGTGACATGAAAGTCTACAAAGACGAAACGTTTGGGCCCGTTGTTCCCGTCATACCGTTTGCGACGGACGAGGAGGCCATCGCCATGGCAAACGATACCGAATACGGCCTATCCAGCGGGATCATTACACGCGACGAATCACGTGCGCTCTCGATAGCCAACCGCTTGGAGACGGGTATGTGCCACGTCAACTGCAGTAGCGTCAATGATGAACCTCATGTGCCTTTTGGCGGCTCTAAAGCGTCGGGGATGGGGCGTCATGGCGGGCGGTGGTCACAGGAGACGTTCACCGAGACGCGCTGGATCACGCTAGACCGCGGTGGGCGACCCTTCCCACCACAGTTTTAAGGGAGGCGACTGTGCTAAACGGAAAAACCATTGTTGTTACCGGATGTGCCTCTGGTATCGGTAAAGAGGTATCGCGACTCATCAAGCAAAACGGCGGCCGTGTCCTCGGTGTCGATGTGAATGTCACGCATGACCACGTCGATGAGCTGTATCGAGCAGATCTCTCTGACCCACACGCCATCCGCGAATTAACGCAGGTCTTGCCCAATGGCATTCATGGCCTGGCTAACGTCGCGGGTCTGCCGCCCACCCAACCTGCGGCCAAAGTGCTTTGCGTGAATCTCGTTGCTCTGAAGGCACTCACCCTCGGCTTGATCCCAAAAATGGCCGATGGCGCCAGTATCGTCAACCTCGCCTCGCTGGCTGGCATGGGCTGGCCCAATGTTGTGAGCTCCATTTTGGAGTCCGAGCACTTGAACTTTGATGGTGTCGAGGACTTCGTGAAAACACATGACGCTGGCGATGCGGGTGGGCGCAGTTACTTTTTTAGCAAAGAAGCGCTCATTGCATGGACGATGAAAAACCGCTGGACATGGCGAGACCGAGGCATACGCATGAACTGCGTTAGCCCTGGGCCTGTCGATACGCCCATATTGAAAGATTTTTTAGAAACGCTGGGTGAGCGTGCGGCTCAAGATGCTCACATCATGGACCGCCCCGGCAATCCAGCTGACATTGCGCCAGTGGTTCTGTTTTTGTTGTCCGACGGCAGTGGGTGGATTCGCGGTACGAATATCCCCGTCGATGGCGGCATGGCATCACACCTCGCGTGTGAGTCAAGCGGCTTATCAGTTTAAAGGTGGTTGTTATGGTTGATTTAATAATTTGGGTTGTCGTTTTCTTCGTGGTGCTTCTCTGCGCCGCCGCGATACTGGCCAAGTTTTATGAGCGTGCCACGCGCGAAGTGAGCTTTGTCCGAACCGGCATCGGCGGGCGAAAAGTCGTGATTGATGGCGGCGCGTTCACCTTTGCGTGGTTTCACCAAATCTCTCGCATCAACATGCAGTCGACACGCCTAGAGGTTGTTCGCACCGCAGAAGAGTCACTCATTACCAATGATCGGCTGCGTGTCGACGTCAGCGCCGAATTTTATATATCGGTCAACGCAACGGCGGATGGCATATCACGTGCAGCGCAAACGCTGGGCGCGCGTACCTTTGACACCGCTAAGCTGCAAGACTTGGTGGAAGGCAAGCTAGTGGATGCCATGCGCGCCGTAGCCGCGCGATTCACCATGGACGAGCTGCATGAGAACCGCGGCAAGTATGTGCGCGAGGTACGAGAAGCGCTATTGGAGCCCCTTACCCGAAATGGTTTGGACTTGGACTCGGTGTCCCTCACGGCCTTAGACCAAACGCCATTCAAGGCCTTAGATGAAAACAACGCCTTCAACGCCGTGGGCATGCGCAAGCTGGCGGAGGTCATTGCCAAGAGTCGCCGCGAACGCGCCGAGATTGATGCGGGTGCGGACGTCGCCGTTCGTCGCTCCGCCATGGAGGCATCGCGACTAAAGCTGCAAATTGATCTCGATGAGCAGCAAGCCCAAATCGCTCAAGTGCAGCAAATCGAAACCCTCAAAGCGGCTCAGGTCGCAGAAGTCGCTAGACACAAAGTGGAGAGCGAGCTCTCCGTATCGCTAGCAAAAATCGCGTTGGATGAGAAGATTCGCGTCGCAGACTTGAGTCGTCAACGCGCGATCGAGTCGGCTGAAATTGATCAAAAGAAGGCGTTAGATTTATCGGAGCAATCTCGCCAAATCGCTATTTCGGTTCAGAATCAAGAGGAGCATAAAGCCAAGGCGCTAGCCGAAGCGACCCGCGCTCAGATGGTAAAAGCAGTCGAGGCGGTCAACACCGCCAAGGTGGTCGCAGAAGCGGAGCGGCGTAAGTCGGTCGCCATCATTGCCGCCAGCCAAGAGGCAGAGGCCGCGGCCGTTAGACGTCAGCGATCGGCAGAAACCGATGTGCTCATTTCCGCAAAGCGCTCAGAAAGCGTGGTTCATGCGGCACAGGCCGCCGCGCAAGAGGCCACACTGCGTACGCAGGCCGAGCGCGAGCGTCTATTGGTGGAGGCAGAGGGGCGCCAAGCGGTCACCACCGCCGAAAATAATTTGAGTGAATTGGCCAGCCAGCGACAAGTGCAGATCGCAAAAATTGAGTCCTTGCCGAAAGTCGTCGCTGAAATGGTTAAACCAGCCGAAAAAATCGACTCCATCCGTATCAACCAACTCAGCGGCTTTGGGCAAACAGGCAGTGGAGACGCCACAAAAGCGCCCGTGAACCAAGCCATTGACGCCCTACTCGGCATGGCTGTTCAATTGCCCGCCTTGAAGAAGTTAGGCAACGACATAGGCTTGAACTTTGAAGACGGCATTGCGTCCATCAACGACGTCGACCCGGAGAAATAAACACCGCTTGGGTCGACTCCTCATGGTTGGGCATGTTGGCATCGCCGAATAAGGTATGCACCCACTGACGCAGCCACTGGTGACCCGGATCCCGGTGTAAGCGGCTGTGCCAAAACTGGTGAATCGCACTGTCGTCGACCGCAATGGGTAAGTCACGCTTCACGAGGCCAAACGGCGCTAGCACACGATCAGCAAAGCGCTCCGGTACGGTCGCAATGAGGTCAGAGTGGCTCAGCACATCACCCAGCGCAACGTAATGGGGGACGGTTAGGCGGAATTGCCGGTGCAATTTTTTCTGCGCCAGCGCTAGGTCCACCCGTCCGTGACCCGTACCCGCAGCAACCACCCGCACATGCTCTGCCGAACTAAAAGCGGCCAGCGTTAGCTTGCCGGTACGCTTCCCGTTACCCGCTAAGGGGTGGGTGTTACGCATCAGGCAAATGTATTTTTGACGGAATAGCGCTTGCTGAAAAAACCCAGCCTGCAGTTGCGGTAACAAGCCCAAGGCCAAGTCAATACGGCCTGCGGCCATGTCGTCCTTTAACAGCGGCTGTGTCACGCTCAGCACCTCCAAGGTAACCGCCGGCGCTGCACGCTTGAGAGCCTCAACCAGTACCGGCAGGAAGTACATTTCACCCACGTCGGTGAGCGCGATGGTGAAACGCCGGGTGCTCAACAGCGGATCAAACGCAGCCCGCACATTGAGCGCCTGCTGCAACCCGTCTAACGCGGCAGCCACGGGCTCCGCCAGCCGCAAAGCGTAGGGTGTGGGCTCCATGCCGGCTTGGGTACGAAGAAAAAGATCATCGCCCAGTCGCGCACGCAGGCGCCCTAGCGCACTGCTCACCGCAGGCTGACTCATGCCCATCGCGGCAGCAACCGCCGACACACGCTTATGTAAAAGCAACTGATGGAAGACCACCAACAGGTTCAGGTCCAGCTTCGCGACATCCATGATTATTTGTTTATCAAATAATAAGTATACAAATAATTCGATTTACAAAATAGCAGTAGTTGCGCATCATGCCCATAAAGACAACGAGGAGACCCCATGCAGGAAAAGCCCATCCATTGGGAGACGGACGGCACCAGCCGCATACCGTTTGCGGTGTACACAGACGACGACCTTCATAAAAAAGAACTCGAGCGACTTTTTTACAAGTCGCATTGGAGCTACGTCGGGTTGGACGCAGAGATCCCCAACCCGGGTGACTTCAAGCGCACCGTTATCGGCGAGCGGTCGGTCATCATGACGCGCGCAATGGACGGTGTCATACATGTTGTAGAAAACGTCTGTGCCCACCGCGGTATGGCCTTTTGTCGGGAGCGCCACGGCAACAAAAAAGAGTTGGTATGTCCCTACCACCAGTGGAGCTACACACTAGAAGGCGACCTACAGGGCGTTCCCTTTAGACGCGGTGTTCGCCAAGGCGGAAAAGTAAACGGCGGTATGCCCGCAGACTTTGATCCCAAGAACCACGGCCTGACCAAGTTAAAAGTGGCCACACGCGGTGGCGTGGTGTTCGCGTCTTTTGACCATGAGGTGGAGTCCTTAGAAGACTACATGGGCCCCACCATACTGGGTTACTTCGACCGCTTATTTAATGGCCGCAAGCTGACCATCTTGGGCTACAACCGCCAGCGCATTCCGGGTAACTGGAAGCTGATGCAAGAGAACATCAAAGACCCCTATCACCCGGGTTTGCTACACACGTGGTTTGTTACGTTTGGACTATGGCGCGCTGACAATGAGTCTGAGCTCCGCATGGATGCGCACCACCGCCACGCCGCCATGAGCTCAACGCGCGGCAGCGGCAGTAAAAACGGCGCGGATGCCGCACAGGTCACGCAGGTCGGCAGCTTCAAGGAAAGCATGCAGTTGCATGACCCCAGCTTTCTGGATATCGTGCCAGAGCCTTGGTGGGATGGGCCAACGGCAGTCATGATGACGCTGTTTCCCAGTGTTATCTTTCAGCAGCAGGTCAACAGCGTCTCGACGCGACACATACAGCCCGACGGACACGGTGCCTTTGACTTCGTGTGGACGCACTTTGGCTTTGAAGATGACACGCCAGAAATGACAGAGCGCCGCTTACGCCAAGCCAACCTATTTGGTCCTGCGGGCTTCGTATCTGCTGACGACGGTGAAGTCATTGAGTTTTCTCAACATGCATTTGAGTCCAAGCCCGCACACAGGGCGCTGGCTGAACTGGGTGGACGCGATGTGGGCGAGACAGACCACATGGTGACCGAAACCCTGATCCGTGGCATGTACGCCTACTGGCGCAAAGTAATGGAGGCTTGAGATGGTAGATATGCCAACCTGGTTCGCGATACAGCAACTTTACGCCGATTACGCCACTGCGCTAGATAGCGGAAAGTGGGATCTCTGGCCCGACTTTTTCACCGAAAAGTGCGTGTACAAACTGCAACCGCGCGAAAACCACGAGCGCGGATTTCCTTTGGCAACGTTGCTGCTCACCAGCAAAGGCATGTTGAAGGACCGCGTCTACGGCATCAGCGAAACCATCTTTCATGATCCCTACTACCAGCGCCACGTGGTGGGCACGCCTATCGTGCGTTCCAGCGCCGATGGGCTGATACACAGCGAGGCCAACTATGCCGTGTTTCGTACCAAACTAGACAAAGAAAGTACGGTGTACAACGTCGGACGCTACATAGACACCGTTGTCACGACCCCAGACGGATTAAAGTTCAGTGAGCGCGTGTGCGTTTATGACAGTGAAATGATCCCCAACTCCATCATCTACCCCATTTGATTGGGTACACGCCATGACCACTTGGACAGACGTTGCCGCCGAGAGCGATTTATTTGAGGAGGCGGGTATTGCCGTGACCCCTGCGGGTCATGACATTGCACTCTTCAAATTGGAAGACGGCGTATTCGCCATCAACAATGCCTGTAGCCACGGCAATGCCAAGCTGTGTGACGGCTTCGTAGAAGGCTACAACGTGGAGTGCCCGTTTCATCAGGCTCAATTTGACCTGCGAGACGGCTCGGTAACCTGTGGCCCGGCAACCGAGGCCGCTAAATCGTGGCCAGTCAAAATTGAAAACGGTCGCGTTTTCTTGGATCTCACGTAATCAGTCCTGGCGCTGACCAACCGCTAGTGCTCGTACTGGGGTTCGTTTTTCCGAATGCTCACCTTCACAGCGTCACTCAAAGCGAAGCCCGCACCATATTTATTTGCCAACTCGCTGGCGCGGCGTTCGAATGCCGCGATACCCGTCCCGTAGATAAACTGCATGGCACCGCCTGTCCACATGGGAAATCCGATGCCATAAATCGACCCAATATTGGCATCGTGAACCGTCCCCAGCACGCCCTCATGTAAGCACCGCGCGGTCTCAATGGCCTGGCGATAAAGCAAGCGGTCTTGTATGTCACTCACCGACCACGCGACCTCAGCGCGCTCGAACAAGGTTGCGAGTTCTGGCCACAGGTGTTTTTTCTCACCTTCGGGGTATGCGTAAAAACCACCGCCGCCTGCGCGTCCAGGTCTATCCAACTCCTTCACCATCCGTTCAACCAACCGCTCACCCGCGCTGGGTTGATACACCTCACCGCGCTCGGCAAGGTCCTTGCGCGTTTGATCAAGCACCTGCACGGAGAGACTCAAGGCCGTCTCGTCCAGCACGGCTAAGGGGCCCACCGGCATACCGCACTGCATCGCTGCGTTCTCAATCACGGCTGCGGGTATGCCCTCACCAACCATCGCGGCGCCCTCCATCACAAAGGTGCCAAATGTACGGCTGGTGTAAAAGCCACGCGCATCATTCACAACAATCGGTATTTTTCCAATTTGCTGCACGTAGTCAAACGCACGCGCCAAGGTTTCCTCACTGGTCTGCTCGCCACGAATAATTTCAACCAGCTTCATCTTGTCAACCGGAGAGAAGAAGTGAATGCCGATAAATCGCTCTGGACTCTGGCACCCCTGCGACAAGCCTGAAATCGGCAATGTCGACGTATTACTGGCAAAAAACCCGCCCGCCGCCAATTGGGGTTCCGCCTCACTGATCACACGGGTCTTCAGATCACGCGCCTCAAAAACCGCCTCCACAATGAGTTCGCACCCCGCGAGATCCGCCATATCATCGGTGGCCTGGATGCGCGCCAACAAAGCCGCTTGCGCCTCAGCACCTAAGTGCCCACGCGCCACCTGCGTCTGTGTCAGCTGCGCGCTATACGCTTTACCCTTTTCCGCTTGCGCGATGGTGACGTCCTTTAAGACCGTTTGTATGCCGCTAGCCGCCTGCGCATAGGCGATGCCCGAGCCCATCATCCCGGCACCCAACACCCCGACTTTGCTCAAGCGTGCACGGGGCACGTCATTGGGCCGGCTTTGGCCAGACTTGATCGCGTTCATGTTGAAGAAGTGGCTGATCAAATTTCTAGCGACCGGCGTTGTCCACAGTCTGGCCAAATAGCGGCTCTCAATGCGTGTCGCGGTGTCGTAATCCACAATCGAGCCCTCGACCATGCACGCCAGCGCATACGCAGGCGCTGGCAACAAACCACGGGTTTTTTTCATGAGCATCGCCGGTGCGACACTCAATAGACCCGCATGTTGTGGCGCGTTCGCACCGCCACCGGGTATCTCATAGCCGGCAACATCCCACGGTTGCTGACTGCTAGGATGCGCGTCAATCCAAGCCATCGCGCCATCGCGCAGCGACTGCCGCGCACCGTCACCATCAGGGACCAAGGCGTGGACCAAACCCATTGCATGGGCGACCGCCGGGGTAAACGTTTTGCCCTCCACCAGATACGCTTGCGCCTTCTTGAGCCCCAGCAAACGCACCATTTTGCTGATGCCCGTCGCGCCAGGGATCAAACCCAACGTCACCTCGGGCAGGCCAAGCGCGATACGGTCGTTATCGACTGCCAAGCGATGGTGCCCCACCAAAGCCAACTCCCATCCGCCCCCTAGCGCGTGTCCATTAATGCACGAGACCACCGGAATCCCCAAGGTTTCTAGGCGTCGAAAGCAGCCCTTAATGGTCTCAACCTCCTCGTACACGGCGACCGCATCGGTCGCTGATGACCGCATGACCGCCTTGAGGTCAGCGCCTGCAAAAAATACTTTTTTGGCCGAGTCCAAGATAATGCCGCGCAGCGTCTGCCGCTCGGCCACCACCCGTGCGGTGCAAGCAATCAGGTCTTTTTGCCATTGCTCGCACATCGTGTTGACCGGCGAATTCGGCTCATCCATGGTCAACGTGGCAATGCCATCGTCTACCGCATAGTGAATAGTTGGGGTTGGCGTAGTCATTTTTCTGATGTCCTCAATTAGATGCGCTCAATGATCGTGGCGATACCCATCCCACCACCCACACACAAGGTCGCTAAGCCATAACGCTGCTCGCGGCGGTGCAGTTCATCAACAAGCGTGCCTAAAATCATGGCGCCTGTCGCACCGAGCGGGTGGCCCATGGCGATGGCACCACCATTCACATTGGTTTGCGCGTGTGAGAAGCCCAAGTCTTTCATGAAGCGCATTGCCACCGCTGCAAAGGCTTCGTTGATCTCAACCAAGTCCATGTCTTTGGCCGTCAAACCGGCTTTCGCTAGCGCCTTGCGGGCTGCCGGGGCCGGCCCGGTCAGCATAATCGTCGGATCAGCGCCACTAACCGCTGTGGCCACAATACGTGCACGCGGGGTCAAACCTAAACGCTTGCCACTCGCGGCATTGCCAAGCAGCATGGCGGTGGCGCCGTCAACGATTCCCGATGAGTTACCCGCGTGGTGCACGTGGTGGATGCGCGCGACCTGCGGGTAACGCTGTAACGCCACCGCATCAAAGCCCAGCGCGCCTAATTGCTCGAATGCAGGCTTGAGCTTTGAAAGCGTCTCAACAGACGTACCCGGCTTGATGAACTCATCGCGTGCCAAGATCGTTTGGCCCAGCGCGTCACACACCGGAACGATTGAGCGGTCAAACAAACCACGATCACGCGCATGCGCGGCACGACGCTGGCTCTCGCTGGCGTAGGCATCGACATCCGACCGGCTAAAGCCCTCAAGCGTCGCAATCAAGTCTGCCCCAATGCCCTGCGGGACAAACAGCGTTTCCATATTGGTCGTTGGGTCCTGGGCCCAAGCCCCGCCATCGGCACCGATGGGCACCCGACTCATGCTCTCTACGCCGCCGGCAACCACCAGATCCTCCCAGCCACTCGCAACTTTTTGAGCGGCTAAATTCACCGCCTCTAAGCCACTGGCGCAGAAGCGATTTATTTGGACGCCAGAGCAGCGAACGTCCCAACCCGCCTTCAACGCCGCGACCTTGGGCAGCACCGCCCCCTGCTCACCCACCGGGGAGACCACGCCCATCACGATGTCATCGATCTCCGATGGCTCAAAGCCGTTGCGTGTTCGCAGGGCCTCCAACACGCAAACAGCCAAGTCAATTGGCTTGACCTCGTGCAAGCTGCCGTCTTTCTTGCCCTTGCCGCGCGGCGTACGCACCGCATCAAATATGAACGCATCGGTCATCTGGCTGTCTTTCACAAAATATGGGTTACGCTATGTTTTCATTTTGCCCGCTACACATCATAAAAAAATCACGTTGGAGACATGTCAATGATTACCCGTACCCTTTTCAACCCTGACCATCAGGCATTTATTGATGGGTTTCAACGCTTCATCGAAAAAGAAATCGCGCCCTTCCACGAGGCGTGGGAGGCGCAAGGCTACGTCGACCGCGCCGTATGGGAAAAAGCAGGTGAACACGGCTTTTTATGCATGAGCATGCCCGAGGCCTACGGCGGCAGTGACGGTGACAAGCTGTTTGCCGTCGCCCAAATGGAGGCACTCGCCGCTGGCGGTTTCTCTGGCGTTGGTTTTGGCTTACACAGCGAGATTGTCGCCCCCTACTTGCTGCATTACGGCACCGAGGAGCAAAAGCAACGCTACCTGCCAGCCATGGCATCTGGCCAAATGATTGGCGCGATCGCGATGACTGAGCCCGGCACGGGTAGCGACCTGCAAGGCATCAAAACCACCGCCACACGCGATGGTGATGACTTCATCATCAACGGCAGCAAGACATTCATCACCAATGGGTGGCATGCAGACCTGGTCATTGTGGTGTGCAAAACAGACCCCGCAATCGGCGCTAAGGGCACCAGCCTTTTTCTGGTGGAGCGCGGTATGCCTGGGTTCGAAAAAGGAAAGCGCTTAAAGAAACTCGGCTACAAGGCGCAAGACACCTCCGAGTTGTTCTTTAACAATGTGCGCGTCGGTCCTGAGCAGCTACTGGGTGGCGAAGCCATGTGTAACCGTGGGTTTGTCGCTCTCATGGAACAGCTGCCTTGGGAGCGCCTACAAATCGCTATCACCGGTGTGGCCGCCGCACAATCCGTGATCGATCAGACGGTGCAATATGTCAAAGAGCGGCAGGTGTTTGGTCAGCCCGTCGCTCGTTATCAAAACACCCGATACACCTTGGCTGAGTTACAAACCGAGGTGCAAGTTGCCCAAGTATTTGTCGACAAGTGTTTAGATTTACTCGCCAACGAGCAACTGGATAGTGCCACCGCCAGCATGGCCAAGTACTGGTGCACGGACTTGCAGTGCAAGGTAATGGATGCCTGTGTTCAGCTACACGGTGGCTATGGCTACATGCTGGAGTATGCGGTGACGCGCCAGTACGCCGATGCCCGTGTGCAACGTATCTATGGCGGAACGAACGAGATCATGAAAGAGCTCATTAGCCGATCCATGGGGCTACCCGGGCACTAACGCCGACTGCTTGCTTCGTTTGGCACCGCCCGTGCTCGGCTTACCGAAGGCTTGGGCTAATTCGCGTATCTGCGACAGCACGTGGTGCGGGCTTTGTGTCGCTCGGTGCACCAGTGCGATCGTTCGCTTGGGTGCTGGCGATGCAAACGGCTTAGCAATGACCTCGCTGGCGTTCAAAAGCCCCGCCCTCACCGCCATGCTCGGCAACATCGCCACACCCAAACCCGCCTCCACCATCTGAATGAGTGTGGTCAAGCTCGTCGCCTCAATATCAGAGGGCGTCATGGCCTTGCCGCGCATGGCTGTACTGCACGCGCGTAAGGTGTGCTCGCTGAGGCAATGCCCATCCCCCAACAGCATGAGGCGTGTCATATCAAGGTCACGCACCGTCGGCGCTTGGGTGTGTGTCGTCGCCTCTTTCGTTGAGGCGATGAGCCACAACTCCTCCTCGAAAAGTGGCCATACCGCCAACCGCCCCACATCCATTGGCAGCGCAATCAGCGCCGCATCAAGCGCCCCCGTCTCTACCGCATGCAGCAAAACCGCCGTCTGATCCTCACGCAACAAAACGCGGGGGGCCGGCAAAGGCGTGCCCCCCGCCCCTGACACCTCGCGCCGTGCTCTGAGCTCACGCATGAGAGCAGGCAACATAAACGGCGCAATCGTCGGTATCGCCCCCAGACGGATACTGGCATTTGCCGGGTCAGCGCTTAGCTTTGCGGCGTCAATCAAGTCAGCGCCCATGGCCAGCATCGCTTGCGCGCGGCTCGCCACGTCGGCACCAATCGCCGTGAACATCACGTGTTTATTACTGCGCTCAACCAATTGGACCCCCAACTGGCTCTCCAGCTCTTGTATGCCGCCGGACAGCGTTGACTGCGTCACAAAACAGCGCTCTGCCGCGCGGGTGAAATGCAATGTGTCAGACAACTGAACCAAGTAATTCAGTTGTTTAAGAGACAAGCGGTTGGCCGCCTGAAAAGCGCCCGTTTTTGGGTTGTTAGCTGTCATACTAATGATTGGATAAACCGATTGTAATCATTTAAACAATCCATTTTACAGATTATTAGCAAGGAACAACAATAGGCCCATCGCAACTTGAAAAACCCCTGAAAGGAAGCTCTAAATGAACCCCACATCAGCTACACCCGCTACATCCGTCACGATTAAAAACCTTGAGGCCGCCTTTGCCGGCGAGTCTATGGCGCATATCAAGTACCGTTATTTCGCCAAAATTGCTCGGGCTGCGGGTGACATCGCAACCGCCGAGGCCTTTGAGGCGACGGCCGATCAGGAGGTGCAACATGCCTTTGGTCACCTTGACTTACTTTATCCAAAGAGCCAGATGACACCCGCCAAAGCGTTGGAGATCGCCATTGAGGGCGAGACGCATGAATACACAGAGATGTATCCCGCCTTTCGCCACCTTGCAGTCCAAGAAGGCAACCAGGCAGCGGTCGCTGAATTCGACGAACAAATTGCCGAAAGCCGAGAGCACGCAGCGCAATTTAAAGCGGTACTTGAAAAAGCCGCCAAGCGTTTCGCTGCGCTGGCGAAGGTCGAGGAGCGTCATGCCAATCACTACAAACAGGCCTTAGAGCGCGCTCAAGC
>JABBAS010000065.1:16692-24200 GCA_018607835.1 Methylobacillus sp. | reverse complement strand
CAAGCCTTTGCAGATCATGAGACCGTAGCGGCCTAAACCGCCAACCGGCACACGTTATTACCCCCTTCAACCCATTGAGAGAAAACCATGAAAACCTATTTATGCATTGTGTGCGGCTTCATTTACGACGAGGCGCAAGGACGGCCTGAAGATGGCATTGCGGCAGGCACCGCGTGGGCAGATGTCCCAGAGACGTGGGCATGTCCAGAGTGTGGCGTTGCAAAAGCCGACTTTGAAGCCGTCGAAATTTAATCCACTGCGAGAGTAAACACCATGCAAGCACCCACTGCCACACCCATGTCTGAACCTGCCACAACCACCACGCCACAAGCGACTGTCATTGTGGGCAGCGGACTAGCGGGGTGGTCGCTTGCGCGGGAGCTACGCGCCCGTTCCCCTGAAGCCCTGATCACGGTAATCAGTGCGGGGACAGGCGATTTTTACAGCAAACCGATGCTATCCAATGCCCTCGCACTCAACAAAACGGCAACGAACTTGGTCTCTGCAAGCGGTCAAACGCACGCAGAAAAACTGGGGGTAACGCTGCGGGCACACACCTCGGTGACCGCCATCGATACGGCGAAAAAAACGCTCGCCACCACGGCAGGCACTATCCCGTATCACCAGTTGGTCTTGGCCTTAGGTGCCGACCCCATCCGCTTGAATCTGCCGGGCTCTGAGCATATTTTGTCTGTAAACGATCTGGACGCCTACGCCACCTTTAGGGCGCAGTTGGCCCAAGCGGCGCACCCCGAGCGCGGGCGCGTCTTGATCATGGGTGCGGGCCTGATTGGGTGCGAGTTTGCCAACGACTTGGCCAAGGCCGGTCACACGGTGCACGTGGTTGATCCTGGCGAGCGCGTTCTGGGTGCGCTGTTGTCGGCCGAGGACAGTCATGCATTGCAAACGGCATTGGCATCATTGGGCGTGCAATTTCACTTTGGAATGACCGCACAACGAGTAGACCACCGGGTAGACACCGACACGCAGACCCCGCAAGCGCCGCGCGACAAGTGGGTCACCCTGTCTAACGGTGAGTGTCTGTGTGTGGACGTGGTGCTGTCCGCCGTTGGACTGCGCGCCCGCACTGAGTTGGCACAGGGCAGCGACTTGCACATAGGCCGAGGCATCGTCGTTGACGCGTGGGGTCAGACATCCGCGCCAGACGTTTACGCATTAGGCGACTGTGCCGCCTACGCCAGTGCGGCCACCCCCACGTTGTTTGACGGGGCGCCGCGTGGTTTGCCGTTTGTGATGCCACTCATGACGGCGGCCAAAGCCCTCGCCCAGACCTTGGCAGGTACGGCCACGCCCATCGTGTTTGGCCCCATGACCGTGCGCGTTAAAACGCCCGCTTACCCCGTGAGCGTGCAAGCCTAGGGGAAGCTATTCCGCGATCTCAGCCTTGAATGCCTAGCAACTCGACCTCAAACTTTAAGGTCGCATTTGGGGGGATAACGCCGCCCGCGCCGCGTGCGCCGTAGCCCATTTCAGGAGGGATAACGAGGGTTCTCGCACCGCCAACGCGCATACCCGCCACGCCTTCGTCCCAGCCCTTAATCACCATGCCCGAGCCCAACGCGAACATAAAGGGGTCGCGACGGTCTTTGCTGGAATCAAATTTTTCACCTTGCACACCGTCGTTAAACAACCAACCGGTGTAATGCACAACCACGTCTTTTCCAGAGACCGCTTCATCGCCTTCGCCGATCACGGTGTCTTCGTATTGCAGTCCAGAGGGGTGGGTGTTCATAGCAGTCCTTCAGTTCAAAAAAATAGCAACGAGTAGCCGTTGCTTTGAACTCGATTATGCCAGTCTGAGATGCCAATTGCCCAGCGACCGTTCAGTCACCACCCCTCGCTGAATGGGTATCTACGCGGCGGCAAGACGCCACAGCGTGGTCACCTCTTTGCGACGCGCTACAAACAACGGATCGCTGGGATCAGTGGCTTTCGGATGCGACGGACGCGCATCGTGACGCGCCAAGACACGCAAGCCGGCCGCACCCATCCAGTCGGTGAGCGTACTTGGCCCACGCAGGCCCAAGTGCTCCGCGAGGTCAGACATGACCAACCACCCTTCCCCGTTGGGTGTCAAATGCGCGCAGAGACCCGTTAAAAACGCACGCAACATGGCGCTGTCTGGGTCGTACACCGCGCGTTCTATTGCGGCGCTGGCTGGGACGGGCAACCACGGCGGGTTGCACACGATCAGTGGGGCCCGTCCTTCCGGGAAAAGGTCAGTGGCCAACAGCTCCACCTGGGCTTGATACCCCAAGCGGGCGATATTCTGGCTCGCACAGGCGATGGCTGCGGGTGAAATGTCGCTCGCGAGCACGCGGGCGACGCCACGCTTGGCCAGCACAGCGGCAATCACGCCGCTTCCTGTCCCGATATCAAAGGCCAGCGTTTTGGCGCCATCGGGTAACGGTGCGTGCGCGATCAGGTCAATGTATTCACCTCGCAGTGGAGAATACACCCCATAGTGCGGATGGATGCGGTCATTCAGAAAAGGGATGTCAACACCCTTTTTACGCCATTCGTGGGCACCAATCATGCCCTGCAAATCCCGCATAGACACCATGGACGCATGACCGTCAGGCGCACCCCACGCCTCTGTTAACGCGGTACGGGCGTCCGGGGCACGGCGCAAGCTCAGGCTGTGGTCTGGCTCAAAGCGAATCAAGACGCGGCCCAACACCTCGGCCCGACGCGCCTGAAATGCACGGTGGCGCATGAACGCTGCACGCGTCGCGCTCAAGGCATCGGTCGGTGTGTCGACGTCAGTCGCGCCAGCAACGGGCTTGCGACGACGCGGCTTACGATCTAAGCGCCGTGACAGCGCTTGCAACAGTTGCCGGCCGTTATGAAAGTCCCCACGCCACAACAGGCCCTTGCCCGCATTCACCAGCTTGTAGGCCTTGTCTGCACTCAAGGTGTCGTCCGCGGGCACCAGCTCGCTGGGCATGCGCTGCGTGGGGGAACGCCAAGCGGCCTCACAGGTTTGTCCGGCGTCTTCCCAGGTGATCAGCGATGGCGTTGTATTCATCCCCCATCATCGTCGAAAAACAGCGTCTTTTCGACGCCAACCACGCAAACGATTGGGAGGGCAGAGCTCAGTCGCTCATTTTTCGCCAGTACAGCACACGCTGTTCGGCTTGTGCCGCGTAGGCCCTCAGGGGCGGACGCAACACCATCAAGTCACCCTCATACGAGACGTCCCGAACTTGGTCGGTACCAAACCACTTGGGCAAGGAGCAGGCATCGACTTTGGTGCTCAATTGCTTGCCATCAAATACGTACGCGCCGCAGTAGGAGTTGTATTCACGCGGTGCATCCGCTGGCAGGTCGGTGCGACTGTCGCACAAGACGCAGGCCATGCGACCGTCCGCCGTAAAGGTGATGATGCCCAATCCGCCGGCTCCGCCATAAGGCGCGGGCATGGGACGACCATCCGCACCGGTTGACTCCGTTCGCACCATCTTCCAGATACCGACGATATTTTTAGCCATTGATGTCCCCTGTTAATTCGCCGCATAGTCGCATGTTTTGCCGGGCAAGAGAAGTTAACTAAGCGACACTTGCCGCTATAAAAGGGGCTTGACGAAGCGATCAGGCCGCCTACGATGACAGGTATTCAAGAAGGACACCATGAACACACTACACCCCATTGCACGCGAAATTGCCGAGATTTTAAAAGCCCGCCAAGAAACCATTGCTGTTGCCGAATCGTCGGCTGGCGGACTGATCTCGGCTGCCCTGCTCAGTGTGGAAGGGGCATCGGCCTACTATGTCTCTGGCGCAGTGGTCTACACCCAACACGCACGCCGCACCCTCACAAACATCGAGGACCATGACATGTCGGACATACGCTCCGCCTCCGAACCCTATGCGGCGCTACTCGCCTTACGCACTCGGGAGCACGCGCACGCCGACTGGGGTCTGGCCGAAACAGGCGCCAGCGGCCCGACTGGCAACCGATACGGCGATGCCCCGGGACACACGTGCTTAGCCGTGAGCAGTCGGACCATGCCGTCACTCGACCGCGCGACCACGCTGGAGACAGCCCAATCTGAGCGCGTCGACAACATGCAGGCCTTTGCGATGGCCGCCCTAAACGCTTTACTAGCCACCCTGAAAAGCGCGACGCACTGAGCAAAAGCCAATGCACTGCGCCCTCAGCTGGTCAGTACTGACTAGCCGGTAAATCGACTTGCATGCCGTCCAAGTCAGCCGTCAGTTTGACCTGACATGACAGGCGGCTGTTAGCCTCCCGCGCACACGCCGCGTAGTCCAGCATGCTGTCTTCATCGGACGGCATCGCCTCCAAACGCGACAACCACGGCTCGCGCACCATCACATGGCAGGTCGCGCACGTGAGCGTGCCGCCACAGTCGGCGGCAATGCCATCGACGTTGGCGTCAACCGCAGCAGCCATTAAGGTTTGTCCCACCGTGGCTTGCACGGCAACCCCCTCGGTATCGGCGGGGCCAGTGAATAAATGGATGGTGATCATCTGGTTGGTCTTTGTCATTGCCTAAACTAAATCCTAGAAAAATACGCGCGTGTATGAAATGCACGCTTGTCTTCAGCCGCCTCATAGCGTTGCTGCTCAGGGCGTTTTATCTGCTCGTAGTAATTTATAAACGCGTCACCAAAACCCGCTCGCATCGCGGGGTCGGCCGTCAGCGCATCTAAGGCCTCGCCCAAATTATTTGGAACCAATCCGTCTGTCGCCCCCTGCCCATAGGGGTCAGCCGTTGCACGTGGGGGGACTAAACGCTGATCGATACCCGCTAGACCAGCGTGAATTTGCGCAGCCATATACAAATAGGGATTGGCAGCCGGTTCACCCAATCGGTTCTCAATGCGGGTGGCGGCATCACCGGCTTGCCCGATGACACGCAACATGGCACCGCGGTTATCGCGCCCCCACACAATCGCATGCGGCGCCAACGCGTTGGGTTTGAAGCGCTCAAAACCGTTGGTGGTTGGCGTGCACATGACCGTCATGCCTCTGGCGTGCGTTAACAAGCCTGCCAAGTAATGCGCGCCGAGATCAGATAACAGCTCAGTGGCCTCGCCTGTCTGAGTAGGGGTTGAGGTGGGGGTGGGCGCGACCGGGCGCATCATCGCGTTTTCTCCGGTCGCAAGGTCCACCAGCGATTGGTGCAGATGCCAACCACTGGCCATGATGTTTTCAAACGGCGGGCGACACATGAAGGTTGCGTAATAACCCGCCCGACCAAGGGCTTGACCGACCGCGCTACGAAACAACACCATGTTGTCCGCTGCAGTTAAGGCGTCGGTTGCATCAAACACCACCTCCACTTGACTGGGGCCTAACTCAATTTCAAGTGACAACAAGGGCAAGCCCAAGGCCTGTGCCGTTCGCTGCACAATCCGCAAAGGCTCGTCAGCCATGTCTAGGCACGACTCTGACAGCAGGTTAAACCCCGGGTGTATCAAACTAACCCCTGGTGCAGGCCCCGGCCAAGCCGCTAAATCAGGGTTGCGGTAAGCGCTATTACGCGCCTCGTCCAAGCGGTAAATGTGCAGCTCGACCTCCAGACCACACACCATCCCTAGGCCACGCTTGGCCAAATTCCCCAGAGCGGTTTTCAGTTGATGGCGCGTATCCAAACCAACCGGCTCACCATTTGGAAACACCGCATCGCACAGTATCCACCCGGTTTTCTCCGCCCACGGCAATACCTTAAACGTGTGCGGCAACGGCATGAGTTGCACATTGCTGGCGAAGGCAAAGTCAGGAAGTTGGGCTGCCGTTTCGGGCTCGAAAATCTTGTAAACCGTACGACCCACCGCATCTTTTAGGAACAAGGTGCTCACCATGCCAACGCCGTTGTCTAGCGCCCGCATGGCGGCGGCGGCGCTCAGGCTCTTGCAGCGCACAACGCCATGCACGTCGCACCATGCAAAGCGAATCAGCTCTAGATCATGGGCTTGAATCTGCTCGGCGACGCCCACAATGGCTTCTTCTTTGTTCATCACGTTCGTGCTCGCACGGCCTACGACCCGTGCTTTTCGTGCCAAGCGGCGCGGCGGCACTTGGCATCGACCGCCGTTTGCCACCACTGCTCCCAGTTATCTGCTGGGGCAATACCGTCGACGGTATCGGGGCCAACGCGTTGAGCGGCTACCTCCGGTTGCGCCACGCCGGGTGGGTAACGCCCAGCGGCGACATCGTCGATTGCCTTCATCAATACGCGGCGATTCGCCATGATGGCGACATCGGTGGTGCCCAGGTGTTCGCGGCTACGATCTTGGATCGGGCCCATGCTCTCACACGCCCATTGGTCGTGTACGTTGATATCACTCTCACCCATGCCAAGATACGTGCGCGTCAACTGCTCCTCCTCATTGAAGCCCCAGTGGTTGTGCCGCCCCGTCTTGGGGATGTAATCCGGCAAGCTGATCCCCTGCAGACGTTGTGCACGCATGGCCTCTTTGTCGACAGGTCCATCAAAGCTGGTGAAGACCGCATACCAATAGGTGTTGGTGTCATCGACGGGTACGTGCATTTGGGTAATCGTCATGGTCTCTGAAAGCGGAATGACGAAGGTATGCGGGAAAATTGAATGGGTCACGCGCACGTGTGTGAGCGACGCATTCATGGCGCGCAATGCCGTGAGTTGCATGCCGTAAGGCATAGACGCCACCGATATCTTGGGTTGATCAAATTCACGCATGACTTTCGTCATGGGCCACTGCTCGCCGTCTACGTCGCCCGCACTGGCACCTCTAAATTGCTTGCCGTAGCTGTCTTCCATTGACTCATCAACAAAAAAGCGATGTAAGAACGATGCATGCGCCGGGTCAACGCCCACCTCAAAGGCTTGCAGCCAATTGCATTGCCACAGCCCTTTAAAGGCAAATGTATGGGTGTCGGGCGCCGTAAAGCAGTCCAGTTCTGGGAAGGGGGGTGGCGAGCTACCGGCCTCACCCAACCAAGCAAATAGCACACCGCTTCTTTCCATGAGGGGGTAGCTGCGCTGCTTGATACGGCTACACAGCCGGCTTCCCTCGGGCTCAGCAGGCGTCTCAATACATTGGCCGCTCACATCAAACTTCCACCCGTGAAAGGGACATCGCAAGCCGTCACCCTCGTTACGCCCAAATGCCAAATCGGCACCTCGGTGCGGGCAGTCACGATCCAGTAACCCAAAGGTGCCTGCCGCATTCTTAAAAAGCACGAAATCTTGCCCTAACACGCGCACCGCCTTCACCGGGCGATCACGCATGCGCGGATCAAGTGCGGGATCAAACTCCGCCAATAAGGCGACCGGCTGCCAGTAGTGACGCATGAGTGCGCCACACGGTGCCTGTGGCCCGATGCGGGTGAGACGCTCATTGATCTCAGGTTTCATGTCGCTCCGTTGTACTCCGTGGGTGACTCAAAAGTGTAGCCCGAAATCTAATTATGATGAGGATGGCCGCAGACAACCCTCCGCCGCGCTCCCGCTAAGTCCAGGGCCAAGGCCAAGGCG
>JABBAS010000065.1:0-16592 GCA_018607835.1 Methylobacillus sp. | reverse complement strand
GCGTCACCGGTGTCTTAAACGACGACATCTGGTAAAACCACAGGGACCATCGCTGACTCTCACCATCAGACACCAAGGGCGCACAGACCATGCACACGATTAAAACCCAAGTCATCATCGTTGGTGGCGGACCTGCAGGCCTGATGCTCTCGCACGTCTTACGCAAAGAAGGCATCGCCAGCGTCGTTGTGGAGCGCGCTTCACGCCAACATGTCTTGCAACGCATACGCGCAGGCGTACTAGAAGACAGCACCGTTAACATGCTCAGGGCTTATGGTCTCGCCGATCGACTGAATGCAGAGGGCAGCGTACACAACGGCACGGGTATTGTGTGGTCTGGCGATGAGCAGTTTTTTATTGACGTCAAAAAGCATACGGGTCGAACCATGATGGCTTACGGCCAGACAGCGATCACCGAAGACCTATATGCCGCCCACGATGCGGCAGGCACGGCGCCAATTGATCTCGCAGAGGACGTGAGGCTGCACGACGTCGACAGCACAACACCGTCTGTCACCTATCAAAAAGATGGTCTCCACCACCGAATAGAAGGTGACTTTATCGCGGGATGCGATGGCTATCACGGCGTAAGTCGGTCGACCATTCCTGCGGCAACCCTCAAGACATTTGAGAAAATTTACCCATTTGGCTGGCTCGGTATCCTCTCGCGCACGCCGCCCATAAAAGAGATCATCTACGCCAACCACGAACATGGCTTCGCCATGTGCTCGCAGCGCAACCCCATGTTGAGCCGCTATTACGTGCAGTGCCCCCTGTCAGATGGCTTGGCCGATTGGAGTGACCAGCGATTTTGGGACGAGTTGAAGATACGCATGGGCCCCCGGATTGCCGCACAAATTGAGACGGGACCCTCCATAGAAAAATCAATTGCACCCCTTCGTAGCTTCGTCGCAGAGCCTATGCGTTGGGGGCGTTTATTTTTGCTTGGTGATGCGGCGCATATCGTGCCCCCAACAGGTGCCAAGGGGCTGAATTTAGCATTCTCAGATGTGCACTACCTCTCGCGTGGCCTCATGGCGTATTACAAGCAGGACAGCGAAGCGCTGTTAAATGATTACGGACAAACCGCCTTGCGTAGAGTCTGGAGTGCCACCCGGCTTTCTTGGTGGCTGACTAATTTACTGCACCGTTTTCCAGATCAAACACCGATCGATCAGCGATTGCAGGAAAGCGAGCTGGCCTACTTGCGTCGAAACGAAGATGCACAACGCGCGCTTGCGCTGCAATACATAGGTGAGCCTTTGTAACGAAGTCACGCCGGCCATCGAACCCAATCAGCTGGCGCGAGCGAACAGCGCCCTCACCTTGTCTCGCACATACACTTGCTCAGTTTCAGAGTCTGTACTGGCATGCCACAGCAGATTAACGGCATATTTCACCGAGTTACTGGGTAATTCCCAAACCCGCAGCTGGTGCGTGCGCGCCATATTGTGTGCATACATCGCTGGCACGATAGCGAGCAAGTCGGTGTGTAAGGTCAATTCAGGAATCGCACCAAAATGGCGTGTTCGCAATACGACCTGACGCGTGAGATTATGGGTTTGGAGAATTTTTTCTACGCCACCATGAAACGTCGCCGTTGGCGCCGCCACCACCAACTTCGCACGCTGCAGTTGCTCTATTTGGAGCTTGCTTTTAGTCACCGCCTTGCTCGGTCGCCACTGCTGGGACGTCACGGCAACATAGCGCTCTTCAAATAGTTTCTCAGACCGAACGCTTGGATGCTTGCTCGGCAAAATGCCGATAGAAAAATCAATCTCTCTCGCCATCAGGGCGCGAGACACCTCCTCCACACCGACAGCGACGTTTGATACGTGCGCCATGGGGGCCTCTTCTCGCAGCGCTTTGGCGAGCGCGGGGAGGAACATCATTTCGCCAAGATCAGACAAAGAAACCCGCCAGTGGCTTTCGCTGGTTTTGGGGTCAAAGGCTTTAGCCGTTCCTAACGTGGACTCCAACTGCGCCAGTTGGGCCACTAAACGCGGCGCAATACGCTCGCATAACTTGGTGGGCTTGAGCCCCTTTGCACTGCGCACAAACAGTTCGTCGTCAAGCGCATACCGCAACTTAGCCAGTGCGTGGCTGGTTGCAGGCTGGGACAACGACAGCGACTGCCCGGCAAGCGTGACAGACCCCGTGCGGTGCAGCGCAACGAGCACGCGCAGTAAGTTGAGATCCAGCTGGTTAAATTTCATTTATTTTTCGCATACGGAGAATTAGTTATTATTCGCATATCGAATAATAATAATTCAAAACGTGCATTTGCCATGTGCCCTGAAGCAACCTAAATTAGAGCCGTAAACAAAAAAGGGAGATCGCAGTGGAAGTGTCCTTCAGCAGAGAGATCGAAAATCTCAAACTCGGCGACGGGCAGACCTTCCATGGGGAGGGCATATTGGCGGTTACCAAGGCCTTGCTGCAATCTGGCGTGACCTACGTTGGCGGCTACCAAGGCTCGCCCATATCGCATTTGCTTGATGTCATGGTGCAGGCACGCCCCTATCTCGACGAGTTGGGCGTGCACGTGGAGGCCTGCACCAATGAGTCCTCGGCAGCGGCCATGCTGGGTGCGTCCATCATGTACCCCGTGCGTGGGGCCGTGACTTGGAAGTCGATTGTCGGCACCAACGTGGCCTCTGATGCGCTATCCAACCTCGCATCGCCCGGGGTGATGGGCGGCGCCGTTATTGTCGTGGGAGAGGATTACGGCGAGGGCGCTAGCGTCATCCAAGAACGCACCCATGCGTTCGCCTTGAAGTCGACTATTTGGTTGCTTGACCCACGCCCCAACCTAACCAGCATTGTCAATCTCGTAGAGAAAGCCTTCGAGCTGTCTGAGGCGTCTAACACCCCCGTCATGATGGAGCTGCGAATTCGTACCTGTCATGTGCAGGGTAGCTTCCAAACCAAAGCCAATATTGCACCCAAAATCTCCAGCGTGCACTTGCAACAAAGCGCACCCGAATTCAGCTATGCAAAGCTCGCGCATCCACCCGCCACCTACGCACAAGAGAAGCTGAAATACGAGTCACGCATGCCCGCGGCGCGCCGTTTCATTGTGGACGCGGCGCTCAACGAGCAATGGGCTGGTGAGCCCACGGGCGTCGGCCTCATTGTTCAGGGTGGCCTGTACAACACGCTGATTAGAGCGCTCGATGTTCTGGGGCTGACCAATGAGGCGGGTGAATCGCGTATTCCCCTCTTGGTGTTAAACGTTGTTTATCCGTTAGTGCCCGAGCAAATCACAACATTTTGCAAAGACAAACAGGGCGTCATGATCATAGAGGAAGGCCAACCTGAGTTCATTGAGCAAGAGGTTGCCACGCACCTGCAAAGAAGCCAGTCGCGCACCGCGTTACACGGAAAAGACTTTCTCAGCATGGGCGGCGAATACACGGCTGAGATCCTGATACGCGGTATTCAGGCGTTCACAGACACCTATCCGGCGAACGTGGTTCCCGCTGTTGTCCCTAGCTACCTACCCCGCTTAGACGAAACACGCCAAACGGCAACGCAGATACTGAAGCAACCCTTGCCCGCACGTCCACCCAACTTCTGCACGGGCTGTCCTGAGCGGCCTGTGTTTTCCGCCCTCAAGCTCGTGGAGCGGGAGGTCGGCAAGTTGCACATCGCAGCCGACATCGGCTGTCATGCCTTGGCTACCTTTGCGCCGTTTTCTTTTGGCCATTCCATTTTGGGCTATGGCATGAGCATGGCCTCGAGTGCCGCTGTTAAGAATTTTTCAGCCCGACGCCCCATCGCCATCATGGGTGATGGTGGGTTTTGGCACAACGGCCTGTTGTCTGGCGTGTCATCCACCTTATTGAACCAAGGCGATGGCGTGTTGGTGATCATGAAAAACGGCTACACCTCTGCGACAGGCACCCAAGAAACCGTCTCTTCACCCGACTCGGCAAGCAAGCTGATCGCGCAAGGTCATAGCGCCACAAGTACTGAAATGACGATCGAGCGCACGCTAGAGGGGATGGGCGTGAAATGGCTGCGCACCGTTCACAACTACAAAGTGTCTAAGGTGCAGGACACGCTGCGTGAGGCGTTGTCCTCCCCGTTTAAGGGGCTGAAGGTGATTGTGGCGGAGGGCGAATGCCAGCTTGAGCGGCAGCGGCGTCTGAAACCGATTCAAGCCATGCGCCTAAAGCAAGGGTTGCGCATGCTGCGAACGCGTTACGGTATCGACGAAGATACGTGTACGGGGGACCACTCGTGTATTCGCTTGTCGGGGTGCCCCACCCTCACGATCAAGGATGCCACCGATCCGCTCAAGTCAGCGCCCGTCGCCCACGTCAACAATGACTGCGTGGGCTGCGGTCTATGCGGTGAAGTCGCCGACGCCGCGGTGCTGTGTCCGTCATTTCACAAAATTGAGATCGTCACGAACCCAAGCTGGTGGGAGCGTTTTATCGCGCGCTTTAACCAATGGACCATTCGCCAATTGCAGGGGCAGTCATGAGCACACGCCCAATTAAAACCGTTCTAATCGCCGCACTTGGCGGCGAAGGCGGCGGCGTACTCGCCAACTGGTTGGTGGCCTGTGCACGCAACTCCGGGCGAGCCGTTCAGGCGACCTCTGTGCCCGGCGTTGCACAAAGGACTGGTGCCACCAGCTACTACTTAGAGTGGACGGAAACCCCTATTGGCAGCGACCAAACGGCGCCAACCTTTGCGCTGTCACCGGTGCCTGCACGCGTCGATGTGGTCATTGCGAGTGAGGGACTAGAGGCGGCGCGCATGATGGAGCGTGGGTTTGTTACCCCAGAGAAAACGTGTTTGATTGCATCGACCAGCCGGGTCTACACCACGGCCGAAAAAATGCACATGGAAGACGGCCGGTTTGACGATGACCTGATCAACACCCTCACCAAAACGTTGGCAAAAAAATCCATTCTGATGGATATGGAAGCCCTGCGACAAGAACACAAAACAGCGGTATCCGCCGTGATGTTTGGCGCCCTGTGCGGGGCCGACGTGCTTGGATGGTCTATCGAGGCATGCGAGGCCGTGATCAAGGCTTCAGGTAAAGGCGTACAAGCCAGCTTGGCTGGCTTCCATGCCGCACGACTGCTTGCGGCCTCCAACGAAAATCGCCCTTCTACAGCGGTTGACACCTCAGCACGCACCGTCAAGCTGGCAGAAATTATCCAGCTAGGCGAAGCCCGTTGTCTCGACTACCAAGACGCGTCATACGCCGCCCAGTACCGCGCGTATCTCACGCAAGCAATCCCCACAGATCTGACCGATGTCGCCACCATCGATGCGTGGACAGCCGGTGCGCGTCACCTTGCCTTATGGATGTGTTACGAAGACTTGATTCGCGTTGCGGACTTGAAAACCAAACCCGACAGACTGACACGCGTACGCAACGAGGCGCAGGCCACCCCTGAGCAGTTGGTCTACGTCACCGAGCACTTCAAGCCAGGTCTTGAAGAGGTCGCCTCCGTGTTGCCGCATACGCTGGGCCAACGCCTGCTTTCATGGGCATCTAAAAATCAGCGTAGCCAATGGCACGTTGGTTTACACATACGCTCAACCAGCCTATGGGGCTATCTGATGCTCCGTTCGCTCGCACGCATGCGCGGTTTCCGCCGCAGCAGCCTGCGCTTTAAACAAGAGAGTCAAGCCATGACGGCTTGGTGGGCGGCCATGCAAGCGTTGACCCCCAAGTCACCCGACATGGGACGCGCATTGGCAGAACTGCCACAGGTATTAAAAGGCTATGGCGACACCCAAAAACGCGGTCGGGCGAATTACGAGCGCCTGTGGAATACCTGCGTTGCCCCGGCGCTTAGCGCGCAGCTTGACTTGCACGTCGCTGCAACGCAACTGGACCAAGCAATTAAGGCCACGCTAGAAGATCCGGATGGCCACTTAAACCTCCCCTTGAAAGCACATCCAATCAAGTGGTTTGCGAAGGTACCCACGTGAGGCTCTGTCACTGTCCCCAAGACTACAAATGGAGGGTAATCCCCGCTGCAAATGCATCAACAAATCTATCTAATAAACGACTACGTTTCTAACGTTTTCACACGTGCTATCAACGGCCTTTTTCGCTGATACACAGACGGTTTTTTAACGTGCTACTAAAGGAGACACATCATGAATAAAAAAATGACAACTTTGACACGGACGGCTTTATTAGCCAGCCTTGCGCTCACCACCTCGTTTGCGGTCCAAGCCGCGGACGAGCAGGTTGAATTAAAGTTTGCACACTGGGTGCCAGCGAAACATGCCTTGGCGACGCTGGGTATTATTCCTTGGGCGAAGTCAATTGAAGCGGCCTCCAACGGCTCAATCAAAGTCAGCATATTCCCGTCGCAGCAATTGGGCAAAGCACCCGACCACTACGATATGGTTCGCGATGGTATTGCCGACATGGCGTTTGTAAACCCAGGCTATCAAGCCGGACGCTTCCCTATTTTTGGCGCGGCAGAGCTGCCTTTCATGTTTCAAAAGCCCGGCCCTGCTTCTGCGGCAGTCGATCGCTGGTATAGCCAGTACGCGCCCACCGAAATGAAGGACGTCAAGGTCTGCTTAGCTCACCTGCACATCGGCACCATTCACTCAAAGAAGGCCATCACGTCACCAGACCAAATCCGTGGGATGAAAATTCGTCCAGCGAATGGAACCGTTGCCCAGATGGTTAACCTCTTGGGCGGCTCTGCGGTTCAGGTCTCCGCGCCTGAGTCACGCGATGCGCTCTCCAAGGGTGTTGCAGACGCCATCACCTTCCCATGGCAGTCGATTGCTAGCTTCAAAATTGATTCAGTGACCAAGTACCACACCGACATGCGCTTGTATGCGGCCGCTTTTGTTTGGCCGATCAACAAGGCTTGGTATAACAAGCTGAGCGCCAACCAAAAGGCGGTAATGGATGACCATTGCAACAACAAGTGGGCCGCGAAGATTGGCGCTGACTGGGGTGATTACGAAGATGCTGGTCAGCAAAAGATCACGGCAATGAAGGGCCACACCATCGTTTCCCTGTCAGATGCACAGGTCAACGCTTGGAAAGTTGCGACGCAGCCGGTCTATGGCCAGTGGGAAGCCAGCATGCAGAAGCTGGGTCTTGACGGCAAGAAAATGCTCGCTGACCTCAAAGAGTAAGCTGCGACTTAACGACCACAAAGGACCGACCTAATGAAACGTTTGCTTGCAGCAACTGAGGTGACGGCTGCTATATTTTTGCTGCTGATTGCGCTCCTAACTGCGAGCAACGTTTTTGTTAGGTATGTCTTTAATTTTCAAATCCCTGACTGGTTTGACGGCGCGAGCATGATTCAAGCGGTCACGCTGTCGTGGGGCTTTGCGCTGGCAACCTACTACGGCAGTCACATTTGTGTCGATGTGTTTTGGGAATTCAGTAACGTGCGATCTAAGCGGCGTATTGACTTAATCGCAACCTTCGTGACCCTGGTGTTTTCAATCGCCATGGCGTGGATGATGTGGGTCAAGTCACTGGGTGTCGGCGGACAAACGACGATGGATCTCCTGATTCCGCTAGACTGGTTTTTTATTCCTGCCTCCTTCGGTATGTCCGTGGGTGCTGTCCTGTGCGCTGTGCGATTGCTCAAGGTGTGGCGCGGGGAAGTTGACGATTTGGCACCTGAGGAAATATCTTAAATGGAACGTGAGTTCATGGTCCTGCTGGGCTTTGCCGGCATGTTCGGCCTGATGGCGCTGCGCGTCCCTGTCGGGATTGCGATGGGCGTCACCGGCATCTTCGGTTTTGCCGCGGTCTCAGGCTGGTCGCCCGCGATCAACTTGCTGGCCAATGTTCCGCTTTCTGTCATCACCGATTACAACCTCAGTGTCATTCCCATGTTTGTCCTGATGGGGGCATTCGCATCCTACGGAGGCATGAGTCGAGAACTCTACAACGCAGGGCGCACCTGGCTGGGACACTTCCGCGGTGGCTTGGCCCTCGCCTCTATTTTCTCCTGCGCTGGTTTTGCGGCGATCAATGGATCCTCTGTGGCGACCACGGCGACCATGACACAAATCGCCTTGCCAGAAATGCGCCGAGGCGGCTACGATGCCGGCTTATCGGCGGGCATGATTGCAGCCGGCGGAACGCTAGGCATCATGATTCCACCATCGGTCATTTTTGTGCTGTACGGGATCATGACGGAGATCGACATCACGCAGTTGTTCGCTGCTGGCGTTTTCCCCGGCCTGATAGCCGTCGCGTTTTACAGCCTGATCATTGTTTTTCTATCGTATAAATACCCCCATTTATTGCCACGCGGCACCAAGCACAGTTGGGCTGAGCGCTGGGCATCGGTACGCGGCCTGTGGGCAATATTTGCCTTGTTCCTGATGGTTTTAGGCGGTATCTACAGCGGCATTTTCACTGTTCAGGAGGCCGCTGGTGTCGGTGCAATCGGCGCCCTTGGCATTGGTATCGTGCGTCGCAAGCTCGGGTTGGCCGAAATTCGAGGCGCCTTGATTCAGGCCTTGCGTGTGTCCTCGGCCATTATGCTGATCGTTATCGGCGCTTACTTGTTTGGGTACTTCCTAACAATCACACAATTTACACAGCATGCCGTTGACTTTTTAGTTGACTTGCCCATCGGTGCCTATGGGGTGTTAGCGCTCATCATGCTCTGCTACATCGTACTCGGTGCGGTAATGGATGAACTGGCTATGCTGCTACTTACCGTGCCTATCGTGGTACCGGCCATCATGGCACTTGGCTTTGATCCGGTTTGGTTCGGTGTCATTTTGGTCATGGCGGTCACGCTAGGCTTGATTAGCCCGCCTGTGGGGATGAACGTTTTCGTTATCAACTCAATTGCTCGCGATGTGCCATTGACGCGGATATACAAAGGCACGCTTCCCTTTATTTCTGTCGACTTGCTACGCCTGGTGATACTGTGCGCATTTCCCGCGATCTCTCTCTGGTTACCCAGCCTGCTGGAATAATGTGTCTACGCCGCGTAACGCGATGCCACCCGCTTAATTAGCGGATGGCAGAAAGCGCTGTTCAATGCGCTTGCCTTGTTTTAGAGGGCTCCCGTTGGCGAGGCACAACGTAGCCGACAAAAACCGCTCAGACGCTGGCAATAAAAAGCGGTACACCGCGCGCGTTAAGGCCCGCGCCTCTAGTCCCGGCCATTGTTGTGGCAGCAGTGCATCCGGGAGTTCGGGGTCACGTAGCAGCAGCCGCCGAAAGTCATGGATGAGCATCGCCCGCACCTTAAACGCAAGCGCCTCATTGGGAACGTTCCCCCGCTCGTCACCGTTCAACGCCTGCACGGCGCGGTGTATGGAACGATAGCGTGTGCAGAAGGCCGCATAGTCTTGGCCCAACTTTTCTAAGTCCCAAGCGCTCGCCACCACATCCCGATCTGAGCCCAACCCAGGCAAGCCAGGATTCCTTGCCGCGAAAGGCATCACATGCGGCAAAGCCAACTGCAAGCCATCCCCCTCAAGCGCTGCAAAAACCGCCGGGAACGCCGCACTTGGATGCACGAACAGGTAACCGCTTAACTGACCAAACCCCTGCCAAAAAAGGGATCGCCTCAAGGCATCGCGCAGGGACGTCGCGGTATGGGGCGACAGGCTCAACAAACGCCACTGGCCATCCCATGGCGGCGTGTTGGCGGCGTAAATCCGGTGAGCGGCCTTTTCAAAGCGCAGGCGACCAATCGGTGAGAGCGCATAATTCGAGCGCCGCCCGTCGGGTTGCTGTACCAACCAATCGTCTTTCACCAGCCGAAAAGCCGCAGTCCGAGTCAGTCGCTCGTTGACGCCAAAAGGCGCTAGCAAGGAAATCAAGCTACCCAACCAGACCACGCCGCCACGCGGCAGAATGGCATCCCCAAAGATGGACACGATCAAGGAACCCGCCTTGGTGTCCTTTTTCAATAGAAACGCGTCGACGCGTTGGGCTAGGGCATCGTCGATGGCTTGGGACATAGGGGCAGATTGCTGCAATCGCGTGTGTCGGAGTCTAGTTGTTGCCCGTTGCGCTCAGCGATCAGCGCTGATCAAAGTCAAGCGTCACCGCCTCACTGGTCGCGCGGGCCTGGCAGCTCAAAACATAGCCACGGTCTATCTCGTCTTGGTCCAAGGTAAAGTTTTTATCCATGGCCACTGTGCCCGCCATGACCAAGCAACGACAGGTGCTACACACACCCGCCTTACAAGAAAACGGCACATCTAAGCCCGCATCTAGCGCACTGTCCAAGACCAAGCTTCCCCGGTCAATCGTCAGCTCATGGGTCTTACCATCAACCATCAACGACAGATTGGTTTTTTTCGCCGTGGACGCCGTGGTGATGGTGGTGTGCTTATCGACCGTCGCGGCCTTGCGTGCAGTCGACTCCGCCGCAGAGCCCTGCGCGTAAAAGCGCTCACTGTGGATACGTTTCTCAGAGAGGCCGCAGTCGACTAGCGTCTTTGTCACCGATTCAATCATGGCCTCGGGACCACATACAAAGACCTCATCCATACTGGCTACCGGCAACAAGGAGGCGGTCAGTCGCTTGACTTTTTCCGCATCAATGCGACCTTGCAAGAGGTCAACCTCCTGCATCTGTTGCGACAAAATATGCAACAGGGTAAAGCGATCCGGGTAGCGGTCTTTTAGATCCTGCAACGCCTCATTAAACATCACGCTAGACAGTCGCCGGTTACCGTAGATCAACGTGAACTTCGCGTTGGCCTGCTCCTCTAGGGTGGTGGCAATAATCGACAGTATCGGTGTGATACCCGAGCCAGCAGCGAAGGCCACGCGATGAATGGCCTGTGGTCGCTTGATAACGAAGCGACCATCGGGTGGCATGACGCTGATGACATCCCCCTGCCGCACGTCCTTGGCAACCCAGTTTGAGAAAAGGCCATTCACAATGGGCCGCACGCCAACCGCTATCTCGGCATGCCGGAGCAACTGTTTTCGTGAGCTGCAGATGGAATAGCTTCGACGCACGTCCACACCATTCAGGGCGGTACGCAAGGTAATGAACTGCCCAGGCTCAAATTGAAAGCTATCTTGCAATGCCGCTGGCACATCAAACGTGAGCGCAACGGCACCCGCCGCCTCTGGCGTCACCCGCTTGACGTATAAGTCCTGAAAACCGACTGCACGCATACTTGCTGATCCCATTTTAAAAAGGCTTAAAGTAGTCAAAGGGCTCCGTGCAAGCAAGGCACTTGTACAGCGCTTTACAAGGCGTTGACCCAAAGTGTGACGACTCAACGGTGTCTATGGATCCGCATTGCGGACAACTCACCTCATCGCTGGCAACCGCGGCCTCGCGCATGAAGCGCAGGATAGAGACGGGCTCGGTCTCAGATCCGCACCGGCGATTAGGCGGCGCGATACCATAGCCTCGCAATTTTTCTTTTGCGGCGGCGGTCATCCAATCCGTTGTCCAAGCGGGTGATAACTGCGTCTGGACAACCACCCGTCTATTTAAAGGGCGTAAGCCATCGGCAATGTCGGCGCGTATTTGATCCATGGCCGGGCACCCACTGTAGGTGGGCGTGATCACCACCGTAATTTCGTGCGCATCGTTTAGTTGCAGGTCACGAATAATGCCCATTTCTTGTAGCGTGACTACGGGGATTTCTGGATCGGTCACCGTTGCCAACAGCGCCCAAGCCTCGGCTTCCGTGTCCGCCACGCTGGTCGCGGTATCCGCGCTCACCAGACCCCCTCTGGGTGCGCGCGCGCCAAGCTCTGCATGTCCGCCAATAAATAACTGAGGTGCTCGGAGTGCACCCCGCATTTGCCGGTTGAACGGTGCCCCCCGCTGTCAGGCAAACGCAACCCCGCTTCACTGACCACGTGCGCAACGATCTCGTGCCATGACGCCTCCACCGTGCGTGGGTCAACCGCGACCGCCTCAGAAACCGCCTGTTCTTCATAGTCGGCAAGCAACCAAAACTCTTGTGTATACGGCAGCAGGTGGTTGAGCGCTTCTTGCGCACGACGCGCGGACTCACCTGTTCCAGTGCCGAAACGGATTAACCAGTCGCTTGCGTGGCGCAGGTGATACCGCGTCTCCTTCAACGCCTTCGCTGCGATCGCTGCGAGGTCGGGATCGCTTCCGTCCTGTAGCTTTTCCCATACCAACCCCATCAGGGCACTGTATAAAAAATTACGCACAATCGTTACGGCGTAGTCACGCCGATCAACCGCATAGCCGACCAACGGACCGTGGTGAGGCAACTCCACCAAGGTAAAGTTTTTAAACGCGGGTGGGTCTCTGAAGTACGCCAGTGAATCCTCAGTAGCGCCCGCCCCTTTTAGCGTGGCCGCATAGTGATACAACATGCGCGCCTGACCAACCAGATCGAGGCTGTTATTGGCCATCGCGATATCTTCTTCAAGAATCGGGCCGTGACCACACCACTCGGCGTTCCGCTGTCCCAAAACCAGTGCGTTATCAGCCAGGTGCAAGACGTAATCGCTGGTCGACATTACATGTGCCCCACTTCATCAGGGATGGTGTAGAACGTGGGATGACGGTATACCTTGTCATTCGCAGGATCAAACAACTCGCCCTTGTCATCTGGCGAACTCGCTGTGATGCTGCGCGACGGGATCACCCAAATGCTCACACCTTCTTGGCGTCGGGTATACACGTCACGCGCCATTTGCAGTGCATGCTCGGCATCGCTGGCGTGCAAGCTGCCGCAGTGCTTGTGCTCTAGCCCTTGTCGACTTCGCACAAAAATTTCCCAGAGCGGCCACTCAGACAGCGGCGGCGCTGATTCCGTTTTTTGTGTCATGCCGCTTGCTCCTTTTCGCGCTTTTTTTGCGCGCTTGCCATTGCGGCGTCTCGCACCCACTGACCATCGCGCCACGCCTGCACCCGTGTAGCCAGCCGCTCTTTGTTACAGGGGCCGTTGCCATTCACGGTGGCCCAAAACTCGTCCCAATCAATCGGTCCAAAATCGTAGTGCCCTCGCTCCTCATTCCATTTGAGGTCCTCATCTGGCACGCTAACACCCAGCACCGCTGCTTGGGGAATAGTGGCGTCCACAAACCGCTGACGCAGGTCATCGTTGCTGATGCGTTTGATCCCCCATCGCATACCCTGCTCGCTATTTGGACTCTCTGAATCGGGTGGGCCAAACATGGCCAAGCACTTCCACCACCAACGGTTAACCGCATCCTGAACCATGTCCTGCTGTGCCTGCGTCCCCTCTTTCATCATCACCAACAGGGACTCATAGCCCTGCCGCTGATGGAAACTCTCCTCTTTACATACCCGAATCATGGCCCGCGCATACGGCCCGTACGAGCAACGACACAGCGGGGTTTGGTTCATGATCGCGGCGCCATCTACCAACCAACCAATCACGCCAACATCGGCCCATGTGAGCGTGGGGTAGTTGAAGATGGAGCTGTACTTGGCACGCCCCGTGTGCAGGGCATCCAACATACTGTCACGGCTCACCCCCAATGTCTCCGCGGCACTGTATAGATACAAACCGTGACCCGCTTCATCTTGAACCTTGGCGAGCAAAATCGCCTTGCGCTTGAGGCTGGGCGCACGACTAATCCAATTACCCTCGGGCAACATACCAACGATTTCGCTGTGCGCGTGCTGACTAATTTGACGCACCAAGGTTTTTCTATAGGCCTGCGGCATCCAGTCCTGTGGCTCGATGCGACCGTCCGCATCAATGACACGGTCAAAGGCTTGCATCTTCTCCGGTGGCTCTATCGGTGCGATGTTGGTGCCAGCCTGCGCACTCGCGGCGGGTGTGGTCATGGTGGGTGATGTGTACATCTGTATTCCTCGCTTTTAACTTTGCTGCGTCCGTGTGTCGTACACACGCTTGGCTTTTCCGACCTCAATGCGTTTTAGGCTATCCGCCGGGAGAACAGTCACGGCAGTGGATATGCCGATCAGTGCTTTGATGCGCTGTTTTAACTGTTCACCCATGGCGGCTAAGTCCGCCGGGCTGACCGCGCCTGTCTCTGGCTTCACCTCGCAATGCACGGCAAGCGCATCAAGGTGCCCCTCGCGGGTGACGTGAATCTCATAAATCGCTGCCAGCGCGGCATCCGCCATGATTTGCTCTTCGATCTGGCTGGGAAACACGTTGACACCACGAATGATCAGCATGTCATCGGTGCGCCCGGTTATCTTTTTCATCCGCCTAAAGGCGCGTGACGTTGGCGGCAATAGCGCCGTCAAATCACGTGTGCGATAGCGAATCACAGGCGATGCCTCTTTGGTCAGGGAGGTAAAGACCAGCTCACCCTCCGCCCCATCGGGCAACACCTCGCCCGTCTCCGGATCAATGATTTCTGGGTAAAAGTGATCTTCCCAGATCACCGGGCCGTCCTTGGTTTCTATGCACTCAGACGCGACACCCGGCCCCATGACCTCCGTCAAGCCGTAGATATCGATGGCATGTATGCCCAGTCGCGCCTCAATCTCGGCACGCATGCCCTCACCCCACGCCTCCGCACCAAAAATACCCGTCTTCAGAGAAATCTCATGGGGCTTGATACCTTGGCGCTCAAACTCCTCCGCAATCACCAGAGAAAACGACGGCGTGACCATAATGGCATCGGGGCGGAAGTCAATGATTTGCTGTACTTGCTTTGCGGTCTGTCCGCCAGACACGGGAACCACCGTGCAGCCGTACTGCTCAATGCCGTAATGTGCGCCAAGCCCCCCGGTGAACATGCCATAGCCATAAGCGTTGTGCACCATGTCTCCTGGCTTCACACCTGCCGCCCGCAAAGAGCGTGCAACCAATTCGCTCCATACCGCTAAGTCGTTCGCCGTGTAACCAACCACAACCGATTTCCCCGTGGTCCCACTCGATGCATGCAGACGCCGGATATCCGTGCGCGGCACCGCAAAAAGGCCAAACGGATAATGGTCGCGCAAGTCCGCTTTGGTCATGAACGGAAACTTTGCGAGATCCGCCAACTGCTTTAAGTCATCAGGCGTCACCCCGCTCGCCAGGCACTTCTCTCGAAACGGCGCCACATTGGCATACGTGTGACCGATCGACCATTTCAAACGCTGTAGCTGTAACGCCTGCAATTCGTCACGGCTCGCCTTCTCAATCGGCTCAAGAATAGCTTCATTTGGACTTTGGTATTTACGCATCTCGGTACCCCGCTGTTGTCACATCAAGCGCTTGTTAAGGGCGGCTCAAAACTGGCGATCACCTCACCTTTTATACGGTGACTCTTACCCCTGAATAGCGCCACCGCATGACCGTCTACCACCCGCACCTCCACGTCATAAACGCCTGTGCGTCCTGCGCTCGAGCGCTCAATGGCCACGGCCTCCAGCACATCGCCTTCACGGCCTGGTGCCAAGAAATCGATGTGGCAGGCTGAGGCAACGGTATTTTGGTTGTAGCTGTTACAGGCATAGGCGAAGGCGGTATCTGCCAACGTAAAGATCAATCCACCGTGGCATATTTGATGCCCATTCACCATGTCTTTGCGCACCCGCATGCGCAAGGTCGCGGAGCCCGCGAGGACTTGGCGTATCTCCATGCCCAAAGCCTGGGCAGCCTGGTCTCTGGACCACATCGCGTTGACGGCATCTTGTGCAAGCGCGGTTGCCAGCGCCTCGTCTGTTTCTGATGGGGTAGGCGTCATGTCGCAGCTCCAAATTGTGGTGGACGTTTTTCCATAAATGCACGCACGCCTTCCACGTAGTCGGCGCTGCGACCCAGCTCTGACATCATCTCGGCCTCTAGCCCCAGATGCGCCTCAAGGGGTTGGGTCGCGGATGCCCGCATGGCCTCTCGCGTCTTGACCAGCGCCTGCGTTGGCATCAGCGCCAATGTCTGCGCCAGCGCGCTCACGTGAGCCTCAAAGTTGTCGGGGCTAACGGCCTCCCAAATGAGCCCCCAGTCAGCCGCCTGCTTAGCACCCAACTTGCCGCCGGTCATGGCAAGACCCAGCGCGCGCGCCTGCCCCACGGCGCGCGGCAAGTGCCACGATGCGCCGGTATCGGGAATGAGACCAATTTTTGCAAATGGAATCACAAAAGACGCGGTCTCACTCGCCACAACCAAATCGCACGCCATCGCCAAACTCGCACCGGCACCAGCGGCCACACCGTTCACCGCCGCGATGGTGGGCACACGCATACGACTTAACTGCATGACCAACGGCGCGTAGTAGGTGCGCACCACGTCACCAAGGTCTGGCGGCGCCTCCCCTGGCGTGAAGCGCACCGCCTCGTCCGCTAAGTCTTGTCCCGCGCAAAAACCGCGACCAGCACCCGTCAGCACCAACGCACGAATAGCGGTGTTTGCCTCAACACGCGCCAAGGTCTCGCGCAGCAAGATGTGCATCTCTCCGGTGAAACTATTCATCTTCTCAGGGCGGTTCAAAACGACCTGCGCGACCCCGTTGTCCACGTGCAGTTGGACGAGTTCATCGGACATAGTGGCGGCTCCCTCGTGAACCAAAACGCCCAGAGTCCCTCAGGGACTTTGGCTTTTTGGGTGCATTGACTGCACTTTATGTTACATAAATAAAATAATTTCTTAAATTATGTATCAAATAATGCACCGGGAATCCCGGGTAAACCCTTGGTTCGACCTGCGGGAAC
>JABBAS010000053.1:5616-11323 GCA_018607835.1 Methylobacillus sp. | reverse complement strand
GCAGGCTCTCCCAAGGAGATCATCCGCCACCATGTTGGCGCCCGCCTGAGTGAGTCTGCGGTGTATGGCGGTGTGGTCTATCTCGCCGGTATGGTGCCCGAATCGGGGGAGACCGATATCCAGGGGCAGACCCGTGATGTGCTGGCACAAATTGACAGGCACTTGCAAGAGGCGGGTAGCGATAAGACGCGGCTGCTGCGTGTGGAAATTTTCCTAGCGAACATTGCTGATATTGGGGCGATGAATGTGGTCTGGGACCAGTGGGTGAGTGCGGGCAGCGCCCCACCCCGCGCAACCGTTGAGGCCAAGCTGGCGAACCCCGCTTACAAAATCGAGGTGGTCGCCACCGCCGCGGTGAAAGCCTAAGCGCTTAGTCGCGGAAATTGTCGAAGCTCAGTGGCAGGTCTGGGATTTCGGACTTGATCAAGGCCATGGCCGCCTGCAAGTCATCGCGCTTGCCCCCCGTGATGCGCACGCTGTCACCTTGTATGGCGCCTTGCACTTTCAGCTTGCTGGCTTTGAGCACCTGTTGAATTTTCTTACCGTCCTCTGTGGCAATACCACTGCGAACCACGATCACTTGCTTGACGCGGTCGCCGCCAATTTTCTCAATCTTGCCCACATCAAGGAAGCGCACATCGACACTGCGCTTGGTCAGCTTGTTGCGCATGATGTCGTCAATCTGCCCAATCTGAAAGTCGGCATCACCCGTTAGCGTGATTTCTTTTTCTTTCAGTTCAATGGCGGCCGAGGTACCTTTGAAGTCAAAGCGGTTGCCAATTTCTTTTGCTGTTTGATCGATGGCGTTACGTACTTCGACCAAATCGGGTTCCATGACGGTGTCAAATGAGGGCATGTTGCGGGCTACTTTCCTAAGTTCGGCGTGCGAACTGGTCATAAAAGCTGGGGTGTGCGGCAGGCGACGTTGGTCGGCAGGCCTCCAGGCTGTTGATAAATAATGCGACAATTTCCATATGTCTCAGCCCCCGATATTAGTGCAGAAAAACGTCTCCTTGCAAGCCTTCAATACGTTTGGCATTGCAGCGCGTGCGCATGAAATGCTCGTTTTCCAAAGTGCCGATGCCGTGCAAAGTGCCGTTACACAGGGCCTGTTACGCGATCGAGCGCATTTTGTATTGGGTGGCGGCAGCAACATTGTGCTGACAGCCGATGTGCGGCAATTGGTGTTGAAGGTGGAGATTTCGGGTATGTCGCTGGTGAGCGAAACCGATAAGCACTGGATTGTGCAGGTGGGAGCGGGGGTCAATTGGCATGATTTCGTTTGCTGGACGGTCGCGAATGGCTGGCCAGGCCTAGAGAACTTGGCCTTGATTCCCGGCGTGTGTGGTGCGGCGCCTGTTCAAAACATTGGCGCATATGGCGTGGAGTTGCAGGATAGGTTTCACGCCTTGGATGCGGTGGATTTGGAGACGGGACGCGCCTTTACCTTGCAGGCGGCGCAGTGCGGGTTTGGCTACCGTGACTCGGTTTTTAAGCACGAACCCGCGCATGCGGGCGCGATGGGGCTAAAGGGGCGGGCGCTGATTACACAGGTGCGCTTTGCGTTGCCAAAGCAGTGGCGCGCCGAGCTGGGCTATTTGGATTTGCAGAAGCAGGTGAGCGCGACGGGTATTACCGAGCCTGACGCGCAGCAGGTACTTGACTGGGTGGTCTCGATTCGTCGGGCAAAACTACCTGACCCAGCGCTCATTGGCAATGCAGGGAGCTTCTTCAAAAATCCTACCGTGTCGGAAGAGCAGTGCGCCGACATTATTGGCCGTGAGCCCAACCTCGTGCATTACCCTTTGGCGGATGGGCGAATCAAGCTGGCCGCCGGTTGGCTGATCGATGCCTGCGGCTGGCGAGGCAAGCAAATTGGCTTGGCCGGTGTTTACGAGAAGCAGGCCTTGGTCTTGGTGAACCGCGGTACGACTGCCCAATCTGTCACGGGGGGCGAGGTCATGACCTTGGCCAAAGCGATTCAGACCAGTGTGTTCGAGCGCTTTGGCCTCATGCTAGAGCCCGAGCCAGAGGTGATCTAGGCGTCGCGCTCGCTGGCGGTTATTTCTTTGTAGCGTCTTGGTCGTTGGATAGTTTGAACATCTCGCCACCTTCGCCCAGCGCGACCAACCCCGATTTGGCGTAGATGCCCAGCTTGTCCCGCGTGTCCACGATATCGAGATTACGCATGGTCAGTTGCCCAATACGGTCTAGCGGTGTAAACATTGACTCGCCACGCTCCATTGTCAAACGCTCTGCCTGATAGGTGAGGTTAGGCGACTCGGTGTTCATGATGGTGTAGTCATTACCACGACGCAACTCTAGCGTTACCTCGCCCGTGATGGCGCGGGCGATCCAGCGCTGCGCGGTTTCGCGCAACATGATGGCCTGTGGGTCAAACCAGCGACCTTGATAAAGCAGGCGCCCCAAGCGCAGGCCACTCACGCGGTATTGCTCAATGGTGTCTTCGTTGTGAATGCCCGTGACCAAGCGCTCATAGGCAATGTGCAGTAACGCCAGCCCGGGGGCCTCGTATATGCCGCGGCTCTTGGCTTCAATAATGCGGTTTTCAATTTGGTCGCTCATGCCCAAACCGTGGCGTCCACCAATGCGATTCGCTTCCAGAATCATCTCGACAGGGTTGTCAAAGGTCTTGCCATTGAGCGCAACGGGTTGGCCTTCTTCAAAGCGAATGGTTACTTGCTCGCGCTTGATGTCGACGTCGTCGCGCCAGAAGGCCACGCCCATGATGGGCTGCACAATGTGCATGCCGCTCGCGAGGCTTTCCAAATCCTTTGCCTCGTGCGTCGCGCCCAGCATGTTGGAGTCGGTTGAGTAGGCCTTTTCCGAGGACATTTTGTAGTCAAAGCCTGCGTTCTGCATGAATGCAGACATCTCGGCGCGGCCACCCAACTCGTCAATGAACTGCTGGTCTAGCCATGGCTTGTAAATGCGCAGTGAGGGGTTGGTAAGTAACCCGTAGCGGTAAAAGCGCTCGATGTCATTGCCCTTGTAGGTGCTGCCGTCGCCCCAGATGTTGACGTCGTCTTCACGCATGGCGGAGACCAGCATGGTGCCCGTTACGGCGCGCCCGATGGGGGTGGTGTTGAAGTAGGTCACGCCACCCGTCGAAATATGGAATGCACCGCTTTGCAACGCGGCAATACCTTCATTGGCTAATTGCAAGCGGCAGTCGACAAGGCGAGCCGCCTCGGCGCCGTAGGCCATGGCCTTGCGCGGAATGTCATCGTAATCAGGCTCGTCAGGCTGCCCTAAATTGGCTGTGTAGGCATGAGGCACAGCACCCTTTTGACGCATCCAGAGCAGAGCGGCGCTGGTGTCTAGGCCGCCAGAGAATGCGATGCCGACTTTTTGACCGACGGGTAGGTTTTGAAGAATGGTTGCCATGGGGTGTAACGAGCTAAAAATAAGGGGCAGGCAGGGGCCAACAGCGCCATGCCACGCAACCCAATATTGTAGAGGACAGCGACCGACCCGACGCCCTGCGTCAGCAGCGGGCTAGGGCAAGCGGTTTTGCCAGTCGTCTGGGCTAAAGCCAACGGTCACGGCGCCGTCCGGCCAAGTGACCACCGGCCGCTTGATGACGCTGGGCTGCGTGACGGCGAGCTGTAGGGCGCTCGCGGCATCGGTGACACCGGCCTGTTGGTCGGGTGGCAACTTGCGCCAAGTGGTGCCTTTGCGGTTAATGAGTGCGTCCCAGGCCACGTGCTCAAGCCATTGGGATGCCTCCGCAAGGGGAACACCTTGCTTCTTGAAATCATGAAACTGCACGTCAACGCCTTGCGCGTCTAGCCAGACGCGTGCCTTTTTTACGGTGTCGCAATTCGGTATGCCGTAAACCGTGACGGCGATAGATGGGGGTGTTGTTTGGGTGACCATGACGCTATTTTGCCTCGCCCGTAGCGGGTTTTTCTGTGGCTCGGGCTTACAAAGCGCCGTGCGACTGAGACAATGGGGTTTATAGCGGTGCACGCACAAGACGCCTGAAGCCAGCCACTCGCCACCTCTACATTTCTCGAAACCGCCCTACAGCCTATGACCCTCTCCCCAGCCCTCCCAAGCAGTTTGTCCGACTGGCTGGCGCATATTCAGTCTATGCACCCCTCGGAGATTGACATGGGGCTTGCGCGCGTGCACGACGTGGCAGCGCAACTACCCGAGCAACTCAAGATGCCTTGCCCCGTGATCACGGTCGCGGGCACCAATGGCAAGGGGTCTACCTGCGCCATGTTGGAGGCCATATTGGGTCAATCGGGTTACCGAACCGCTTTGTACACCTCGCCGCACTTGGTGCATTTTGAGGAGCGTTGCCGTTTAAATGGTGACCATGTGCAAAGCCCAGCGCTGTGCGAGGCATTCGTGGTCGTAGAGACCGCTCGTCAAGCCGCAGGTGGCGTCCCGTTGACCTACTTCGAGTTCACCACCTTGGGGTGTTTATGGCTGATGCAGCAAGCCAGGCCAGACGTCATCATCCTAGAGGTGGGGCTGGGTGGTCGCTTAGACGCAGTCAACGCGGTGGACACGGATTGCGCCATTGTCACCAGCATTGACATTGACCACATTGAGTTCTTGGGCGGCACGCGTGAAGCGATTGGCCAAGAAAAGGCGGGCATCATGCGAGCGGGTAAACCGGTCATCGTGAGCGACCCCATGCCACCCGATAGTGTGCTGGCGTATGCCGCCGAGGTGGGCGCAGACCTTTGGTTGGTGGGTCGCGACTTTAACGTTTCTGGCGACAAGCAGCAGTGGGGCTGGGCAGGGCGTGGTCGGCGCTACGCTGGCTTGGCGTATCCCGCTCTGCGTGGTGCCAATCAGTTGCTCAACGCCGCGGGCGTGTTGGCGGCGCTGGAGGCGCTACGCCCGTTGCTCCCGGTGCCCGCGCAGTCGATTCGGGCAGGACTCTCTTTGGTCGAGCTTCCCGGGCGTTTCCAGATCGTGCCTGGTGAGCCGACGCTGATCTTGGACGTCGCCCATAACCCACATGCTGTTGCCACCCTCGTGGCCAACCTTGATGCCATGGGGTTCTACCCCGCGACCCATGTGGTGTTTGGGTGCATGGCTGATAAGGACGTGGCGGCTATTTTGGCCAAGCTAAGCCCCTTGGTAGACCACTGGTACTTCAGCGATCTGGCAACCCCTCGGGCCATGCCGACCGAAGCCCTCATGGCCTTGGTTGCGGCGGCACCTGGGCGAAACAAAGGCAGCACGGCGGCGTTTTCTTCGCCTCAAGCTGCCCTCGACAACGCTGTGAGCAAGGCGTCACCCACTGATAGAATCTTGGTTTGCGGATCATTCCTCACCGTGGGGGGTGTTTTACAGCAGGGCGTGCCGCGCCTGCATGCCAAGCACCTGGGTGCGAACGGCGCGTAAAAAGCGCTAAAGACACCTCTTTAAGCGAAATTCGAAGATGGTTTATCTGTATGTTTAAGTCCCGAAAAGAAGCTAGAACAGGCCGTAACGACAGCGTTGAGACGATTCGTCGGCAGGCACAGTACCGTCTGGCCGGGGCTGCGATGTTGGTAAGCGTCGCGGTGGTCAGCTTCTCCTTGTTGTTTGATACCGAGCCACGCACCTTGGGCGTGGATATGCCGATCGCGATCCCGACAAAAGACAAAGTTCAGCCGGTTGTCGGTAAGCAGGTGGCTCAAGCAGAGGCCAAGTCGGGAGCGCCCTCATCCGAGGGTGT
>JABBAS010000053.1:0-5516 GCA_018607835.1 Methylobacillus sp. | reverse complement strand
GGCGGCAGACAAGGCGGTAGCCGAGCAAGCGGCGAAGCAGCAAGTGGCGCAGGTGACTGCGAACGCGGAGAACACCCGCGCACAATCGATTTTGGATGGCAACGCGGCCAGCGCCGCGCCGGCTGCAAGTGCCAAGCCGCCCCGTTTTGATTACCCAGACGACGGGCGTCGTCGTGTGATTCAGGTGGGTGCTTTTGTTGAAAACAGCCGCGCGCGCGCCCTGCGCCAGCGGCTGTTGCGCAACGGTATTGAGACGCTCGTAAATGTCGCTACTGTGAAGGGTGAGCGATTGATTCGTATTCGCGTCGGGCCATTCACCAAGGCCGCCGAGCTACAAACTTATATCGACAAAATCAAAGCCTTGGGCCTCGATGCCCGTGTGCTGACCTACTGAGCAGATGCCCGTGACATGTTTGCTTTAACCGACGCTAAGGCCTAAGACATGTCCCTTTGGAGTTCACTGGATACCGCGTTTGCGGCCCTGTTGCTGGGCTCCTTGGTCTGGGGGTGGTGGCGTGGTCTTGTCTACGAAGTCTTGGCAATTGTGAATTGGCTGGTTGCCGCCGTGCTCACCAGTTGGCTGGCGCCTATGGTCGCTGACGCCATCCCTTTCTTAGCGGGTACTGGCTTGCTGGCGGTCGCCGTTCGTTACGTTGTGATTTTTGTTGCCTTCATTTTTGTAGGCGGCTTTCTCGCCTCCGTCATTCGACGTTTGATTGCTGGCTCTGGGCTGCGTCCGGCTGATCGATCGCTAGGCGCTGTCTTTGGGCTCCTGCGTGGGGTCGTGGCGCTGTTTGTCATTGTTTATGCCGTGACCGCGTTTGGCTTCCAAAGCGAGACGTGGTGGACCAGCTCGATTGTTGCGGATTTCTTGAATAGCTGGCTGCAGCTGCTCAAACCGATGTTGCCGGAAGGCCTAGAAAGGTTGTTACCTTAAATGTGTGGAATTGTTGGCGTGTTGAGTCGCGCACCCGTAAATCAGCTGATTTACGATGCACTCCTTCTTTTGCAGCACCGTGGGCAAGATGCGGCCGGTATTGTGACGCAAACGGGACGAAAGTTTTATATGCACAAGGCCAAGGGCATGGTGCGTGACGTTTTCAGAACCCGCGACATGCGCGCGCTGCCTGGCTCCGCCGGTTTGGGACAGGTGCGCTACCCCACGGCAGGCAACGCGGAAAGTGAGGAGGAGGCGCAGCCGTTTTACGTGAACGCGCCGTTTGGTTTGGTGATGGCTCACAACGGTAATCTGACCAACGCCCATGCGCTGAAGGCTGAATTATTTAACACTGACCATCGCCACATCAACACCGAGAGTGACAGCGAGGTGCTGCTCAATGTTTTGGCGCATGAGCTAGAGAACGCCACGCGCGGTATCGAGCTTAAGCCCGCGGATGTGTTCGCGGCGGTGCGTCGCATGCACAAGCGCCTCAAGGGCTCTTATGCGGTGGTGACCTTGATCGCGGGCCATGGACTGGTTGCGTTTCGGGACCCCTTCGGTATCCGTCCCTTATGTTACGGGCAGGGCGATGGCACGGTGATGGTGGCCAGCGAGTCTGTGGCGCTTGAAGGGACAGGACATCGCTTCGTGCGTGATATCGATCCGGGCGAGGCGATCTTCATCGATGCCAACGGCACGGTGCATGCGGAGCAGTGTGCCGATTCACCCAAGCGATTCCCTTGTTTGTTTGAATATGTCTATCTTGCGCGCCCCGATTCACAAATCGACGGCGTATCGGTCTACCAAGCACGCTTGAACATGGGGGAGACCTTGGCGCAGCGTGTCATCTCTATGGTGCCGCCGGATTTGATTGATGCGGTGATCCCGATTCCCGAATCTTCGCGACCCAGCGCTATGCAGTTGGCGCACATGCTAGGTAAGCCGTATCGTGAAGGGTTTGTAAAAAACCGTTACGTGGGCCGTACCTTCATCATGCCCGGCCAAGCAGTGCGTAAGCGTTCGGTGCGTCAAAAACTGAACGTGATTGGCTCCGAGTTCAAGGGCCGCAACGTTCTCTTAGTGGACGACTCGATTGTGCGTGGTACGACCAGCCGTGAAATTGTGCAAATGGCCAGAGAGGCGGGTGCCCGTAAGGTGTACTTGGCCAGCGCAGCCCCGCCAGTGCGTTATCCGAATGTCTACGGCATTGATATGCCCAGCTCCGAGGAGCTGGTTGCCTTTGGTCGATCAACCGAAGAGGTGCGTGAGCTCATTGGCTGTGATGCCCTCATCTACCAAGACGTCGGCGGACTCAAGCGCGCCGTATCCGCCTTGAACCCGGCATTAGATGGCTTTGATGCGTCGTGCTTTGACGGTGTCTATTGCACGGGTGACATCACCAAAGAGGATATTGCCCGAATGAGTGACGATCGCGAGGCCGAGCAACGAGCATCGCGTAAGCGCGATGAAGAGGAAGAAAACGCATGAGCAGCGAGCGCAAACAAGAAGGCGCGGGCAACACCGCGCCAGCTAAGTGGCACGAGGAAACCTTGGCAGTACATGCAGCCTTGGCGCCAAGCCAATACGGTGAAAACTCTGAGGCACTTTACCTAACCAGCGGCTACGAACAGCCAAGCGCAGAGGCCGCAGCCGCGCGCTTCGCTGGCGAAGAGGATGGCTACACCTACTCACGGCTGGGCAACCCTACCGTGACCAGTTTCGAACAACGCTTGGCTGCTATGGAGCTGGCGCCAGCGGCCATTGCCACCTCGACGGGCATGTCTGCCATCTTGTTGTTGTGCATGGGTTTGTTGAAGAGTGGCGACCATGTGGTTTGCTCGCACTCCATGTTTGGCTCGACCATCAAGCTCATCGGTAGCGAGTTTGCCAAATTTGGTGTGACAACCAGCTTTGTCGCGCAAACCAACCTAGACGAGTGGCGTGCCGCGGTAACGCCCCAAACCAAGCTGTTGTTTGCCGAGACACCGACCAACCCATTAACGGATGTGTGCGACATTGCCGCACTGGCCGATATCGCGCGCGCCGCGGGCGCTTGGTTGGCGGTGGATAACTGCTTTGCATCACCCATTTTGCAAAAGCCGATGACACTGGGGGCGGATATCATCGTGCACTCTGGCACCAAGTCGTTGGACGGGCAGGGGCGTGTCATGGCGGGGGCTCTGTGCGCTAGCGCCGACTTGGTGAACAATGTGTTTGCGCCTGTCATTCGCAGTGCGGGAATGACCTTGTCGCCATTCAATGCGTGGGTCGTTTTGAAGGGTTTGGAGACCTTGGGTATCCGTATGCGGGCCCAATCTGCCAACGCCTTGGCCTTTGCGCGTTGGCTGTCAGCGCAGCCGCGTATTGCCAAGGTCTTTTATCCCGGCTTAGAAAGCCACGGGCAACACGCCTTGGCGATGCGGCAACAAAGCGGTCTTGGTGGGAGTGTGTTGTCTTTTGAGTTGAAGGCGGATAACGCGACCGATGCCAAAGCGAAAGCCTTTGCCGTTTTAAACCATCTGAATTTGGCCAAAATTTGTACCAATTTAGGTGACACCAAAACGCTTGCCGCCCACCCTGCAACAACCTCCCATGGACGTTTAACTGAGGCGCAGCGTGCGCAAGCGGGTATCGGTCAAGGGCTGATTCGGGTGTCTGTCGGCTTGGAGCATGTTGGTGACTTAGAAACCGATTTTTTGCAAGCACTGACGCATGCTGCCTGACTCTGCCCTCAGGTATTCCTAGAATCAATAGGCTCTGTTATGACCACCCAAAACCCCACCGCACGTGTGCGAACCCGCTTTGCGCCCTCACCAACCGGTTTTATCCATCTTGGAAATATTCGCTCGGCCCTTTACCCGTGGGCATTCGCACGCAGTACGGGCGGTGATTTTATTTTGCGTATTGAAGATACCGACCAAGCGCGATCGACGCAGGCTTCAGTCGATGTAATTTTAGAAGGGCTGGCGTGGTTAGGGATGACACCCGATGAGGGACCGGTCTACCAAATGACCCAAATGGATCGCTACCGCGCCGTCTTGGAGGAGATGAAGGCAAAGGAGCTCATCTATCCGTGCTACATGAGCGTCCAGGCCTTAGATGCCCTGCGTGAAGCGCAGATGGCGGCTAAGCTAAAACCCCGGTATGACGGCACATGGCGGCCAGAGCCCGGTAAGACGCTGCCGGCTATTCCTGAAGGCGTGCCGCCAGTTTGGCGATTTAAGAATCCCCAGGCTGGGGTAGTGGCATGGGATGACAAGGTAAAAGGTCGCATTGAGATTGCGAACGAAGAGCTTGATGACCTGGTTATTGCACGCCCAGACGGCTCGCCCACCTACAACTTCTGCGTGGTGGTGGATGACATGGATATGGCCATTACCCACGTGATTCGCGGGGATGACCATGTGAATAACACGCCGCGGCAAATCAATATTTTTCATGCGCTTGGCGGAACGCCACCGGTTTATGCGCACCTGCCAACGGTATTGAATGAGGCGGGCGAGAAGCTAAGTAAGCGCAGCGGCGCGAAGGCGGTGACGCAATTTCGTGATGAAGGCTATCTGCCAGAAGCCATGATCAATTATCTGGCCCGCTTAGGGTGGAGCCATGGGGATGATGAGGTCTTCTCTAGCGAGCAGTTTTTGAAGTGGTTTGACTTGGACCACTTGGGTCGTAGTGCGTCACAGTTTGACGAAGCTAAGTTGCGCTGGGTTAATGCCCAGCACATCAAGGCCAGCAGCAATGAAGACTTGCTCGCCTGCGTATTGCCAATCCTAGCGGCACGCGGTATTGCCGTGGACGCAAGCGACAGCGAGCGCTTGGCCCACATATGCGCTTTGCTGAAAGATCGCTGTGACACCACTGTGGCGCTTGCGGACTGGGTGGCCACGTTTTATGCCCCCGTGAGCCCATCAGCGGAAGACATGGCGACGCACGTCACCGAGGCTATACGCCCGGCGATTGCTGACCTGGCCGATGCCTTTGCCAATATTGAGTGGCATAAGGAAGCAATCTCTGCGACCTTTAAATCGGTGCTTCAGGCGCATGCGCTCAAGATGCCTCAGCTGGCGATGCCAGTGAGGGTATTGGTGATGGGCACCCCGAATACCCCATCAGTGGACGCGATGCTGGCTTTGCATACGCAAAAAAATGTACTTGAGCGTTTAAGAACAACGTAGAAAATGTTTTATACTTGCGGGCTTGATCATCGGTTTGTCGCTTAGTTGCGGGGTTGTTGATTAGTTTGAGGGGGTATAGCTCAGATGGGAGAGCGCTTGCATGGCATGCAAGAGGTCAGCGGTTCGATCCCGCTTACCTCCACCAAAAATTTAGAGCCTTAAAGAATTGAACGGTTTACCGTTGTATAATTTGAGGCTGTTGAAGTCCAGGTTTTGACCCTATCGTCTAGAGGCCTAGGACACCACCCTTTCACGGTGGTTACAGGGGTTCGAATCCCCTTAGGGTCGCCAAGTTTGTAGCACTTGTTGGATGCCAAAAGCATCCAAGAAAAGCTGCCCACGCGGAGTGGTAGTTCAGTTGGTTAGAATACCGGCCTGTCACGCCGGGGGTCGCGGGT
>JABBAS010000073.1 GCA_018607835.1 Methylobacillus sp. | reverse complement strand
CTTACAACCATCTCAGTGTGTTGACTAGCCTATGATGAGACGCAAACGGTCAGCGTATTTTGTGGCGTGATCGATTGTTTGGAGCAGGCGAATGAAGTTCGATTTTGTAATCGTTGGTGGGGGCTCTGCAGGGTCGACATTGGCAGCCCGTTTAACGGAAGACCCAGATGTCACGGTTTGCCTACTGGAGGCCGGTGGTGGTGCCGATCCTATTTTGCTACGCGCGCCTGCGGCCGTTGTTGCCTTGTTGCCAGGCTATGGCAAGTTGTACAACTGGGCTTTCCAGACGGTTCCTCAGCCGGGACTGAATGGGCGACGCGGCTACCAGCCTCGGGGTCGGGCGCTGGGCGGGTCGTCATCAATCAACGCCATGCTTTACGTGCGGGGTCAAAAGAGTGACTACGACGGGTGGGCCGATATGGGCTGCAATGGTTGGTCTTGGGATGACTGCTTGCCGTACTTTATTCGCTCCGAAAACAATGCGCGTGGCGCCAGTGCGTGGCACGGTGACAGCGGACCACTGCATGTTTCCGATCAACAAAGCCCACGCCCGATTTCCAAGGCGTTCGTCGAAGCTGCCACCCAAATGGGGCATGCCGCCGTGGATGATTTCAATACGGGTGAGAACGACGGGGCGGGTCTGTTTCAGGTGACCCAATTTCACGATGAGGCCAAAAATGGTGAGCGGTGCTCTGCCGCACTGGGCTACCTTTACCCCGCTCTGAGTCGCCCCAATTTGACGGTTATCACGAAGGCGCGGGCGACCAAAATATTGTTTGAAGGCCAGCGTGCGGTTGGTGTGAACTATCGCTCAGGGGGAGAAGATAAGTCTGTTTACGCCGCGAAAGAAGTGATTTTGTGTGGTGGTGCCTTTCAATCTCCTCAACTCTTGCAGCTCTCTGGCGTTGGGCGGTCCGCTGACATTACCCGGTTTGGCATTGAGATGGTGCACGAACTACCGGGTGTCGGTCAGAACCTGCAAGACCACCTAGACTTCATCTTGGCATGCAAAACCGACGACAAGGACAACTTTGGCATCGGCGTAGCCGCGAGCATTCAGCTTGTAAAGCACATCTTGCAATGGCGGCAGGATGGCACGGGTATGGTAGCAACGCCTTTCGCCGAAGGGGGCGCATTTCTTAAGAGCGATCCCTCGGTGGAACGACCGGACATTCAATTGCACTTTGTGATTGCGGTGGTCGATAACCACGGTAAAAATTTACACAGAGGCTACGGCTACAGTTGCCATGTGTGTCCCGTACGTCCGCATAGCCGCGGCGAGGTTTTTTTGATATCAGGGGATCCCTTCGCGGATCCGGGCATCGATCCCAAATTTTTATCTGACCCGCGGGACTTGGCCGTGATGGTTAAGGGCGCCAAAATTGCGCGCGATATTTTGGAGGCGCCTGCGATGAAGCTTTATAAAAAGCACGACCTGTTTGGCGTCACAGATAACCTATCGGACGCGGCGTGGGAAGAGCATATTCGCGCACGCTCCGATACCATTTACCATCCCGTGGGGACCTGCAAGATGGGCGTGGATGAGATGGCCGTAGTCGACCCAGAACTGCGGGTGCACGGGCTGTCGGGTCTGCGGGTCGTTGATGCCTCGGTGATGCCGACGGTCGTGAGCGGAAACACCAACGCCCCGACCATCATGATTGCCGAACGCGCCGCCGATATGATTCGATCTGCCTACGCCAAAGATAACGCCATTCTCGAAAGTTCATCATGAATTCAGTACAAGGTAATGCGTCTTCGGCAGAAGACTTCGCGGCGCTAGACATGGCGCTGGATGCGCTAAAAACCAATGCCACGGCGTGGGCGCAAACATCCAACGCGGAGCGCATCGCGGTGCTCAATGAGATCAAGGACAGAACCTTGGCGGTATCGGAGGGGTGGGTGGAGATCGCTGTGCGTAAGAAGGGGATTCCCAGTGACTCGCCACTAGCAGGGGAGGAGTGGATCTCTGGTCCGTACGCCGTGATCTCTGCCTGTAACGGTTTGATCGAGACCCTCACGCAGATGGGTGATAAAGCGTTTTTGCACGCGCTGCCCAAGCGCACAACCGTCACGGAGCAACTCGCCGTGACCGTGCTCCCGCACAACCTCTGGGACCGGCTTTTGTTATCGGGTGTCACTGCAGAGGTTTGGATGGAGAAGGGCGTTGACGAACATCATTTAGCCGACCACACGGCGGGTGCTTATGCGGCACCCCTAAGCGAACGCGAAGGACGCGTCGCGCTGGTTTTGGGCGCTGGTAATGTCGCATCGATTGCGCCGCTAGACGCGATGCACAAACTGTTTTCTGAGCACCAAGTGGTTCTTTTGAAAATGAATCCGGTCAACGACTATCTAACCGACTATCTCTGTGCTGCATTCCGCCCCTTGATCGCCTGCGGTGCGTTGCGTATCGTCAAAGGGGGTGCTGCAAGCGGGGCGTATTTGTGCCAGCACGCATCGATTGATGAGATTCACATTACGGGCGCCGAGACCACGCACGATGCCATTGTCTGGGGCGTTGGCGAGGAGGCGGTGCAAAACCGCTTAGCGGCTACTCCCAAAATAAATAAACGCGTGACCTCTGAATTGGGTGCGGTATGTCCAACCATTGTGGTTCCAGGGCCTTGGACACAGGCGGATATTCGCTTTCAAGCAGAAAACATCGCGACCCAAAAGCTGCACAACTCTGGCTTCAATTGCGTTGCAATGCAAATGCTCATACTCCCTAGCTACTGGGAGAAAAAAGAGGCCTTGATGCAAGCGGTGCGCGCCGTCATGGCTGCTGGCTTACCGCGGGCAGCCTACTACCCCGGCGCGGCGGAGCGCATGCAGTCTTTTGTTGCGCATTCAGACGATGCAACCCTGTTTGACCGTGGCGAGGCGCCCGCCTGTGTGGTGGTGCCTTATCAAGACGACGGGCAGGCATGGTACCGCTCGCAAGAAATCTTTGCGCCCGCATTCAGTACCTATGAAATAGAGGGGCGTGATGCACAGACGTACTTGCAGGCCGCCATTGACTATGCGAATACGCAGTTACATGGCACCCTGGGCGCCAATATATTGATTCATCCAACGACCATCAAAGAGATGGGGGAGCAGCGATTTCAGGCACTGGTCGCCGACCTGAAATACGGTACGGTGGCCATCAATACGTGGACAGGGCTTGGCTTCTTGACGACGGCTTGCCCATGGGGAGCTTTCCCCGGCCACACCCTCGCTGATGTGCGCAGTGGTATTGGTTTTGTGCACAACACGTTCATGTTCGACAAGGCGGAGCGCGTGGTTGTACAGGCGCCTTGGCGTCCATTTCCTCGCAACGTATTGAGCGGTGTGTTTGACCTGTTACCTAAGCCACCGTGGTATGTGACTAACAAAACGCAACACATCACGGCGCGTTTGATGACCGGGTTTCAGCACAAGCCAAGCTGGTGGAAGTTGCCGCGCATTTTTCTAAACGCATTGTTGGGGTGATGCGCTTGAGGCGGCATGCAGGGGATCGCCGCCACGTGCTCACCGCTTCACCATAGCGGTGCGTTGTGTGGCCGATGGTCATATAGCCCGGCGTTATATCGATATCACTAAAAATTCCTTGTTGCATTTTTCCGCTCTCGTTATATTTGTTTTTTTAGACAGCGGTAACACATCATGAAATTCGAAACGAAGTCGGTACACGCCGGCTACAAGCCAGACCCAACGACCAAGGCCATGGCGGTCCCCATCTATCAGACCGTTGCGTACGCATTTGATAGCGCCCAGCATGCAGCCGACTTATTCGACCTGAAGGTGCCTGGCAACATTTACACGCGCATCATGAATCCCACGCAAGACGTTCTAGAGCAGCGCGTCGCCGCCCTAGAGGGCGGTATTGCCGCGTTGGCGGTTGCGTCGGGTCAGGCCGCCATTACCTACGCAATCCAAACCATTGCCGAGTCTGGCGACAACATTGTGTCTGCCAGCACCTTGTACGGCGGGACTTACAACTTGTTCGCACACACCTTGCCGCAATACGGCATAGAAACGCGGTTTGCCGATGGTCGTGACCCACAGAGTTTCGCCGCACTCATAGACGAGAAGACGAAGGCGGTGTACATCGAGTCAATCGGTAACCCCTTGGGTAATGTGACCGACATCGCCGCCATCGCGGCAGTTGCGCATGCCGCAGGCGTGCCGCTGATTGTGGACAACACGGTGCCCAGCCCGTACCTCTGCCGCCCCATAGAACATGGTGCTGATATTGTGGTGCACTCCCTGACCAAGTACATCGGCGGGCATGGCACCAGCGTTGGCGGCTGCATTGTTGATTCGGGTAAGTTCCCATGGGCAGAGCATAAGGAACGGTTCAAGCGCCTCAATGAGCCTGACGTGAGCTATCACGGGGTGGTCTACACCGAGGCACTGGGTCCCGCGGCATTTATCGGTCGCGCTCGGGTGGTGCCCCTGCGAAATATGGGGGCTGCGATTTCCCCTATGAATGCATGGTTGATTATTCAGGGGCTTGAGACGTTGGCGCTGCGCATGGACCGCATTTGCGAGAACACCTTGGCGGTCGCTCGTTACTTGCAAGCGCACGAAAAAGTTGAGTGGGTTGAGTACGCGGGCTTGCCTGAGCACGTCGACCATGCCATCGCGCAAAGGTTGATGGGTGGCCGCGCATCGGGACTGTTGACCTTTGGCGTGAAGGGTGGCCGACCCGCTGGTGAGCGCTTCTTGGACGCCCTTGACCTGTTTACACGTCTGGTCAATATTGGTGACACGAAGTCGCTGGCAACACACCCTGCATCAACCACTCACCGTCAGTTGTCGCCGGAAGAGCTGGCCAAAGCGGGCGTGAAAGAGGAGACCGTTCGTTTGTGTGTCGGCATTGAGCATATCGACGACATCAAGGATGATCTCGCGCAAGCGTTGGAAAAGGCTTAACACCGGCCGGATAACCCACACGCCTCCACCGGTGGGTGGGGGCTTTTTTATGCGTGCCAGCCGCTGATTACTTGGGCGCTGCGAGGGCAAGGCCGACCACGCAAAGCATAGACAAGGCCATGGCGATGTTGACTCTGCGCTGCACGTGGGGCGCCAAGTTCAGCTTATGCAAGGTCATGCCAACGTAGAGCCACGCAAAGTGAATGGGCACCCAGATTGCATTCATGATCACGAACTTGATCAAGGTCTCCATGGGCAGGCTACTGGGTAAAAATGCAAACCCAGTAAACAACGTGGTGTTCACGGCATAGGCCTTGGGGTTTAAGGCTTGCAAAATGATGCCGTTAAAAAACCCAGGGGGTGTTGTGACCTCCTTGAACGCAATTTTGGCGCCAGCGAATGCGATTTTGGATGCTAAAAATAACAAGTAGCCAACCGACGCGACGAGCAACACCCAGCGTATGTTCTCGTTGGCCAAAATGATGGCGGCCATGCCTGAAACAACCGCCAAGGCCACGAGGTTGGTGCCGACAAATAGCCCTGCAATATAGCGCGCGCCTGGCCCTGAGCCAAAGGAGGATCCGACGCCTGCCACGGACAGAACGCCGGGGCCAGGGGTGATGATGAGGAAGAAAACGGCGAGGGCAAATGTGAGCATACGGCATCCTAGAGTAAGCCCCTGCCCGCGTCAAATATTCATTGCACTAGGGGAGACTGAGCCGTTGAGCCTGCTTGGTCTGGCTATTGAAGACAACCATATCGCCGACGCCAACCGATAGGCCGGTGATGCGGCTGATCACGACTTGATGGGAGACCATCAGCGTGACGCCGGGTTTTCTTGCTTGTAGCCGTTTCTCGAGTGCCGGGAGGGTTTTCTTGGCATCGGCATAACCCTGAAAAAACGAATTTAAACCGGAAAACGTCTGCCATGGCCCCAGATTAAGTCGCTCGGCCGTTTCTTTGCACCGGCACCACTCGCTGGACAAAATCTCAGAAAACGTCAGCTTGCTCTGTGCCAAGCGCTGTCCGAGCGCCGTTGCTTGAGCACGTCCTTGCGCATCTAAGTTTCGTTGGGTGGCGCAGTCGTTGACCTGAAAGCGATCAGGGTCACCAAAGCCAGGCGCCAACGCATGACGCATGAAAACGACATCGGCATCAATGGCGGCAACCGCATCAGCCAGCGGGTCGGCTGACCAACTGTAGGAGGTGAACGTCAGTAATAAGCTGGCAATGAGTAGGCGCATAGTCAATTTGCGTTTGGTGTTGAGGGGGCGAGCGGTCGGCTACCACGCAGTGCGCGGTGGTCGCGTGTCCAGCAACGCAGATCGGCCCACGCCAGCCAATGCCTGGTAGTACAACCAGATCATCATGATCGGCAACAACATGGTTTGAAGAATGAAAATAACCATCAGGCTAACGATTCCGTCGACAGCCAGATTCGCGGCCCGCTTAACGTCGGTAATTTTGGTGCGGAACTGTTCGATTGGCGAGCTCAACAGCGTCTCGTTCTCGGCGAACCACTGTTCAGTCACACAGGCCAGGGTGTCGCACGCGGGAGCGGCGTTGGGGGTGTCTTTTGAGGAGGGCGTCAACGCCATGTGTTTATCCGTAATGAGCCGCTGGTTGGCGGTGTATTCGTGGGCCGCAAAATGCTCGTAGATCATACCGCTGCCAATCGTGGCGATCGGCAGCGCGAACCGTACAAACATGACGAGCATGAATAGGCGGGTGAGCCACGGTCTGAGCCCGCCACCCCAAAGGCAAACAATCCAGATAAGCGCGATTGCCGTCACCAAGCCGGATACCGCAGGATCGCCGAACACCGTGAGCAACAACTTCTCGACCCCGAACGCCACGCTGGTGGCAAGCATCAGGTTAGAGAACTGCTCAACCAAGTGGTTAACAGGGGCGAGTACCTGGCCTATGGACATGGAGACGCCAAACCCCAATGGTTGCGCCACGACTTCAGTGCCTTGCGCGACGGAGATGATGCCGTTGAGGGCGCGCGCTGCGCCAAATGTGATGAGTGAGCGCTTTAACCCCGCATCAACTTGGCTCATGGCCAATTCATTGGTTTCCGAATGCCACGCCAATGGGATAACCAGTGCCGCGAGGCAGGTGAGCAATAGTTTTTTGATGTACATGGGGTGCGCCGCCAACATCACAGGACAATGCGGGCGGTCTTGCTGTTTGATTGATCTACACGGTAACGGTAATCCGTGAAAGGGTCAATTAGACGCAAGGCCTTGTAAGGTCCTGCGCACCCCCGACTTTTAGTTGCCGACGTGACACATTGGCCGCCAGTTCAGTGCGAGCATATTTGCAACCGATTACAGCGAGGAGAACGGCATGTCTGAACGATGGAAAAACGCCCCAGAAAATAGCAATTGGGGACACTTTGGCCCGGATGACCAACGTGGCCGTATGAATCTGGTTGATGAAAAGAAAGTATTGCAAGGCGTGGCCGAGGTCAAGACGGGCAAGAGCTTTTCTCTATCGTTACCGCTTGATTTTCCGGGTGGTAACGCATTGAACCCGGCGCGCTTCCCGCCGCGCTTGGTGTCGACTCGGCGCGGTGGCCCTGAAGGCCCAGAGAACTATGTACTTGGCCTGGATGTGATGGAGCCGAATGCCACGGATGTGGTCTGCGACGATATCGCTATTTTGGCAACCCAGTATTCGACGCAATGGGACTCCTTTGCGCATGTAGGTAGCTACTTTGATGCGGACGGTGATGGTGTTGCGGAAAAGGTTTTTTACAACGGGTATCGAGCCAATGCCGATATTCGCCCTGCCGCCGATGTCGCATCCGATACGTCCGATCTCTTTGCCTTTAAGAACCCTAAAGCGACCGCGTTAGGTATTGAAAATCTAGCCCAGCATGGCGCGCAAGGTCGGGGTGTTTTGGTCGATTTACACGCCCACTATGGACGGGCGCGCACCAAAATTGGCTATGACGCCTTGATGCGGGTCATGGAGGAGGACAACGTCGTGGTGGAGGCGGGTGACATGCTTTGCTTGCACACCGGCTTCGCTGAAATGATCTTGGAGATGAACCGTAACCCAGACCCTGAGAAGCTGCACCACACCTGCACCGGCCTTGATGGTGAGGACGAGAAGTTGCTGCAATGGATCACGGACAGCGGGGTGGCTGCCATCATTGCCGATAACTATGCGGTAGAGATTATTCCCACGCGTTGGATGGAGCCCATTCGTAAACCCAAGCTGCCTTTGCACGCGCATTGCCTCTTTAAGAATGGCATACATTTGGGCGAGTTGTGGTACCTCACACCGTTGGCGACTTGGCTGCGAGCCAATGACCGCAACCGGTTCTTGTTAACGGCACCGCCACTACACCTGCCGGGTGCGGTGGGGTCGCCCGTGAACCCCATCGCGACCGTGTAGTTTTAGAGTACTTCGAACACCTGGTAAATGGGGCCACTCGCAATACGGCGGCCTGTTGCAACGCAGATCATGCGGTTGATCCATGCGTATTTTTCAGATGATGTTTCAAATACAGGCGTTGCGCGGAAGTAGTACTCAGACGGGTCCACATCCTCGCCACGACCCAAGCGTGCCATGACCTCGTCAGGACCGTGGCGCAGGCCGTTGTAGTGCATGTAGATCAGGGCGCCATCATCTGTCTTGAGTGTGAGTCGGACGTCTAGGGTTAGGACGCCGTCTGCACGCATCAACAGCCAGTCGCCGCCGGGAGAGGGCATAACGGTGCCACGAATGCGCTCGCCTTGAAATGTGCCGCCGGCAACAGTCGCAATTTTTCTACCCCCTAGCGGTGTTTGGCCTAGGTCAACAATTTCGGGTACGGTGAGGGCGATTTCAAAAAGTTCACGGGTCTTAATCATGGTGGATTCCGTTCGGCATCGAGTTAAAAGAAAACCAGTTTACGAGCCCACCAGGTCGGCGATTGTCGCCTAGCTTTCACCGAACGACTTTAAGAGGAGTCGTCGGCGCTCGGGGTGCTTACTGCCGTGCCAAGCGATGCAGGGACGGCGCGAGGCCAGGGAAGTTTTGGCGTACAGGATTAATATCCATGCCGCCGCGCCGTGTGAAGCGAATAAGCACCTGTAACTTGCTGGGTTTGCACTGGCGCATGATGTCAACAAAAATGCGCTCCGCCAACGGTTCGTGAAATTCTTGTTGATCTCTAAATCCAATGATGTATTCCAACAAACCGGCTTGGTCTATTTGTCTACCTGCGTAATAGATTTGAATACTGCCCCAGTCGGGTTGCCCGGTCACACGGCAAAGTGCCCGCAGCAAATCACTGCATAGCGCCTCCTCCACCGGGGCATCGCTTGCATTGACGCGCAGCAGAGTCGGGTCGTATTGCGGTTGGCTGACCTCGATATCCAAGCGGTCGATACTGAGCGCTTTGAATGCGCCTATTTTTTCTTTTTCAAACGCGTCTGGCAACAAGATCTTCACTGTGGCTTGGCCACCGCTTGTATGCCCCTGCCACAGCACTGCGTTGATATCGCGTGCGATGCACTGCGCGAGTGACTCGCTGCTGTCGACGCGGTGGTTATTGAAGCTGTTGAGGTATAGCTTGAATGACTTGCTCTCAACCATGTTCGGCGTCTCGCACGGCACGACCACCTGCAACATGCCGACCTGTGGCTTCCCTTTGGCATTGAGCCAGCCCAATTCGTAACCGGTCCAGTAATCGGCGCCGATGAAAGGCAGGCTAGCGGTTAGGTGCAGCCCCTCTCGCGCCATCGCGCGGGGAATTGGGAATAAGAGAGCCGCATCGTAATGCGACGGTGTGGTGCTCGATTTGCCCAAGGGTGCGGCGGCAAGCAGTGGGTGGTGGTCTGTCATGGGCGGGTGGTGTGTGTGAGTGGCGCGTTGGGGATGTCCTGCATGCGGTGCAACGTACCCATCACCCAGTAGTTCATGGCCACAGCGAGCAAGGCATGGCCAGCCATGAGATACAAGGCGAGGTTGAAATTGCCGTAAATAGCGACGGCGTAGCCAATGATAATCGGCGTGAAGATGCCTGAGAGATTCGTGAACGCGTTCACCGCACTGCCTGTTAATCCCACGCGATTGGCCGGGGCGAGGTCGCCAACCAAGGTCCAAATCATGGTGCCGACGCCCTTGCCGAAGAATGCGATGGTCATCAGCAATGCAATCCACGTTGGGTCCCGCGTGAACAGGCAACCTAAAAAACCGATGGTGGATAGCGACATGCCCACGTAAACGGGGGTCTTGCGCGCAATGGTTAAGGAGTGGGTGCGCTTTAAGAGGGCATCAGAAAAAAAGCCAGTCATCGCGCCACCCAAAAAGCCGCCGATCGCAGGGAACGCCGATAAGGCGCCCGCCTGAGCCAGACTTAAGTCAAGGTCGAGTACCAAGTAGGCGGGAAACCAAGCAATAAAAAACCACGTGATCGCCGCAATCGCGTACTGAGCAACCACCAAGCCGCGAAACATGCGCTGTGAAAAAAGGTGGCGTAAGTCGTGCGACAAGCTGCTGAGGTTGCTGCCGGGCGAGGGCGGCGTGTCGGGATTGTCGTCGTTGAGTGCGGCGGGTCTGTCGGTCTTGGGCGCCCCCCATAGCGCCCCGCCTGAAATGAGTAGGCGACGCTCCTTGGCGCTAAGCCGCCGATGTTGTTGCGGTGTTCTAAACGCCGTACTCCACACCGCAGAGCTGAGTATGCCCATGAAGGCGAGCATTAAAAAACAAATATCCCAGCCGAGGTGGTTGACGACCCAAGCCATGATGGGGTTGAACACGGCAATCGAGAGGTAGGGCATGCTGCCATACACCGATCCGGCAACGCCGCGCTCGTTTTTGGGAAACCAAGTCGCGAACACCATGCCTGAGCTGCCCCCCATCGGGCTTTGACTGGCGCCGAGAATCAGTCGCGCGACAAGAATAAGCCCCCAAGAGATGGCGGCGAATGCGGGTGCCCCAGCCAAGGCGACCAACACACTGCACAGGCTGCCGATGGCGAGTCCGCTCCCAATGATGCGACGTACGCCAAACCGTTCCACTAATAGACCGGCAGGAATTTGGGCAATGACGTAGGTCCAAGAAAAGGCGGAAAACAGCCAGCCGAGATCGCTTGGGCTTAATTGCAGTGCGCTCGATAGCTCAGGCGCCGCCACTGATAAGCCCGACCGCTCGGCTGACGCCATCGCCAAGGTCATGCAAATAAGGGTGAGCGCGGCGTATCGCCGGCGCTGTTGCATGCTCCGCCAAGTGCGACGGAGCCAGTTGAGTCGCCGCATAGTTTGTGTGGAGGTCAGTGTGGGCGGATTGCAGGAGCCTAGCGCAGGCCAAGCCGTGGTGAAGCGAGTATAGATGAGCGACCTCGCGGGGCGTCGCGGACAAAAACAGGGGGTTTACCCCACCCATTGAATGTTCTATTGGTAAGCATTATTTCATACTAATAATAGTATGCATCATTAATTTGACTAACAATATATTAATAAATTTCATAATAAAGTTTTATTATTCAAATCTAATTGATTGATTCATGGGTGATGCGACCTGCGCTGTGCCCCGATTGGTCGGTCTGCGTCTACTAAAGGTTTTACTGTGATTCATCAAATGAAAATGGGTTTTCGCCTCATGGTGCTTGTCGGCATGATGGGGGTTTTGTTGCTGATAGTGGGCGCCACTGGCGTGCGAGG
>JABBAS010000013.1 GCA_018607835.1 Methylobacillus sp. | reverse complement strand
CAACGCTCACCCAGCTTACTGGGGTTGGGTGGGTTTGACGGGTTTGCGTTTTTGATTGAGGGTTAGGCCTTTCACGCCCACGTACTTGGGCTAGTCGCACGGCTCAAGTGGCTGGTCGAGGATGCGGACTTGCGCCCATGACCAGAGTCCGTATGTTCACGCCTGAGGGCATTTTTGTGTTGCAATGAGGCCCTCATTCAACATGACGAGCCCGTGGTGCCATGGCTATGGGTTCTTACCTCAGAAAGGCCACCCATGACCACCCCTCAGTTTTTCACGGATCAATGCGTAGGCGGCCAAGGACGTCAAGGCGGTGGCCTGGCACGCGACATCATGTCGCCCTCAACGGGTGAGCGGTTAGCCACGGTTCATGACGCCAGCTTAAAAGACCTTGATGACGCAGTGTCTGCAGCAAAGGCGGCGCAACGCGCATGGTTCAAAGCGGGCCCTGGTGCGCGCGCGGATGCACTGCGAAAAATGGCGGTGCGCGTGCGCGAGCATGCCGAGGAGTTGGCCTTCATTGACGCCAACGATACGGGCAACCCTTTGGTGGGCATGCGATTCGATGCCAATTTAGCCGCCGCATTAGTGGACTATTTCGCAGGCATCGCGACAGAGGCGAAAGGCGAGACCATCCCGCAAAAGGATGGTCGCTTGACTTACGTGGTGCGCGAGCCTGTAGGCGTGGTGGCACGTTTGGTGGCGTTCAACCACCCGCTCCTGTTTGTATGCATCAAGTTTGCCGCGCCGTTGGCGGCAGGCAATGCGGTGATTATCAAGCCCTCAGAGGAAACGCCGCTGGCGGCTTTGCGTGTGGCCCAGTTGTGTGCAGACCTTTTCCCGCCGGGCATCATTTCTGTGCTCACAGGTGGCGCCTCCTTGGGTGAGGCGATCTGTCAGCATCCCGGGATTGCCGCAGTGGGGTTGATCGGCAGCGTCGGTACAGGCAAAGCCGTGATGAAGGGGGCTAGCGACAGCATCAAACAAGTGCAATTGGAGTTAGGGGGCAAAAACGCGTTGGTGATGTGTCCTGATGCGGACGTAGATGCCGCGGTCGCTGGTGCGGTCAAAGGAATGAATTTTGGCTGGACGGCAGGGCAATCGTGTGGCTCGACGAGTCGTGTGTTGGTGCATGAGAGTCTCTACACAGAGGTGGTGGAAAAGTTGCGTTCAGCCTTTGACGCCATCGAGTTGGGTGACCCATTGCGCGAGGATACGCAAATGGGGTGTTTGTCTAGTCGTGGTCAATATGAAAAAGTGTTGGGCTTCATCAGCAGGGCTGAGAAAGGTGGTGCGCACATCCCCACGCGACGAGATGTAAAAGCCCCAAATGGAAAAGGGTTTTATGTGCGTCCAACCTTGGTCACCAATTTGACGGCGACGTCGGAAATTGCAATGGAAGAAGTATTTGGCCCCGTGTTGTCGGTTCTCTCTTGGACGACAGAGGAGCAAATGCTGTCGTTGGTTAATGGCTTAGATGTTGGCTTAACGGCCTCTATATGGACCCGAAGCTTGGATGCGGCCCTGCGTTTGACGGATCAAATTGAGGCTGGTTACTTGTGGGTGAATGATGCCAGCGACCACTACCTGGGTGCGCCCTTTGGCGGCGTGAAGCAATCAGGCTTGGGCCGCGAAGAGTGTCTAGATGAGCTTTTGGCATACACGGAAAAGAAAACTGTTACACTAAAATCGCAATAATTAGATTGCTAATTTTATAAAATGGGAGACAAAAAATGAAAGCAATTGCAGCAGCCTTGGCACTCTCCGCTGGCTTGGTCGGCGGTTTGGCTCAAGCAGAGCCGTTGAACCTTACGTTATCGGGTGGCAACCCGGGCGGTTTATGGTCTTTGCTCGGGGCGGGTATTGATCGCGCAGCCAAAGCCACCGACCCCGATTCGGTGGTGACGTATCAAGCCACTGGTGGTGGGTTTGCCAACATCGCGCTATTGGGTGGCAAGCGTACCGACCTAGGGTTGGTGCATGACGCAGAGGTGCAACTCGCGCTAAACGGTGCCGCCCCCTTCAAAGCACCAGTGAAGAACATGCAGGCGATTGGCTACATGTACAACTGGGCCCCCATGCACTTCTTCTTGAAGAAAGACGTGGCCGAGAAGTACAAAATCGAGAGTCTAGATGATATTGCGAAGTCCAAAGCGGACATCACCATTGGTATCAACCGCTCTGGCAACATCACCAGCAACGTTGCCGTGTTCATGTTGAAAGAGGCTGGCTTGACCGAAGATACGCTCAAGTCGAATGGCGGCAGTTTCGTGCGTGCAGGGGCCAAAGAACAAACGGGCTTGATGAAAGACAACCGCATTCAGTTGGCGACCAACGGCATCTTTGTTAAGCACAGCTCTTTCCGAGCCATAGACAAAGAGAACGATGTTATTTTGTTGAAGATCCCTCAGCGTGTGATTGAGGCCACGAACAAGGCCTTTGGTACCTCGCCATTCACCATTCCAGGGGGCAGCTACTCCAAAGTGCCCAATGACGTGAACTCAATTGCTCTGGGAGCGATGCTGGTTACTCATGACCAGTTGTCCGAGTCAGCAGCCTACAACTTGGCCAAATCTTTGGCCGGCCACGTCGACGAGGTGCGTAATGTGCACGGTGCCATGAAGGCTTTGAACACCAAGTTGATGACTAGCCAGAAAGTGCTCCCCTTCCACCCAGGTGCCGCCAAGGCCTACAAGGAAGCTGGGTTGCTCTAAAGCCTGACTAACCGTTACCAACAGACCTGCAAGCGCATGCGTGAACTTGCAGGTCTGATTGTTTGAACCATTCTCAAGCGCTCAAGTGTCACACTCCTTACTCACGACAGGTCGCCGTCGCCGCTTTGACGGCCGAGCGAAAACCTTATTCACCTTGTGTTGTGCAGCATTTGCCTGCTGGGTGATTTACATCAATTTGTTTGTGATATCCGATCCTCTGGTTCAGGGGATATTGTTTGTGTCAGCTTCTTACACCTTAATGTTTTTGGGCATAGGGCCTACGCCAACGTCCGGTGACAAACCATTGGTTGTCGACTGGTTGATGTCCACTTTGAGCTTCGTCTCAGGCGTGTATTTTTTTATTCACGCGCAGGAAATTCAAGACCGGATATCTTTGCTGCATCCATTCAGTGATGCGCAGTTTTTCTTTGGCTCCGCTCTGTTGGCTTTGACCTTGGAGGCCACGCGACGGACCACTGGTTTGGGTCTCACGGCTGTGGTGGCTGGTTTTTTGCTTTACAACCTTTTTGGTTATCTATTGCCACCGCCTTTCGGCCATGGCGTATCGTCATACAGCTATGTGCTGGATGTGTTGGTGTTCACCATGGACGGCTTGTTTGGCGTGCCGATCGAGGTGGTTGCCAGTTATGTGTTTTTGTTTGTGCTGTTTGGCACGTTACTGGCCAAAGCGGGGGGAGGCGACTTCTTCTTTAATTTGGCGGCAGCCCTGACGGGCAAAACAGCGGGTGGTCCCGCTAAAGTGGCGATCATCTCCTCAGGTCTATACGGCACCATGTCCGGCAGTCCCACTTCGGATGTGGTGGCCACGGGGTCCATCACCATTCCCATCATGCGCAAGCTGGGCTATCGGCGACGGTTCGCTGGCGCTGTGGAGGTGGCTGCGTCGACTGGCGGTAGCGCTATGCCGCCCATTATGGGTTCGGCGGCATTCATCATGGCCGAATACACCGAAACGCCTTATCGCGATATCGTGTTGGCAGCCATTATCCCTGCCTTGCTCTACTACTTCGGTGTGTTTATGCAAGTGCACTTGCGTTCGGTGCGCTTTAATCTGAGACCTTATGAGGAGACCGTGCCCGCTTTAGCCGAGACCATCAAGCAAGGCTGGCCATACTTGGTGCCGATTGTGGCCATCATTACCATTTTGTTGGCTGGTTACTCACCAACTTACACCGCGGGCGTGGGCACTTTGGCTGTGATTATGGGTACCGCCTTAACCAAGCGCACACGTATGTCCCTATGGGATATTGTGGAAGGCTTGGCGGAGACCACCACTCGCGTGCTGCCTGTCGCAGGTGCTTGTGCCGCTGCAGGCTTGGTCATCGGTGGCATCACAATGACAGGCTTGGGCATGAAGGCCGCGGGGTTAATTCTGACGGTGGCGTCAGGTGTTGATGCGTTCACCTTGGTCATTGCTGCCTTGGTCACCATTATTTTGGGGTTGGGTATGCCAACGCCTTCTGCTTACATTTTGGCGGCGGTTTTGGTAGGGCCCGCGCTAGCCAAGGTCGGCTTTCCTTTGTTGGAAGGCCATATGTTTTTGATTTATTTTGCGATCCTGTCCGCACTGACACCACCTGTGGCGGTGGCTGCCTTGGCAGCCGCTGCCATCGCTGAAGAGGACCCTATTGCCATCGCTTTGGATGCCATGCGCTTGGCTGCCGTGGGCTTCGTTATTCCGTTTGCCTTCTTGTGGAACCCCGCGATTTTGGGTCAGGGCGATGCCTTGTCGATTGCCATGGCCTGTGCGGGGGGCGTGATTGCTGTGCTGGGGATGGCGGTAGTTCTTGAGTGGCCGAAATCTCCAGGTGCGCCTGGTTTGTTGTGGCCCACCCGCGTATTGATTTTGGTAAGTGCGGTCGCGGCGTTATCACCGACCAAGCCCATGGCTCTGTTGGGCATGGTCGTGTGCTTGGCTGTTTTGCTGCTGGTGCGCAAGGCCTCCAAAGACGGCATTGCACCGTGAGTGCCCAGATGAGCACCCGCATCTCCTCCGAAGTGCCTTTGCGTGACGATCACAGCGGGCTTTGGGGCAGTGATGTGATTGCCGACATGTTAAGAGCGCTAGACGTTCAATATGTGGCGCTCAATCCGGGCTCTAGCTTTCGAGGCTTGCACGATAGCTTGGTCAACCACTTGCACAACCAGAGCCCGCAAATGTTGCTGTGCTTGCACGAAGAGCATGCCGTCGCCATCGCTCATGGCTGGGCCAAAGTTACGCGCAAGCCCATGGCGGTCGTGTTGCATGCCAACGTAGGCTTGATGCATGCAGCCATGGCCATTTATAACGCGTGGTGCGACCGGGTGCCTATATTGATTTTGGGCGCGACAGGACCGGTCGATGCGGCATTGCGCCGCCCTTGGATAGACTCATTGCACACCGCCAAAGATCAGGCCGCAATGGTTAGGCCCTACGTCAAATGGGATGACCAACCCGCCAGTCTAGAGGCGTCGATCGCCGCGCTGTTGGAGGGCAAACTGATTTGTGAGACTACACCGCAAGGTCCAACGTATGTTTGTTTGGATGTGCGTGTGCAAGAGGAATCGCTAAAGGAGGCGCCCGCACTACCTGAGGTTTCGCGTTACGCTACCCCCGCGGTGCCCGTGCCCAACGACCAAGACTTACAAGCATTGGCGTCGTTATTGGATGATGCTCAGCGTCCTGTGGTGTTGCTGGGTCGCGTGTCGCATGATGAAGCTGATTGGCAAGCTCGCGTGGCTGTTGCTGAGCATTGGCAAGCGCAAGTCCTCACGGATATAAAGACAGGATCGACATTTCCCACCAACCACAGCTTGCATGTCGGACCCGCAAGTTTCTTTTTGTCAACGCCTCAAGAGGAGGCTGTACGCCAAGCAGATTTGATCGTCTGTTTGGACTGGGTGGACGCGGGGGCGAGTGTGAGCAAGCTCAACACCGTGGCCAAGGTGGTGAATGTGACTATGGATCACCAACTCAAGAATGGTTGGAGTTACGACCAAGGCCAGCCCTTGTTTGCTGATTTACGTATTGCCAGTACGCCAGACGCGTGTTTACGCGCGTTGGCACAGCGCGTGGGTTTGCCCATGTCCGCGCTACCCAGCGGACGGACGTCCTTTAGCCGCGTGGGTTTAAACCCAGCGCAGCAGACGATCGATATGTCTCAGCTGGCTGCGGGTTTGCACCAGGGCCTGGCGGACGAGCGCGTGACCCTTGTCCGCTTACCTTTGGGCTGGGACGCCTCGCATTGGCATTTCACCCACCCTTTAGACTATTTGGGCTATGACGGCGGCGCGGGCATTGGTTCAGGGCCCGGCATGTTGGTCGGTGCCGCCCTCGCTTTGCGCGATCGCGGTCGCCTGCCGGTAGCCATCCTGGGTGATGGTGACACCATGATGGGAATTTCGGCGTTGTGGACGGCCGCGCACTACCGCATTCCCATGTTGTTGATTGTTTGTAATAACCGTTCGTATTTCAACGACGAAGTACATCAAGAAAAAGTGGCTGTACAACGGGGTCGCCCAGTAGCAAACAAGGCCATTGGGCAGGCCATGACCGATCCAGATATTAACTTTGCGCAGTTAGCTGAAGCCCAAGGCCTAACGAGTTTCGGGCCCATCACGCGCTCGCAAGACCTTGTGGCCGCTATTTCACGAGGCATTTGCTCGGCGAAGGAAGGCGCCAGCGTGGTGATAGACGTTCGGATTGTTGCCTCGTATGCCCAAGCCATGAGCTCGGGTATGACCGAGAGCACGCATCAAAGCGAATAACTCTCGTTCGTGGCGGGGTGAAACAGCTCCTGCACATCGAGCAAGCGCGGGCTCAAGCCTTGCGCTTGGTGATTCTTAAGGAAGTACGCCAGCGTCTTGACGTTGGGCGTCACGCCGTATGACCACAGGTCTTTAGACATGTCTTTCGTCAAGGCCAATACATCTTCTACGAATGGCATGGAAACCTTGGTGGCTGACGTGTCGGCCAAGGCCTCTTGGGCCATGTTTTTGGCCTGAGTGAAGGCCTTGAGTAACGCGCCAGGCAACCATGGATGTTGCTCCGCCAAGCGTCGTCGCACCCCTAATACATGCATGATGGGAAACATATCTGTCTCGGCATGCCATTGGCGGGCGGCTGCGAAACCGTCTTGCCACAGACGTCGTACTTGGGGGTGACCCTCGTGGTAACAGCGCGGCCAGCGCGGGCCAATAAACCCATCGATCTCTCCGTCCGCCAGCATTTGGTTGAGCGTTGCGCTCTCAGGGGCGTTCTCAATTTGGACGTTTTCTGGCAAGGTTAATTTTATTTTTTCAGGACGACCAGGCTTGTCCATTCCACCGCGAATCCAATGGATTTGGTGGGGTTGCACGCCGGCATCAGACAAAATGGAGCGCACCCAGACGTTAGCGGTTAATTGGTATTCGGCTATGCCAATACGGCGGCCAATCAGATCTTGAGGGCCGTTGATGCCACGATCTGCGCGCACGTAAACCGATGAATGTCTAAAAGCGCGGCTCAGAAAAACAGGAATGCCGATGTAGGGCGGGTTGTCACGAGTTAGTGAAACGCAGTAAGAACTTAGCGACAGCTCAGACACATCGCAGGTTTCGTGGCGGAACGCATTGAAAAACATCTCTTCCGGCGATTGCAAAAAAGTGATGGGCTGTACGCCGTCGATTTGCACGCGACCGTCGTGAATCGGGCGTGTACGGTCGTAATCACCCATGGCTATGGAGAGTTGAAGTTTATTCATGGTTCAGTTCGTTTGGTGTTGAAGCGAAATGGTCGTCCCTTGGTGGGCACTAACCCGCAATGCATGACAAATTTCCAAAGAGGCGCGCCCCCAGCGTCCGTCCTGTAAGGCCCTTTCGCCGTGGCGAATGGCGTTATAAAAGGTGTCGAAGACCTCGGCTCGCGTTGTTCGGAATGGTGCAGCTTGAAATCGACGCGCTTCGCTTTGATTGATTTCAACCCCATGGGGGCTCAAGCGCAAATCGCCGTGTTCGCCAAACACCATCACTTGGCCGAAGTGTTCGTGGGTTTGCGCTTGGGGACAAGCAGCCAGCGAGGTAAACCCACGCGATGTCTTATGAGCCAACTCATCGTTGACGGCGCGCAGACCGCCTCGGGCATCTTTATGCTGGCCGTCTTTGAGCGTGCCCAGCTCAGAGATGTTGTCCATCAAGCGGTCGCCATCAAAATGCGCGTATCCGGAGTAGGTCAAGCTGGCAAACGCACCACTGGTGAAATCCACCAACATGCTGTAGGCGCCTTCTGTTGGACGCGCGGGGTCCCAGGCACCGCCCGTGCGCGCAGTGACTTGGGTTGCGCTGGAGGAGGCCAAGCGGCGCACCAGATCAATCTGGTGCACGGCTTGACTGAACACCACGCCACCGCCTTGGTCAGTATCTAGCTCCGCCGCTGTGCGCGGGCGATACAGAAAGTCCGTAGCGTAAAGGGCATGGATCATACGCACACGGCCAATAACTTGGGCTTCGATTAAGGCACAGGCTAAAGCCACTGGGCCATCAAAGCTATGACTGGGGCCGACCACCAGTTGTACGCCTGCGGCGTCGGCTGCATCAATCAAGGCGGTGGCATCTTCCAGCGCTACAGTGATTGGTTTCTCTACCAAGACGTGCTTGCCGGCTGCAATGGCCGCCAAGGCATGTTCTTTGTGCAAGCCGTGCGGTGTCGAGACGTACACCGCCTCCACTTTGGGGTCGGCTAGCAATGCGCTGATGTCGGTATAAGCCGGCGCCTGAAATGTTTCGGAAAACGCCCCTCTGTGCGCTGCATGAGGCTCGGCCGCGGCCACCACGCGTATCCCTGCATGGGCGTGAAGCGCTGGCGCAGTCAAGCAAAAAGCTCGGCCCAAGCCAATCACGCCAAGTCCGATAGGCTTAGATGTCGAGGACAAGGCGTTCACCTTTTGCCCGAGAGACACAAGGCATCATGTGACTTGCTTTTTCATCCGCCATCAAAACTAGATCGCGGTGATCAACTTCGCCACTGCTATACGCACACTTGCAGGTGCCGCACGTGCCACTCTCGCAAGAGCTCACCACCCGCACACCATGATCGCGAAGAGCTTCCAATATGGTTTTGTCAGATGGAACCGTGATGGTTTGGTTAGAGTGTTTTAACTCAATGTGGAATGCATGGTCGTCGGGTCGCACAACCTCTACTGGTTTGAACTCCTCGAAGTGCACGCGGCCTTCAGGCCAATGCCCAGTCACGCCTTTGACTTCTTCCATCAAAGGCGCTGGACCGCAACAATAGATGTGTTCGGCAGTAGGCTCCATTAGCAAGTCCCAAAAGTCAAAGGCTTGGTCAGCATCCCCGTGGTCGAGGTGCAGTGTGAGCTGGTCACCGCACAGTTCCCGCAGGGCCTCTGCATAAGCGGCCATGCTCTCTTCGCGTGCGCAGTACACGACACGCACTGCGCGGCCTTGTTGCACCAAGCTTTGCGCCATCGCGTAGATAGGGGTCACGCCGATACCACCTGCAATCAACAACGCACCGTGTTTTGCTCCCAATACGAAGTCGCTGCTGGGGGCCTGCACTTGCAAGTCCGCTCCCACTAGGGCGCTGTCGTGCATGGAAGTCGAACCGCCACGCGACTGAGGCTCACGCTTAATGGCAAGCGTATAGGTGCTGAGTTGGTCGCCTGGGTGCACCAGAGAATATCTACGCATAGCGCCCGCTGGCGTCTCAATAGTGATGTGGGATCCAGCATCGGCTGCGGGCAAGGTTTTGCCAGCAGGGTCAGCCAGTATAAATTCTTCGATTTCAGAAGTGAGCGCTTGGCGGGCAACGACGCGAAGTTTCATAGGTGGGTCAGTGCGGGGCTATATTTATTTTGGTAAAAGCGCAAGGCGCAAAACAGAAAGGTTATATGTCTTTGGCGCTAGTTTAGCAAAACAAAATTCGCAATCTAATTTTATGACTAGAATAACCCTTCAGACAAAAAACGTATGGCCGTGCAGCGTGTCCCCGCGTGTAGAGTCTAGGCTGCAAAATTGAATCGGAGAGCCCATCATGTTGACCCCTCAAGAAAACGAATTGTTGACCCACGTCGTTCCAGGCACAGCGATGGGTGCCCTCATGCGTCAGCATTGGACCCCCGTTTGCTTATTGGAGGAAGTGGCTGAGCCAGACGGCACCCCCGTTTTGGTGGAAGCCCTGGGTGTTCGACTGGTCGCGTTTCGTGACACCGACGGCAGGGTGGGGTTGTTAGACGAGTTGTGTCCGCATCGCCGTGCGTCTCTGGTGATGGGGCGTAATGAAGACTCGGGTCTGCGCTGCCTGTACCACGGTTGGAAGTTCGATGTGAAGGGAAACACTATTGCCATGTCTTCGGAGCCGCCAGAGAGCGGCTTGTGTACCAAAGTCAAGCAGAAGGCCTATGAGACGGTGGAGTGCGGTGGTTTCTTGTGGGCTTGGCTCGGCGTAGGAGAGGCCCCTGAGTTCCGTCGTCCCGCGTTTGCCCCCCACGAAGATTTGCGAGTGTCCATCTTGAAAATCCGTATCCCGTGCAATTGGGCGCAAATTGTGGAGGGGCAAATTGATTCGGCGCACTCGTCCTCGTTGCACTCATCAGACATGGTGCCAGCCAAAGTGGATAGTGCTGCGGCCGATGACAAGGCGTGGTATCGCCCTTCTACGGACAAGTCGCCGCGTATGCAGAGCGCCAAAACCGACTATGGTTTTCAGTACGCAGCGATTAGACGGCCGGTTAAGAACGCCGCGACAGACAACTACGTGCGCGTCACGCAGTACATCGCCCCGTATACCGCGTTGATTCCACCCAACACCTCTTATAACGTGGCATCCGTCATCGTCCCTGCCGACAACGAAAACTCTAACTTCTACTTTATTGCTTGGGGTGATCCCGAAAAGACGCCCGATACCAACGCGTGGCGCGCGTTCAACCACGCGTTACCAGGCAAGGACGTGGACCCCATTACGTGGGCCACCGTTGGAACGTTTGACAACCGGTTCCGTCAAGACCGCGAAAAAATGAAGGCTGGGAACTTCACAGGCATTGCGGGCATTCCCAACCAAGACATTTCCATGTGGGTGTCGATGGGAGCGGTTGTGAACCGAACCGACGACATATTGGGGGCCTCAGATCTTGCGATTGTCGAATTTCGTCGCGTTATGGTCGAGGCTGCCAAGACAGTTGCTGCGGGTGGTCCCGCTATTGGTTCAGACCCGGCGATACTACAAACGGCGATTGCCTCTTTTCAGGGGGTGGTGCCCAAAGAGGCTGACTGGCGTGAACTCTGGCACGTAAATGTGCTCGCGGATCATTAAAGTCATGTGGCGCAGACGTTGGTCTTCTGTCCGTGTGACAAATTAGAAAACGCTTAAGCGCTAAGTTTGTCTGAGAAAGTAAGGTAATGGGCGGTTCAAAAACGGTTCTTAAACACCGCTCTGCTTTAGAAGCACGGCCTTCGAAGGCCGCGGCTGCTCGCGGCGACATCAGCAACGCGTCATTACAGGAAGAGCGCCTAGCGCATATTGTGAGACGCGTGATGCGGGACTTCCAGGTCTCATTAGAGTTGGATTTGGTGGCACACGGGGTCAATTACGGCTTTTGGTTTTATTTGCGCGAACTCTGGCAAGAGGAGGGGTTATCGCAGCGAGAGTTGAGCCAACGCGTCGGCCTGAGCGGGCCGACTACGAACTCTGTGATCAAGCGCATGGTTCACGCAGGCTTGGTAGCGCTCAAGCCAATTGTTCCAGGAAAGCCCAGACAAGTTGTTTATCTCACCGAAAGCGGACGAGCCCTACGTAGCAAGCTGGAGCCGCTGGCCGAGGCCCTCAATGACAACGCCGTGGAGGGTTTATCGCCCGCTGAATTAGCGTCTCTGAGAGCGAGTTTGTTGGTGGTTCACGCCAACCTCCAAAGAATCTTGAATGCGCGCTCTACGCATATATGAAGACGCCACTCCTAAATGGGGCTGGGGTGGTCTGAGGTAATGTTTAGACGGGCTGTTGGCGACGCGCATGGCGGTGCCAACGGTTTGCATCACGCCCATAAGCGGCGGT
>JABBAS010000050.1:2879-12327 GCA_018607835.1 Methylobacillus sp. | reverse complement strand
GCCTCAATGGCGCTAACGGCAACAGTGGTCATCTCCGCCTCAGCGGCGTCAGCGGCGTCAGCGGCATCAGCGGACTCAGCTGCATCAGCGGCATCAAGGCCCTCGGCATCGCCAGAAGACCTGCCATCGATGGCGTCGAGCCCGTCTTCAGTCCCATCCGAACGGACGCCTAGGGCATCATGCTCGCCAGCGTTGTCAGATCGCTTACCGGTCTCATGAAGCGCATCGGTGTCGGCGCTAGCGCCGCTTGGGATCAGCGGCTTAAAGCCATCATCACCTACCGTTAAGAGTTCCCCGGGCGTCAACGCCTCAATACGCCATGGCAGAAAACTCTCTATTGCCTTCCCATCCCAAGGCATTTGGGCATAGTCGGCAACGGTGCTGACACCAATGGCCAATGTGGCATCTTTTTGAAATCCCCCGCTAGACTGCGGCAACGCCAAATTAGACAAAGTCATCTCCGCGGCCTACGAGCACCAACTCGCCCGCATCGGACATCTTGCGAGCGATACGCATGATGGTCTTCTGAGCCTCTTCCACATCAGCAATACGCAAGGGACCTTTGCCCTCCATCTCGTCAACAAACATAACCCGTGCACGAGAAGACATGTTGCCAAAGAACTTGTCCTTGACGAATTCTGGCGCACCCTTCAGGGCGGTCATCAACATATCGGGCTCGACGCCGCGCATCAGCGTCTGAATACCGCGGTTGTCCACTGCCGTTAGGTTTTCGAACGTAAACATACTGTCCTGAATACGTTGCGCCAACTCCGGATCAAGTTTATTGAGACCGCCAAACACCTGTAACTCTAGGTCAACTTTGGTGAAGTTCATGATCTTCGCCGCCGTCTTAACCCCGCCAAAACTTGACGATGCAGCCGAGGAGTTATTCGAGAACTGTGACCGCATGATGTCTTCTAGCTCAGTCATTGCTGACGGCTGCACAGTCTCTAAACTTGCCACACGCTGGACCACTTCAGCGCGCACGTCTGGCGGCAGAAAACTCAGCACGTCCGCCGACACGTCAAACTCAAGAACAGACAAAATAATTGCGATGACCTGCGGGTGCTCCAGCCGAATCATTTCCGCGATGGATCGGGCGTCCATCCACTGCAAAATCTCGAGTCCCTTACTAGATGAGCCCGGCATAATGCGACCCAAAACCGACGCCGCTTTATCCGCGCCTAGGGCGCGCTTAAACACCTTCTCAACATAGTCTGATGAGCCCTGGCCGATACTGGTCTGCTTCTTCAACGTGTTAACGAACTGGTCGAGAACCACGTTTACGGCCTCTTGCGACAAATCTGATACGGAGACCATCGCGCCCCCAAGCGCTTGCACCTCTTTAGGCTTCAAGAACTTCAGAATATCCGCTGCCTGTTGTTCTCCCAGCAAAAGCATCAGCACGGCCGCACGTTGCGTCGTCGACATCGCGTTAAGCTCTTCTTGCAACGCTTCAGTCATCACCACTGGGGCATCGGCTTTTTGCTCAAGCGCGGCTCTCGCATCTGCCGCGGGCGCTGCTTCTTCTTTTTTTGTAGCCATGTCTTTACTCCTTAAAGCGATTCACGGACATCGTCAATACTAACCATCTACTCGGATCATGCGGCGCAACACGTTTGCGACACGGCCCGAGTCTTCGGCCACCAACATCCGTATGAGCGCAACCTTGTCGTCGTAGGTATTTGCGGTATCCAACATATCTGCAGAGATGCTTGACTTTTTCGGGCGAAGCTTGGCTTTGATCTCCTCCAGTGTCTCGCCCTCGCCGAGTTGGATCATATTCATATCCTCCTCGCTCAGCTCGCCATCTGGCAGCGCCTTGGCGGCTTCCTTCTCAGCCAACTGCTCTGGTGACTCGCCCAACAGGTTACGGATAACGGGTCGAACAATAAAGAGGAGGAACGTCACCAACACCAGGGCCATCAAGCCTTGCTTGAAGCTGGTCAGAACCATGTCGTCTTGATACCACGGCACCATGGGCTCAAGCACTTCTGGCGGCTCAAAGCGTGCGGGCATGATGGTCACAATATCACCACGCGCCTCATCATAGCCAACCGCTCCGCGAACCAGGTTCAGCATACGGTCCAGCTCCTGCTCGGTGTAAGGAATACTCTTGGGCGCTGCCGGATCGACAGGCGCGTCTTCGGCCACAAATACAGGGCGCTCGTTAATCACCACGGCCACCGTCAGTCGCTTCACGCCGCCTTGTGCGGCCTTTATGTGTTGCACCACGCGGTCTAATTCGTAGTTACGTGTGGTTCGGCTGCTACGTGTGTTTGAGGCACCGCCTTCACCCGCTGTTACTTCCGTGTTGGGCGTCAAAACGCCGGCACCGGGCGGCTGGTTGGCGAGTGCGCCTGGGACGCCGGCTGCATTGAGGCTCACGTCACGGTCTTCCGCGATAACTTCAGAGCGTGTACGGGGACCATTGCCACCGCGGTCATAGTCTTCCGTTGTATTTTCTACCTGCGTGAAGTCCAAGGTGAGGTTGACCTGTGAGCGTACGTTGGCCGCGCCGACCACCGGTGACAACAACTCCATCACACGGGACCGCAGCAACTCCTCTTGTGTCCGCTTGAGCTCGGCTTGCGCAGAAGTCAGCCCTAAGGGGTTGTTCTCGACGGTTCGCGTCAGTAAATTACCGAAGTTATCCACCACCGTCACACTCTCGGGCAACATGTACGGAATGCTCGATGAGATCAGGTGCACGATCGCCTGTATCTGTTGCTCGCTAATCGTCCGTCCAGGGTGACGGTTTAGCACCACGGACGCTTTAGGGGGCGTACGGTCGCGCACAAAAACGCTCTGTTTTGGCGTCGCAAGATGCACACGCGCATGTTGAATGCCTGCAATCTGTCCGATGCTGCGGGCCAACTCCTGCTCAATAGCGGCGTTGTAACGCGCCTGCTCCATGAACTGACTGGTCGTCATGGCGTTTTGCTCATTCAAGGCATTTAAGCCAGACACAGGCTCCCTAGGAATACCCTGACCGGCTAAGAAAATACGGGCCTCATGAAACCGCTTTTGATCGATGCGTAATTGTCCTGAGATGGTGTCCAGCTCTGGGCTGTAACCCGCGTTTTTAAGCGAATCAAAGGCCTCTTGCAAATCGGCACCTTGTAAACCGGGCATCAAGGTGCGTGTTTGAGGCGCTTGCATCCAACTAAACGCCAACGCGAACACCACGATGGCGATCAAAATAATGAGGGCAGGCAACGAGCGCTTAATGGTTGGTCGCTCCATCATCTCACGCACCTGCGCCAGCGTACCGGCAGGCCCGCTGGTCGCTGGAACGCCATAGGCGCCGCCCGCATTGGCACCCGCGCCATTTGCATTTGACGGCGCCAATGCAGGCACCCCTGCACGCGCAGGTTCAAGCGCGTTAGGCGCTTGGCCCTGCGTCGCTACTTCCATCGGATTCATGGTCGCGGTTGCTGTACTCATGGTGTTGTGTCCTTACCGGTTTAAACCGGCATGTTCAAAATGTCTTCGTAAGCGCGCAACACTTTATTGCGCACCTGCAGCGTGGCCTCAAATGCGAGTGATGACTTTTGCATGCTCATCACCACATCGGTTAGCGGCACATCCTCCCCACGCTCAAAGCCCTCGCGTAATGACGCAGAGGCTTGTTGGGTCGCGTTCACTTGCTCCACGGCACCACGCACAGCCTCCAAGAAGCTGGGCTTTGCTGTTTCATTCACGCCCGTGTTGGGCTGCATACCCTGAACGCCACCGCTGGCCTGCGCCTGCGCGGCCTTTAGTGTTTGCAACATCGAGGCGATGTTGCTGGCTGAAGTTGCTTTTTCAATCATGGGGAGTTCCTACAATCTTTAAATCAAGCACGCATCGAGGTGGGCGTCATATTTACATTCACGCCGCGCTCACGTAATTGCGCCATTTTGTAGCGCAGCGTACGTGGGCTGATGCCCAGTAACTTGGCGGCTTCCAACCGGCTATCCGTGTTTTGAAGCGCCGCTGAAATCACTTGGTGTTCGCTCTTTTTCACCGCATCTTGTAAGTCAACCGCTTCCGCAGGCGCCTCAACCGCCACGGGTACGGCGACCGGGCGCGCTTGTGCAAACACGTCGGTAAAGTTAGTGGGCGCTGTCGGCATACTCGGCACGGCTGGCGATGGCGTTGGCGAGAGCGCCGCGTCAGGCGTTATCGGCGCGCTGACGGTCGCTGGTGTCAGGACGGGCGGCGTGTTGGTTTGGTACTCATCAAACAGCAGGTGCTCGGGCTCAATGAACCCATTGGCACACAAGACCACCGCGCGTTGCACCACATTTTCAAGTTCACGCACATTGCCGGGCCAGGGGTAGTTCAACAAGAGGCCTTGCGCCTCATCGCTCAGGTTGTAAGGCGTATCCGCACGACCATGTGCAACCAACAACTGCGCAACCAAGGGCAAAATATCGCCCTTACGACTTGCCAATGGCAATAAGGTTAGGCGGAAGGTGCTGATGCGGAAATACAGGTCTTCGCGAAACTCACGCTGCTGCATGGCTTCACGCAGGTCTTTGTTGGTAGCAGCCACCACGCGCACATCGAGGTCCACTGTATTTTGGCCACCCAAGCGGGTCATGGTCCGCTCTTGCAGCACGCGAAGCAGTTTGCTTTGCAACTGCATGGGCATCTCGCCAATTTCATCTAAGAATATGGTGCCGCCTTGCGCTTGTTCAAACAGACCCTTGTGGTCTTTCAACGCGCCAGTGAACGCCCCCTTGTCGTGACCAAACAGCAGGTCCTCGATCAGGTGTTCAGGCAAGGCCGCGCAGTTCAGCGCGACAAAGGGACCCTTGGCCCGTGTTGACGACTCGTGTAGCACACGGGCCAGTACTTCTTTACCAGAGCCCGTCGGGCCAACCAGTAGCGCCGTGACCTCGGTTTGGGCCACGCGCTGTGCCAATGCCAACAGGTGCTGGCTAGCGGGGTCTACAAATACTGCGGCACGCGGCTTGGTGGCACGGGGTGACTTGGTTTTTTCGCTGGCCGCCGTACGGTCTGCCATGGCGCGCTTGAGTCGGCCCATGGCTACGGTCCAGGAGGCAGGCGTCCAATCATCAGCAGCCGCGACGTGCAAGGCACCTTGCGCCATTGCCTCGACCGTCAGGCTCAAGTTGCGACGGTCAACCCGACAAATTACAGGCACATTAAAGCCCATGGTTCGAATGAGCTCGCTCACCTCTTTGTACAGGTCAACGGTATCCATCAACCGCACCACCACCACCTGTGCCTGCGTCAACGCGCCGGGCAAATCAGAAAGCATGTTGATGGTGAGCGGCTGCAGGCCAGACTCCGCCAAGCGGGCGCAGTCTTCATCCTTCAGTGCGCGCATGGGGTCTAGCCACACGGCTTGGTAAACAGTTTGATCGTTGGTACTCACGGCAAGGTCTCTTCTATGGTTAGAGACCTATCCTTAGCAACCTGTGTGCCACGCGCTACTAGGTATTCATAAAATGCCTCATAACGGGTTTATTTGTATATTTAATTAATACTTAAACATACACCGCACATCTTTTGCCGCTTTCCCGACACCAAGGCAATAGCTTGCCGCTTGGCGCTGCCAAAACACCTACAGACAGCGTTTAAACCCCGTCTCTTGGCACGCCTTGGCGGCTGCCGCTGCCCGAGTAATCTCAGCACGAGAGATCTTAAAAGACGCATAGTCACGCACCAGTGCCGCATCGGCGTTGCCACTGCGTGCGGCCACATCCGCCCAGACGTAGGCGGCAAAGGCGTCCACATCGCCCAAGTCACCATTCAGGTACACATTGGCAGCCATCAGTTGGGCATTGGCATGGCCCTTCTTAGCCGCTTTCAAAAACAAATCGATGGCGGTTGGCGCCGACGTGACGGTACCCTGACCTTCATAGTAAGCCACACCCAGCATGTACTGCCCCTCCGTCAGCTCTTGCTTAGCGGCTTGACGGAACCAACGCACCGCCTCGCGGGTGTTGCGCTCAACGCCGTAGCCGTAGTAATAAAGCGTTCCAATGTTGTACTGCGCTTGCGCTAGGTTTTTATTGGCTGCTTTGCGGTACCACGCCATCGCCTCCACGTAGCTTTGCGTCAAACCCAGGCCATGCTCATACAAGTAGCCCACATTGTTTTGGGCCATGGCGTCGCCCTTACGCGCAGGACCAATCCATGCACGGTAAGCCGTGGCAAAGTGGTTTCGATCCAGCGCTGCGGTGCCCACCTCAATGGGATCTTTAGATTGTGCGTACACGGCTGGCACACACGCCATCAGCAGTGCCGCTAGCACCAAACGAACAATAGGGGGGGCATAAGACATCAGCATGGCGATTAACCTCTGGTTCTGGCGGCGGGCACGGGTTTGGGGGAAAAGCCTTGGCAAACCTGTCCGTCGGCGCGAAGCACCTCGATAGCGGGGAGCATTTTGGTTTTAAAACCCATTAAACGGCACAAATAAGGCAGCTTGGGGTCATAGCTGATGCCAAAGTACTGGCATCGCCAGCAATTAGGCCCGCGCGCTCCCGCCTTGGCCGGGCGCTCACTCACTGCGAGGCCCTGTTTCATCGCGATTTTTTGCCGCGATCTCACGTTCTGCTGCATCAGCGGCTTGGCGTAAGGCCTCAAAGCGCTGCGCACGGGATTGCTCCTCAGATACCTGCGCATCAGGCTGCTGCTGTTTGAGACTGCGTCGATAGACCAGCCACTTCCACGCCAACACCACAAGGAAAGCGGCTAAAAACAAATCGCCCACAATGGCCGCGTAATCGTAGCCCGGTGGCAAACGCCAGTCAGGGCGCAGCCATAGCAGGATCAAGATCAACCCAGAAAAAATCAGAAAATAACGTATCCGAAAGCAAACCACGCAGGGCTTTTTCTGTTTCGTTTTTTTGCTCGTGTGTGGGGTAGACATGGTGCCTTGGTGAGAAAACCTACTCAACTATTACAAACTACTGTCGATTATGAAGGAGCACGCAACGCGAGGGTGTCTTTGCCTTTGGCAAAATAGGGATACATCGCGTTGAGTGAGCGCATTTGCTACACAACTCTTTTGACTCATATTAAACAACATGGCTACCTTAGTTCTTTGTTACGGTCTGGTTATGGGCCAATGCGGCACCCAAGGGGAGTTCCAATTTGCCTCTCTGGATAGCTGCCAGAAGGAGCGCAAATACATTGTCGCCAATCGCTCACAGCATTTTGTGTTTGCGGTCTGCCGCGACGGCGGCCCAACGCCCAAAGAGTAAGCCGCAACCTAGCGGCCAAGACCTGCGCCTTTCTGACTAAAAAAGAGGCGCACAGATCTCTAGATCCATGCGCCTTTTAAACTCTCAAAAGGCTAGCGCCCCCTCAATTACTGTAGCAACTTCAACACGTTTTGCTGATCCGCGTTGGCCTGGGCCAGCACCGATGTTGCCGCTTGCTGCATGATCTGCGTGCGTGCCAACTCCGTAGAGGCCGCTGCGTAGTCCGCATCTTCAATCTGGCTGCGCGATGCCTCGGTGTTCATGGACACATTCATGAGGTTATCAATCACGTGCTCCAAGCGGTTCATCACCGCACCCATGGTGGCGCGTGTACCGTTGACCTTGTCCATCACCAAATCAAGTTTCGCAAGCGTCGCTGCTGCTGCTGTGTCGGTATCAATACGGTTAACCCGCTTATCCGAGTCCCAAAGCAACACATCGCCTGTGATCTCGCTTGTGATGGTGCCGCCATCACCAAAATCTGATAAGTCAATGCTAATCGTTTGGTTGGCGCTTGCGCCGACGTGGAAGCTCAGCCGTCCTGTGTTTGGTGGCGTCATCTTTGTCGTCGCCGCATCGACAACCCCTCCAAACGTGCCCTCCGTCAGGCCAAGAGAGGTGAACTTGCTAGTAGGCCCATAGCCGTTACCGCCTGGCTCAATCGTGAAGGCTTTGTCAGAGTGGAAGGTCACGCCGCCGTACAACGTGGAAGCGTTGGCTAGTGTTGGCGATGTCGACTTACCCGTTACACCCGGAGCATTCGCCCCGCTTGCAAGCGCCAAGCCGAACTCAGCAGCAGATACGCTGGTGTCATCAAACCAAACCGATAGGTTGCGCCCATCCAGCGTGCTGAAGGTCACGCCGCCTTGCAAATTGGCGCTGGCTGTCACGCCGGTCGGCCCCGTCAACGGGTTCACCGCGTTTACAACTGCCAACACCCGCTCACTGGCTGTTTGGGTAGACTTGAAATCCACTCGCACATCCACGCCGTTAACAAATAGTGACTTAAATCCGTCAGGAGTCGCGGCCTTTACCGTGGTCGTCGTTCCTTGTGCAACCACTGGGTTCGCTGTCGCCGTAACGCCCGTCTGGGCGCTGCTAGCGTTAATCGCGTTTGCAAGCGCAACACCACTACCCGTTGAGACGTTGCTGGTAGTCAGCAATGCCGACGCCTCTGTAAACTTGTCGTCTGCCGCGGTGGCGCCACGAATCGGCACACCATTGATCACCAAGTCACCCGTTCCCAGGGCATCGGGCAACTTGCCTCCAGCAACTGCAGGACGTGCGTCTGTGCTCATAGTTGACTCGTTCTTGGTGTAGTCTCCAAGGGTGAGGCCCGCGTTTTGTATTTTCCCGGTAGCGGAGCTTGAGATGACTACCTTGCCCTCGACCTTAGACTCGAGCGAGTAGGTGCCCGCCTGAACGCCTTCACGCAAGCCAGTGCGAGCAGAGAAGTCGGCTGCCGCATCTTTTGTATCGAAGCTGATTTCAATATTGCGACCGTCCTTGGCGACTAAGGCTATGCCCTCGCTCTCCGAGTTGCTGTTCACAGCAACCACACCTGTCAAGTCGCTGATGCGGTTAATTGCCTCAACTGTCGCAGCGCGTGATGCCCGTAAATTGTTCATGATGCTGGAGAACGTTGGCGAGGTCACGCCATTAATCACCACACGCCCCGTCACTGCTGCGGTACCCGATTGGGCCGCACCGGTCATCGTATTTGTGTTGACCACGGCGTTAACGCCAGTCGCTGCCGTCTCCCGGTTGATAGCCGCCGCCTTCGCGATAGCGCTACCCGCGGCATTGTTTGGTGGCGAGAGTGCGTCATCCACCGCATAAGAGGAGTTAATGGTGACACCATTGATGATCAGATCCCCGGTGCCCATCACTGGTATCGAGCCAGTTACAGCGACGTCCAGAACCAAGCTACGTCCGGCAAGCGGCACCGCACTACCGTTATTGCTCTTAAATGTGTAGGTTAGGACGTCGGAAAGTATTTTACTGTTATCGCCAGTTGCTTGGAACGTGACCGTACCGGCGGCTTGGTCAAGCACACCAGTGAGCGGAAACACCTTGCGATCTGTAGTGGTAAAGTTGCTCGTCACCACGCCGAGGTTGCTCAGGGAAATTTTCAACTCACCACTGCGCAAAAATTTGCCGTTGTTGCTAAAAGTCTCGTCCGTCTTCACAACGGCTTCGCCGCTCACGGCCTCTACGTTTGG
>JABBAS010000050.1:0-2779 GCA_018607835.1 Methylobacillus sp. | reverse complement strand
GTAACGGTGACGACACCACCGGCACCAATGGTGCCGCCGATTTTTATTGCATCTACCTGCGCGACAGCCTCCAGCCGGTTGGGAGCTGGCTCATCGGCGACCACATTTACTCGCTGTGCCGCACGGGTTGCGACCAGCCCTCCCGCATCTACGACAGCACGTGTGGCTGCGGTTGCAGCCGTGAAAGGCGTACCGACCACGTCAGCCGTTAAGTTAATTACGCCCGGTGTCGCGTTAAAAGTGGCAATGATGGGCGGGCCAGCTAGCTTTCCGGTCAACTTGATGGTGTTGCCGGATGCGAGGGCCGTATTATCGTCAATCGTGCCGTCAGCCGACGCGTTATACGCAGCTGCGAGCTTCGTTGCGACGTTTGTTCTGGTAAGCGCGTCCGTCAACCCGATATCCGCCGCCAGCACTGTATACGAAACAGCCGGGCCTGCAGTAGCTGGCATGTCATCGAGCGAAATACTGACAGTCTGGCCCGCTACAAACTTGTCAGTTAGCGTAAATGTTGTTGTCGCCGCTGCAGCAGCCCCTGCTGCTGTCTTAACGACGGTAATAGCGGTAGCCGTTCCAGTGGTATCTACCGCATCAGTGCCTGCCACAACCTCTGTTAATGTAATCGCATCGCTACCTGCTACTTTTTCCACGGCAAAGTTGGTGGATAAGGTTCCGGTAATGGCACCACTGCTAAACGTGCCCGCTTTACCGGTGGCGAACGCCGATGCCAAGTCCGCGCTGCTTGCGCCGCTGGCTCCCGCCGTAAAGGTTAAGCCCTCCAGGATGACGGTTTGATTAGCTGTGATGTCGGCAAACGTATATGTAAATACATCCGCTGCGTCATTTGTCGTAACCTTGGTCGCACTCCCATTGCCCACCGTCGCTGTGACACCCGTATGGGCGTCATCGGTGGACGCGTTGTAGGCGTCTGCGATTGCTTTGGCAAACACCGCCTTGTCACTTGACGTCGCTGTGACCTCAAGTTTTTTCCCGCCCACTGTGAGGGCAACCTTATCGCCCACGCCTACCGTACCAGTCAGTGCGACTGAGTCTATTTGCGCCACCGCTGTCACTGCCGCTGGGTTCAGTGCAACCGTCACACCCGTGAGGCCCGCGCTAACCGTACTTGTCAGTTTGGGCACGTCCTTCTCGCCATATGGGAAAACGATGCTGAGCGTATCTGCGGTGACGGTAATTTTGCGATTTGTATTGGCGGCAAAGGTACTGCTCGCTTCCAGCGCCGTCTTCGCCTTTGCTGCAATTTGTGCCGCGGTATCGCCTGAAGCGACGTTGACATCTACCCCGCCAACACTCACTATGCCGCTAGCCGATGCCGGCCCGGTAAACTTTACTGTTTGTTGCTCACCCGCATCGGCGCCCGTAACTGTGCGTGCGGTGGTGGGATCAATCATGACCTGGCCAAACTCGCTTTGGGCAGTGGTTTTATATACGGGGCGCTCGCCAACCCGCTCCCCTACCTCACCATTCAGGATAGAGAACCCGTTCCACTCGGTGGTGTCGGCGATGCGAACGATTTCTTGCTTCAATTGCTGGAATTCCAAGTCAAGGTAACCACGCTGCTCACCGGCGTTGGTATCGTTAATCGCTTGGATAGCCAACTCGCGCATTCGCTGGAGCATGTCAGACATTTCCATCGTCGCGCCCTCGGCCACTTGGATTAACGATATGGCGTCGCCCGCGTTTCTAACAGCTTGGTTCAGACTGCGAATCTGCTGTGTCATTCGCGTTGCAATCGCCATACCGGCCGCATCGTCCTTCGCGGAGTTAATACGCTTACCAGTTGATAGCTGCTGCATCGCCGTCGTGGACTCTCGTCCTGACACCTTCATGGCCGCTTGGGTATAAAGCGCTTTAACGTTTGTGTTGATAACTGACATTTTTAACTCCTGGCCGTCTCACGGCTTTGGGTTGGTTTTAACCTTTGAGATCTCTGGTGCCCCTATGGTTAAGCGCACTAAAGAATTTCTTCATGCTTTCGATAAGCAACAGCCGTGCCAACTTTAAAAAAGATAGCAAACCCAAGCGGTTACGTGGATAACTTGGCAAACCTCGCCAATTTACTTGTTTTAAAGAGTACTTAAGGGCTAATATTTTTGCGCTTGGCAAGACCTTGCCATGCGGCTACTTGCACAGCGGCAAGTGGGCAACAAGTTGCCGTTTTTCCGACAGCACCCAATAAGTTGATATAAAACATGGCCTTGCGTTAACGTCTGATAAGTAAAAAAGCCAAGTGGCTTGTGGCGCACTTGGCTTTATTTTGGAAGGCTCTCCTTATTTGGAGGGCCTAGGCAACCACCCACTAATCGGCCATCACCTCGCCATGGGGCACACCCGCCAGTTCAAACAGCGCAACCTGCTCGGCCAACAATTCGGCGTGGTCGGGGTACTGAATGAGACCCGTAAAGGTGGCTTGTAGCGCCGCGGCGGGCTCTAGGTTAGAGCGCAGGGCGCGTACCAGCATGAGGTGGGTAAAGGGCTGCACGTTGCCGTCCTGAACCAACATCAACTTGGTCAGTAGCTCAATGGCTTGTACCCAGTCTTGCTGGACCATGGCCACGAGTGCGGCAATGGCCAACACGTCGTCACTCTCGGGGTGAAGAGCCAAGCCGGCCTCAACCAAGGCGTTGGCCATATCTAAACGGTCTTCGCCAACCAACTCTTGAATGGCCTCACGCATCTCTGCGGGTGAAAAACGGGCAACAGAGCTATCGCTCAACATACGGCCAAAGCTGGCCTCTTTCATTAATGCTTCTACTAA
>JABBAS010000009.1 GCA_018607835.1 Methylobacillus sp. | reverse complement strand
CCTGTCAAGCGATCGGGTGACTGTGCCAGCGACGTGGTCGCGCGCTACACGCCACCTGCTGGGTGGGTGGGGTCTATCCAAAGTACCTGTTCAGGCTTCTCAACGGGTTCAATGTCGAGGTTCACCGCGACGGCTTGGCCGTCACTTCGGCACAGCACGCACTCGAGGGTCTCGGTGGGGCTGGCGTTGATTTCTTGGTGCGGGACATAAGGGGGCACGTAAATAAAGTCACCGGGTCCGGCCTCTGCGGTGAACTCTAGCTTGTCGCCCCAGCGCATGCGTGCCCGCCCTTTTACGACGTAGATGACGCTCTCAAGCGGGCCGTGATGGTGGGCGCCCGTTTTGGCGTCGGCATCAATGGTGACGGTACCCGCCCAGAGCTTCTGTGCGCCCACGCGCGCGAAGTTGATTGCGGCCTTGCGGTCCATGCCGGGTGTGCTGGGCACGTTGTCATCAAGCTGATTGCCCGGGACAACGCGCACGCCGTCATGCTTCCAAGGCGCATCAGGCGATGTCGCATCGTGATGGGGATGGTCGTGGTCGTGGTCGTGGTCGTGGCCCATATCGTCTCCTTGTTCTCTTGGAGCTAAGTGTGCCAGTGAAGCGTGGTTTTTGCACGCCAGGATGTCGCCCGCGTAACGGCGGGTCACACGCCCTTGCGGGTTTGGGAGTAGTCTATGTCCGTCGTGACGCCCAGCCAGTAGTAGACGTCACGCCCCCCGCCTGCATAGGCCCGCCATGAGAGTAGCCGTATTTTGACAATTGCCACCGAGCCCAAGCAGCGGCCCAAGGGTCTCTTGATCGCCAACTTAATGGCTCAGTTGGCGTTCGGTCTGCTCGCGATGACGATTTGTTTGCCGTCCATGCAGGAGTGGGGTGCGATTTTTGATGCAGGTCAGGCCGCTGTTCAACTCACGTTCAGTGGCTTTGTTGTGACCTACGGATCATTGCAGTTGATCTACGGGCCGCTCTCCGACCGCATCGGTCGTAAGAAGGTGATGATGCTGGGTCTGAGCGTTGCTGTGGCGGGCTCGTTGCTCGCGGCCTTAGCGCCCGATCTCAACAGTTTAATTTGGGCGCGCGTGTTGCAAGGGGCGGGTGCTGCTGCGAGCATGGTGGTTGGCCGAGCCATGGTGCAAGACTTGTTTGATGGTGCGGAGCGCACACGGGTGATGGCGTTCGTCAGCATGGCGATGGGGCTTTGTCCCCCGCTGGCGACCATCTTGGGTGGCCAGTTGCACGTTCAGCTTGGCTGGCAAGCCAACTTTGTCGTCATTGCTTTGCTGGGTGGCTTACTCATCGTGGCGGCTTGGCGTGGCCTACCCGATCACCAAAAGCCGGTTGAGGTACAACCGCATTGGCTACGGACGATGGGTACCGCCTACATGACCCTGCTGCGCGAACCGACCTTTCTGCTGTACGTCGCTATTTTGGCGATGGCAACGGCGACGTTTTATGCCTTCTTGGGCGCGGTCCCCACGGTGATGGGCAGTTATGGTGTTGGCCCCGATGGGGTGGGTTTCTACATCATGGCCATCCCGTTTTCATACATCGTCGGTAGTTACCTGACCGCACGCCTGATTCGCTCAGTGGGTAATCGCCGGATGATGCAGTTTGGCCAAGGCCTCACCCTGGCCAGTATTGTGTTGATGCTGGTATTGGCGTTGATAGGATTAGATTCGCCGCTTGCCTTTATCCTGCCGCTGCTCTTTTTGGGCATTGGTCATGGCTTGATGGTGCCGCCATCGCTGTCGGGTACGGTGGGCTTGATGCCTGCGCTCGCAGGCTCGGCGGCGGCGGTGGCTGGTTTGGCGCAGCAGTTAACAGGGGCTCTTGGCGGGTTTGCTGTGGGCTTGTTCCCGCAAAATGGCGCTGTTAACCTCGGTTGGCTGATGCTGTTTTTTGCATCTTGTGGTGCGCTGGCGCAATGGTTTCTGCATCGACGAGCGCCTCGATAGGGTGCGCCGCCTGCGGGAGTGGCCCTTCTGCGAGTTATCAGACGCGCTGCGTTGTTGATTTTTAGTTTTGCCCCAGCCCACTGGCCTGTTCAACCGCTTTGATGATGGTGGCATAGTCCTCGTCGCCATCGCCCTGCGCCACCGCAGAGAGCAGCCATTGTTTAGTGGTTGCGATTTGTGCGAGTGGGACGTTAAGGGTGTGCCCAGCGGCAAGGATTAAGTCAACGTCTTTGATCATCTGGTGCGCCGTGAAGGTGGGTGAAAAGTCTCGGTGGGTGATCGGTCTAGCCAGCTGTGCAGACTTGGCCTTGACAATGGGCGATGCGAGGGCGCTTGCATTGATGACTTCCCACATCGCCTCCCAGTCGAGTCCTCCTTTGCGTCCCAAGGTCAGGGACTCTGCGAGCATGGCACTGGTTTGGGCAATCATTAGGTTCAAGACCAGCTTCATGAGGCGAGCCTGCTCGGCGTCACCTAAATAAAACCGATGTGGACCCCAGCAAGTTAGGAGGGGCAGTACGGCGGTGTAGGTATCGGCGGGACCGGAGGCGAGCATGGTCAACTGCGCGGCCTCGGCCATATGGTTGTTACCTGAAACGGTGACACGCAAGTAACGTAGTGCCTGATGGGCGCAAATTGCGGCGACCTCGGCGGACGCGGTGATGGAGACGGTGCTGGTATCCACCCATATCGCATGGCGTGGCGCGGTATGGCAGAGTTGCGTGGCAACCGTGCGCAGCGCGTTGTCGTCTGGCAGGGAGGAGATGATTACATCGGCATGGGCGAGAGCAATGTCAATGTCCTCGCTGATCGTTAGTCCCGCTTGGGTGGCTTGAGATAAGCGTGTGGGATCAGGGTCATGCGCGGTCAGGGAGAAGCCAGCCTCGTGTAGGTGCCTGGCGAGTGGTAGCCCCATTTTCCCGATGCCCAAAAACACGATATTCAAAGCGATCTCCGGTTGTGATCAACAGAGCAACGGCCTCATTGGTGTACCTACGCCATGGTCAATAACAGGGCGGCCAATTCCGTTGGGCGGTTGATGGGGAGCATGTGATTAGAAGCGATCTCGTGATAAGACCAAGCGCTAGAGGCCTCGGCGTGGGCCGCTGCTTTTGCAAACTGCTGGTCGTTATCTTGGCTGTGGTCATCGGCCGTTGCCCGAATGTAGGTTCGACGGAATGGATAGGACTCCAGCGGTTGCGCTAAATGGACGGGTTGCGAGAAGGTAGCGACGGGTTGCGCAACGCGGCGGGGGTTTTGAAACTCAGACTCTGCCGGGTCTTCATAGTCACGCGCCGCTGGTGGCATGAATGCCGAAGCGCCTAACCCAGTGGCCGGACGCCGCGAGCGGGCCATGTCGATAACGGCCTGACCATCTTGCGGTACGAAGGCGTCTAGAAAAACCAAATGCTTCACGCGCTCAGCAATATGAGCCAGAGACCCTGTGATGACCATGCCGCCATAGGAAAAGCCCAACAACACGATGTCTTGGAGGTCTTCGTACAGCACGTGATTCACGAGGTCTTGAATATGCGTGTTTAAGCCGACTTGGGGGCTGGCTAGGTGCACGCGCTCACCAATGCCTGTGAGCGCTGGTGTGAACACCTCATGTCCTGCCGCCAACAGCGGCGGTCTGACCTTGCGGAATGCATGTGCGCCAGACCATGCCCCATGAACCAATACAAATGTGGTCACAATAAAAAATCCTCAACCAAATATTTGCAGCGCGACCAACGCGATGCTGGGGAAAAATATGAGCAAGCCAATACGCACCACGTCCGAGAGCAGAAACGGCAAGATGGATTTAAAGATATCTTTCATTTGTACGTTTTTCGCCATGGCGCTGATGATGAAGACATTCATGCCCACAGGTGGGGTGATGAGGCCAACCTCGACCACCATCAAGGCCAAGATACCAAACCATATCGCTTTGTATTCGGCGCTGAGGCCCCATAGATCGATGCCCATGATGATGGGAAAGAAAATCGGTATCGTCAGCAAAATCATGGACAGGCTGTCCATGATGCACCCCAAGACCAGATAAATAAGAATCACGACCATGAGAACAGCGAGCGGGGGTAACGCCAAGCCAATGACCCAGGTCGCTAGCTCGGTGTGTACTTGGGTGAGCGCCAAGAACACGTTCAGGATGTCGGCGCCAAGCAAAATTAAGAAGATCATGCCCGTTGCGCCTGCCGCACCGTACATACAGTCTAGGAAGCCTTGGCCTTTGAGGCCGCCAGAGGTCCAGGCAACGATGCCGGTTGCCAAGGTGCCAATGGAGGCCGCCTCGGTTGGCGTGAAAATGCCGCCATAGATACCGCCAATGACGGTCACGAAAATCAGGATCACTGGCCACGTTTCCGACAAGGCTTTTAGGCGTTGCGCTACGGTGAATTTTTTACCAGCGGGCGCGTCTTGTGGGCTAATGCGGGCGACGATGCCGATGACCACCATGTAGCCCACTGCAGCGAGTAGCCCGGGCACGAAAGCCGCTAGAAACATCTTCGCAATGTTTTGCTCGGTAATGATGGCGTAAATGACCAAGGGCACAGACGGGGGAATCAGAATACCCAAGGTGCCACCGGCTGCGATGGCTGCGGCGGAGAGCCTTTCTGAATAGCCGTGTGCCTTGAGTTCGGGAAGGGCGACTTGCCCCATGGTCGCAGCGGTCGCTAACGAGGAGCCGCAGATCGCGCCGAAACCAGCGCAGGCGCCAACGGCGCCCATCGCCATACCACCGCGCCAGTGCCCAATCATCGCGTTGCCTGCCTTGAACAGGCTTCGGGAGAGTCCCCCGTGGGTCGCAAACTGCCCCATTAACAAGAACAGGGGTACAACGGACAGGTCGTACACCGAGTAGCGGGCGTAGGCCGCTCCCTTGAAGTAATTCAGCAAGGGGTCGATACCCGCCACTAAGGTGTAGCCGATGGAACCCGTGAGCAGCATGGCGATACCAATATGAATACGCAGTGCCAGCATGACCAGCAATACGGCGAACATACAGGCGCCTAGTTCAATACCGGTTAGCCCCATCATCTTTTGATTCTCCTGATGTCAGCCACGCAGGTGTACAAGGCAACCAGGCCGAGCAATGCGAAGGAGGGAACCATGGGCGCGTAGCCCCACCAAGTAGGAATATTGAGCATCAGCGAGGCATCCCAGCCACCAATTAAATCCAGCAAACCAATCGTGATGCGCCACGTAAATATGAACGCCACAATAGCCAGCAAGGCCGAGGCGATGGCGTCAAGAACCAATACCTTGTTGGGGCTGGACTTGGCCGTAAAGAAGTCAACAATGACGTGGCTGCGTGCCCACTGTGTATAGGGTAGGGCCAAGCTGACTGCCATGCCACTGGCGATTTCGACGAGCTCGTAGTCGCCAATAATGGCGCTCGCGAACAGCGAGCGGCCAATAATGCTGGCTAAGGACATCAATGCCATGGCGACCAAGGTGATGCCTGATAAAAAGGCGAACACCTTACAGGTCGCGCCGAGCGTGCGGCCATACCATTCGGTTGGCTCCTGCGCACGGGCAGCAGGGCTTAGAACATCAGCCAAAATTGTCTCCCAAAAAACGACGCGTACATCAACCTGATTTGGTCACAAAAAAGGCGGAGTTTCCTCCGCCTTTTCAGACCCGATAGGTCAAACGGTGCAATTACTTGGTGAATTGTTTCACAAGATCACGAGCAGCTTGGAGCATTTCCTTGCCGTTGAAGCCACGCTGGTTCATTTGTGCAACCCACGCTTCGTCCAATTTCTCGGTCGCTTTTTGTAGCTTGACCATCTCACCCTTGGGGATTGTTGAGATGGTATGGCCAGCCGTTGCTTGGAAGATTTTCTTTGCGCCAACGTCCGCACCAGACTGCGTCTTGCCCAAGAAGGCTGAGTACTCTAGGCCTGAGTTCTTGTCGATAACGGCTTTCAAGTCTGCGGGCAACGAGTCGTACTTGGCCTTGTTCATAGGCATCACGAAAACCGTTGTGTACAAGGCGTTGAAGCTGGGATCAGGCTCGGAGGTGAACTTGGTTAATTCGTTCACCTTCAGACCGGGCGCGACCTCGTAAGGAATCACCGCGCCGTCAATCACGCCCTTGGATAAGGCCTCGGGTACCGCAGGTACCGGCATACCAACAGGGGTGGCACCCAGATCTTTCAAGAGATCAGTCACCTGCTTGGTTGGACCACGCAGTTTTTTACCCTTGAAGTCTTCCAGTTTGAGGATAGGGGCATCACGCGTGAAAATTTGCCCTGGGCCGTGCACGTGTACGGCCAGCATCTTCACGTCCTTGAATTCTTCTTGAGCGTATTTCTCTGCGTACGTCCACAGCGCGCGGCTGGTCGCCTCGGCATTGGTCATCATGAAGGGGAGCTCAAAGACTTGTAGGCGTGCGAAACGGGTGCCTGAATAGCCTGCAACGGTCCAGCCCACATCCGCGATGCCGTCCTTCACTTGGTCGAACAGTTGAGGCGGCTTGCCGCCCAATTGCATGGAGGGGTAGATTTGGCAGTTCAAACGGCCTTTTGAGTCGCGGTCGATGTTGCGACACCACTGGCCCAACATGGTGGTGTGTTGAATCGTCTGTGGTCCCAAAAAGTGCTCGACTTTGAGGGTGATGGTTTCGGCTTGTACGCTGGCGCTGGCAGCGAGCAACGAACCGGCCAATAAGGCCATTTTTGTACGCAAAATCATTTGTATTTTCTCCAAGAGTCACAAGTGCAAGCAGGTTACTAGAAATACAGGGCGGTGTCGCCTAGTGGAAACCATATATTTAGGGCTTATCTGGCCTGAGGGACCTAGTTTAGGTTGGCGAGAACCGCGGTGCTGGCCTGAATCGCGCTGCGGCGGTGGTAGAAGTTGAGGGCACGCAGGCCGCCGAGCTCTTCGCCGCCGCCAGCACGACCGGGGCCGCCATGCAACGACTGTGGCATCACGTTGCCGTGACCGGTGTGCAGCGCGGCGACATCGGGTGAGACCACATGCAGTCGACCATGGCTGTCGCTGAGTTCGGGGATGACGCGGGCTAAGGCGCTTGCATCGCTGCCATAGAGCGACGTGACCAAGGAGCCTTGTCCGCGCCGAATGAGCGCCAACGCGTGGTCGATGTCGCCGTTGCGGTAAGGGACTAGCGTGGCGACGGGACCAAAAACCTCTTCGTCATGGACGCGATCAGCCGCGTCGCTACCTGCCGCATCCCGCGTGCCAAGTAATGTCGGACCGACACAACATGCGATGAGGGGGTCGGCGTCAACCAATGCGTGGCTTTGGCCGTCGTGCAGTCTCTCGGTTTGGGGTTGTAGGTAGGCCAACCCGTCGCTCACGCTGTTAAATTGCACTCGGTTGACCAAGGCGCCCATACGTACGCTCTCGTTGCGTGGGTTGCCGACGGTGGTTTTAGCTAAGCGCGCAGATAAGGCCTGCGCGACCGCGTCATAAAGTGATTCGGGTATCAGTACCCGGCGGATGGCCGTGCATTTCTGGCCCGACTTCACGGTCATTTCACGGGCAACCTCTTTGACCAGTAGCGCCACGGCCTCGCTATCACGCGTTTCGGTCGGCAGCAACAGTGCCGAGTTCAGGCTATCCGCCTCGATGTTTACGCGCACGGACTTGTGCGTAACGGCTGGGTGTGAGCGAATGAGCGCCGCGGTTTGCGCAGAGCCCGTAAAAGAGACCACGTCAAACGGCTCGAGTTGGTCCATGAGGCCATCGGCGCTACCGCAAATAATGGACAGAGCGCCTACGGGCAATATGCCCGCATCCACCACATCTTTGACCATGCGTTGTGTAAGCCAAGCGGTCGCGGTCGCGGGCTTGATGATGACCGGCACGCCAGAGAGCAGGGCGGGGGCGGCTTTTTCCCACAAACCCCAAGATGGGAAGTTGAAGGCGTTGATGAACAGGGCTACGCCGCGCGTGGGGGTGTAGACGTGTTGGGTTTGAAATAAGGGGTCTTTTCCTAGCCGTGTGGCATCGCCATCGTGCATGAAGTGAACGTCGCCTAGGGCCTCACCCAACTTGGCGTAGGTACCTAGGGTGTAAATGCCCCCATCGACGTCAACCGCCGTGTCGTTTTTGACCGTGCCACAGTTGGCTGTCGATATCTCGTAATACGCGTCGCGATTGGCTTGTAACACCTTGCCCACGGCGCCTAACATCGCCGCCCGCTGGGCATAGGTGAGGGCCCGCAGGGCTGCGCCGCCGTTATGCCTAGCGAACGCAAAGGCGGCCGCTAAATCAAGACCCTCTGCGTTCACACGCACCAGCTCAGTACCCAGTACGGGGTCATGCAGGGCGGTGCCAGTGCCTTTGCCAGAGAGCCATTGGCCGGCCACGTAGTTGGGAAGAAGTTCAGTCATAAATACCTTTTAGCGTCTGCAGGGTGAATGCACCTGTCGTGCGCACTCAATATAAGTCATCCGGACAGGTGGCGTCTGCAAAGACGTGGGTGCGCCAAGGCCTTAGCTGGGAATACGTACCTTGGCTTTGCCCTTGAGCTTGAGGATTTGTCGTGCCTCATCCGGTGTGGCCACCGATAGACCCAGCCCTTCAATCATTTTTCTAACCGCGCGGACTTGGTCGGCATTACTCACCGCCAACTGGCCACGGCCCAGCCACAGCGAGTCCTCTAGGCCGACACGGACGTTGCCGCCCATGGACAGCGACTGGGCAGCGATGGGCAACTGATTTTTGCCTGCGCCCAAAACGCTCCAGCGGTAGTCGTTACCGAACAAGCGGTCAGCGGTGCGCTTCATGTGGCTCACGTCTTCAGGGTGAACGCCGATGCCGCCCAAAATACCAAATACCGACTGGATGAAGTAAGGCGGTTTGATGAGGCCCTCGGATGCGAAATACGACAGCGTGTAGAGGTGGCCAATGTCGTAGCACTCCACTTCAAAGCGGGTGTCGTTCTCACGGCAGGTTTCTAAGATGTTTTTAATATCTTTGAACGTGTTTTTAAAAATACGCTCGTCAGAGCCCTCTAAGTAAGGCTGCTCCCAGTCGTGTTGAAACGTTTTGAAGCGCTTGAGCATGGGAAAGAGGCCGAAGTTCATTGACCCCATATTGAGCGATGCAATTTCTGGTGCGAAGGTGGCGCACGGCCGCAGGCGTTCCTCAACAGACATGGTTGGCGCACCGCCCGTGGTGATGTTTATGACTACATTCGATTGCGTGTGTATGGGTTGCAAAAACGGGATGAAGGCCTCGGGGCTCTGATCGGGTTGTCCTGTTTGTGGGTTACGCGCATGCAGGTGAACGATGGCAGCGCCAGCCTCAGCGGCGCCCAAGGCCGCTTCCGTAATCTCTTCCGGTGTGACCGGCAGGTGGGGTGACATGGAGGGCGTGTGAATCGCACCGGTGACGGCGCAGGTGATGATCACTTTTCCTTGCAGATCGCTATGTGGTGTGGGCGTGCTCATGTTGTTTTCCTTGTGTCGGGGTTAAGCGCAGGATCTGGCGCCGTTGAAGGTCGTTTGGTTCTGGAATATAGCCAGATACAGATGGTGAGGTTCAGTAGGTTCCACGCGATGCCATTCCAAAAGGCAGCGGCATAGGTGCCCGTGAGGTCAAATAATTTACCGGACATCCAGCCACCAAACGCCATACCGATGAGGGTGCCGAAGATAACGGTTCCAATACGCCCGCCGACTTTTTCAATGGGGAAGTAGGCTCTGATCACGATGGCGTAGGCGGGCACAATACCGCCCTGAAAGAGGCCAAACAAACCGGCAATCACGTAAAGCGCGACCACACCGTCAAAGGGTAAAAACAGCGCCAATGCCAAGCCTTGGAGTCCCGAACTAACGATTAAGGTCTTTAAGCCGCCAATGCGGTCGGATACCCAGCCAAAGAGCAGGCGACTCACCACGCCAAGCCCGAGCATCAACGACAGCATGTTGGCCCCTTGGAGTGGGGTGAGCCCCAGTTGCATGCAGTAGGCGACCAAGTGCACTTGCGGCATGGCCATGGCAACACAGCAGCCGATGCCCGCGACGAAGAGGGCCCATTGCGCCACATTGGGAGGCAGACCAAAGGGCCTCGTGCGGTCGATTGCCTTGCCAAAGTGGGTGTCGGCTTCGGGCGCAAGCGCGGGCGGTGGCTGCCTGATGAAGCGGTTAAGCAGCCACATACCGATGCCGCAGAATATGCCAATACAAATATAGGTGGTACGCCAACCCACCGTATTGATGCCATATTGAATGATGGGTGGCCAGACCGTGCCCGCTAGATAGTTGCCGCTGGCACAGATCGCGACGGCGATCCCGCGGTACTTATTCCACCACCGTGAGGTGTCGGCCATCAGCGGTACAAAGCCGCTGGCAATACCGAGGAAGCCAATCAACAGACCGTGGGCGAGGCAAAACAGCCAAATATTGGGCGACAAGGCGGACAAAATGAAGCCACTGCTCACGCCAAGCGCGCCAATGTGCACCACGCGGTTGATGCCCCAGCGATCGGCGACCCGCCCAAGGTAAATACCGCCGATACCAAAGGCCAGCATCGTGACGGTGTAGGGCAGCGAGGCCTGAGCGCGCGTGACGTCAAACTCGTGCTGTATGACGGGGAGTACGACAGATAGCACCCACATGCCGCAGTTGCCCAGAATGGAAATGCCCAAAATGATCATTAGGCGCCGCGCTGCGACCCGTGAGTCGATCAGAGCGGTTTCATCGTGTGGACGTTCTGTGGATGCCATAGGCGGACGGGCCTGCGTGATGGAGTGGGCCGTGCGTGCGCTTTAGCGCATCTCAAAACCACGGTAGTTGTCTGCGGCAACGGCATCACAGGCGTCACGATAACGCTTGAGACCACCGGCATAAGGCATGAACATACGGGGCTTGCCCGGCACGTTGGCGCCCAGGTACCAAGAGTGCTTGACGCCAGCGAGCAGGGTGGCATTCGCGGCGCGGTTAACTTCCGCGCCCCAGGTGTCTGCGGCTTCTTCGGTGGCTTCTATGGTGCGCACCTTGTGTTGGCGCATGTGTGCAATGCAGTCGGTTATCCAATCAACGTGTTGTTCGATTTGTGGTGGTAAGTTGGTCAGTACCGAGGGGCTGCCCGGGCCCGTGATCGTAAACAAGTTGGGGAAGCCGGGTATTTGTAAGCCCAGGTAGGTTTTGGGCCCGGCATGCCACGTGTCTTTTAGTTGCCGCCCGTCGCGGCCGGTGAATTCAATTTTATTGAATGCGCCTGTCATGGCATCGAACCCCGTGGCGAACACAATGATGTCGCAGGCGTGCAGAGCGGATTCAGTTTGAATGCCGTCAGCTGTGATTTGCTGGATCGGGTCCTTGCGCAGGTTTACCAGATGGACATGGGGTAGGTTGTAGGTCTCAAAGTACTGGCTGTCGATTGGCGGCCTTTTTGCCGCGAACGGGTGATCGAAGTCGGTGAGGTCAGCGGCCTTTTGCGGGTCGGTGACGACGTCTAAGATGCGCGCCTTAATAAAGCCTGCTGCGGTGTCATTGGACGCTTCACTGGTCAAGAGATCTTTAAAGGTGGCGCGAAATTGCAGGCCGCCTCTGTCCCATGCCGCTTGGTATTTTGCTTGCCTCTCTGCGTCTGTGACATCAAACACATTGACGTCATCTATCCAAAAAGCATGGCCATTGGTGTTGTGCGTCATCACGTGGCGAAACTCGTCGGCGTGGGCCTTGGCGTATTGCTTTTCGTCGTTGGTTAGCGGTGCGTTACGCGCCGGAATGCTGTAGTTGGCCGTTCGCTGGAAGACGGTGACCTGCGCGGCTTGTTGGGCAATCACGGGGATGGCTTGAATACCGGTTGAACCCGTACCGATCACAGCGACGCGCTTACCTGTGAAGTCCACGCCCTCGTGTGGCCATTGTCCCGTGTGATACCAGTCTCCGCCGAAGGTATCGCGACCCGCAATATCGGGTACGTTGGCCGATGACAGGCAGCCAATGGCGGTGATCAAGTAGGTGCATTGGCGTTGCTCACCCGTGTCGGTGGTGACGGTCCAGCGCTGTGCTGACTCGTCGTAACGGGCGCTCTGCACGCGGGTATTGCACTGTATGTTGGGGCGCAATCCGAGCTGATCGGTCACGAAGTTGAGGTAGCGCTGAATCTCTGCCTGTTGGGGGTAACGTTCTGACCACTCCCACGCGTTGATAATTTCCTTGGAGAAGTAATACATGTAGGCATTGCTCTCTGTGTCACAGCGCGCGCCGGGGTAGCGGTTCCAGTACCACGTGCCGCCGACGCCGTCGCCGGCTTCCAAGACAAGGCAATCTAGATGCAAGCTGTCGCGCAGACGATGCGCCTGATACAGGCCAGAAAAACCCGCGCCAATGACGATGGCGTCGTGTACGGCTGGGGTGGTTAGTGTCGGGGAGGGAGCGTTCATTCCGCCATATTAGTGAGCCCTC
>JABBAS010000023.1:57962-60817 GCA_018607835.1 Methylobacillus sp. | reverse complement strand
CTAGGCGTAGCGCTTGCTACGCAAGTTCGTTCTGATGTCTTTCAATCGGGGCAACAATTTGGCGCCGTCCATGCGCAGGGCCACCACGGTGGCCAGTACGTCAATGATGGTGAGGTGCAACAGGCGTGAGGTCATGGGGCTGTAGCGGTCATAGCCCTCAGGATGGTCAGCGGCCAAGTGTATGTGTGCGGCGCTGGCCAGGGGCGAGCCGCTGGAGGTGATGCAAATAGTGGTGGCGCCGTGCTTACGGGCGATATCCGTGGCATCCATCAGGTCGCGGGTGCGGCCAGAGTTGGAGATCACCACCACGCAATCACCCGGTGCCATCATGGACGCGCTCATGACTTGCATGTGTCCGTCGCTATAAGCCACCGTTGAGACACCCAAGCGAAAAAACTTGTGCTGTGCGTCTTGTGCCACGATGCCTGAGTTACCCGCACCAAAAAATTCAATGCGTTTTCCCAGTATGCAGGTGTTGAGCAGGGCGCCCGCGGCCTTCTCAATGGCGGCGCTGGACGCGTTGTTACGGTATTTCAAAAAGGCGGCGACGTTGTTGTCAATGACCTTGACCAAGACGTCATTCACCTTGTCATCCAAATCAACGCTGCGGTGAATAAACGGCACGCCCTCACTCACAGTTCCCGCCAACTTCAATTTGAAATCGCTGAGGCCGTCATAGCCCATGCTGCGGCAGAAGCGCACCACCGTGGGTTTGCTCACATGCGCGCGCGCAGCCAGCTCCGTAACAGGCAAACTGGCAAAGCTGCGGGGGTCGAGCAACACCAATTTACCCACCCGTTGTTCAGCGGGTGCAAGGGAAGAAAGGGAGGCAGTAATACGTTCAAGCATGGTGTTTGTATGGGCTAGAATTATGTAAGTACAAGGAACTATTCCGCTTGCAACTGTAACTTTATTCCCTATTTTTCACAACTGAAAGCCCAAGATGAATCAGCTCGAAGCCCTCAAACAGTTCACCACTGTGGTCGCGGATACGGGAGATTTTCAGCAAATTGCAGCCTATGCGCCGCAAGACGCCACCACCAATCCGTCGCTGATCTTGAAGGCCGTGCAGATGCCCGCCTACCAGCCACTGTTGGCGAAAGCGGTTGCCGAGGCGAAAGTGGCAGGCCATGGCAACGCCACCGTTGACGCGGTCATGGACGTGCTGTTGGTAAGTTTTGGTTGTGAAATTTTGAAGCTCATTCCCGGCCGTGTGTCGACCGAGGTAGATGCGCGTTTGAGCTTTGATCAAGCGGCCACAGAGGCCAAAGCACGCCAACTGATCGCGCTATACAACGCCGCTGGCATCGCAAACGACCGCATCTTGATCAAGATGGCGGCAACGTGGGAGGGCATTCAAGCCGCAGCGACGTTGGAGGCGGAGGGCATACACACCAACCTCACCTTGTTGTTTTCGTTTGCACAGGCGGTGGCCTGCGCCGATGCCAAGGTGCAGTTGATTTCGCCGTTTGTAGGCCGTATTTACGATTGGTACAAAAAACAGGCGGGCGCCGATTGGGACGAGCAACTGCGAGCAGGCACCAACGATCCCGGCGTGCAGTCGGTGGCGCGTATTTACGCCTACTACAAACGCCACGGCGTCGCCACCGAGGTGATGGGCGCCAGCTTCCGCAACGTAGGACAAATTAAGGCATTGGCCGGTTGCGACTTGTTGACCATCAGTCCCGACCTGTTAGCGCAACTGCGTGATGCAAGCGACGCGCTACCCCAAGCCCTGAACGCGGCACAGCCCGCTGATGTGGGCTTGGCAGAAGACCGCACGCGTACGCACTTGTCAGAGCCCGCCTTCCGTTTCGCGCTAAACGAAGACGCGATGGCAACCGACAAGCTAAGCGAAGGTATACGCGCCTTCGTAAAAGACACGCACACCCTCGAAGCCTTGATTCAATCAGCGCTGTAAAAGCACCTCACGCTGCGCCGCAGCCCAGAGCTGTGGCGCAACGTGGGTGAGGTAAGCCGTTTGCGCTGCACGGACGCAGTCGCCGTAACGCTTGTTGGCGACCACAGCGCCGATGAGCAACGGCAACCCCGTGCTGGCGCCAATGAGAACGGCGATGTTATTACTCGTAGCCGCATCGCCCAGCGCACCGAGCGCGCAGAGTTTATTGGCGCGGTCTTGCGCAAGCTGGCTGGTGTCCGCGTTCACATGGTCCACATACATGAACTTCGCTGCCGTGAAGCTCGCAAGCCCCAGCACACTGGGAGAGGCGCCGAGTATGGGGTTTATCTCAACGGCGCCACCGGATAGTGCGGCCACGGTGCTTAGGCCGTCAGTGGCCATTCCTTGCTTAGCCAGCCGGCTTGAGGCGTCAGGCGCGATCGCGAGACCGGTGGCCCAAGCCTCCTTTAATTTGGCTTTGAACAACTGCTTGGTCAATGCCGCGCGGTGGACATTTGTTTGTTCATCCGTGCTGCCGTATACGGCGCTGGTGGTTAATAAAGCGAGTGTGAGGGTGATGAATACTTTGCGGTTCATGGCGCTGTCAACCTATAAAAGAAAATAGATAGGCGGTCTAAAAATTGACCGTTTATTAATTTTCAAAACAGGGTGGCTACGCGACAAGCCGGCAAAAGTTCATTTATTTTTTAATTCAATACGCCTTTGGAAGTAGAAACACGGAGCGGATACATCGAAGGGTTGCACTTATAAAAAAGGCGTGTTTTTAAAGGGAGGGCATACGCTTGAAACCCAGCGCATAAGCGGTGTTTAGAGCGATGCTACTGATTTGATTAGCGTGACAACGTTTAGTTAACACCGCCGCAACAAAGGTATTCAGCAGCAACCAACAGGCGTAAAAAAACCCGCAAGGGCCGAAGCCCTGCGGGTTGATTGC
>JABBAS010000023.1:53279-57862 GCA_018607835.1 Methylobacillus sp. | reverse complement strand
CCCATGCCGCCCATGCCACCCATGTCGCCGCCGCCCATTGCAGGTGCGTCGTCTTTTGGTGTCTCTGAGATCATGCACTCGGTTGTCAGCATCAAGCTGGCAACAGAAGCGGCGTTTTGCAACGCCGTACGGGTGACTTTCGTTGGGTCCAAAATACCCATCTCGATCATGTCACCGTAGGTGTCGTTCGCCGCGTTGAAGCCGTAGTTGCCCTTGCCTTCCATGACCTTGTTGATCACCACGCTTGGCTCGCCACCGGCGTTGGCAACGATTTCGCGCAATGGCGCTTCAATCGCTTTCAACACGAGTTTGATACCCGCATCTTGGTCGGCGTTGTCGCCCTTGATCTCACCAGCGTTCTGACGTGCGCGCAACAGGGCGACGCCACCACCAGATACAACGCCTTCTTCAACCGCAGCGCGGGTGGCGTGCAACGCATCTTCAACGCGTGCTTTCTTCTCTTTCATTTCGACTTCAGTGGCAGCGCCCACCTTGATCAGTGCCACACCGCCGGCCAACTTGGCCACGCGCTCTTGCAACTTCTCACGGTCATAGTCGCTGGTTGCTTCTTCGATTTGAACGCGAATTTGCTTCACGCGTGCCTCGATGTCGCCTGCATCGCCTGCGCCGTCGATGATGATGGTGGCTTCTTTGCCCACTTCAACGCGCTTGGCTTGACCCAAGTCAGCCAAGGTTACTTTTTCAAGCGTCAGGCCAACTTCTTCGGCAATCACTTTGCCGCCGGTCAGGATGGCGATGTCTTCCAACATGGCTTTGCGGCGATCGCCGAAGCCAGGTGCCTTAACGGCAACCACCTTCAAGATACCGCGGATGGTGTTAACCACCAACGTCGCGAGGGCTTCGCCATCGACGTCTTCAGCAATGATCAACAAAGGACGGCTTGACTTGGCAACCTGCTCCAATGTGGGCAACAGATCACGGATGTTGCTGATCTTCTTGTCGTGCAACAGAACGTAAGGGTTCTCGAGCAACGCTGCTTGCTTTTCGGGTGAGTTAACGAAGTAGGGTGACAGGTAGCCACGGTCGAATTGCATACCTTCGACAACTTCCAACTCGTTTTGCAGTGACTTGCCGTCTTCAACGGTGATCACGCCTTCTTTGCCCACTTTGTCCATGGCTTCAGCAATGATCTGGCCAATAGACTCGTCAGAGTTCGCAGAGATCGTACCAACCTGTGCAATTTCTTTGTTGGTGGTCGTTGCTTTGCTGGTTTTCTTCAGCTCTTCAATCAGGCGGATCACGGCTTTGTCGATGCCACGCTTCAGGTCCATGGGGTTCATGCCAGCTGCGACATACTTCATGCCTTCGCGGATGATTGACTGGGTCAACACGGTTGCGGTTGTGGTGCCGTCACCAGCGTTGTCGCTGGTACGTGAGGCCACTTCTTTAACCATCTGCGCGCCCATGTTTTGCAAGCGGTCTTTGAGTTCGATTTCTTTTGCAACGGATACACCGTCTTTGGTCACGGTAGGGGCGCCGAATGAGCGCTCCAAAACCACGTTGCGGCCTTTAGGGCCCAAGGTTACTTTTACGGCGTTTGCGAGGATGTTGACACCCTCAACCATGCGTGCACGGGCTTCGCCGCCAAAGATTACGTCTTTTGCTGCCATTTTGAATTTTCCTTAATGGGTTATTTGAATGAAATGAACGAAAAGCGGGGCTCTATTAAGAGACCACTGCGAACAAGTCGTCTTCTTTCATGACCAACAGCTCGTCGCCGTCGACCTTCACGGACTGGCCGCTGTACTTGCCGAACAACACGCGGTCGCCGACTTTCACAGACATGGCGGACAACTCGCCTTTGTCGTTTTTCTTGCCTGGGCCAACAGCCAAGACTTCGCCTTGGTCAGGCTTTTCCGCGGCGTTGTCAGGAATGTAAATACCTGATGCCGTTTTGGTTTCAACTTCCAAACGCTTGACGATCACGCGATCGTGCAAAGGTGTGAGTTTCATGGTTTCTCCTTGAGGATTACAACGTTAAAAAAAAGGGCTCTCAACACAGCGTCGAGAGGTGGCACTTGATGCACCGCGCAGAGCGTGTCAGGCATGACAGCGATCTGTTAGCACTCAAGCCCATCGAGTGCTAATGATAAGGGTGAACCCGACTATTTCAAGAGCAGGGGCGTGAATATTCCCTCTAAATCGGGGGAAATAGGGGGGAATAGGGAAAAGTACAGCGCGATACGGCCTAGCACGGCGTTGTTGGCCGGTTAAACGGTCTGAGGGGTCTGAGCGGTCTCAGTGGCCTGCCCCCCTTATTGACTCACCGCGGCGCCTGCATCGGCAAGGGCCTGAAAGTCGCTTTGGTAGCCCGCCATGACGGCCTGCGCCTTGGTCCTTTGGGCAGGCGTCATGAGGTCGTGGAAGTCTGCAATCTGTTGGCACAAGCGTGCGCGGTAGTCGTCTGGCCACGTAATGCTCACACGCCACAAGGCTTGCAAACTGGCCACCGTTGCCGCATTTTGCGCTGCTGTATCGCTATCACTGGCCGTTCCCTGAGACCGGCTGTGCGCCACCAGCCAACTGCGAAAGGCGCCCTGATTGCGCAGCCGGCGCTGCCACCCGTCGTTAAAATTGAACGGCTGGCGCGCAAGTGCGGCGGCAATGGTTTCCGTTTGTTCGTTGCTTAAATCACCGTAAAAGCGTTCCAAGTTGTCCACGGTGCGCTCTAGGCGACGCTCGCTCAGTTTCTCTGGCTTTGCGTTCAACCAGTCGTCGCGCCACTCGTCGTTCTTGTCCTTCACTGCGGCGTCAAAGTGTGCGAGTTGTTTGGGGGATAGGCGGGTCAGCAAGGGCGCGGCCATGACAGCGGCCGCGTCAGTCACGGCGTAGACGTGGGGCTCAGTTGCCACACCCCAAGCACACACTTGCTGGGCGGTAATCGGTTGGCTAAGTTGCTCGGCGATCTCGCCCAAGAGCGGCGTGATTTGAGGCAGCTCCGTGGTGATGTGCCATTGGTGTAGGTCGGCGAGACCGGTCTTTAGGGGTGCTGACTGTGGCTGTGAGATGTCAAAATAGTCATCTAGCCACCAGTAGCTAAGCGTGGGTAGGTTGTCGTAAGCCAATTTGAGTCCGCTACAGGCCACAAGCCCGACGCAGGCGAGCGACAACGCAACGCGCTTAGCGATAATAGTGGCACTACTTGAAAGCTTGCTCATGTCGTTAAAAGCCTCTGTATCTCTAAATAAACCACTGGACGTGGTGGTGATGGCCGCTGGTAAGGGTACACGCATGCGCAGCCAGCGACCGAAAGTGTTGCACCTTTTGGCCGAACGCGCTTTGCTTGACCATGTACTTGACACCGTTCAAGGGCTAGGTGCGCGTCATGTGGTGGTGGTTACGGGGCACGAGAGTGCGCAGGTGCAGACCGCCGTGCAAGCGACTGAACGCGCACAGGCACCTGTGCGCTGTGTGGCGCAATCACCGCAGCTAGGTACTGGGCATGCGGTGTTGCAAGCGATGCCCGCTCTGACCGACGACGGTATGACCCTGGTGCTGTCGGGTGATGTGCCGCTCACTACGGAAGAGACATTGCGCGCATTGGTGGCCAAGAGCGCGGGCACACACCTGGCCTTGCTCACGGTGCAATTGCCGCAACCCACAGGCTACGGCCGCATATTGCGTGACGCGCAAGACGCCGTGACAGCCATACGCGAAGAAAAGGACGCCAACGACGCAGAGCGTCGCGTAACAGAGGTGTACAGCGGCATCATGGCCGTCCCCACCGCGTGGTTGCGTGGCGCCTTAGACAAGCTCACCAACAACAACCAGCAAGGCGAATATTACTTAACCGATGTGGTCGCGCAGGCGGTGGCTGATGGGTTGCCTGTGCAGACGCACTGCATTCAAAACGCATGGGAGGTCGCGGGCGTGAACAGCGCTGCGCAGTTGGCGGCGCTTGAGCGTATTTATCAGCGCAACCGAGCCGATGCCCTGCTAGACGCGGGTGTGCGCTTAGCCGACCCCGCGCGATTTGACGTGCGCGGTGAGTTGGTCTGTGGCCAGGATGTGGAGATCGATGTCAACTGCATCTTTTCAGGTTGCGTGCGTTTAGGAGATGGGGTGCGTGTGGGCGCGCACTGCGTGATTGCCAACGCCGATATTGCGGCGGGAGCGGTTATCCACCCCTTTACGCACATTGACGGAGAAGCCACGGGGGTGCAGGTTGGAGAGGGGGCGTTGGTGGGACCCTTTGCGCGCTTGCGGCCAGGCGCCCGTTTAGGGCGTGATGTGCACATAGGCAACTTCGTCGAGGTGAAGAACAGCACGCTTGCAGACGGCGCAAAGGCCAACCACTTGGCCTACTTAGGGGATGCCGAGGTGGGTGAGCGCGTGAACTACGGCGCGGGCAGCATTACCGCCAATTACGATGGCGCGAACAAGCACAAAACCGTGATCGAAGCCGACGTGCACGTGGGTAGCAATTGCGTGTTGGTGGCACCGATTACCATCGGCGCTGGCGGCACGGTGGGCGGCGGCTCGACACTCACGAAAAGCACGGTACCCGGGGCGCTAACCGTTGCACGCGGTAAGCCGGTCTCGATTGCCAACTGGCAACGCCC
>JABBAS010000023.1:0-53179 GCA_018607835.1 Methylobacillus sp. | reverse complement strand
GGGCGCTAACCGTTGCACGCGGTAAGCCGGTCTCGATTGCCAACTGGCAACGCCCCGCCAAAAAAAAATAAGGTCAGGCAGGCGCTCATGAGCTCATGAGCGCGACGCACCTGCTGCCGTGGCAGTGGCGGTGGGTAACGGTAAGGCGGTGCCAAACTTGGCGCGCTTCACGCTAAAAAATGCTTTCACATTGCGCACATTGGCTTGCGCTGTGAAGAGGCGTTGTGCCAGTGCGAGGTAGGCGGGCATGTCGTTGACGTAAATAATCAGCACAAAGTCAGGCCCGGGGCTGGTGCGATAGCACTGCAGTACGTTGGCGTCAGCGCATGCGGCTTGTTCAAAACGCAGCATGTGCTCCTCGCTTTGAACGTCAAGACTGACTTCGATGATGGCGCTCAGGCCCGTTCCCATGGTGTCTTTTAAAGCGTCGGCATTGAGGATGGCGGCGTAGTGTGTGATCACGCCATCGGCCTTTAGACGCGCGACGCGCCGCAAGGTGGTGGCGGGTGAGGCACCGATCTGTCGCGCGAGCTTGGCGTTCGTAATGTCTGCGTCGCGTTGTAAAACATCCAAAATAGCGACATCGGTGTGGTCAAGCATGATTTATTTAATCTAAAAAGTAATATCTATGGTCATTTATTTCAAGTTATAACAAATGAGAAATAAAAAATCAAAAATAGATAAAAAATGAACGCAAATTTCTCTTCGTACTGTCTACACTTGGCGCTGTTTGTGGCTTATTTGCGAAGGGTCTCCTATGTGTGGCATCGTTGGCGCGGTTTCTTCGGGCAACATTGTTCCCGTTTTGGTTCAAGGCTTACAGCGCTTGGAGTACCGCGGCTATGACTCCTGCGGCGTCGCCGTCTATGCGGGCGGCCTAAAGCGTAGTCGCAGTACGGCGCGCGTCGCCGACTTACTGACGCAAATTGAGCGCACACAACTAGCGAGTGGCACGGGCATCGCGCATACCCGCTGGGCCACGCATGGCGCGCCAGCGGTACACAACGCCCATCCGCATTTCAGTCACGGCCCGGGCATCAATGCGGGAGATGATGCCCCTGAGCGCTCGGGGCGAATTGCCTTGGTGCACAACGGCATCATTGAAAACCACGACGAACTGCGTGCCGCCTTGCAAGCCAAGGGCTACGTCTTTAGCAGCCAGACCGACACCGAGGTGATCGCCCACTTGCTTGACTCGCTCTACGACGGTGATTTGTTTGACGCTTTGCAAGCAACGGTGGCGCAGTTACAGGGTGCTTACGCGATTGCCGCCTTCCATAAAGACGAGCCGCACCGCGTGGTTGGCGCCCGGTTGGGCTCGCCGTTGGTGCTGGGTATCGGCAGCCCACAGGACACGCAGGCGCAATTTCTTGCGAGTGATGCCATGGCGTTAGCAGGCGTGACCGATCAAATTGTTTACCTCGAAGAGGGCGATCGCGTTGACCTGCAGTTGGGTAAGCACTGGGTGCTGGACGCACAACAACGCTCGGTGCAGCGGCCCGTTAAAACGGTGCACGCCCACAGTGGTGCCGCCGAGTTGGGGCCTTATCGGCATTACATGCAAAAGGAAATTTTTGAACAGCCGCGCGCAATTGCCGACACGCTTGAAGGCGTAGAAGGTATTGTTCCTGAGCTGTTTGACGGTGTCACGCAGCCCGCGCCTGGGGAGAATGCGCACGCCACCTTTCAGGACGTAGACCGCGTTCTGATCTTGGCCTGTGGCACCAGCTATTACAGCGGTTGCGTTGCCAAGTACTGGTTGGAGGGCATTGCGGGGCTACCGACGCAGGTCGAAGTGGCAAGCGAGTACCGCTACCGCACGAGTGTGCCGCACCCTAAAACCCTGGTCGTCACGTTGAGTCAAAGTGGCGAAACGGCAGACACATTAGCCGCCTTGCGCCACGCCCAGTCACTGGGCATGCACCACACGCTGACGATCTGTAATGTCGCAACGTCGGCCATGGTGCGCGAGTGCAAGTTAGCCTACATCACGCGGGCCGGTGTGGAAATTGGCGTGGCGTCCACCAAGGCGTTTACGACACAGCTAGCGGGTTTGTTTTTATTGACGTTGGCCTTGGCGCAAGCCAACAACCGCTTGAGCGCAGCGGACGAGGCGGCGCACTTGAAGGCAATGCGTCATCTGCCTAGCGCGTTACAAGATGTCTTGGCTTTAGAGCCTCAAGTCATTGCGTGGTCCCAAGATTTTGCGCGCATGGACAACGCCTTATTTCTGGGGCGCGGGCTGCACTATCCCATCGCCTTGGAGGGTGCGCTCAAGCTAAAAGAAATTAGCTATATCCATGCGGAGGCGTACCCAGCGGGGGAGCTAAAGCACGGCCCCTTGGCGTTGGTTACCGAAGCCATGCCCGTGGTGACGGTGGCACCGAATGACCAACTTTTGGAAAAACTGAAAAGTAATATGCAAGAGGTTCGCGCGCGGGGTGGTGTGTTGTATGTGCTGGCGGATGGCGATAGCCGCATCAAGTCCAGCGAACACGTACACGTTATAAATATGCCCGAGCACTACGGCGTTTTAAGTCCCTTGCTTCACGTGGTGCCGTTGCAGATGTTGGCGTATCACACAGCATGCGCCAAGGGAACAGACGTTGATAAGCCAAGAAATTTAGCCAAGTCCGTCACCGTGGAATAACCAGCGCTTGCACGCTCGCACGCGTGTGCGTACCACCGCCGCGGGTATCGCAGACACCGTACGATCAGGCGTTGTCGCTGTCGTATCGCCTGTCAACCGATAACCATAAATATAGCTACTAATTATGCAAAATTAAGATAGCGGTTTTGAATCACAATGGTCGGAGTTAATGGAAAAACTATAGCCCATTAGCGCTACAAATGACTCACGAAAAAATTGTCCGTAATGCATTAAACCGCTACTTTTCTAATCAAAAAAGTGCGGACGGACGTCAGTCCGTCTTGCCTTTGATGGTGATGCTCAATGTGCAGGTAGCGATGCAGGAAGGCGGCGGGCACTTGACTGTGGCCGATATTCATAAAAATGCCGCTGGCTTTTCGCCGCTCAGCGTCTCTCGCAGCATTGATGAGCTGGTCGAGCGGGGTTTTCTAGATAAGTTGCCCGACGACAGCGATCGGCGCGTTCGCCGCTTGGTCACGACGCCTGCAAGTGTAGGCTTCTTCGCTAACCTCTTCGACTAGGTCTCTACGCGCGCCGCGCCGCTGCCTTTTGGGGCGTTAGTAGCGGATGCCCCACTTTTTGTAAATGAAGTGCAGCAGCCAAGCCGGACCGATCAAGAGAAACTGTAGGTCCTGTAAAAACGAAGGCTTTTTGCCTTCTATGCGGTGTCCGATAAATTGCCCAATCCACGCAAGCACAAATACAAGTGCGGCGAAGCTTCCGAGTGATAGCGTCTGTGTGTGGGCATACAGCGCTTCGTAGCCACCGATCAACGCGACGCAGACCGTTACAACGACTAAAAACCCCATGGTCAACGGCTTAGACAGACGCATGTAGTAGGTGAGACTGAACGCCAAAAAAATCCACATCCAGTTCATGCCACTGGCCTGCCCCATTGCCTCGGGGTAAGGGAGTAAATAAAACCCCACCAACACACACCAGGTAATCGCAGGGACACATACCCAATGAATTAGCTTGTTCGTGGGGTGTTGATGGCTCTCGGCGTAGCTATCGAGTAGTTGGTCGATACGGCGCGGCACAGGCGACGGGTCGCTTGCGGGGGTGTGCGGTGTACGTGGGGTGTTGGGGTGCATGCGGCGTTGGCTTCGGTGTCAAGCGGGTGTGTGCCTAGTGCCAGTTTAGTAGGTTTCTAGGTGTAAGCGAGCGTCGCGCTTCATGTCGCCAGCAACCTGTGCCCAGTCCAATTGGTGCGCCGCGCAGATGTCCGCCATGGCGGTGAGCACGCCTTCTTCCATTGCCTTCAGACCACAGACGTAGAAATACGCATGGGGGTCTGCCATTAAGCGCGCCAGCTCTGGGGCTTGAGCCCGCATCACATCTTGCACGTATTGCTTGGGCTGATCGGGCTCGCGCGATAGCGCTAGGTGCGTGGTGATAAATTCAGACGGTAATTTTTTAAGTGGGCCGAAGTAGGGCAACTCGGCCTTAGAGCGCGCGCCAAAAAACAGGTGTAGCTCGCCCCCTTCGTAGGTGCCGGCATGCAAGAGGCGCCGGCGCCATTCGGTCATGCCCCGCATAGGCGCACTACCTGTCCCCGTGCAAATCATCACAAGGTGGCTGTTCGCATGGTTGGGCATGAGAAAGCTGCTGCCAAACGGGCCCACGACTTGCACGGTGTCGCCTACCGCGGCATCGCACAAGTAGTTAGACGCAACGCCTCGCACGGGATTCCCCGCGTGGTCCTCGAGTACCCGTTTGACGGTGATGGACAGGTTGTTATAGCCCGGGCGCTCCCCATGACGCGGGCTGGCAATGGAATACTGCCTCGCGTGGTGCGGCCGTCCTGCGGCATCGACCCCGGGTGCCAATATGCCCAAAGACTGGCCCTCTAAAACCGGGAAGTGTGTCTCACCAAAGTCCAGAACGATGTGGTGCGTGTCGTAGTCATGGCCCACATCGGTCACGCGGTGGTTGCCCACTACCGTGGCTCGTGCATAAGGCGTGGCCGCCGATGGCCCAAACAACAGCGTTTGCGGCTGTGCGGCTGACTTGGGCGCAATGGTCGCCCCAACGCTCCCGCCCCCGCTTGTGTTGGGCGACGGCGCGGCCACATCGGTCGCTGCCAACTCGCCCTGTTCGGGTAGCTCATCCCACGTGAGCTGATCGTCCACCGAGTAGGCTTGCTCGCGCAGCACTTGCCGCCAGTTGTCTATGGAGCCGGTGGGGCAGGGGGAGATGCAGTCCATGCAGCTATTGCACTTGCTCGCATCCACCACGTAGTTGAGATCATTGTGCGTGATCGCACCAATGGGGCAGGTGGCCTCACAGGTGTTGCAACGAATGCAAATCTCTGGATCAATCAGATGCTGATTGATAACGGTGGTTTCGGCGAGGTCAGACATGGCGCAAGGGGTTTAGTTAAAGCGAACGTAGTCGAACTCGATGGGCATGCGATTCACGCCCATCGCTGGTGGTGCGATCCAGTTTGCAAACTTACCTGGCTCCACAACACGTCCCATGAGGCTCGCAACGAACGCACGGTCTTCGTTGGAGGGTAGCCACTCGCCTGCGCGCCCCTTCCACTCAGCGTCGCTCACCACTTCACCTGCTGGTGTGACGTTCGCCCCTTTCAAGGCACCGATGTTTCGGTTAAAGGCCTTGTGGGGGACGCGCAGTTGAAATGGGATGCCCGCTTTGGTCAATACCTTATTCCAACGTTCGACGCCGGCCACGCTGTCTTTGATGTAGTCATCGCGCAAGACCTCATTGAGCGCATTGAGCATGGGCACTTCTTTGGTCTCTAGCCCGCCATCCTTGGCGATCAGTACGGGGTAGGTTTTGTCTTTTAAGACGTGGTCATCGTCTCGCTTGCCCTCTTCGTATCGGCCCTTCAAGCCCGTGCTGTAGAACGTGGCTGCATTGCTTGACTCGTCTGCGCCGAATAAGTCAATGGTGACGCTAAAGTGGAAGTTGAGGTAACGCTGAAGGGTAGGCAAGTCAATCACCCCGGCTGCGCGCAGCTTGTTCACGTCGTCGGTCTTGAGCTCGTTCATGACCTGTGCGGTGCGCTGAATGGTGCGCGATACGCCACTCTCGCCCACAAACATGTGGTGCGCCTCTTCGGTCAGCATGAACTTGGTGGTGCGCGCCAAGGGGTCGAAAGCAGACTCGGTTAACGCAGCCAATTGAAACTTACCGTCGCGATCGGTGAAGTAGGTGAACATAAAGAAGCTCAACCAATCGGGCGTCGTTTCATTGAAGGCGCCCAAGATACGTGGGTTGTCCTCATCGCCGCTGCGGCGCTCTAGCAGGGCATCGGCTTCTTCTCGGCCATCACGGCCAAAGTGCTTGTGTAACAAGTAAACCATTGCCCACAAGTGCCGGCCTTCTTCCACGTTAATTTGGTAGAGGTTTCGCAAGTCATACATGCTGGGAGCGGTTAAGCCCAAGTGACGCTGTTGCTCAACCGATGCGGGCTCGGTGTCACCCTGGGTCACAATAATCCGGCGAAGGTTGGCGCGGTATTCGCCAGGCACGTCCGTCCATGCCTTCTCGCCCTTGTGGTCACCAAAGTCGATGGTGCGCTCTTCCTTGGCGGGGTTCAAGAAAATGCCCCAACGGTAGTCGCGCATCTTGACGTGCCCAAACTGCGCCCAACCCTGTGGGTCAACGCTAACGGCCGTGCGCAAATACACATCACTGTCGGTGGAGCCCTCAGGCCCAATGTCGTCCCACCAGCTTACGAAGTTGGGTTGCCATTGCTCCAAAGCGCGTTGCAGGGTGCGGTCTTCACCGAGGTTAACGTTGTTAGGAATTTTTTCGCTGTAGTTGATTCCGGACATAGTGGTGTTCTCCAAATTAAAAAATGTTAGACACGATTCCAGTCAAAGACGGCCTTGTCGCCTTTGCCATAAACTTTCAATGAGCCTTTTTCTCCCACCGCATTGGGTCGCTGGAAGATCCAGTTTTGCCAAGCCGTTAGGCGGCCAAATACACGGGTGAACATGGTTTCTTTACCGTTGAAGCGCAGGTTGGCCTCCATACCCGTTAGGGCGTCAGGTGACATGGCCGCACGCTCTTCTAGGGCAATGCGCACCTCGTCATCCCAGTCGATGTCGTCCGGGTTCATGGTGACCAAGCCCAGGGCAAAGGCGGCGTCGGCGTCTAGCAGTTCCCCTTGTTTGGCTTGCACGGCGGCCAATGGGGCGGCCTCTTCGTAGAAGCGACGTTGCAGGCGGGTTTGCGCGCTAGCCATCGGATACCACGATTGATTGGCCTCGGTGGTCGCAATGCGCGGTGCGTCGCTGTCGTCAGGTAAGGCCAAGTGGTAGATGCGGTCGCAGGCCAATGCCAATTCCAGCAAACTACCGACAAAACAAGACCCCTTGTCGACGAGCGCAAACAAGCTTCGTGAAGAGACGTCTATGCGGCTAAAGGTCCGGCGCAACAGGCCGATGGTTTCACGCACCAACCAGAAGTCCTTGTTGGCAGCCAAGACCTCGTCCATTGCCAACACCGCTTGCGCGTCGCCACTGGTTTTGATGACCCATGTGCCAATGTCCAGTTCGTTGGTGCGCATGCTCAAAATGGCGTCTTCGAGATCGCGCGCCATCGCCAAGGGGTAGAAGTTTTCGCCTGCTGCCTGTATCGCCTCAGGCGTGCGCGGCAGGTCAGCGCTGGGACCCATGATGGTAAAAACGGCTTGGCGCTTGGCGCGATCGATGTCAACGGTAACGGTGTTGTAGGCTAATCGGTCTTCCGTGATCTCGCGCGTCAATGCGCTGATCACAATGCCTTTGGCGCTGCCGTCCCGTGTGCTGCTCTGCGCAAGTGCGGCGGACTTTTCTGCGATGGCGTCTTGGAACTTGGCTGGCTTGGCGATGTGATCCACCAACCGCCAGTCTTTCGCCTTCTGCCCCCGCACGCCTTCCGCTACGGTGCAGAAAATATCCGCCAAGTCATGGCGCACATGTCGCTTGTCGGTAATCCGGGTCAAGCCGCCAGTGCCTGGCAAAACGCCCAACAGCGGCACCTCGGGCAAGCTCACCGCCGACGAGCGATCATCGACCAGCAAAATTTCATCGCATGCCAGCGCTAATTCATAGCCACCACCCGCGCAAGCGCCGTTCACCGCAGCTAAAAACTTCAAACCATCGTGTTCCGACGAGTCTTCTAGGCCGTTGCGTGTTTCGTTGGTGAACTTGCAGAAGTTGACCTTCCACGCATGGCTGGAGACACCCAGCATGAAGATGTTTGCGCCTGAGCAAAAGATGCGGTCTTTGGCACTGGTCATCACGACGACGCGCACCTGTGGGTGCTCAAAGCGAATGCGGTTGACGGCGTCATACAACTCAATGTCAACGCCTAAGTCGTAGCTGTTCAGCTTCAGCTTGTAGCCGGGGCGCAGGCCGCCGTCTTCATTGAAGTCTGCCACCAAGGTGGCCACGTCACCGTTGACGGTCAAGGCCCAGTGTTGGTAATTGGCCGGGTTGGTTTGGTAGTCCACGCGGGGCGTGGTCGACAAGTCATTCATCGCGTTCATGCGTTCTATCTCCTAACGGAATGGAATTATTATGCATACGCATGCACAATAGTGCAACATCGATAATTAGGGGTTTACCCTTTGTTCCCGGGGAGGCTAAAGGGGCGTGACCTGCGTACGCACGACGGACAGCAGCTGCGCAAAGGTCTGCTCAAGCGACTGGGCGCTGGTGTTCACGACAAACTGCGCCTTGCTATAAAACGCGGTGCGACCCGTCAAAATGCGTTTCAAGTCGTCCATCGCCTCTGGGTTGGCTTGCATGGGGCGGGTGTCACCTTGTGCCATGACGCGGCCCATGTGGTCTTCAGGGGTCGCTTGCAACCAAATGGTGGTGCATTGGCTCAGCAGTTGGTTAAAGGCCGTTGGGTCAGAGACCAAGCCGCCGGGCGTGGCGATGACGACGGCCGTGTGGCGCTCAATGGTTTGCGCCAGGGCGCGCTGTTCGTAGCGTCGGTAAGCGTTGAGACCATATAGCGCCTGAATTTCTGAGAGTTGGCAGCCCGCCATCTCCTCTACCTCGTGACTCAGCTCCGTGAACGGGCATTGCAGTGCCGCTGCCAAACGTGCGCCAAGCGTGCTTTTGCCCGCACCGCGTAAGCCAAGCAGCGCAATGCGTTGCCCACGGGCGCCGGGGTCGTGCGATTGTCCCAGCAACGAGGCGGCGGCGACGCGAACCCGCGCCAGTGATGCCTCATCAAGTGGGGACAAGAGGTCGCGCAACATCAGCCACTCAGGCGTGCTGGTGGTGACGTCGCCCACCAGCTCGGCCATGGTGCATTGCAAGGCATGCGCCACGTCCAGTAACACCAACACCGACGCGTTGCCAGTGCCCAACTCTAGGTTGGCCAAGTGCCGCTCGGAAATGCCCGCCGCCTGCGCCACGGCCTTGCGCGTCAGACCGCGCTGCGAGCGCAAACCCCTGACGCGAATCCCCAGCGAGAGCAGATACTGGTTGCGTCTTTCCTCGTCAGCGGGCGTGTCTAGCTGTTGGGTGGACATACGGGTTTTTACGTGCTTGACGCGGGGTTAAATATAAGCAAAATATTTCATGTTGCACGAAAAATCAAAAGACAACAAGAACGATACATCATGCTAACGCAAATCTCGGAGAGAAACAAATATGTCGGATCACCGATCTAGTAACGCCACGGCCCCCCGCCTGCCAGACGACTTGGGCGATTGCGAAACAATCGGGCCGCGTTTTAATTACGCCCAGCACGTCTTTACGGTCAACGCACACCGCGCAGAAAAGGTCGCAGTGACCTGCGATTTTGGACAACTCACTTATGGCAAGTTAGACGCCAAATCACGGCGTATTGCGGGCGGATTAATCGGCGCCGGGGTGCGCAGAGAAGAGCGTGTGCTGATCTTCATGCAGGACGTTTGCGATTGGCCGGTGACCTTCTTGGGCTGTATGTTCGCGGGGGTGGTGCCGGTGGCCTCCAACACCTTGCTCACTGCCGATGACCTTGCGTACGTTTTGACGCATAGTCGGTCCCGCGCCGTTGCCGTGTCAGGTGCGCTGATGCCGGTATTGCTAGACGCCTTATCGACATGCACGCACGAGGTTGACTTGGTGCTGGTGTCGCACCCCGAAACCAGTCCGCAGGCGCACCGCCTTGACGCTGCCGGGTTAATGCAGGCGATTAAAGAGACGGGGGTGTCGCAGGTGAGTGACTTTGGTGAATGGATGCCGGCGCAAACCTCGTTATCAAACGCGGCGAACACCAGCCAAGACTCACCCGGGTTTTGGTTGTACTCATCGGGCTCAACTGGACGCCCTAAAGGTACGGTACACAGTCACGCGAACCCGTACTGGACCTCAGAGCTATACGGCAAGGGTGTTCTGCAGATGCGCGAGGATGATGTGTGCTTCTCGGCAGCGAAGTTATTTTTTGCTTACGGCTTGGGCAATGCGCTCACCTTCCCATTTGCCGTGGGCGCCAGCGTGGTGCTTATGGCAGAACGCCCCACGCCAGATGCGGTGTTCAAACGGTGGCTAGAGAAGAAACCGACCCTCTTTTTTGGCGCGCCCACCGGGTTTGCTGGCATGCTCGCCTCACCCAACCTCCCCGCGAAAGAGGCGGTGGCGTTGCGTCTGGCGTCTAGCGCCGGAGAGGCGTTGCCTGCTGACTTAGGAGAGCGATTCACGGCCCACTTCGGGGTGGAAATTGTGGATGGCATTGGCTCGACGGAGATGTTGCATATTTATTTATCGAACCGACCAGGCGATGTGCGTTACGGCACCACCGGGTGGCCCGTTCCGGGTTACGCCATCTCTTTGCGCGGGGATGATGGCCAAGAGGTGGCGGACGGCGAGGTCGGTGACCTGTTCGTATCGGGTGAGAGCGCCGCGATGGTTTACTGGGAAAACCGCGAAAAATCGCGCGAGACGTTTCAAGGGGCATGGGTCAAGAGTGGTGACAAATACGTGCGCAACGCAGACGGCACCTATACCTATTCAGGGCGATCAGATGACATGCTGAAGGTGAGTGGTATTTACGTGTCGCCCTTTGAAGTGGAGGCCACGCTGGTGCAACACACTGCCGTGCTGGAGGCTGCGGTTATCGGCGTGCCGGATGAGAACGGCTTAACGCGCGTGAAGGCCTACGTGGTCGTTAAAGACGGGGCACACGTGGAGGCCGAGGCCTTGCAGGCCTTTGTGAAAGAGCGATTAGCGCCCTATAAGTATCCGCGTCAGATTGAGTTCATCAAAGAGCTTCCTAAGACGGCAACGGGAAAAATCCAACGCTTCCGTTTGCGTGCTGCGAATGCGTGACGGTCGTGACGCCACCCGCTAGCACGGCACGAAGACAAGAAGCCGACTTACCGCGCGTCAGCTTGGCGGGCGTGGGCTATGGCGGAGAAGACGTGGCGGTACCCGTTGCGCGTTATCTACCGCAGCAAATAGGCCGCGCGTCAGCCGCCAGCAAGGCCAATCCCCTGTTGGTTTTCTTGCATGAGGGTTTGGGTTGCGTGGATATGTGGCGCGGATTTCCGCAAGACGTTTCGCAGGCATTGGGTGTCGAGTGCGTGGCGTTCTCACGTCCTGGCTACGGCTATGCCACCCCAAGACCACCGCAAGAGCAGTGGCCCGTTGACTTTATGTGGCACCAAGCCAAGGTGGTGTTACCCGCCTTCCTGCGTGCCTGTGGTGTTGATCCGAGCACGCGAGACGTGTGGTTAGTCGGTCACTCCGATGGCGCCAGCATTGCGCTGTGCGCCGCCGCTGATGCGGATGCACCGCACACCTACGCGGGGGTGGTGGCGATGTCGCCGCATCTTTTTGTGGAGCCGATCACACTGGCGAGCATCCACGCCGCGCGTGCTGCGTTTGATGCGGGTCCGCTCGCCACCCGATTGGCTAAGTTTCACCCCAATCCGGCATCGGCCTTTGAAGGGTGGGCGGGGGTTTGGCTGCGACCTGAGTTTGCGTCATGGAATATGTCCCCAGACATGGCCGCGCTCGCGGTGCCGATTTTGGCGGTGCAAGGGCTGAAAGACCCGTATGGGACGGTGGCTCAGGTGGATGCCTTGCGTCAGGCCGCGTTACACGCCAGCCGGTTTGAAACGCTGTTGATTCCGGAGGGCGGTCATGACCCTCATCGGGATGCACCCCAACAAGTGATCGCCCTGATGAGAGATTGGGTGCTGGTGTAAAGTTTGGGCTCTGCGCCGCATTTGCGGTGCCTTGTATTAGGAGCCAACGTGACCACATCCCCTGCCGTTTCATTAGACCCCGTAAATGCCCCTTACGATCTCGTCGTCATTGGTGGCGGCTCTGGCGGCGTGGCGTCCGCTAGGCGAGCGGCTGCGCACGGCGCCAAGGTGGCACTGGTTGAGCGCGATCGCTTGGGCGGCACCTGCGTGATTCGTGGGTGCGTGCCCAAAAAACTCATGATGTATGCCGCCAAGTTTGGACGCGAGTTGGCCGAAGCAGGGCCTTATGGGTGGGACGTGTCGGGTGCGCAATTCAACATGGCCACGTGGCAGGCCAACAAGCGCGTAGAAATTGACCGCTTGGAAGGCATTTACAGCCGAATGCTGGAGAACAGCGGCGTGACGGTGTTCCGAGGCAATGCGACGGTGCGTGATGCACAGACCGTGTTGGTTGATGGTGACCATGCGTTAGCGGCCAAACGCATACTGATTGCCACCGGGGGGCGCGCCAATCGCCATGCTGTGCCCGGCATTGAGCAAGCGATGACGTCAGACGATATTCTGGATTTGTACGCCATACCTAAGCGTTTGGGTGTGTTGGGCGCGGGTTATATCGCGCTGGAATTTGCGAGCATCATGCAGGGCTTGGGCTCTGAAGTCACTGTTTTTTACCGTGATCACTTACCACTGCGCGGCTTCGACGAGAGCATGCGCGTGAAGCTCGCCGAGGCCTTGACGGCCCAGGGAATCACACTCATGGGTCACAGCGCGTTGCGCAGCGTGGCGCGCACGGGTGACACCACGGTGGTCTGTGCAGGCGACGCGACGCACACCTTTGACGCGGTGTTAAACGCGACAGGCCGCAGCCCGAATGTGGCAGGACTGGGGTTGGAGGCCTTAGGCGTTGACCTCAACGCCGACGGTGCCATTGCCGTGAACGCCTGGAGCGAGACCTCGGTAGCCAATGTCTACGCGGTAGGCGACGTTACCAACCGCATGGCGCTCACACCCGTTGCGATTGCCGAAGGTCGCGCGCTAGTGGACAACCTCTTTACCGGCACCCGCCGCACAGTCGACCATGGCTCAGTCGCCACGGCTACCTTCACCATGCCGCCACTGAGTACGGTGGGTTTGACCGAGGCCGCCGCGCACGAAGCCTTTGGCGCATTGCGTATTTACGAGACAGAGTTTCGCCCAATGAAAGTCGCCTTTGCCGGGGGGATTACGAAAACGGCGATCAAGGTCATTGTTGATGATGCGACTGATCGCGTTCTGGGCGTGCACATGTTGGGTGATGACTCACCTGAAATCATCCAAGCGCTCGCAGTGGCCGTGACCATGGGGGCAACCAAAGACGACCTCGATAAGACGATTGCGGTGCATCCGACGACCGCAGAAGAGCTGGTGCTGCTGCGCGAGGTGTCGCGGCGGGTGCCCGCCTAGTGTCGCGTATGCCTTCTGCCTGATGCCGGATACCTCAAGCCCTAAGGCGTGGGGCAAGCCGTCAGCGTAATGGCGGCAATGGCAGGCAAGCCGGGCAACCAGTCGGCTAGCTGCTGACACTGCTGCGTGCTGCATAGTGTTGCCTGCGCGGTAAACGGGCTGTGGCTGAGGGTCACCTCAGTGAGCGTTTGCTGCACATCGTAGGTGTAGCCGCCGTCACGCCAGACCGCGTTGTCTGGTATGTCCATACCCGCGCCGCTGGTTTCAATGCGGGCATCGCTCAGGTACAGGTGGGGCTGGGGCTTCGCGCGCACCTGCCAGTGCTCTGTCCATTGTGTTTTCTCTATGGAGTGCATCCACTGGATGGTGAATGCCCCGTCAGACGCCGACAGTGGGACCTGCGCGGTCACAGTCGGCCCCGACGGGGTGGTGCCTGCTAAGCACAACGCCAACGCGCCGACGGCCACCCCAAGTGCCACGTCAGGCGATGCGCTGGCGGTGGCGCCAAGCGTGTTGCGCTAACAATGCGGCAGCGATTCCCAGACCCAGTTCGTCGGTGATTGGCAGCGCAACGACCAACATACAGGCTGCACCCAACGCGGTGAGGCGTTCAATCCAGCCCATGTGACCACGCCAGTAAGCGCTGGCAAACATACCCCACAACGCAATAGCGATACAGGCTTTAAAGATGATGTAGACGACGGCCATGATGCTGGGGTCACCTTGCAGCATTAACTCAGGGGCATACACCGCCATGTACGGGATCACGAAGCCAGCAAAGGCGACTTTCACCGCCTGAATACTGATCTTTAAACCCGTCTCTTTCGCAATGGGCGAGGCCGCAAAGCAGGCCAGCGCCACGGGGGGGGTGAGGTCAGCCAATATGCCGAAGTAAAACACGAACATGTGACTGACCAACAAAGGTACGCCGAGCTCAAGCAATGCCGGGGCCGCCAGTGAACTGGTGATGATGTAGTTGGGGATGGTGGGAATGCCCATGCCCAAAATCAAGCACACCAACATGGTAAGTAACAAGCTGAGGAACAGGCTGGTTTCCCCTACGCTGATGATCGCGTTTGCAAAGGTAGTGGCCGCACCCGTCAGCGTGAGCACGCCAATGATTACGCCAACCAAGGCACAGGCGACACCCACCGGCAGCGCGTGACGCGCGCCGTTTGCGAGGGCATTGATACTTAGCTTCAACGCGCCGCCGTCACGAATTGCGAGCAAGATAAACGCGAGCAAGGCAATGGTTCCTAGCAAAGCGCCCGCACCGATCTCAAAGAAGCCGCCGCACAGCAAGCCCATCACCAACCAAAAGGCGACACGCATGGCGGTGCTGGGAACGCGCAGTGCGACGGCGGTTCCCAAAATCAGGACGACGGTAAGGAACAAACCAACGGTACCCGCGAACAACGGGGTGTACCCGCCGAACAGTAGACCGACCAACATCACCAAAGGCCCAATGAGGTACCAGTGCGTCTTCATAGCAGCCCAGGGGTCAGGACATTCTTCTTTTGAAAGTCCTTTTAAGCCGGCACGTGCGGCCTCTAAGTGAACCATCCAAAAAGCGGTTGCGAAGTAAAGAATTGCCGGAACCAGCGCCGCAATACAGATGTCGATATACGGTAGTTCGAGCGTCTCCGCCATGATGAAGGCGACCGCGCCCATGACGGGCGGCATGATTTGCCCGCCCATGCTGGCAGTGGACTCAACGCCACCGGCAAATGCGGAGGAAAAGCCAAATCGTTTCATCAACGGAATCGTGAACTGCCCCGTGGTGACCACGTTGGCAACGCCTGAGCCGTTAATGGTGCCCATGAGCCCTGAGCTGACAACGGCCACCTTTGCGGGGCCACCGCGTGTGTGGCCAACTGTACCCATGGCGAAATTGGTAAACAAGGTGATCATGCCCGCGCTTTCCAAGAAGGCGCCAAACAAAATAAATAAGAAAATGTAGCTGCTGCTCACATAGGTCGGTACGCCGTAAATACCTTCGGTACCGAATGCCATTTGTTCGATGACCTGATCAAATGCGTAGCCGCGGTGACCCAGAGGCTGTGGCAGGTATTCGCCCAGCAATGCGTAGCCAAGAAAAGCCGCGCAAATGCCGGGCAAGGCCCAACCCATGATGCGCCGTGCGCTATCGAATACGGCAAAAAGCGCGACGATACCGACGACCATGTCGGTATCGTTGAGATCGCCAGAGCGAAAAATAAGGTCGCCTTCAAAAACCCACTGGTACACCCCCGTACCCATGGTGGCAATGCCTAAGATGAGCGAGAGGAATTTGAACCGCCCAGGCAACATCATCATGACCAAAAGAACCAAGAATCCGACGTGAATGGCGCGCACAATTTGCGTGCCGATGGGATTAAACGTGGCGGTGTAGATTTGAAAAATCGAGAATATCAGCGCAATAAGAAAAACCGCTTTATCGCGCTTACCACCACTAAAGGACCATTCGTTGGACTTGATCATGCTTTGTAATTATGTGAGAAAGGGCTTGGGTCTACTGAGAACCAAAAGCCCAAAAAGAAAAGCGCTTATTAGCGCTTTTCTCAATTGAATCGGAAGCGAGAGCTTACTTCATCAAACCGGCTTCCCGGTAATAGCGCTCAGCACCGGGGTGCAAAGGCACAGGCACGCCAACAAAGGCGGTCTTGGGATCAATCGCCAACGTCGCTTTGTGAGCGGCATGGAGGTCGGTCAATTTTGCAAACAGCGTTTTGGTCATGGTGTAAGCATCGTCGTCAGACACCGCAGAGTTGGTCACCAAAATGTTACGAATGGCCGCGGTAGGCACCGCGTCTGTTTGGCCGTTGTAGGTATTGGCTGGGATCATGCTGGGCTGGTACGCCGCATCACCGACCTTGGCAATCACGTCTGGGCTAATAGCAACCAAGCGAATGTCGATGCTAGAGGACAAGTCCTTGATAGCGGCAACACCCAAGCCGGCTGAGATCAGCGTGGCATCGATTTGACGGTTTTTCATCAGTTCAACGCTCTGACCAAAAGAGATGTACTCGACCTTTGAAAAGTCGCTGTAGGACATGCCTGCGGCCTTGAACAAAGCACGTGCGTTCAACTCGGTACCGCTCTTTGGTGCACCCACGGCCACGCGCTTACCTTTGAGGTCAGCCAAGGTTTTGATACCGGAGTCAGCGCTTGCAGCGATCTGAATGTAGTTGGGGTAGATGCCCGCAATACCACGCAACTTGTCGAGCTTGGTTTTGAAACCAGCGTCGGCATTGCCTTGCCATGCGTTTGATACCGCGTCACCCAGCGCGAAAGCGAGTTCGCCGCGCTCGGCTTGAACCAAGTTCAGGTTTTCTGCGCTGGCCTTGGTGGACTGCACGGTGACCTTGGTATTGGGCATGGCGTCGCCAATGAACTTAGACAGGGCTGTGCCGATGGGGAAGTAAGCGCCGCTGGTGCCGCCGGTCAAGACCGTGACGAATTCAGCGGAGTGAACGGTGCTGCTCAATGAGCCTAAGCCCAGCGCAGCACAGAGTGCGATTTTTGATGCGATTTTCATTAAAGTCTCCGAAATAGTAAACATAAGCCAAGCTGAAATATATATGTTGTTGCCCAGTTAGACAACTGCGGGCCCCCTCCGTGTAGGGGCTTTAGAAAAGGCGACAAAAAGCCGCTCTTTCAAGCGGCTTCGCTTGCCCGACAGCGCGGGGTGCGCGCGTGAGCTGACACCTTGGTGACTCGCTGCTGCCTAGGGTGAGCGCTCGCTGGCCCACAACGCAGACAGTGTCTGCAAGATGGCTTCGCTGTCGCGCAGGCCATCGCCGGGGTGGTTTGTCGCGGTATGCACGAAGTCACTCACCATATTGGCGTAGGCATTTGCGGGTGCAAACTGGCGCGTGATGGCTTCGTGGTGCAAGCCGCCTGTCGGTGCCCAAGTGGCGGTGGCTTGCGTTCCGTTGGTGACGTCACCGTGTGCGGGGTTGAACGGCGCATGCAGGTGAGCCCAGCCTTGGGTGCCTACGGCATACACGCTCTGGCTCTTGCTGGTCTGCATCGATACCGCCAGTTGCAAGTGCGCACTGGGCTGGCTGTCGGTGGCGTGCCACCGCAGGACGGCATCCGATGTCGTGTCGACGCCCCAGACAGGATGGCGCTCGGTGCGGAGTGCCACCGCGTCTGGCGCGCGTCCCATGAGCCAATGACCTGTGAACACGCCGTAGCACCCAATATCCCACAGCGCACCACCGCCTAGCGCCGCCTGATTGCGGATATTGTCGGCATCCCGGTTGTCGTAATTAAATACCACTTGTATGTGGCGTATGTCTCCCAGCGGTTGCGATGCCAGCCACTGCCACTGTGGGTGATGCCGCACCATGAATGCTTCCATGAAGCAACGCCCCGCCGCTTGCATGGCGTTGCGTACCGCGTGGGCTTCCTCGGGTGTCAGGGCGTAGGGCTTTTCGCACAAAACGTGTTTGCCCGCGCGCAGCGCCGCAACCGACCAGTGGGCGTGCAGGTGGTTGGGGAGAGCAATGTAGACGGCGTCAACCGACGCGTCTGCCAGCACGCCAGCGTAATCTGTCCATCGCATGTCGGGGGCGTCTGCCCACGGTGCCTTTGGGCCACGGCTACCAATAGCGACCGGTGTGTGACCGGCCTGCAGCATGGCGGGAATAACCTGTGTGCGGGCAATTTTTGCGTTGCCCAAAATACCGAAGCGCATCGTGTTTCCTGTTTTAAGCCTGCAGGCCGCCAACGCTTAGGACATCCCAGCAGGCACCCATGGTGTGGTAATCGACTTTGCCGGCAGGTGACTTGGTGGTTTCCAACGCGTCGCCTTTGGCGTTGACGATGCGAAACCAAGCGCCGTTTTGGTGGTCAACCAAGTGCGCCCACGCCCACGCCCACGTGTCGGTGTATTGCTGCAGGTAGCGGGTATCCGCTGTGATGCGCCAGAGTCGCCAGGCACTTGCAAACGACTCAGCCTGCACCCAAAAATATTTGTCGCTGTCACAGACACGTCCGTCTGGGGCATAGCCATAAACCAGACCGCCGTGTGTGGTATCCCAGCCGTTGGCAAACGCGGCATCGTGGAGGTGGCGCGCGGTGCTGACCCACCTGTCGTTGGGGGCGACGGCGTGAATGGCGAGTAACAGCTTTGCCCACTCGGTTTGGTGCCCCGTCTGATAGCCCCATGGTTTGAAAATATCACCCGGATTGTCTTGGTTGTAGGCCCAGTCAGGTTGCCAGTCCAGGTCGTAATGCTCCCAGATTTGGCCATCGCAGTGGCTTGGATGCGTTGTGCTGGGTTGGCGCACGAGTGTCTGCGTGAATGTCGTCGCCAAGGCCTGTGCACGGTCAAGGTAAATCGGATCACCGGTCGCCTCAAAGGCCGCAATACACGCCTCGCACATGTGCATATTGGCGTTCTGTCCACGGTAGGGGTGTAGTTGGCCTTCCCGGCTGCACTCGTCGGCATATGCCCCCGCTGATGCATCGTAAAAAACGACGTCCATGCGGTCAAAAATGGCGCGTACCTCTGCCGCCGTGCACAGATCGATGCGGTGTGCCCACGACTTCGCTAGCAACACGAACGCCTGTCCATAAGCCATGATGCGGGCGTCTTCGGGTTGACCATCTTGTAGCGTCCAAACGTAGTCGCCGTCAGCGGTTCTAAAAGACTGGTCTAGGTGCGCCAGCGCATGTCGCGCCCAGTTTTGGTAGAGTGGGTCGCCGGTGTGTTGCCACGCTTGTACCCAATTAAATACAAACCGTGTGGCACTCACTAAATGGCGATGCCCTCGGTTGTACACGTGGCCATCATCGCTAAAGTAGTGAAAAAACCCGCCGTTTGGGTCGTAGGCGTTGGGTCGATAAAACGCCAGAATGTCGGCGATGTGGGCGCGGATAAACGCCGCCGATTCAAAGTTGGGTGGTGGTGTCTCGGGCAGACGAGGCCTCACCGCCTCAGTCATAGCGCACGTCGACAGTGCGTCCCGTCGCTGCGCTTTCTAAGATCGCATGCGCAACGCACAAGGAGCGGACGCCGCCCCATCCATCGGCATTGGCATGGGCTTGATCTTGTATGGCGAGGTGTAAATTTTTGATGACGCGCTCGTATAAGTTGTCGTTGTCTAGTGCCACGGCATCGGTGCCTGCTGCCGTGCTCAATGACAAGGTGCCGCCAGCGGCTTGCGTCAAGATGCCTTCACCGTGCAAGCTGCCTTTGTCGCCGTGTATTTGCACATGCGTCTGTGCAAAGGGGGTGTTAAAGCCCTGGTGTGTGAACGCTGTCATGCCGCTGGGAAACTGCCAAATGGACATGGCATTGTCTTCGAGGCCGGTGGCCATACCCGTGTTGCTGGTCATCGCGCACACTTGGCTAGGGTAGTCGCCAAATATGAATGCCAGCGAGTCTGCGTTATGAACGGCAATATCCAGCACCACGCCGCCGCCAGCGCCGCGCTCCGTCAGGCGCCAACCCTGAATGTGCTTAGGTAGATAGACCGAGTGACTCAAGCGCGCAGAACTGATCTGACCCAGTGCGCCGCCTTGAACCTGCGCGCGCATGGCACGGTGTGCTGCGTTGTGGCGCAGGTGGTGGTTTGTTGCCATGGTCACACCCGCGTCGTCGCAAGCGGTGGCCATTCGTCTGGCGGCATCTAGCGCGACAGCCAGCGGTTTTTCGCACAGCACGTGCTGCTTGGCAGCGGCAGCGCGACAAACCGAGGCCTCGTGCTTCTCGTTGGTGTTGGAGATATAGACGGCCTCGATACCTAAGTGGTCAAGCGCGGTCTCGTTGTCAAGCGCGTGCGGGATGGCATGCTTGGTTGCGAAGGATTGGGCGCGCGTCAAATCGCCTGAAACGATGGCAACAATGTCGTCACCAGCGGCGCGAATCGCGTTAACCATCCACTGGTCAGCGATGGTGCTAGCGCCAACAAGAGCCCATTTCATAGTGTTTTCCTTTGTGTCAATGGTCACGGCGGACGGCCGTTGATGCAGTCATCCCCGTGAGCGTAATGGTAACGTTTACATAAGCCAAAAAAAATCGGGTTTTGCCTAGGTTGACTGGGGGTGAAAACGTTTACATAATTGCCCGTTGGAGAATCGCATGCCGCCTAAAAAAGCCACGATAGGAACCATTGCTGCCGCCACCGGCTTGTCGCTGGCGACGGTTTCGCGCGCGTTGGCCGGCTCTACTGCAGTCATTCCGGAAACGCGGGAACGGGTGCTCGCCACAGCTAAAAAACTCAATTACGTTCGTGACCGGGCCGCGGTACGCCTAAAAACCGGCAAGACCTGGGTCGTGGCCTTCATCATGGACCGCCGCGACGTGAACCAGCCAGCGTTCAAAGACCTGTTGTTGGGTGTGAGTGATGCCTTAGCGGACACCGAATACCACATGATCGTTTTACCTGATGCCAAAGGCGGAGACCCTCTGGCGTCGTTGCGTTACGTGGTGGAGCGCGGACTGGCCGACGCCATTGTGATCTCGCACGTCTCGCCTGAAGATGTCCGTGTGAAGTATCTGCTGCAGCAAGGCTTTCCGTTCTGCACCCACGGACGCACACATTTACTCCTGTCGGGCCGCGTGGCCGCGGATGGTGCCCCAAAACACCCGTATGTCGACTTTGCGAATGAGCAATACACTGGGGCCGCTGTCGCCACGCTGGCCGCGCGCGGCCGTAAGAAGTTGGGTATTTTGCTGCCGCACGAGGGCGCGACGTTTAGAGAGCACCTGCTCAATGGCTTTAACGCGGCCTGCAAGGCACACGGCGTCCAAGGGCGCGCGGTGTCAAAGCTGGACATTGATGGTAGCGCTGACCATGTCTATACCTGGGCGGCGGCACAGGCACGGAAGTACGATGGCTTGGTGGTCACCCGCGAGTCGATTTTGATTGCTTTAATGGGCGGCCTGACTGATTGCAATCTCAGCATTGGACGTGACATTGACGTGGTGACCAAGTACAGCACCACGTTACCGTTGTACATCCGTCAACCGCTGCTGGGTTGTTTTGAGGACATCGCGTTGACTGGCGAATTAATTGCGCGTAATTTGCTTGAGCAATTAGATCCAGGTCAGACGCATACGCCCTTGCAGACCCTTCTTACGCCACCACCTATCGAGGTTCTTCATGAATAAGACCGACCCGAATGGCGCCTTTCGCGACGCCATTGTTGCGAGTAAACGCCTGTTGCGCGCGCAGATTCCAGACTTGAAAGATCGTTTTGATCGACTGACTGAAGAGATCGCGCAAGAAGTGTCCGACGTGAAAGCACAGCGTGACCGGGGAGAGTGTCCGGTTCCTGAGGTCGACTTCAGTGCGTTGGCACAGGTGAGCGACGCGCAAAAAGACACCATACGTCGGCGGGGTTGTGTGGTGGTGCGCGGGGTGTTTGAACCACAACAGATCAATGAATGGAACGACGACATTGCGCAGTACCTGACAGACGTCAAGTATTTGGAGCGCATGGCGTCTAAACGCGGTATTGACCAATACTTTAGTGCGCTGGCGAGTTCGCGTCCCCAGATTTACAGCGTGTACTGGTCCAAGCCACAAATGCAGGCCAGACAATCTGAAGATCTCGCGACGACGCGCCAATGGCTCAACCGGTTGTGGCAGTACACACACGATGGTCAGCCGGTCTTTAACCCCGACCAAGAGTTAACTTACGTGGACCGGGTGCGTCAGCGTCAGCCAGGCGATGCCACTTTGGGCTTGTCGCCACACGTTGATGGTGGCTCGATTGAGCGCTGGATTGATCCCGGTTATCGCCAAGTCTACCGTCATATTTATGGCGGTGATTTGGCCGCCTATAGTGCATTTGATGCCGCGTTCAGAACGGAGACACGAGAGATTCCGTCGCCCGCGGTTTGCCGCATGTTTAGAACCTTCCAAGGCTGGACGGCGTTGACGCGTCAGGGCGCGGGCGACGGCACGCTCAATGTGCTTCCCATTGTGAAAGCGATTCCGTGGATGCTCTTACGCGCCCTGCAAGACGATGTGGCGGACGACGATCTCTGTGGTGCACAGGCGGGTCGTGCCATGGTGGTCAATCCGCAATATCACAGCCTACTTTTGGACGCGTACGGACCCATCCCAACGGTTGAGCCCGGCGACACCGTCTGGTGGCATGCCGACATGATTCACGGGGTTGAGGACGCGCATCAGGGCAAGGGGTATAGCAACGTCATATACATCGGCGCGGCGCCCGACTGCGAAAAAAATCGCGTGTTTTCTGACTTGCAGCGAGCCGCATTTGAGACCGGTGCATCGTCGCCTGATTTCGCCGCAGAGGACTACGAGTTGGGGCTGTCTGCGCGTGCCACACCGGCCGACCTCACGCCGCTGGGCAGACGTCAAATGGGCTACGCGGACTAAGCGTGGTGCCCCTTGTCTGGGGCAAGGGCGCCACTGCTCAGTAGGCTCAATAAAATCAGGGGGATACTGACGCCAAATGACCAGCGCAGGCCCAGGTGTTCGGCCACAAAGCCGAGCAGGGGCGGCGCCAGTAAAAACACCACGAAGCCGTATTGCGCCATGGCGGCGACGTTGAGGGTGGCGGATCGGTCGGACCGTTGGGCAGCGGCGGACATGGCCATCGGGAAAATGGCGCTGGAGCCCACACCCATCAGTGCAAAACCCAGCATCGCTGTAAAGACGTTTGGCGCAACTGTTACGGCGATGGTTCCTATCAGTAGCACGCTTATGAGCCAGCGAGCCGTTGTGACCGGGCCAAAGCGCTGCACCACCTGGTCTGCGATGAAGCGGGTGCTGGCTTGAGCAAGCGCAATGACAGAGACGGCAGAGGCGGCAAAGGCGGCACTGCTATCGAACACACCGCGCATGTAGATGGCCGACCAATCGTAGCCAGCACCTTCAAGCAATAAAGCGGACGCGCAAACGGAGACCAACAACAGAATGCCTTTGGTGGGGGTGGCCCAACGCGGTGTTTCAGGGGTTGTTGGGTGCTGCGTACGCGCGGGTGTTGGTTGAAAACGGCCGAGCAATAAAACCATGAGCAGATAGACAACGCCCGCGGTCACCCAAAGCTGACTCTGCGGCGATATGTCGAAACGCGCAAAGACCGCGCTGATGGCACCCCCCGCAAAAAACCCGATGCTCCAGAAGCCGTGCGACCGGTTCATGATGCGTGTTCCGGTTTGGTGTTCAATCCGGTCGGCTTCGAGATTCACAATGGTCTCAATGAAGCCCATCACCAGACCGACCAAGAACAAAAAGAAAAAGACGGCAACTGCCGCGCGCATGTGTGAGGCCAGCGCAAAGGCGATAGAGATCACCGGTAGCGTGGTGAGCAGCACGGTTCGGCTGCGCATGCGTTCAAGCTGAGGGACAAAAAACGTGAGCGAGACCAGCATGCCTGCTGCGACACCCATGATGGCCAAGCCGAGCGTGCCTTCGCCGACCCCCATCTGAACTTGCAGCTCAGGCAAGCGTGGGTAAAAGCCGCCCATGCTAAATGCATAAAGAAAAAAAGCGGCGTAGACACGAACTTGAACGGGAAGGTGTAAGCCCAGTCGCGTCATCCATGCATCGAGGGGTATCGCCGTGTTGGATCGCATCGCGTCGTGGCCTATAAGGTTGTGAATTGCCACCGTGCCTTGTGGCTGTAGGCCCGATGGGCATCGTACCAAACTTCCTCGCGTTGGTTGGCGGGCCCGTTGGGCCAGTCTTCTGTCTCCAAACAGAGTCCGGCCCCCGGCTGATGCGCGACCCCCAAGGGTTTGGCGTGGCCGTTGGCCTCCGCTACGGACTGCGGGGCCAGACCGGCAGCGGCGTATAGGTGCACGAAGGGGCGATCAGTGGAAACCGTCAAGCGCAAGCCACCCGCCTCGCACCTTGCCGCGACGTGCAGGCCATTGCCGTGGTCGGCAGAGGCTGCACGATGAATGAGGTAGGCGGCATCAAGCGCGGGTATATCTGCGCGGCGTATGTGGCGGGCAGTCGTGTAGTCAAAGGGGGTGTCCGCGACGCTCGCTGGCGGCTCGGGTAGCTCGCGCGCATTGAGTGGCAGATACGTGTGTGCATTGACCCACAGCTGGTGAGTGGTCACGTCGGCGTGGCCGTCTAAATTCCAGTAGGGATGTGGCACCAAGTTAATTGGGCAGGGCGCATCAACCTGCGCCGTGGCCGTCCACGTGAGGCAGCCATCGTTGCTGAGCGCGTAACTGACGGATGCGTCGCAGTTACCCGGGAACCCCTGGTCACCCGAGGCGGAGTGCAGGTGAAAGCTGAGAGCCGTCGGCGTGTGTGCACGCACGCGCCACACGCGTTTCCCAAAACCGACACGTCCACCGTGTAGGCAGTGGCCCATGGGGTGGTTGACGTCTAGGGCGTAGCGCTGGTCAGCAACCCCTAACAGGGCGTCCTCAATGCGGTTGCCGTAGCGACCACAGACACTGCCCATAGACAGGTTGTCTGAGCGGTAGTCTTGGGGTGATTCAAACCCCACGCACAAAGGGCGCGGTCCTTCCGGTGCACCTAGCCACCACAATTGCATGAGGCGCGCACCCAATGGCAGCAACCACGCTTCAAAAGATGCGTTACGGATGACGTAGACGCCGGGGGGAGCTGGGAGCACCAGACGCTCGGACTAATCGTTTAGACGGACTTCGCTCGCCTTATCGAAGATGTGTACCTTAGCGGCCGGAAAACTGAGCTTCAGCTTATCGCCTAAGTTAAATTGTCCCGGCCCTGGCATGCGCAGTGTGAACTCGCCAAATGCGGTGTCGACCAACACGTAGCTCTCTGCACCCGTAGGCTCTAGCAGGCTAACCGTCGCGTCGATCACGCCGTCGCTGTCAACGACCAAGTCTTCTGGACGAATGCCAAAAATAACGGTTTTGTTGACGTGTACGGGATCAATACGAACACCGACGGGTTGCGCTTGCAGGCACACGTTACCGCTTGCATCCACCGATGCCTCGGCGGTGTTGATGCTAGGCGAGCCAATGAAGCCAGCGACGAACAAGTTAGCGGGCCGCTCGTACAACTCCATTGGCGTTGCAAGTTGTTGAATCAGTCCGTCCTTTAAAACGGCGATCCGTGTACCGAGTGTCATCGCCTCAACTTGGTCGTGGGTGACGTAGATGGTGGTCACCCCGGTGCGCATGTGCAGCTTCTTCAACTCGGCGCGCATGTCGACGCGCAGTTTAGCGTCGAGGTTAGATAAAGGCTCGTCAAATAAGAAAAGCGACGGTGAGCGGGCCAATGCACGACCGATGGCGACACGTTGCCGTTGACCGCCTGACAAGGCGCGTGGCTTGCGGTCTAGTAGGTGATCGATCTGCAGCATGTTGGATACTTTCTGTACGGCGGCTTGCCGGTCCGCTTTGGGTACCTTGCGCATCTCTAATGGGAATGCGATGTTTTGTGCCACCGTCATGTTGGGATACAAGGCGTAGCTTTGGAAGACCATCGCAACGTCACGTTCGTCAGGGGGGAGGTAGGTGATGTCTCTGGTGCCTAAGGTCACGCGACCTGCGCTAGGCTCCTCTAAGCCCGCAACGATGTTCATCAGCGTACTTTTGCCACAACCTGAGGGGCCGACCAAAACCAAAAACTCGCCGTCAGCCAAATCTAAGCTGATGTCTTGCAATATTTTGGTTTGACCAAACTGCTTGTATACATTTTCAATAGTGAGTGAAGTCATGTGATTCTTTCTATTAGCCTTTGACCGAGCCGGCCATCAAGCCACGCACAAAGTACTTACCCGACACGATGTAAACGATGAGTGTGGGTAAGGCGGCGATAAATGCGCCTGCAAAGTGGACGTTGTATTCTTTGACCCCCGTTGAGCTGCTGACTAAGTTGTTGAGCGCAACGGTTAGGGGGTAGGAGGAGTAGTCGCTGAAGGAGGCACCAAACAGGAAGTCATTCCATATGTTGGTGAACTGCCAGATGATGTTGACAACAACAATCGGCAGACTGGCAGGCAACATCAAGCGCCAGAACAAGACGAAAAAGCCAGCGCCATCCATGCGCGCTGACTTCACCAACTCTTGTGGGAACGCGGCGTAAAAATTTCGGAAGAACAAGGTGCCAAAGCCAATGCCGTACACCGTGTGAACCAAAATCAGACCCTTCACCGATCCCGCCAACCCCAGTTCACCCAGTAGGCGAGCCATGGGGATCAGCACGATTTGGAAGGGGATGAACACGGAAAACAAGACCAGTCCGAATAACAAGGTGCCGCCTTTGACCTTGAACTGCGTTAAGACATAGCCGTTCAGTGCGCCCAACGCCGTCGAGATCAAGACGGCAGGGATGACCATTAAAAATGAATTTAAGAAGTAGGGCTTGAGGCCGGTCGCTTGCACGCCGATTTGGGCCTGACTCCAGGCCTGCACCCACGGCTCAATGGTGGGGGCTAGGGGGAGGGCGACTAAGTTACCCGCGCGTATTTCGTCTAACGGCTTGATGGAGTTAACGAGCATCACATAGATGGGCATCAAGAACATGAAGGCGAAGAGGCACAGGATGAGGTAAAGCCAAAAGCGTTCTAAGGTGAAGGCCGACGGCTTGCGACTGGCTTGGATGGCCATGGTGTGTGCGGTGGTTTGGGTGCTCATGCGTTGGGCCCTTGGTTTAAGCGCATTTCTCTGCGGACGTAAGGGACGACGACGACGGCGATGCCTATCAGCATGATCACAGCGCTGGCTGCACCAACGGCCATTTCATTGCGGGTGAAGGTGTACTGGTACATGAAAACCGAGGGCAACCAGGTTGCGCGACCAGGTCCGCCACCGGTGAGCGCAATGACGAGGTCATAGCTCTTGATAGCCATGTGCGCCAAGATTACAAACGAGGAAATAAAGCTAGGCCCTAATTGCGGAATGATGATGCGCGTGTATATCCGCCAGCTTTTGGCGCCATCGACGCGTGCGGCATTCAGCACCTCGTTATCGATGCCACGCAGACCCGCTAAAAACAAAGCCATGACAAAGCCTGACGTCTGCCACACGGCGGCAATGACGACGGTATAGATGGCCATGTCGCCATCTTTAATCCAGTTAAATGTGAAGCTCTCGAAGCCCATCAAATGCACGGTTCGTTCTAAGCCGATGCTGGGGTCTAACAGCCACTTCCAAGCGGTTCCCGTTACGATGAACGACAAGGCCATGGGGTACAGAAAGATGGAGCGGAATATGGATTCCGCGCGTATGCGTTGGTCTATCAGTATGGCCAAGGTCATGCCGAGCGCCATACTGATCACAATGTAGAGGGTGGCAAATAAGCCGAGGTTGCCCAAGGACGAGAAGAAGGTACTGAGCGAAAACAACCGCGCGTAGTTCTCGCCACCAGCGAGCGTCATATTGGGCAGTATGGTCGACGCCGTGAATGACAAATAAAAGGTAAAGGCAATAAAGCCATAGACACAAACACCCACCAGCAGCAAGCTGGGGCTGAGTACGAGTGCGGGGAGCCAGCGATTTTTCATATTTAAAACAAAGGGGGCTTTTGGCCCCCTCTGTACTCTCTATTTCAGGCCTTTGGGCCTGCTAGATTTTCTAAGCTAACAAGACGGACGGTAACGATTACTCAGCCGCCTCTGCCATCGCCTTGGCGGCAGCAGCGCTTGTCATCGTGCCGTTGAAGTGGCCAGTGATCACGTCGTAAAAACCGTTCTTGATAGAAGCGGGAACGGCGTGGCCGTGTGCCATTGAGCCAACCAACTGGCCGCTCTTATTGGCATCAGCCAAGTCAGCCATACCTTTTTTGCCACAGTCGTCGAATGCGGTGTTGGGCACATCGGTACGCGCTGGCACAGAGCCCTTCACCACGTTGAACGCGCTTTGGAAGGATGGGTTCATGATCGCCTTAGCCAGCTTGGTTTGCGCACCTTGCGAGTCCGCACCGACCTTGAACATCATGAACTGGTCAGAGTTGAATGAGACCATGCCTTGTGTGCCAGGAACACGCATGCACAGGAAGTCTTTGTTCGGGACTTTCTTGGCCTTCAAGAACTCGCCTTTTGCCCAGTCACCCATGATTTGGAAGCCCGCCTTGCCTTCAATGACCATGGCAGATGCCAAGTTCCAATCGCGGTTGGAGAAGTCTTTATCTACATACGAGCGCAATTGACTCATGCGGTCGAACGCTTTCACCATGGTGGCTGAGTTCAAAGCCTTGGGGTCTTTTTGAACGAAGGCCTTGTTGTAAAAGTCAACGCCGCCAGTTGTTAGCACCACGCCGTCAAACAAGGTAGCGTCTTGCCATGCTTGGCCACCGTGGGCCAAGCCGACGTAGCCGGCTTTCTGTACTTTGTCTAAAGCGACGATGAACTCGTCCCAGTTTTGGGGCATGGTGTTGACGCCCGCCTTATCCAAAACGGCCTTGTTCGCCCATACCCAGTTTGTTGAGTGGACATTAACGGGGGCTGCCACCCATTTCCCGTCGTGCTTAGAGAATTTTTGCAGCGCGGTTGGCACCACTTTGTCCCAGCCTTCTTTACCAGCGAGGTCGTTTAAGTTTGCAACGACGCCTTGCTTGGCCCAGTCGGTAATGTCAAAACCCAGCGCCTGAACGGCAGATGGTGGATTGCCTGATGTGACACGTGCACGCAATGCAGTCATCGCGGCTTCGCCACCGCCACCGGCGACAGGCATGTCGTTCCAGGTAATGCCTTGCGACTCCAAATCTTTCTTCAGCACGCCCAACGCAGCGGCTTCGCCACCTGAGGTCCACCAGTGCAATACTTCCACTGACTCGGCTGCCACTGCGCCGGTGGCCATCGTGGCGCTCACGACGGCTGCAATCAAACTACGCTTCATGTTTTTCTCCTGAATTGAGTGAGGTATGCCACACCAGGATGGGCGAGCAAGTCGTCATGATAACGTTTACATTGCGCGGCAAGCGATCAGTATTTTCCCTAGTTTTCTTATATTGACGTGCTTTGTGACCGAGTTACCGGTGGGTGCGAATGGGCTACCAAATCCCTAGGGACAGTGCCTGAGACGCGCCCTGCAATGCGGGCGATACGGGGCTGCTAATCACCCACGTGGGGATTTTTTCGAGGTAGTTTTTGAAGCGACCTTTGGCCTCGAAGCGCGCGCGGAACGGCGACTGGTCGAAGCGGTCACCCATGCGGGGGATGATCCCGCCGCCAATGTAGATGCCGCCCCGAGCACCGAGTATCAGCGCCAAATTACCAGCGGCGCTGCCCAGAAACGCGCAAAACAAGTCAATCGCCTCATTCGCTCGGCTATTCGGCTCGGCGATCGCGCGTTCCCACACCTGCGCTGGCGTGGTGATTTCACGGGCGACGCCGCCGTGCAGATCGCCCAGTGCGTGATACAAATCAACCAAGCCGGTGCCAGAAATAATGCGCTCGCCTGAAACATGTCCGTAGCGTTTTTGGAGTTGCGTGATGACGTCGAATTCAGCTTGAGTGCTTGCACTTAGGGTCACGTGCCCCCCCTCACCGGAAATCGGGATCCACTTGTTTTGGTAACCCAGCGGTAACAAGCCTGAGACGCCAAGGCCAGTGCCCGGCCCGATCAGGCCAATGGCGGCGTCGGGCGCCGCTACCGCCTGTGCGCCACCGATGAGTCGCTTGCTGCTATCGGGTAGGCGCGTCAACGCCAAGGCCAAGGCGGTGAAGTCGTTGATCAGCAGCAACCGCTGTAATCCCAGAGCACGACGCAAGGCATCGATGGAGAAACGCCAATGGTGGTTGGTCATCTCAATGGCATCGCTAAACACGGGATTGGCAATGCCAAATGCAGCACTTGCAGGCGCGGCGCGATCAATGAGCGCGAGGTAGGCACTGGCCGCATCAGCGAGGGACACATAGTCGGCGCACGCCAATACATGGACGTCCGTGATGGGCGCGTCTACGCTGACTTGCCAACCGAATCGCGCATTGGTGCCGCCGATATCGCCCAACCAACGGGGATATGCAGGCGGCATAGGCAGCGATTTATCGTAGGAGTCGAACATGGGGCAAAGAGATTAAAAAACAGGTGAGAGCATACACGCTTGGTCATGCGTCGCCTCAGACGGCGGTGCCCGACTCCATCGCGCTCGCCATGGTTTTACCCAATTCAACGCCCCACTGATCGAAGGCATGGATGCCCCAGATCGCCGCTTGGCAGAACACCTTGTGTTCGTATAAAGCGACCAAGGCGCCCAAGGCGCTCGGGGTTAGTTGGTCTAGCCAAACGATGTTGCTGGGCACGTTACCCGCAAAACTGCGGTGCGGTGTGAGGCGCGCGACCTCTGCATCGGATAGACCGCCCGCCTCTAAGGCGTGTGCGGTGGCCGCGGCATCTCGCCCGCAAGCCAAGGCCTGTGCCTGTGCATTCAAGTTGAGCGTGACCACGCGATGGTGCTCAGCCGCCATGGGTAAGCCGCTAGTGGGCGTGTCTTCTGCACGCACACCGATGAAATCAACCGGGATGGTGTGCTGGCCTTGGTGAATCAGCTGGAAGTAGGCGTGTTGACCATCGATACCTAAGCCACCCCAGATGATGGGACCTGTCCCTACGGCGGTAGGGGACCCATCGAGGCAGGTTGATTTGCCGTTGGACTCCATGTCCATTTGCTGAATAAACGGCGTGAACTTTTCAAGGCGCCAAGCGTAGGGGGCAATGAGTTGTGTGGGGCAGTCGCGAAAATTTCGGTTCCAAATGCCAAGCAGTGCCAGCGCCAAAGGCATGTTTTTTTCCGCCGGGGCGTTGAGGAAATGCTGGTCCATCGCGTGAGCGCCGTTTAAGAAGGCTCGGAAATGGTGTGAGCCAATGGCAATGGCCAGCGGCAAACCAATGGCTGACCACACGGAGTAGCGTCCACCCACCCAGTCCCAAAAGCCAAAAATGTTCTCGGGCAACACGCCGAATGCCGTGGCTTTGTCCACAGCCGCCGACACCGCTGCCACATGGGCGCCCAACGCAGATTCTGGGATGCCGCCATCAAGCAACCAGCGCTTCGCTGAGTGGGCGAGCGTGAGCGTCTCTTGCGTGGTGAAGGTTTTGGAGGAGACGACCACTAAGGTAGTGGCCGGCGTCAGCCCGCGCAAGGTTTGATGCAGCGCCCATGCGTCGGGGTTGGATACGAAGTGCACGCACACATGCGCGCTGGCGTTAGCCGCCAACGCTTGTTCGGCCATGCGGGGCCCCAGATCTGAGCCGCCGATGCCGAGGTTGACCACGTCGGTGATGGCGGCGCCAGTGTGTCCGGTTGCCTGCCCGTTGTACAGGGTGTCTGCAAATGCGAGCATCCGATCCAGCACACCGTTGACTTGGTCGCTAATGGCCGCTCCCCACGGTGGGTTCGCCATGTTGGCGCCGCGCAAAGCCATATGCAAAACTGCACGATTTTCGGTGGCGTTGATCGCGTCGCCACTGGCCATTGCATGGGCTTGGGTGAGGACGCCAGACTCGCTTGCCAAGGCCTGCAACTGCGTCCAAATGTCTGCATTGATGCGCTGACGAGAAAAATCTAAGTGAAGATGCGGTGCATCGATTTGAAACTGCTGGGCGCGCCCGGCTTGTTGTAGCAGATCGCGTAGGTGCGGCAGGGGGGCATGGGCACTGGCTTGCAGGGCTTGCCAGCTGTTACGTTGAAGGGGGGCAACAAATGCAGTCATGGGCGGGTCTTGGGTGATATCAGAAGTCAAGGCGTGTGAGCGCCGCGAGTCGGCGGGCTATGGCTATGACGAGGTCCCGTGTGCCGCTTGATCGGTGGCCTCTTGCGCCAGCGCGGTAATGGCTGACCAGTCGCCAGAGGCCGCCGCAGCCGCGACGACGTTGGCGGGTGTCAGCCAAGATCCGCCGACCATGGCCACGTTGGGCAAGGCGAGAAAGTCGTTCATGTTGGCAAGTGATACGCCGCCTGTTGGGCAAAAGCGCATGTCTGATAGGGGGCCGCCCATGGCTTTCAGCATGCCCAAGCCACCGGCTTGTGAGGCCGGAAACAGTTTGACCAAGCCGTAACCAAAGTCGCGCGCGCGCATGACTTCGCCCGGCGTCATGACACCCGGTACAAACGGCAGTTTCGCGTCTTGGACCGCTTGCACCAGCGAGTCGGTCATTCCGGGTGAGAGTGCAAAGGTGGCGCCGACGTCGACCACGCGCGCGACGTCGTCGCGTGTGGTCACGGTGCCCGCACCGACGCACATCGCCGGCACGGCTTTGGCAACCGCCTCGATCGCTGCTAAGCCAGCAGGATGCCGCAGCGTGATCTCCATGACATCAATGCCCCCAGCCAACAAGGCGTGTGCCATGGGGACGGCTTGGTCGACATGTGTGATGACAATCACGGGGACGGTCTTGCTATTAAAGGGGGGTAAGGTGTGCATGGTGATGCGTATCCAAAGTGTGTTGTTCGGCGCTTAGTCTGCGAAAAAGGGGGATGCACCGTCCTCCGCGTTGCCCACGTTGCGTCGGAATAAAGAGAATAGCTCACGGCCGCTACCATGGCCATTGTTCTCCCATGCGTCGGGATCAGGCACGGCGTTTGGTCGCGCGTTGAAGGTGGCGTCCTCCACCAGCACGCGCAGGGTGCCGTTGTTGCCGTCTAGTTCCACCATGTCACCGGTTTGAATGCGCGCCAATGGGCCGCCACTTAGGGCCTCTGGGCTCACATGAATGGCTGCCGGTACTTTGCCAGACGCCCCGGACATGCGTCCGTCTGTGACCAGTGCGACCTGGAAACCCTTGTCTTGCAGAATGCCCAGTCCGGGGGTGAGTTTGTGCAACTCAGGCATGCCGTTGGCTTGAGGGCCTTGGAAGCGCACAACCGCGACAAAGTCACGTGCCATGCCGTCGGTCTCAAAAAGATCCAACAATTCTTTTTGACTGGACACCACAACAGCGGGGGCACGCACGACGCGGTGCGCGGGTTTGACGGCGGATGTTTTGATGACCGCACGCCCCAAGTTACCGTGAAGCACTTTGAGACCACCATCGGGCGCGAAGGGGTCTGCGACACCACGTAAAACGGCGGTATCTGCTGACGCACTCGGTAGGTCGCGCCAAGCCAGTTGCCCGTTGTCCAGCCACGGCTCGCTCGCATAGCGGTGCAGACCGTGACCAACGAGGGTGTCTACATCGTTGTGCAGCAAGCCATGTGAGAGCAGTTCGCGCATGAGAAACCCCATGCCACCCGCGGCGTGAAAGTGGTTCACGTCAGCGGTTCCGTTTGGATAAATTTTGGTGAGTGACGGCACCACCGCAGCCAAGTCCGAAAAATCGTCCCATGTCATGCGAATGCCCGTCGCCCTAGCCATGGCGATGAGGTGCATGGTGTGGTTGGTGGAACCGCCAGTGGCGAGCAAGCCAATCACGGCATTGACCATGGTCTTTACGGAGGCGATGCGCGCCAGTGTGATGCGCTCAGCGAGTGGCGTGTTGGCCATTGCGACCACACGAGCCGTGGTCTCTACGGTGAGCGCGCGTCGCAAGTCGGTGCCCGGATTGACGAAGGACGACCCGGGTAGATGCAGGCCCATGATCTCCATAAGCATTTGGTTGGAGTTGGCCGTGCCGTAAAACGTACAGGTCCCTGCACCGTGGTACGCAGCGTCTTCGGCCTTTAGCAAGGCATCGCGCCCGACTAAACCTTGCGCATACTGCTGGCGAATTTTGGCCTTTTCTTCATTGGGTAAGCCCGAGGTCATGGGGCCCGCTGGGACGAAGGCGGTGGGCAGGTGGCCAAACTGTGCCGCGCCTATGAATAAGCCCGGCACAATTTTGTCACACACGCCCAAGCACAGCGCGGCATCGAAGACGTTGTGTGACAAGCCAACGGCGGTGGCCATCGCAATGACATCACGCGAGAACAGTGATAAGTCCATGCTGTCCGTGCCCTGTGTCACGCCGTCACACATCGCGGGCGTGCCGCCAGCGACTTGTGCGGTGGCGCCAACAAGGCGTGCAGCGTCACGGATGACTTCCGGCGCGTGCTCATAGGGTTGGTGTGCCGACAGCATATCGTTGTAGGCGGTGATGATGCCAACGTTGGGCGCGACCGCTTGGTGTAGTTGAAACTTGTCGTTGGTCGGCATCGCGGCAAACGCGTGCGCCATGTTGGCGCACCCCATGCCTTTGCGTTGTGTGCCCGCCCGTGCGGCTGCGTCTGTGGTCTGGGTGTATCGCCCGCGGCTGTCGACGCTGCGTTCGGCAATGTTGGCGGTGACACGCGCTACCACGCTATGTAAGGCGGGTATCGTGAACGAGGCCTCGTTTTGGCTAACGGGATGCATAGGCTACCTTCTTCGGTTGTACTTCAATGTGGGCTGTATGGTCGCATGGCCAGTGTTAATCATGCAGCCAAACGCTGACCTGCGGGCGTGTTCCCGACCGGCGCAAGACATAGGACACCGGATAGGTGAGGCTGGTCACGGCCTGGGCCTGCTCGTAGACCGCGTGTTTTTCTGCGCCGCCGCCAATGGCGACACAGACGTGTGACGCGCCAAGTATGGCCGCTAAGTTGAGGCTGACGCGTTCGTGTGGTGCCGTCTGCGGTGACATGGCCAAGTAGCCCTTCGCAGCTTGCAAATCCATGCCACGCAATAGTTGGGGGGCTTGCGGGAACAGCGAGGCGGTGTGGCCATCGGCGCCCATACCCAAGACCACCACATCGGCGCCACCCAGCGCGCTGAGTGCGTGGGTGGCTTGATCTGCAAGCGCCTCGGGCGTGGGTGCGATGCCGTCACCAGACCAGTCGATGGGGGGTAAAAATCGCGCCCGCGCCGCTTGGTCTCGCAAGAGGTGCGTGCGGACCAACAGTGCGTTGCTATCGTCGTGGGTGTTGGGGACGCAACGGTCGTCGACCAAGGTAACCGCGATGGCATGCCACGGTAAGGCGCGCTCGCTCAGGTTGCGAAAAAAGGCAATCGGCGAACGCCCGCCTGACACCGCCAGTGTGGCGTGCGTTTGGTACTGCAAGGTGTCTAGAAGGCATTGGCTGACATGCGCGGCGAGTTCATCCGCTAGCGCGTTGGCATCTAAAAAACGGTGGGTCGTCGGTGTCAGCACGTCACGACTCCTCGTGCCAGGTGAGGTTCGCACGTGCCATCAGCGCGGACGAGGCGGCAGGGCCCCACGTTCCCGCGTGGTAATTTTTGGGCGCCTCACCCGATGCCGCCCACTCGTTCAAAATCGGTTCAACCCAGACCCACGCGGCTTCGAGTTCGTCGCGTCGCATGAAGTGGGTGAGTCGTCCTTTGGTGACGTCGATCAGTAGACGCTCGTAGGCCTCTGCACGCCGCTCGCTAAAGGCAGATTGCAGGTCAAGGTTTAAGTTGACCGGACGCAGGTTCATGCCAGAGCCGGGCTCTTTGGCCATCATTTGCAGTTGTATCGACTCTTCGGGTTGCAGACTAATGACCAACCGGTTGGGTTGGCTGTTGGCTGCACCGGAGAAGATGGAGAAGGGCAAGTCATCAAACTCGATGATGATTTCTGAGCGCCGTGCTTGCATGCGCTTACCCGTTCGGAGGTAGAAAGGAACGTTGGCCCAGCGTGCGTTGTTGATGTTTGCTTTAAGAGAAACAAAGGTCTCGGTGCGGCTGTTCTTTGGGACGTTGTCTTCGCTTAAATAACCTGGCTCTGGCTTACCGTCTATCGTCCCTGACTGGTACTGACCGCGCACGGTATCACGCTTGATATCCAATGCGGTCATTGGACGCAAGGAACGCAGCACCTTCAGCTTCTCGTCGCGCACATCGTCAGGGTCTAGCGAGATGGGCGGCTCCATTGCGACAATGCACAGCAACTGCAACAAGTGGTTTTGAACCATGTCGCGCATGGCGCCTGTTTGGTCATAAAAGCCCGCGCGACTGCCGACGCCTACCGTTTCAGCCACCGTGATTTGAACGCTGCGAATAGAGGGACCACGCCACAGTGGCTCTAGTATCGCGTTACCAAAACGCAGCACCATGAGGTTTTGTACCGTCTCTTTGCCGAGGTAATGGTCGATGCGGTAAATCTGGCGTTCGCTGAAGTACTTGGCGACTTCGTCGTTGATCGCTTTGGCTGATGCGAGGTCGTGTCCCAGTGGTTTTTCTAACACCACGCGGGCATGCGCATCCACCAAGCCAACCTGCGTCAGGTTGGCGCATATCTGTGTAAACAGGTTGGGTGCCGTTGCCAAATAAAAGACGCGCAGGGAGGCGGTTTTACTTAAGGTGACCAGGGACTGGTAAGCCTGCGGATTCGTCACATCGACGCTGGCAAAGTCCAGGCGCTCTAGAAAGCCCGTCCACTGGGCATCGCCCTGCGGTGCGTCTGCCAAGCTCTTGGCGACAAACGGTTTGGCTTTCTCGTCTAGGAACGCGAGGTAAGCGGTTCGGTCCCAGTCTTGCCTACCCACACCGATGATGCGGGTGTCTGTGTCCAGCCGGTTGTGCAGGTGGGCGTTGAACAGGGCGGGGATGAGTTTGCGAAACGCCAAGTCGCCCGCACCACCGAAGATAACGATGTCAAGAGGACCTTTTGCAAGGGGCGCTGGGGTGTTGTTTTCTGCGGGCACGGTAGGCTCTTAAAGGGTGGTGGCTAAGATGTTTTTATACACCTGAGTGTAATTGAGTTACATAAAAAAGTCTTGTTTTGGTTACCAAGCGGTTACAAGCCGCGGGTGTAAAAGCAGGGTCGCACAGGCGGTTGAAAACCACCCCTGCGTGATGACTTAGGCGAGCGCAGCGTCGAGTTCAGCGGTGGTCGGCGGCTGGCACCCCGCGCGCGTGCAATTGATGGCGGCGGCCTGCATGGCCCGTGTCAGCGTCGTGGCTACGCGCGCAGAGGCGTTCGTTGGGTGCTGTACCCAATCGGCCAGTGTGCTGCCCCAAAAGGTGTCGCCTGCGCCAACGGTGTCAACAATGGTGACGGTCGGTACGGGGGCCTGTGCGGTTTGTCCATCGACACGCAGATACGCGCCGTTACCACCAAAGGTTAGCGCAATGCGTGAGGCGTTGGGGAAGGCATTCGCTAAGGTATCGGCGTTGGCGCGCACCGCATCGGCGTGACCTAAGAGTTCTAAGTCTTCATCGCTGGCTTTGATCCAGTCTGCCAGTGCGGCAACTTCTTTCACTGCGCGCACGTAGTCGCCCAAATCGGCCGCCAATTTAGGTCGCAAGTTGACGTCCACACTGAGCGTCCACCCCAGCCGCTTGGCTTCGGATAAAACGGCAAGCGTCTTGTGGTGCTCCGGCGGTATGAGTAACAACGAGCCGGTATGCAAAATCCCGGGTGCCTGCGCTTTTAGGGCGGCGACCATGTCCGCTACGGTGTAGTCGCGGTCGGCAATACCCTCGCGATAAAACCCATAACTGGGTTGCCCGTCAATGAGTTGGACGACCGCTAGCGACGTGGGTAATGCGGTGTCGGCGAGCGCTGTGCGCACGCCTTCACGGTGCAGGGTCTGCTTTAGCGCTTGGCCAAACGCATCGGTAGAAAACGGATTTAAAAAGTGTGTGGTCGCGCCTTGCAAGGCACAGGCGCGAGCGCAGTTGTAGGGACTGCCGCCTTGTAGCGGGCGGAGTGTGCCATCTGGCTGCGCGATACAGTCCATCAGCGCTTCACCGAGTACCGATAGGGTGTGATTTATGGGGGTATTCATAAAAGTCGATGTCACGTTAGTGGCCCGTACGCGCTAGGGGCCGCTGCTGCAGGGAGTTGGTTGTTAGCGTTTGTTGAGTTGGCCCCGACGTAAGACGTCAATCCAAACAGCGATAATAACCACGGCACCAATCGCCATCATTTGCTTGAACTGAGAGACCTCCAATAGGTTCATGCCGTTACGAATCATGGTGATGAGAATGGCGCCCAGCAGGCTGCCCCAGATGCTGCCGCGACCGCCGAACAAGGAGGTGCCGCCCAAAATGACCGCGGCAATTGCATCCAGCTCAAACATTTGCGCCATCTTGCCGCTGCTGGAATCCATGCGGCCCATTAAGACCAAGGCGGCCAACGCGCAAGACATACCGCAGATAACGTACACCCCCATTTTGTAGCGGCGAATATTGATGCCCACTTGGCGCGCGCCCATTTCGTTTGAGCCCATCGCGTAAACATAGCGGCCTAGTTTGGTGCTGGAGAGAACAAAAGCCATCGCAATGAAATAGATGGCGGTAATGATGATGGGCATGGGTACGCCAAGGAACTCGCCATAACCAATGGTGGGGAAGGGCTCTGGCAGGCCGGCCATATCGAAGCCGCCGGTCGAGTCAAAGGCCAAACCGCGCCATAGGGTGAGACCACCCAAGGTCACAATAAATGCGGGTATACCGACGTAAGCGACCAAGTAGCCGTTAAAAATGCCGACCGCCGCGCCAATGGCGACCGCCGTCAGAATCGCGATGCCAGGGTCTATGCCTAGCTTGATCATCATGTAGCCCGCAAAGGCGCCGCACAGCGCGGTGAGCGCGCCGACCGCCAGATCAACGCCGCCTGTCAGAATGACAAAGGTTTGTCCGCCAGCCAACAACGCGATCACCGAGGCCTGCACCAAGATATTGCTGAGGTTGCGCGTGCTTAAAAAGTAAGGCGATGCAATGGACAGCAGCACGGCGAGAACCAAAACGGCGACCAATGCGCCGAACCATTCTTGGCGTGTGATGTTTCTCATAAGGGCTCCTAGGGTATAAATGGTTTACTTCAAGGCGCGGGGCTTTCCCATACCGTCTGCCATGGGAAAGCCACCTGCAGCGCAGGTGGCCTTTTAAGGCGAGGGGCTTCGTCGCCGTACTCGCCTCGCTGCGTTACTTCTTCTTCATGAATTGCGCAACGCCTGAGTCCATAGCGAACTTGTCGACGTTTGAAGGCAATACCAAGAAGCTGCCGGTGTCTATGCGAGCCGATACCTTCTTGCCTTGCGCGGCAGCGATGGCTGTTTCAACGCCAACAGCGCCGATTTTTGCCAACATTTGAGCCGCGTTGGCTTGTTGCCAGCCGTCTTTCATCATGTCCAAGCCGCCCGGTGAGCCGTCGAAACCAGCAATTTTGATACTGCCGGCCTTATAGCCTTGTGACAGCATGGCGGCCTTGGCGCCTAAGGCACCACCGTCCCACGCGTTGGCGATAACTTTTGCGTCCGGGTTGGCACGCAGCGCTGCCTCAACACCGTTTTGAGCCATGGTTTGGTCCCAAGTGGTAGGAACTTCAACGACTTTCACACCGGTCACATTTTGGTTCAGGCCATCTAAGAAGCCTTGCTTACGCTCACGGCCTGTCGATTGACCTTGGTCGCCGGTGACGTAAATCACGGTGTCGCCAGATTTGACTTGTGATGCCGTCCATTTGCCTTGGACGTTGGCGGCTTTGATGTTATCGGTTGCAACGTAGCTGGTGATGTCCACGCCGCTGATCCCCGTGTCTACGGCAACAACCGGGATGCCCGCCATCATTGCCTTTTTGATGGCGGGTGCGATACCCGCGCTGTCAACCGGCGCGATCGCGATCGCGTCCACCTTGCGGGTGATCATGTCTTCAACCACAGCGAGTTGGCTAGACAAGGCGCCTTTTTCAGCGGCTAACTGAATGAATTTGACGCCAGCCTTTTTGGCAGCGCCTGCCGCACCGCCATTAATGAGTGTCCACCCTTCGTTGGTGTTGCCGTTGGTGATGTAAGCGATGGTGGTCTCTGCTTGGGCCATTGCCATTGCGCCGCAAGCGGCTGCGATGAGGGCCATACGGCCGATAGTGCGTTTGATATTCATATGGTTTTCTCCAGTGTGTTGCTTGTAAAGCGCCACGGGTGGCGCGGATAAAGCCGTTTCGAGGGCTGATATGAATTGAACACCAAAACGGAGACTAAGTAAACCTAGTAGTTTTACTAATACGGCAATCTGATACTTTCAGGCATGCTTGAGGCATAGAGAACCAATTTCAAGGAAAAAACCATGTCAGAGCACACCCCGGTCATCGCCGTCCAAGGGCTAACCAAGCATTACGGGGGCGTTAAGGCCCTCACGGATGCCGAGTTCCAGTTGAGCGCAGGGGAGCACGTCGCTATCGTGGGCGACAACGGTGCGGGCAAGAGCACGTTTGTCCGTCTGATCACGGGGGTCGAGCAACCCAGCAACGGCGAGATCCTGATGGACGGACAGTCGGTCGAGTTTGAGTCCCCCCTCAATGCAAGGGAGCAGGGGATAGAGACGGTGTTTCAGAATTTGGCATTGGCAGAAGACCTAGACGTCCCGTCGAACATCTTTATGGGGCGCGAAATCACGCGACTGAATTTGGGACCTCTGTCCATATTGAACCACGGCGCGATGCGCGCGCAATCCGTAGACATGCTGAGCACGACGGGGGTGCAAATCCAAGACCTCAGCGAGCCTATGCGCGGCATGTCTGGCGGTCAACGCCAGTGCGTTGCGATTGCGCGTGCCGCAGGGTTTGCCAAAAAATTAATTATTCTGGATGAGCCCACTGCGGCATTGGGTGTGCAGGAAACGGCCCGTGTGGAAGAGATCATTAGAGGCCTGAAGGCACGGGGTGTGCCGCTGATCATCATCAGCCACAATCTGCGTCAAGTATTCGACTTGGTGGACCGGATTTACGTGTTCCGCCAGGGACGTATTATTTGCAGCCGTTTGAGGTTGCACACCACCCCCGAGGAAATCGTTGGACTCATTACGGGCGCCATTGACCCGGCTACGTTATCAAATGAGGAAGCACTCACATGCTAAAGGGAATCGACGAACTGCTCACACCCGACCTGTTGCGTGCTTTGGCCGCGATGGGCCATAACGAGTGGGTGGCCATCGTAGACGCCAATTACACAGCGGAGTGGCTGGCTGCCGGTCGCCCGCTCATACGTTTACCCGGGCAAACGCTGCCGCGTGTCACGCAAGCTGTGTTGTCGGTATTGCCGTTAGCCACTGATGTGGCTTTCCCCGTCGCCTACATGCACCATGGCGGCGAGTCCGCTGCATTCCAAACACCTGCGCAACAAGCCGCTGTAGCGCACGCGGTGTCAGAGGGGCTGTCAAGTAACGAGCCACCCGCGGTGGTTGTTCAACACGCGACGGATGGTGACACCCCTTGCCTCGACGGCACGACACGAGCGCAAGCGCTGGAGCGCTTTGCTTTTTACAAGCAAATGGCGCGTGCATCCGTGATAATTCAGTGTGGTGAAATGACCCCATATGGCAACGTATTGTTGTGTAAGGGACTCATCACGCAACCGATCAAATGAGTACATGACGCCCCCAAAGTTCACTGTCGACCGCCGTGCAATGCGCGGTTCTAACCACAACGGGATGCGTCAATTTAACGAGCGGATTGTCTTACAGGCGATACGCTTACATGGCCAGATCCCCAAAGCGGATTTGGCAAGAGCGACGCAGCTCTCTACCCAAACGGTCGCCATCATCGTGACGCGCCTGATGGACGACGGCTTGTTACTGAAGCAAGCACCGATACGTGGCCGTATCGGCCAGCCGTCAGTGCCGCTTGCACTCAATCCCGACGGGGCCTACGGTGTGGGACTGCAGGTGGGCCGCCGTAGTTTAGAGGTCATCATTACCAACTTTGCGGGCCAGCCCATTTGGACGGAAGAGACCCGCTACGACTACCCCGATCCACGCCACCTCACCACGCAAATTAGTAGCAGCCTCGCCCAAGCCAAGGCCTTTCTGGGCACACGCTGGGCGCAGGTGGTTGGGGTGGGCGTGACCGCGCCGTTGTCTATGCATCAATGGGTGGACATCATGGGCGCACACGCAAGCGAGGGCCTCTCGCGTTGGATTGATTACGACGTTCAGGGTGAGGTGGCCAAGCTCACTGATTTACCCGTGGCCTTTGCAAAGGACACCATGGCGGCGTGTTTGGCGGAGCTTTACGAAGGCAATGGCCGCACGATACGCGACTTTCTCTACGTATTCGTCGGCACCTTTGTGGGCGGCGGTTTGGTGATGGATGGGCAGCTCGTGGGCGGCCCGCGCGGCAACGCGGGCGCGATTGGCTCGCTACCCACCGCCATAGCCAAAAACGGCCTGTCGGCACAGCTGCTTGAGGTGGCCTCGGGTTGGCAACTTGAGCAGGCGCTAATGGCGGCCGGGATAGACCCTCAGCTGGTGCACAGCGATGACGTGCTTGATAAGGCGCCCCCGGCACTGACCGAGGCGTGGCTGGCGCGTGCCAGCAGTGCGTTGGCCATGACGGCTGCAAGTGCCGCCGCATTTTTAGACTTGGAGGCCGTGGTGGTGGATGGGTCTTTAGGGCGTCCGCTAATTAATGCCTTGATCAAACGTACCGAGGAGAGCATGGCCACCTACCGCTTCGATGGGATGCATCAGCCCAAGCTAATCTCTGGCTTGGTCGGGCCGCACGCACGCGCCTTGGGTGGTTCTCTTATTCCGTTGCACGGACAGTTTTTTCCAACCAAGGATGTGGCTTTGAAGCAGGATATCGTGTGAAACTTTTTATTGACTCTGCAGATGCTGCAACCTGGACACTCCCACCCGGGAGCCCACAGATCGCTGGTGTGACCACCAACCCCAGTTTGGTGTATCAAGCGGGGTTACCGGTATCCGAGCGGGGTTACGGTGAGCTGATTGCCCGCGCAGCGGGTCACGGATTTACCGAGATCATGGTGCAGGTTACAGGCGCAGACCTGCCCGAGAACACCCGCTTAGCCGCTCAGTTGCAGACGCGCGCACAGTCCGCGAACATTGGCCTCACGATCAAGCTACCGTGTGATCCGCGGTGGGAGGCGTCCATTGACGCCGTCCACGCCCTTGGCTTGCCGACGTTACTCACGGGTCTATCAAATGCCATGCAGTTGTTGTGGGCGACCGACCGCCAAACCCGGTGGGTGGCGCCCTATGTGGGCCGCTTGGACGCGGCTGGACGCGATGTGTGGTCGCTACTGGAGGCCGCTGTGCAGGCGCAGACAACCGGCCCAAGTTTGTTGGCCGCCAGTGTGCGCTCAGCCGATGTTCTGGCGCGGTTGATGGGGATGGGGGCTCAGGCGGTGACGTTGCGCCCAGATTTCATTGCGAGTCTGTGTACCGATGCGGTGACCTTGGCTGCGATCACCCAGTTTGAGGGCGACATACAACGCAGTTTGCGCGCATGTGAGTAGGCACAAAGCGCAGGCACCCGGGCAGACCCACCGAGCGCTCAATCAGAAAGCGACAGCTCGGCCTTGAGGGCGGCTAGGCTGGTTTCACCCATGATCGCTAGGTGTTCTTTGTGACTCGCCGTTAGCGTATCTGACTTGATCACCAGCTCCAAGTGGCGACAAAATAAACCCAGGCCATGCAAGCCCAGCATGAACGCCCCACCTTTGAGTTTATGCGCCTGCCCCGCAACATCGCCGTGAGCGGGCGGGCGCAACAGGCTACCAAGTATTTCCAGATCGCTTGCTGGCCCGACCAGCAGGGTGCTCGCCATGGCGAGCAGCTCTTCTGGCGCGATCAAATCGCGCATTTCTTGCAACATGACCTTGTCAACCAAAGGCGCAAACGTCGATAAGTGGGCCGCCGCTGCGGTGTTGAGGATCATGGCGCCATCCTAACCTCTTTTAATGTCTCCCGTCCCTGCTAATTTGGCTGCCGCACGGGCCTTGTCTTTTTTACTTAGGCGCGACCCCTTGATACCGCCCGCACCGCCGCGCGCGGCGTCGAGGTCGGGCGCGCTGATATCGGTATGGGCTGGCGCCATCACAGGCGGGGTGTACGGGAAGCCTTCTAGTGTTTCTCGGGGTAGAGACAACTGATGGCGCTTCTCTATGAGTGCGAAGTGCGGCGCGGTGTCGGGAGTGATGAAGCTGACCGCGACGCCAGACTTTCCAGCGCGCGCGGTACGCCCGATGCGGTGGGTGTAGTCGTTGGGTGAGCGCGGTAAGTCGTAGTTCACCACGGCTGGGAGGTCGTGAATATCAATGCCCCTCGCAGCGAGGTCGGTGGTAATCAATACGTCCCATCGGCCATCCTTAAACTCGGCTAAGCGCTCGGTTCGCTGACCCTGGGTGAGTCCACCGTGAAACGGTGTGGCGTAAATTTTCTTCAAATACAGTTTTTCAGCGAGATGCTCGGCGTTGTATTTGGAGGCGACAAATACCAGCACCTGCTTCCAGCCGTTCGCCTTGATGAGTTGGCGCAATGCACTGGTTCGTTGGTCGGTATTGATATGGATGGCGCGTTGCAGGATATCGGGTTGATCGCTGTCAACGTGCGTCAGCGTGACGCGGGCGGGGTCGCGCAGCTGTGATGCGCTGAGCCCCTCAACCGCCTTGGTCCAAGTCGCTGAAAAGAGCCATGTTTGACGCTGAGCGGGTAGCAGTGCGAGTACCCGTGTGAGTTCATCGGAGAAGCTGGCATCCATGAGGCGGTCGGCCTCGTCAAGCACCAACTGGGCTACATGGCCCAACTGCAAGGCATGGTTGTCGACGAGGTCCAGCAATCGTCCTGGGGTGGCAACGACGATGTCGGCGCCGCCACGGAGGGCCATCATTTGCGGATTCAGGGACACTCCCCCAAAGAGTGCGAGCACTTTAGGTGCCGCGCGTTTATCCGTTGACAGCGTGTCACAAAGCGCCGTAAAGACCTGTGCAATCTGAGCGCTTAGCTCCCGCGTGGGCACGAGGATCAGGGCTTGCGTCGTCCGGTTGGGCTGCTGCGCGAGCGTCGCTTGCTGTTGGCGGTGTTGGATGACGCGTTGCAGCAGGGGCAACGCAAATGACAAGGTTTTACCCGATCCAGTGGGGGCCAACGCGATACCGTCCACCCCGCTCAACATCAGGGGAATGACTTGGGTTTGCACGTCCGTTGTGTCGGTGTGGCCCAAGGTCTGCACGGCACGGTGTAAATCCGTATCCAGTGCGAAAGATGAAAATAGCATAGATGCCTTAATTAAAGGAGGCCGCGACGGCCTCTGCGACCTTGATGCCGTCCACGCCAGCAGACAAGATACCGCCTGCGTAACCGGCGCCCTCGCCACCAGGAAATAGACCCAGCGTATTCGTGCTTTGCAAAGCGGCATCGCGTCGGATACGCAGGGGGGATGAGGTGCGGGTCTCGATGCCGGTCATGACCGCGTCGGCCATATCAAAGCCCTTGATTTGACGACCAAATGCGGGCAGCGCTTCGCGTATGGCGTCCACCGCGAATGCGGGCAGTACGTCGGATAACTCCCCGAGCCGAACGCCGGGTTGATAGCTTGGCGTGACCGTGCCCAAAGCGGTTGATGGCCGCTTGTTCAGGAAGTCGCCAACGAGCTGACCGGGGGCATGGTAGTTTTCCCCTCCTGCAACAAACGCTTGCTTCTCCAAAGCCCGTTGCAACACGATGGCTGCCAATGGGTGTGTCGCGCCCATGGCCCGCATGTCGGCCGCTTGCGCGGCAAATGTACCACCCAACTCCGTGCCAAATGCGGCCTGCCAAGCGTCCACTGACTGGGGGGCGTCATTGGCATCAATGCCCACGACGATACCGGCATTGGCGTTGCGCTCGTTACGTGAATATTGGCTCATGCCGTTGGTGACAACGTGGCCAGGCTCGGAGGTGGCCGCAACCACGGTCCCCCCTGGGCACATACAGAAACTATAGACCGAGCGGCCATTTTGGGCGTGGTGGACCAACTTGTAATCGGCTGCACCGAGTAGCAGGTTGCCTGCATGTCGTCCCCAGCGTGCGGCATCAATCACGCCTTGTGGGTGCTCAATACGGACGCCAACCGATAGGGGTTTGGCCTGCATATCAACCCCGCGGTTAAACAGCATGGCGAAGGTATCGCGTGCGCTGTGCCCCAGCGCAACGACGACGCGCGTGGCTGGATGGCTGATCTGTTGCTCGGTTTGCAGGTTGGTTACACGCAACCCACAGACACGCTGGTGCCCTGTGCCAATGGTCGCTGTGTCGTCGTCGACAGGCGCCAGCAACAAGTCGTCAACGCGATGTCCAAAGTGAATGTGACCGCCCAAACGTGTAATGGTTTCACGCATATGCTCGACAACCTTCACCAGCTTGAAGGTGCCAATGTGGGGGTGCGCCATGTACAAAATTTCGGGTGGCGCACCTGCCGCGACGAACTCCTGCATGACTTTGCGGCCTAAGTGGCGTGGGTCTTTGATTTGGCTGTACAGCTTGCCGTCAGAAAACAAACCCGCGCCGCCTTCGCCAAACTGCACGTTGCTTTCAGGGTTGAGTGTTGACTTGCGCCATAAACCCCATGTGTCCTTGGTGCGTTGGCGAACGGGTTGGCCGCGTTCGTAAACGATGGGGCGCAAACCCATTTGCGCCAACGCCAACGCAGTAAATAAGCCGCAGGGGCCAAAACCAATAACGACGGGACGATCTGACTCGTCTATGGGCGCACGCACTGTGGGCGGCATCCATGCCGTATCCGGTGTCACGCTGACATGGGGGTGCTTGTCAAAGGTCGCCAAGACATGCGCGGCCAAGGCGTCATCGTTTAGCGCAATATCGACAATGTAGACCGCACGTATCTCCGCTTTGCGGGCATCAAAGCTGCGTTTAAACACCTGCAATGTGGCAATGGCATCCGGCGTGATGGCGAGGCGCTCGCATACCAATTGGGTGAGCGCTTGCACCGGGTGGGCGATCGGGGCACGGTCCGCCACGGTTTCCGCCGGCGCATCTGCGGCACGGCGATAGTCAACGGGCACTGCGCTGAGATCGAGTTTGAGCTCGGTGAGGCGAATTTGGGTCATAGGTGTCCTGTAGGGGCTTGTGGTTATCAAGCAATAGGAATGGCGTATTATCCTCTGCGTGGAGCTGGCTAGGCCGTCGCTGGTGCATGGTGTCGAAAGACCGCACTGGAGGAACGTCCGGACTGCATAGGGAAGCGTAGGAGGTAACACCTCTGCACCGACCGCCGAAAGGTCTAAGGTGACGATTAGAGCAACAGAGACGAGCCGCTTAAGTGCGGGTGAAACGGGCAATCTCTACGCGCAGCAATACCAAATAGGCCAACACGTGAAACTTCGGTTTTGCAACCTGCGTTCCGTAGGTTGTTGGCGGGTAGGTAGCACCGAGCCGCTTGGGTGACCAGCGGCCCAGATGAATGACGGTCACGGTGGGGGCAACCCCACTGCACAAAATCCGGCGTATCGGCCAGCTTCACACTTTTTATTCGCGGTGCGACACCGCGGCGCTATGCCTTAATGCAGGGATTGCAGGTGGGCCACGTGCGCCAGCAACGAGCGCTTGGCCAGCGGCCACAGCACCTGCGGTGTGTCGTCGTAAGCCACGGCCACCCAATCGTCTAGCGTGCCCGCTGGGAGTTGCTCCATGGCGGCTTTGACCTTGGCCTCTCGTTTGAGTCGGTGCTGTTTCAGGTGCTGCATGACCGTGGCTGCCTCATGAAGTACGTATCCGTGCGCAGGCAATATGAACTGCAGGGCATCGTGTTCGGCACTTTCCAATAAACGGTCTAAGGCATGCAGGTAGTCCCCCATATGGCCATCTGGTGGGTTGATGATGGTAGTGCTACCGTTCAAAATGTGATCGCCTGAAAAAAGAATGCCGTCCTCTTCCAACACAAAACAGAGGTGGTTGTGCGTGTGGCCAGGTGTGTGTATAGCCCGCAAGGTATGGGTGTGCGTGCCCTGTAAAACCACACGTTCGCCGTCCGCGATCACGCGTTCAGGCGCGAAGTGGCTGTCAGGCCGCGCGTCTGGCCCATGTGGTAGACCCGCAATCAGCGGTGGCTTACCCGTGGCGGCATCAAGCGTAGCGGCTTGCAAGTCTTGGGCGCCCGGCGAATGGTCTGGGTGCGAGTGGGTACATAAGATCAGACGCACGTCGCCCTGGGTGGCCAGTCGCAGTCGCTCGGTATGTGAGGGCTCTATGGGGCCGGGGTCGATCACGATGTAGCCGGTATCGGGCGTGCCAACGATGTAGGTGTTGGTTCCGGGGCCGGTCATGACGCCTGCATTGGGACAAGTGAGCCGTTGTATGTTTTTTAGCAAGGCAACAGGTTGCTCGCTTTGCCAGTCGAGTGCGTGCACGATCTGGCCATCAGGGCAAACCATTTCAAGCTCGCCAAAGGCGGCCTCATGCTCCATGTAGCGCACCTCTTCGCCCTTTAAAAGCCCAGCGCGTGGACAGGTGGTGTAGAGCGGCTGTTCATGTGCGCAGGCCGCCAAGGCGTCGGCTGTACTGGCAAACGCAGCCAGCTGTATTAGCGTTTTGATGGTGGGGTAAATGATGAAAAAGCGTCCCTTTTCGTAGGCTGCCAAGGCCTCGGTGGCGTCTAGCCAAACGGGTTCAAATTGCTCAGATTCATCGGCAACGGGTGTCTGATTCCCGGGCATGCGGGTGATTAAAAAGGGCACATCAAAGCGCTTACCCATATCCCGGTCGGTGATCCAGCGCGTAAAGCTGAATACGGTGTCAGCCCGCAAGGTCCAGCCTAATGCGGCGCACTGTTCATAAAAATCACCGGTGCGATCAATCTGCGCAATGTCCGCGTCTGTGGCCCAGTCTCCTTGGGCATTGGTGGCGAGCAAGACCCCTAGTTCCTCAAAGCTCTCGCGTATTGCTGCGAGCGCCGCGGTGCGCAAGTCATCGGGTTGCGTTTCCCTAAACCGTACGCTGTCGTTACCTGTGCGTGAGGGCAGGTTCGCGTGCGCATCAGCGTCCGCACGGTCAATGCCGCCGCCAGGAAAGACATATGCACTGGGCGCGAAGCTGGCCGTGCTTGACCGCCGGGTCATCAAGACCTCCATACCCTGGGGGCTGTCGCGCAGCAAAATAACGGTTGCGGCGGCGCGCGTGGCTGCGGGCGTGCGCGCGGGATGAAGTTGCATGTCTTGTCGTGGCATACCTGCTATTTTGCCGTTAAACAAACGCCCGGGGTGTTTGACGGGCGACTGTCCGGTGTCGGCGTTTTTGAGCCCCCGTTTTGCGCAATCTGCGTTGCGCGAGATAATGGGGTATGCAGATTCAATTTACAAAAATGCAGGGCGCCGGGAACGATTTTGTCGTTTTAGACGAGACACAGGGAGTGCTTGGTTTGAGTGCGGCGCAGTACCGCTTTCTTGCAGATAGGCACTTTGGCATCGGTGCGGATCAGATACTGTCAGTGCGCCAGCCCGCCTCGGACGACGTCGACTTTTCATATGTGATTCATAACGCCGATGGTGGCGAGGTGGAACATTGCGGCAACGGTGCGCGGTGTTTCGTGCGTTATGTCCGAAGCCATGGACTGACCGACAAAACCACCGTTCGGGTACAGGTGGCAAATGGCACGATCGAGCTCACTGAGGATGCCGATCAGCAGGTACGTGTCAATATGGGCGCGCCCGAATTTGACGTGGCGCGTGTCCCGTTTAATGCCACCGATTTGCCACCAGAGCCGGTTGGCAATTGGACGGCCTACACCTTAGATGCAACGGCTGCGTCTGGCTCTCCCCAGATCGCCACGCGGATAGGCGATGGCAACTGGCCTGCCGAAATGTCGGTGGGCGTGGTCTCTATGGGTAACCCGCACGCGGTGCAGGTGGTGGGGGATGTGGCGCATGCGCCCGTACATGAGTGGGGCCCTTGGGTGGAGTCGCATGAGCGCTTTCCCAACCGTGTGAACGCCGGGTTTATGCAGGTGGTGGGACGTGACCGCATCAAGCTGCGTGTTTTCGAGCGCGGTGCAGGCGAGACCTTGGCCTGCGGCACGGGCGCGTGTGCGGCCGTGGTGGCCGGGATTCGCTGGGGCCTCCTTGACGCGAGCGTACACGTCGAGACGCGTGGTGGGGTGTTGCACATTGTTTGGGATGGATTGGGGCACCCCGTTTGGATGAGTGGCCCGGCCACGACCGTGTTTGAGGGGCGCATTGAAATCCCTGAGCGCGAATGAACACGACCTGACATGCATTTAGACTATGAACATATGGCGCGCCGCAAGGCAAAATATCCCCGCGCTGACCCCTCTGTGTAAAAGTAAAGTGTGAACCTATGAGTGCCAATTCTTTGCCCCCGATTACCGAAGACGATATTGCCGAGTACCTGACCAACACGCCCGGTTTTTTCGAGCGTCATTTGGACGTACTGAGCACGGTGCAGTTGACGAGTCCGCATAGCCACCGCGCCATTAGTTTGCAAGAGCGACAGGCCGAAATTTTGCGTGGGAAGGTGCGTGACTTAGAGCTAAAAGCCGCCCAAATGATTCGCTATGGGCAGAGCAATGTCACGATCGCCGACAAGTTGCAAGACTGGACGTGTGAACTACTCACTGCGCGTGATGCGACCACCCTAGTGGATGTAGCCACGCAGGGGCTGGCGCGTATTTACGAGATCCCGCAGCATGCCTTGCGCATCTGGGGGGTGTCCCCAGAGTACCAGGGTAGCGGGTTTGCTGAGCCGGTTGAAAATGCGGTCAAAACCTATGCGGACATGCTCACCGAGCCCTACTGCGGCGTGCGCCGCGATTTGCCGATTTTGAACTGGTTGCCCGACGGTGATACCGTGATGTCCATGGCCGTTGTGCCACTGCGGCGATCTACCGATGCCCCCGTTTTTGGCCTGCTGGTGCTGGCCTCTGACGCTGAGGACCGCTTCACGGCTGACATGGGGACACTTTTTCTGGAACGCATCAGCATGCAAGCCAGTGCGGCCCTGAGTCGGTTGCTGCCCTAGCCATCTGTGCCTATTCTGCGGCATCGCTTGCGGCATACGGCGTGATGAACGAGAGACGGTAAACCACGAGATCGGAGACAGCGATGTTTGAACTGGACACCGGGTATGCATGAGCCAGTGGTCGCATCACCGCTTGCGTCGGATGCGCTCGGTGCGCCCATGCAGGCCTACCTTGATTACATTCGTTTCGAAAAGCGCTTGAGTGCGCGTACCCATACGCTGTACCAGTCGGATTTGGCGTTGCTTCAGGTGCTCGCAGACCGTGTGCCAGTGGCCGTGATAGCGGTGCAACCCGCACACGTCCGTCGCTGGGTGGGTGGTTTGAATGCGGCAGGGCGGAATGGCCGTGGTATCGCCCGCATCCTGTCGAGTTGGCGTGGTTTCTATAAGTGGTTGGGTGGCCGTGGTGTTGTGAAAGCCAATCCGGTTATTGATGTTCGCGCGCCCAAAGCGGCGAAGCCATTGCCCAAAGCACTCGCGGTGGATGAATCGGTGCAACTCGCTGATTACCGCCGAACGGATGACAGGCACGCCCCCGTTCTGGAATTACGTGACCGCTGCATGGTCGAGTTGCTTTACGGCTGTGGTTTGCGTCTATCCGAGCTGTTGGGTTTAGATGTCGTCGCCAGTCAGGCCGCTAGGGGCTGGGTGGAAGGGGGGGACGGTGCATCGGGTGAGGGGGGTGAGGTGCATGTGTTGGGTAAGGGGGCCAAATGGCGCAGTGTCCCCGTCGGCCAACCGGCGCTGCACGCATTGTCTGAATGGCTGGAGGCCCGCCAACGCTGGTTGGGACCGGCCGCAACATCCTCGGCGGTTTTTGTGAATCAGCGCGGGGGGCGTTTATCGCCACAGCACGTCAGACTGCGTTTGCGGGAGCGCGGGCAACTTGCGGGTATGGCGACGCCCGTGCACCCGCATATGCTGCGGCATTCATTCGCGAGTCATGTCTTGCAGTCTAGCGGGGACCTGCGAGCCGTCCAAGAGTTGCTCGGCCACGCCAGTATCAGCACCACACAGATTTACACGCGGCTGGATTTCCAGCACCTCGCAAAGATATATGACCAAGCCCACCCCAAAGCAAAGAAATCGTCATAAGCTTGGGTTCGATTGACGACGCCTATCCTCAAGGCATTTACAGAAAGATATTTGACATGACGCAATGGTTTAAAACGGCCCTCATGGGTTGCTTACTGGCAGTGGGTTTTTTGGCGCAGGCGGCGGAGCCCATCAAGGTGGTCTATCACCTGAGTGATGGCATAGAGCAGGCGGCGCGGGCCATGCGCAATATCCGAAACCACTTAAATGCCGATCCAACAGCTCAGATTGTGGTGATCGGTCACGGCAAAGGTATTGACTTCATGCTGCCAGGGGCCAAGACGCCAGCCGGCGGTGGCTTTGAGGGCTTGATTTCTGGTCTGGCCACCGAGAATGTGTCCTTCCGTGCCTGTAACAACACCCTTGTAGGGCGAAAAATTGACGCCAGCACCCTACCGCTAGAGGCGCAAGTGGTGCCGTCCGGGGTGGCGGAAGTGGCCAGGTTGCAAGCCAGAGAGGGTTACGTCTACTTGCGCCCCTGAGTCGACCGAGGCAAGGACTTCTTCAATGAATTAAACTAAGCGCCCTCTGTCTCTTTATTAGACGCGGGGCTAGCGCCCCGCCGTACACCATGGCGCTTATTCCTGCAACGATACTCACGGGCTTTCTCGGATCCGGTAAGACCACGCTTTTGAAGCGCATTTTGGGTGAGGCCCATGGCCACAAAATTGCCGTTGTCGAGAACGAGTTCGGTGAGGAAAATATTGACAGCGATATTTTGGTGAGTGACGTCACTGAAAACATCATTCAAATGAGTAACGGTTGCGTGTGTTGCACCATCCGTGAGGATTTGCGCACCACCTTGCAAGACCTCGCAGAGCGCAAACGCAAGGGCGAAATCAACTTTGATCGCGTCGTCATTGAAACCACTGGTTTGGCTGATCCCGGCCCCGTGGCACAGACGTTCTTCATGGACGACGAGGTCGCCGAGCAGTACCTCTTGGATGCGGTGATCACGCTCGTTGATGCCAAGCACGCAGCGGGGCAATTTAACGACCGCCAAGAGGCGCGCCGTCAAGTTGGATTCGCTGACCAAATTTTTATCAGCAAAGCCGACTTGGTTAGTGAGGCGGACGTCGATGCGTTAACCCATCGTTTGAAGCACATGAACCCGCGCGCGCCGATTCGCCCCGTGAACTTTGGGGAGGTCGCCATCAAGGAGTTCTTTGACTTGCGCGGGTTTAACCTCAACGCAACGCTGGACATTGACCCAGAGTTCTTAAAGGGCACGGGACACGGTAAGTCTGGGCACAAAGATGCCCATGACCATGATCATGTGC
>JABBAS010000074.1 GCA_018607835.1 Methylobacillus sp. | reverse complement strand
GCCGTTAGCGCCATTGAGGCGGGTAACGACCTAGCGCGGCAGGCGGGCTACGATGCCGGTTATGCCGAGGGCATGACGGCGGGTGAGGCTGCAGGCACCTCCAAGGGTCATGCAGCGGGGCGAAGTGAGGGCGAGGCCGCCGTGCGGGCTGAGCTAGCCGATACGCTGCGACTGCTGACAGAGGCGGCTGCGCAAACCAAAACACTGAACGACAACCCAGAGCAATACTTCGAACCACTAAAAAAGCTGGCGCTGCATCTCGCAGAAGAGCTGGTGCGTGGTGAGCTTAGGCAGAGCCCATCGGCTATTGAGCGCTTAATAGAACGCAGTCTAGAAGAGTTGGAGCATCCGGGTAAGCGGGTGCTGGTTGCGCTTCACCCAGACGACTTACGCGCAGTTGAGGCGCATGGTGCCAAGCTCGGTGCAGGCTTGGTCTTGCAGCCTGATAAGACCTTGGTCCGTGGAAGCGTTCGCGTAAGCAGCAACGATGCCGTGGTGCAAGACCTGATTCAAACGCGACTGACGACCCTGGCCAATAACGTGTTGCGCGATGCAGAGACGTGGCGTACGCACAGCAGTGTGCTAAATGAGGGCGTGCATTGGGCAGGCGATGTGAACCCGCTGACGCAGATGCAGGCAACCGAGGATGCCACGATGGTGCCCACGCCTAGCCCCGCCACTACCGCTACGGATGACCCCGAAGACGCGATGGACGTTACACCGCCAACACAGGAGATACACGCTGAGGTATCCGACGTAACCCCTAACGACGAACTCCCCCCTAACGACGAACCGAAGGCGACGGATGCTTGATTTCTCAGATGCCATTGCCAAAGATTTACAAACGGCGCATGCGCCATCGCCCGAGCGCAGCGGTACGCTGGTGCGTTTGGTGGGCCTCACCCTAGAGGCGCGAGGTGTGATTGCACCATTGGGCGCGGTGTGCGAGGTGGCCGGGCTAGACGGTACGCGCATAGAGGCTGAGGTGGTGGGTTTTAACGATCAAACCATTTACCTCATGCCCTTTACCGAGCCCACGGGCATTGGTCCGGGCGCTGTCGTGCGGGTGCTGACCCGTGTGGCGCATGTGAGCTTAGGCCCTGAGTTACTGGGGCGTGTGATCGATGGCCGTGGCCAACCGCTGGATGGCAAACCGCCGCCGCAGTGCGCCGACCGCTTGAGCTTGTTGGGGCGCCCCCTCAATCCCATGGAGCGTGGCCCAATTGATACGGTGCTGGACGTGGGCGTGAAGGCCATTAACGGCGTGCTGACAGTGGGGCGGGGTCAGCGCTTAGGCCTGATCGCAGGTTCAGGGGTGGGCAAGAGTGTTTTGCTGGGTATGCTGACGCGCTTTACCAAAGCCGATGTGGTGGTGATTGGCCTCATTGGTGAGCGCGGGCGCGAGGTACAGGCGTTTATTCAAGAGTCACTGGGCGAAGAGGGCCTTGCCAAATCTGTGTTGGTTGCCGCACCCGCCAATGTATCGCCTGTGCTGCGCTTGCGCGCCACGAATATGACCCATGTCATCGCAGAGTACTTTCGCGATCAAGGCAAAAACGTATTGATGCTGGTTGACAGCCTTACCCGCGTCGCCCACGCCCAACGCGAGATTGGTTTGGCCGTGGGTGAGCCACCGACGGCCAAAGGTTATCCGCCATCGGTGTTTGGCCTGTTACCCAACCTGATTGAGCGTGCCGGCGTTGGTCGCAACGGCTTTGGCTCGATCACGGCAATTTATACCGTGTTGGCTGAGGGCGACGACGGCAATGACCCTATCGTTGACATCGCCCGTGCGTCGTTGGATGGACAAGTAATGTTGTCACGGTCGCTCGCGGACGCGGCGCATTACCCAGCCATTGATATGGCAGGCTCTATTTCCCGTGTAATGCAAAACCTGCTGTCTCCCGAGGACTTGAAAGAGGCCAACCGTTTTCGTCGGTTGTGGACGCTTTATCAACAAAACCAAGATCTTATTCAGGTGGGAGCCTACGATGCCGGTACCAATCGAGATTTGGATGCGGCGATTGCCGCACGCGAACAAATGGTTGAATTCCTACAGCAAGACATGCACGCTGGCGTCGCCTACGACATGTCACGTGCCATGTTGGGTAGTGTGATGGGACAAGTCAATGCCTGATATTAAAAGCCCCTGGCCCGTGTTGGCTGATCAAGCCCAAGCCAAATTAACTGAGGCTGAGAACGTGCTGCGCCAAGCGCGGCTCAAAGAAGCAGAAGCCCAAAGTAGTCGGGAACGTGTGCTCAATATGATCACGGAGTACCGCGCGAAGCTGACCCAGTTCGAGCGTCAAACCAACCTGTCGGATAGTCTCAATTGCCGCCAGTTTTTGGCGCAGCTTGTTGACTTAGATGTGCAGGCGCAGCTGCGCGTTCAGCAAATGGCGGCGGCGAGAGACCTTGCCGCGGAGCAGGTGCGGTTGGCGCGTGTCGAGTTAGAAAAAATGAAAAAACTCGTGGAGCGTGAAAACAAGCGCCTCGTCGCTCACCAGAACAAAGCAGAGCAACACCGCTTGGACGAAATGGCCACTATGCGACACGGGCTTCGACACGCATAATGGCGCTTTAAGCTCGCGTGAAGCGGGCGATACAGAGTGCCCACATGATTCGCTTTCAGTCTAAGGTCACCGCTGACTTGGTGATGTTCAACGAGCACGGTAGCGTGCTACTCGAGATATGGGGTAAAACGCCCGGCGCAAAAGGTATTCTGCTGGCTGCTGAGATGGCCGAAGCCGATGCGGCGGTGCGTGACTTCATTGGTCGTCACGGGGCGGTAGATCACAAGGCCGCGGATAACAACGCGGGTGCGGATCAGGCCAGCAAGCCTCCACCGGTGAGTTGGTCAGCGCGGTTTACGCCGCTGTTGAAGACGTTGGCGCGCTGTCAAGCCGAAGACGAACCACTGACGTGGGAGATGCGCTAGCGCGCAGCGCAAGCTACCCATCGATTAGGCGTAGCTGCGTGCGTCCTCTATCACCTTGCCATCGTTTGGCAAGCCGCCCGGTGGGACCACAGTCACGTCCGCACGTAATTTCGTAACGTCGCGTACAGCCGCTGCCAACGCGGCAAGGGTGTCCGGGCTCAGACCGTCAGCCTCAACGTGTAACGCCAACGCGTCGTTGGCCATTTCACCGGTGACGACTAAACGTGCCTTGCCGCTGAGTGCGGGAAACTTACGCATCACATCGCCAACTTGCGCGGCGTGAATGAACATACCCCGCACTTTCGTGGTTTGGTCGGCCCTGCCCATCCAACCCTTAATGCGCGTGTTGGTCCTACCGGTTGGGCAGTGCCCTGGCAGCTCGGCGGAGAGGTCGCCGGTGCCAAACCGGATCATGGGGTAGTCCGGGTTGAGTGTGGTGATGACGAGCTCCCCGACGTCACCGGGCTCAACGGGATCGCCGGTGCCTGGACGCACGATCTCAACGATCACCCCTTCATCAAGCACCAAGCCCTCGCGCGCGGGGGTCTCATAGGCAATCAAGCCCACGTCTGCGGTGGCGTAGCACTGGTAGGTGTCGACCCCGCGCGCACCAAACCAGTCACGCAAGGAGGGGGGCAAGGCCTCACCAGAAACCAGCGCTTTCTTTACGCTGGGTAGGGCAATGCCCATCTCGTCTGCCTTCTCCAAAATAATGCGCAGAAAGCTGGGTGTTCCGATGTAGCCCGCTGGCCTGAGCTCGGCCATGGCCTGCACCTGTTGTTCGGTCTGACCGGTGCCGCCCGGGAAAACGGTGCAACCAATGGCACGCGCGGCGCACGACATCATGGAGCCTGCGGGGGTGAAGTGGTAAGAAAAACAGTTGTGTATTAAATCGCCCGCGCGAAAACCAGCGGCAAATACCGCACGCGCTGTGCGCCAGTAGTCAGCCGCACGACCCTCTGGCTCGTATATGGGGCCGGGGCTGGCGAAGATTTGGGGCATCTCTGCGCCGTAGCTTTGGGTGGCAAAGCCGCCCATGGGGTCTTGCGCCCGCTGGGCCTTTTGTCTGTCTAGTAATTGCGTTTTGCGCGTCACGGGTAAGCTAGCCAAGGCCGTTCGGCTCGTGATCGAGGGTGCATCAACGCTCGCCAGAATGTCGGCAAAAGCGGCGGAGGCACGTTGTGCGTGCGCCACCTGCGAAGCCAGTTCACCCATGAGTCTGGCCTCTCTGGCGGCGGGGTCTTGGTTCTCAAGTGCGTCAAAAAATAGGGCCATAACGTTATCGGGTGAACCAGTGTGAGTAAGCGAAAGGGTCTGGTATTCACCAAGCCACGAGAAAGCGGTTGCGCGCTGGCCCGGGTTAGGCCAACCAGCGCTTGCGACGCTTGTAGCTCTTCACGTCTTTAAATGACTTGCGTTCACCACCACCCATGCCCAAATAGAACTCTTTGACGTCCTCGTTGTTACGCAGATCGGCAGCGACACCGTCCATCACGATGCGGCCCGACTCCATGATGTAGCCGTAGTCGGCATACTTGAGAGCCATGTTGGTGTTCTGTTCAGCGAGTAAAACGGTGACCTTCTCGCGTTGGTTCAAGTCCTTCACGATTTCAAACACCTCTTCCACAATTTGTGGTGCCAAGCCCATAGAGGGCTCATCGAGCAAAATAACGCTGGGGTTGGCCATGATGGCGCGGCCAATGGCGCACATCTGTTGCTCACCGCCAGACGTGTAAGCCGCCTGCGAGGTGCGGCGTGTTTTCAGTCGGGGGAAATAGTTGTAGACCTTTTCTAGGTTGGCCTCTATTTCGCCCTTGTCGACGCGCGTGTACGCGCCGGTTAATAAATTCTCTTCAATGGTGAGGTGCGCAAAACAATGACGCCCCTCCATGACCTGCACGACGCCGCGCTTGACCAAGTCAGCGGGGGTGAGGTTTTCAATGCGTTCACCTCGGAACTCAATGCTGCCTTTGGTGACTTCACCGCGCTCGCCCTTCAACAAGTTGGAGACCGCACGCAATGTGGTGGTCTTGCCTGCACCGTTGCCACCCAAGATAGCGGCAATTTTGCCCTGCTCGACTTGAAGGGACACCCCTTTCAAGACCAAGATGACGTGGTTGTAAATGACCTCAATGCCATTCACGTTTAGGACGATGTCTTTTGCTTGCATAGCGAGCCTAGTAAAGGTTGACGCAGGGTGCGTCGGTTTTTGTTCGGGAGAGAAGGGGCCCCTTGCGGGGCCCCTTTTTTGCCAAATACCTAGCGGTAATTAGCTGTTGCAGTCAGACGCAGCACGACGTGTCAATTTCTTGTCAGCGGCGTACTTGTTGGCTGTGGCAGTCACCATGGGGCCCAGCACCTTGCGGTCACCTTCGTACCATGTGTTACCCACATCCCAGCCTTTGCCGTTCCATGTCTGGATACGTGCCCATGAAGCACCCATGTGGTCGTTACAGCTGGTAGAGGTTGTGCGCATCACACCACCGAAGCCCAATGAGTTGAGCCCGATGGTGGTGAGGTTCATGTTCTCTAAGCCCCAACGCATTTGCTCACCCGTGATGCGCTTGCCTTTGCCATACTTGGCTTGTGCGACACGCATGCCTTCGGTGGCCAACATCGCAGAGATCAGGCCGCGCATGTACAGCACCTGGCCCACTTCTTCACGGGGACCCGTCCCTTTTCCTTGGTCATGCAACTTAGCCAGCACCTCTTTCACAACCGAAGAGTCATACTCTGCGCTGTGCTGCAAGGCCAATGAGTTGTAGCCCTTAGCCGCATCGGCGACGTCTTTGACGTCTGGTTCAGCACCAGACCACCACACGCCGTACATCTTTTCGCGGGGGTAACCCGTGGCAACTGCTTCCTTGATGGCGGTGGAGTTCATGACACCCCAGCCCCACAAGAAGACGTAGTCAGGCCGGTTACGACGCACCTTCAGCCAAGTGGCCTTTTGCTCCACACCAGGGTGGGCAACGGGCAACAGCTGGAGTTCAAAGCCGTGCATTTCGGCACGCTTCTGCATCAGTGGGATCGGCTCTTTACCGTAGGCGCTGTCGTGATAGATCAGCGCAATTTTCTTGCCCTTGAGCTTATCGAGACCGCCGGCTTCCTTGCCTACGTGTTGAACCAACACGTCAGCGGCAACCCAGTAGGTGCCCAACAAGGGGAAGTTCCACTTGAAGATGCCACCGTCTTCTGACTCACTGCGGCCCAAGCCGGCGGTGATCAGTGGGATTTTGTCCACGGGTGCTTTTTCTGTCAGCGCGAACGTACCGCCTGTTGACAGTGGTTGGAAGACGGTTGCGCCGCCATTCTGACCCTTCAAGCGCTCATAGCACTCAACAATACGGTCGGTTGAGTAGCCTGTCTCGCACTCTTCAACGGTGATCTTGACGCCGTTGATGCCGCCGCGCTCATTGACGAGGCGGTAGTAATCGGAGTAACCATTGGCGAAGGGGATGCCGTTAGGTGCGTAAGCCCCTGTGCGGTAAACCAGCGAGGGGAAAAACTGCGTTTCTTCAGCCTGTGCAGACGAAACGGGCGCGAGTAGGGCGCTAACGCCCATGGCCGCGGCCGCTGCACCCAGCATGAGTTTGCGTAACTTCATATCGAGTCTCCTTAGAGTGTTGTGTAAAAGCGCTTCAACATGCAACCAAATGACCGGCGCTGGCGCCGCTCCCCCTTGGTCGCCCGGGGATTCAGTGTGGGAAGGGCCAGATACGCATCTTTTGCTTGCCGATACTCCACAGACGCGCTAAACCATGCGGCTCCACAATGAGGAACCACACGATCAGCGCACCAAAAATCATGAATTCAGCGTGCGCAATGCCCGCCGTAGAAATAGTGACGCCCACCCAGCTACCAACAACAGGCAATGCTTGGTTGAGAAAAATGGGCAAGGCCACGATAAAGGCGGCGCCGAACATGCTGCCCATGATGGAGCCCATGCCGCCAATAATGACCATGAACAACAGTTGGAACGAGCGCTGGATATCAAAGGCCGCCGGCTCCCAGCCACCTAAGTGGACGAAGCCCCACAGACCTCCGGCCACGCCGATGATGAAGGAGCTCACCGCAAAGGCCGATAGCTTGGCGTACAGCGGCTGGATACCAATCACCGCTGCGGCAACGTCCATGTCACGGATTGCCATCCAGTTACGCCCTATGGCGGAGCGAACGAGGTTTTTGGCTAACAAGGCGAAGACGGTCAAGAAGCCCAAGCAAAACCAGTATTTCTCGACCGGCGAGTTAATGGTCCAGCCAAATACTTGCAGGTTGGAAACCGCAACCGAGCCTGACGGCGTGTAGATGGTGAACCAGCCAATGCGCAGAAATGCCCAGTCCCAGAAAAACTGTGCCGCCAGCGTCGCGACGGCGAGGTAAAGGCCACGCACGCGCAAACTGGGAATGCCGAAAACAATACCGGCGATGGTGGCGCACACGCCGCCCAATAGCAGGGCAAGAATCAGAGGCATGCCCTCTATACGCATGATGAAGTTGTAGGCGCCATAGGCACCGATGGCCATGAACGCCCCCGAGCCCAGTGAGAGCTGACCGCAGTAACCCACCAAAATATTCAGACCGACAGCGGCAAGCGCGAGTATGAGGAAGGGAATCAGGATGGCGCGGAACAGGTACTCATCGACCATCATCGGCACACCGATGAAGGCAAAGGCAATGAGCGCCAATACGGCCCAGCGGTCTTGCGTAATGGCGAAGATCTGCTGGTCTGCTTTGTAGTTTGTCTTGAACTGACCGTTTTCTCTATAGAACATCTTTTGTCTTTCTGTGCAACTTGGGTGTTACACCCGGTCAATAATCTTTTCGCCAAACAGGCCTTGCGGGCGGAACATCAGCACGACAAGCGCGAGCATGTATGCAAACCAAATTTCAATGCCACCGCCGACGTAGCCCCCCAAGAACACCTCGGACAGCTTCTCGCCTACGCCGATGATGAGGCCGCCAATAATGGCGCCCGGAACCGACGTGAGCCCCCCCAAAATGATGACGGGTAAGGCCCTGAGGGCCACGGTACTGAGCGAGAACTGAACCCCCATTTTTGAGCCCCAGATCATGCCCGCCACCAAGGCGACGAGACCGGCGACACACCACACCACTACCCAAATGTGGTTCAGCGGGATACCCACTGACTGGGCGGCTTGGTGGTCATCGGCCACCGCACGCAACGCGCGGCCTGTAATGGTTTTGTTGAAAAAAATCGTCAACAAAATGACCAAGCTCGCTGCGATGATGGCGGCGTATACATCTTCGAGGTTGACCATTAGCCCGCCCTCAAAGACGGAGTCCAGCAAGAACACAGGCTCTTTGGGCATGCCAATGTTGATTTGGTAGATGTCGCTTCCAAAAAGGGATTGACCCAGCCCATCAATGAAGTAAGTGATGCCCAAGGTCGCCATTAACAGCGTTGCGCCGTCCTGATTAACGAGGTGGCGCAAGACCAAGCGCTCCACGAGCCAGGCGATACCGAACATCAAAATGCCGGCTATGAGAAAAGCCAACACGTTGGCGAGCAGCAGGTTGTCAAAGCCAAGCCACTGTGGGAGCCACTCTGAGAATCTGGCCATCGCCAAGGCGGCGAATAACACCATCGCACCCTGTGCAAAGTTAAAGACGCCAGACGCTTTGAAAATAAGCACGAAGCCCAAAGCAACGAGTGAATACAGCATGCCCGCCATGAGCCCGCCGAGCAAGGTTTCTAAGAAAAATGCCATGATCTGGTTTCCAGTGTTGAGGGGCGCTTAGTGCGAGGTGCCCAAGTAGGCGGAGATAACGTCTTCGTTGGCACGCACTTCTTCGGGTGTGCCGTCACCAATTTTCTTGCCGTAGTCCAACACCACGACGCGATCGGAGATGTCCATCACCACGCCCATGTCGTGTTCGATCAAGACAATGGTGGAGCCAAACTCTTCGTTTACATCCAGGATGAAGCGAGACATGTCTTGCTTTTCTTCCATGTTCATACCGGCCATGGGCTCATCGAGCAACAAGACTTGGGGCTCCATCGCCAAAGCGCGACCCAAGTCAACCCGTTTTTGCAGGCCGTAGGGCAGTTGACCAACCGGTGTTTTGCGGTGGGCCTGAATTTCCAAGAAGTCGATAATTTGCTCGACATACTCGCGGTGTTCCGACTCCTCCCTCTCGGCGGGGCCAATGCGCAACGCCTGCAAAAATATATTGCTCTTGATCCGCAGGTTGCGCCCGGTCATGATGTTGTCGATCACGCTCATACCCTTGAACAAGGCCAAGTTTTGGAATGTTCGGGCAATGCCCATTTCCGCGACTTGTCGGCTGTTCATGTGCTTAAAGGTATTGCCCCGAAAGCTGATCTGCCCCTCTTGCGGTTGGTAAACGCCGTTAATACAGTTCAACATGGAGCTCTTGCCGGCGCCGTTAGGCCCAATGATGGCGCGTACCTCGTGCTCGCGCACGTCGAATGAGATGTCGCTGAGTGCATTCACGCCGCCGAATCGCAAGCTGATGTTTTCGACGTCAAGAATGACGTCGCCTATTTCTCGTTTAGCCATGGTGTGGTGTCAGGTTGTTCAGGGTTCTTAGGGGCTGGTGCTCAGAGGCGCGTGCTTAAGCCGCTGCCTGCACGGGCGTGAAGATTTTGGCGTCACGCAGTTGCAAAGTGGCGCTGATGGCGCCTGTGCGACCGTCTTCGAATTTCACCTGCGTCTCAATAAATTGCTCGGTTTTGTCGCCGTACAAGGCCTCAACCAGCACGCCGTACTTCTCAGCGATGAAGCCACGGCGGACCTTGTTGGTACGGGTCAATTCGCCGTCATCGGGATCCAGCTCTTTATGCAAGATCAGGAATCGACTGACTTGAGAGCCCGCCAACATCGCGTCGCGGCTCAGGTCAGCGTTAACTTGCTCCACGCAGTCGCGAATCATGTCGTAAACCGTGGGTTTCTGGGATAGGTCGGCATAGCCGGCGTAGGGCAAGTTTTGGCGCTCGGCCCAGTTGCCAACCGCATCAAAGTCAATGTTCACCATGACACAAACGCGTTCACGTTGGTCGCCATAGGCCACGGCCTCTTTAATGAAGGAGAAAAACTTGAGCTTGTTCTCAACGTACTTGGGCGCAAACATCGAGCCGTCGAATGCGCCGCCCTTGATGCGTCCGACGTCTTTCACGCGATCAATAATCTTCAAGTGACCATCACTATCGAGGAAGCCGGCATCGCTGGTGTGGTACCAACCGTCAGCACTCAATACCTCGGCGGTCGCCTCGGGGTTCTTGTAGTACTCCTTGAGCAATCCGGGTGAGCGAACCAAAATTTCGCCAGACTCTGCTACCTTGATTTCCACGCCCTCGCACGGGATGCCCACGGTGTCAGCCTTGGCTTGGTGGTCGGGTTGCAAGCAAACAAAAACCGCGGTCTCTGTGGAGCCGTATAGCTGTTTCAGGTTGACGCCTATGGAACGGTAAAACGTAAACAGATCGGGGCCAATCGCCTCACCAGCGGTATAGGCGACACGCACACGAGACATGCCGAGGTTGTTACGCAACGGGCCGTAGATGATCGCATCGCCAAGGGCGTATTGCAGGCTGTCCATAAGGCCAACCGACTGGCCTGCCATTTTGATGGGGCCAACGCGTTGCGCCAAGTCCATAAAGTGTTTGAAGAGTGCGCGTTTTAATGTGCTGGCATCTTCCATGCGGATGAGGACACTGGTGAGTAGGGTCTCAAACACGCGGGGTGGGGCAAAGTAGTAAGTGGGGCCAATTTCTTTCAAGTCGATGGTGACGGTTTCCGCCGACTCGGGACAGTTCACGATGTAGCCAACAGCCAGCCACTGCGCGTAACTAAAGATGTTTTGGCCAATCCACGCGGGGGGTAGATAGGCCAAGACCTCATCCGTTGGGACCAGCTTGTCGAAGCGCGCGCCAACGCTGGCGCGGTCTAGCAAACTGCTGTGCGTGTGGACCACGCCTTTGGGGTTTCCGGTTGTGCCAGAGGTGAAGAACATGGCGGCCACATCACTGGACGTGACCTTCGCCACCTCATCAGCAAAAAAGGAGGGGTTCTTTTGCGAGAAGGCCTTTCCAGCTGCCAGCAAGTCGTCCAAACTGGCCAGACCCGTTTCCTCGTAATTGCGCATACCGCGTGGGTTGTCAAAGTAGATGTTTGAGATCTGGGGACATTGCGCCCGGATTTCCAGCATTTTGTCGACCTGTTCTTGGTCTTCCACGATGGCAAAGCGAATGTCCGCGTTGTTGATCGGGAACACGCATTCGGCGCCCGCAGCATCTTGGTAAAGCGGCACGGGCGTGACACCGAGCGACTGTGCAGCCAGCATGGTGGCATACAGCCTAGGGCGGTTAGAGCCAATAACGACCACATGCTCCCCCCGGCGCAGACCCGCTTCGTGCAAGGCGCCCGCTAGGTCGGCCACCATGGCGGCCAAATCTGACCACGACAGTGTTTGCCAGATACCGTAGGCTTTCTCACGCATGGCAGGCGCATCAGGACGCTGCGCGGCATGCGCCACAAGCAAGCCAGGGAAGGTTTGTTGCATTTTTGACTCCATTGCGCCTGCTGTAGGGGTGCGCGAGGGCGCATCAAACCGTGTTTCAGCAGGCAATCTTTAAACTTATATGTATCGTAGACTTTGATTTGACGTTTGCCTGTCGGTTGAACGACAATTAGAGGGGGAACCCGTATAGGACTTTCCCCTAAATTGGCCGCTTATTGCGGGTGATCGTGCCGGGTTTATTTTGGCGGTCCCGTTTAAGCGACTCAGGCGCAAGCCCCTCGCGTGTAGGAAGCAGAGAAATTGAATGTTTTACATCGACAGACCATGACGGAACCAAGCAGCTTGAAACAACGCGCTCGCGTGCTGTCTGATGACGAGTTTGCGCAGATCCCTTGGGTGACATCGCTCACGGCGGACGAGCGCGAGCATGTGCGCCAAGACATGTTGGTGACCATCGCCGAACCGGGGGACTATGTGGTGCGCATTGGCCGCCCCGTGACCTACTGGTTTGGTTTGATCGAGGGGTTGCTTAAGATGAGTAATGACGACAGCCGAGGCTCAGCGATCACGTTTACCGGCATTGCACCCGGCGGATGGTTTGGCGAAGGTACGGTGCTCAAGCGTGAGCCCTACCGTTACAACATTCAGGCGTTGCGCACCAGCCGTTTGGCGGGTATTTCTACCGAGATGTTTGACTGGCTCATCGGTCATTCCTTGGGCTTTAACCGCTTTGTGATGCTCCAACTGAATGAGCGCCTAGGCCAGTTCATTGCGGCCAGAGAGATAGACCGCATGGCGAGCCCGGACCTGCGGGTGGCGCGTAACTTGGCTGCGATGTTTGAGCCCAAGCTCTATCCGGGGGTGGCTGAAATGTTGCGGATTACTCAGCAAGAGTTGGCCTATTTGGTGGGACTCTCTCGCCAGCGGGTCAACGAGGCGTTGCGCACCTTGGCAGCGCATGGTTGGATTCGCGTGGAGTACGGCGGCTTGCGGGTGCTCGACTTGAATGCGCTGCGCTACGGCGAACTGAACGCACCGGTATCTGGGGACCTTTCCGCGTATGACAAGCGCCCGCTTGCATAGGCTTTCTTTTTAATCCTGATCGACTGACTTTTACTTTTCATACCACCATGACCTCAAAACCCACCCTCCGTGCAGCAGATGCGCGCGCGAAAAAAAATACCGAGGGGACTGTCAGTCGCGCACCTTTCGACCCGCGTATGCCGAAGAAGCCCGTGCGCGGCAGCGCGCCCTTGGCACGCTTCGTCAAGCGTGAACCCACGCCAGAGGCGCTGGCACTGGCGTCAACTGCACAAGCGGCGTTGCGCCGTTTGGAGCATGCAGCGGCACGCGCCCCTGAACCGGAGCCGCGCGGACGCGGCTATGGCGGTGAGCGCTACGGGGGTGAGCGTTATGAGGGCGGACGCGATGACCGCAACGACCGCAACGACCGTGGGCGCGATGGCTACCGTGCACCCGCGCGCTCGGGTGGCTATAACGCCAACCCTGGCGCGACGCGCCAGCCACAGGGCGACGCCAACGACCAACGTGCCGCGGCCATGCGCGTGCTCGAGCAGCGCTTACATGCCCGGGAAGACGATGGTGGGCGCTTCAACGATAGCGGGCGTTTCAACGATAGACCCGCCGGTGGCTTTGACCGACGTGATGACCGACGTGATGA
>JABBAS010000048.1:1698-13392 GCA_018607835.1 Methylobacillus sp. | reverse complement strand
AAGGAGGTTCACGCATGCGTAATAGATCCGAGGTTTTGGCCGCCTACCATGCATATCTAGATGCATTTGTCGCTAGTGATGAGGACGCCATTCACGCCCAATTTGTATGGCCATGTGCTTTCATCATGGACAAAGAAACCGTCATGTTCGACAAATTTCCATTTAGTCCGCTTGAGATGAAGGCCAGAAAAAATTGGGCAACCAGCACGTCATTTGAAATTGATGTGATTGCCGTTTCTGACAGTAAGGCGCACTTGGTTTTGCGTAACTGCGACAGACTGCGACCAGACGGCTCATTGATTGAGAACGCCACTGCTTTTTATGCCTTCACCAAAACACCCGATGGTTGGAAAATTTTTGCAATGTCCGCTATTGAGTTCCCTGCTTAAAACCGCGTCACTCCTGCAAAGAAACTGACCTCACCCGCGCAGGAGTGTATGAATAGTTTTGGGCGTTGCGGTTGGGCGTCAAAAGCAACCAAGCTTGCTCTTAGGTGCTTGAACTTGGCAACAAACTACTGGCAAGTGGTAGCGGGTTTGAACCTGCACCACCTGCCGCGTGAGTAAACAAATCACTCACCGTACTGATTGCGAGTGCCAGGAACATCAGCGCGCACATCCGGTAAGTAATGGCCACCCACTTCTGGCCGGCTTTCTTAAAGAGCCTGTCAATCGCCGCCGCACAGAAAACCGCCCAACAGACCGAAGCGATCATGAATCCAGTGAAAAACATCAGGTACTCAGACAGACCAGGATCAGATATGCCCAGCGCCCCCAATGCGCTGCCCAGAGCAGCCCAGTAAGCGAGATTCTGAGGGTTGGTCAGAGACAGCGCAACGCCAGATCTCAGCGCCGAACGGGCTTGCTCGCTGTCAGTTTGCTGCACATTGAAGTTAACGGAGGCTGCCTTCCATGAGTCCCAAGAGAGCCAAAGCAGATAGGCGCTACCAGCCAGACCCACTGGCCACTTGAGTAGATCAACTTGAAGCAAGAGACCCACACCAAGCAGGCCCAAGATGGCCCACGTGGCATCTCCCACCAGAGACCCTATTTGAACGGCAAGAGCAGGCCGAAAGCCGCCTGTCGCACCACGGCGGACTGTCTCGGCAAATATGGCCCCGGGCGCGGCGTTAAAAACCAGCCCAAGTAGAAAAGCGGCGATCAGGACGGACATATACATACTCAATTTAAAACATCAATTACAAGAAAACGCTGCGCACCTGCTGCAGATGGGGCGTGCCAGTGAGCCTGCCAGATAAGGACAAACAATAAGCTTTTTTTATTAAACCTATGACGCGTCAGTGGCATTTGTTCCGACGCTCGCGTGAAAGTTCTGGGGGTCAGTTCAAATCCGGGGCGATTAAATACATACTTACACACGAGCGCAATGCAATGCATCAATAATTAGATACATACACATCAAATCTTTTAAAACCAGGAGCTGAACCCATGATCCGATACCTAAAGCGCGGCCGAGACGTGCAGGCCCGAGCCGATGACGACGTCAAAGTGCGCGCCACTGTCGAAGGCATTATTCGCGACATTGAGCAACGCGGCGATGACGCGGTTCGAGAGTACAGCCGCAAATTTGACAACTGGGAGCCCACCGAGTTCCGCCTGTCGCAAGGTCAGATCGAGAAGGCCATAAAAAGTCTGTCGGCGCGCGAACTCGAAGACATCCGGTTCGCGCAAGCACAGATCCGTAATTTTGCGCAAATCCAGCGTGACTCGATGCGCGACGTAGAGGTGGAAACCCGTCCCGGCGTGATCCTCGGTCACCGCCACATTCCCGTCAATGCAGTGGGCTGCTACGTGCCCGGCGGCAAGTATCCGATGATCGCTTCTGCGCATATGAGTGTACTCACCGCCAAAGTGGCCGGGGTCAAGCGCATCGTGTCGACTGCACCGCCCTTCCAAGGCGCGCCGCACCCCGCTATCGTCACCGCCATGCACCTAGCCGGCGCGGACGACATTCTGGTGCTCGGCGGTGTGCAGGCTGTCGTGGCGATGGCGGTGGGCACCCCCAGTCTCAAGCCGGTGGACATGCTGGTGGGCCCAGGCAATATGTTTGTGGCCGAGGCAAAACGCCAGTTGTACGGGCGTGTGGGCATTGACCTGTTTGCCGGACCAACAGAGACGCTAGTGATCGCTGATGACTCCGTTGACGGTGAACTGGTGGCAGTTGACCTGCTGGGTCAGGCCGAACACGGCCCTACGTCGCCGTCCGTGCTGTTGACCGACAGCGAGGCGCTAGCGCACAGCACCATGGCCGAGATCGCGCGCCAGCTAAAGGTGCTCCCCACTGCGGCCATCGCCGCGGAGAGCTGGGCCGAGTTTGGCGAAGTCATTGTCTGCGACACCCGAGAAGAAATGCTGCAAAAGGCCGACGAACTCGCATCTGAGCACGTACAGATCATGACCCATGAGCCGGACTACTTCCTGGACAACATGACCAACTACGGCGCACTCTTCATCGGTCCGCGCACCAACGTGGCCTTTGGCGACAAAGTCATCGGCACCAACCACACCCTACCGACCAACAAGGCCGCTCGCTACACCGGTGGTTTGTGGGTCGGCAAGTTCCTGAAGACCTGTACCTTCCAGAAAGTGTTGAGCGACGAGGCCAGCGCAGAGATCGGCGAATATTGCTCGCGCCTGTGTCATATGGAGAATTTCGCCGGTCATGGCGAGCAGGCCAATATTCGGGTTCGGCGGTATGGCACGCGGCCGGAAGTGCCTTGGTATGAGCCCGTACCCCCTTTGCAGCCATGAGCGCGGTGGTTTTTCAATGACTCCGGTGCCACAACTACCACCGCCTCCCTGCTTTCGGGTTGACGGAAAACGGGCGCTGGTCACCGGCGCGAGCCGGGGCCTTGGGCTAGCCGCAGCCGTGGCGTTGGCGCAGGCCGGCGCTGCCGTCACGTTGGCGGCGCGCTCCGAAGATGAGCTGAGGGCCGCCTGCGAGGCCATCGCAGCGCAGGGTGGACAAGCTGATTTCGTGGTGCTGGATGTAACGGATTCAAAGGCCGTGACCGCCGTCATAGCGCAACACCCCACCTTTCACATCTTGGTCAACAACGCTGGCATGAACCGGCCCAAATCGCTGATAAACACGCCCGATGAAGACATTGATGCGGTGTTCGACCTGAACGTGAAGGCGACTTTCTACGTGGCGCGCGAGGTCACGCGCCGCCTGCTAGCCGCTGGCGAGAAAGGGTCGATCATCAACGTCGGCTCGCAGATGGGCCATGTGGGTGGCCCGAGCCGCACACTTTACTGCGCAACGAAACATGCGGTCGAGGGCATGACCAAGGCGCTGGCGTGGGAGCTGGGATCAGCCGGTATTCGAGTCAATACGGTGTGCCCAACCTTTATCGAGACCGCCTTTACCGCCCCCATGTTCGCTGACGCGGCCTTTCGTGATGTTGTCATCAGCAAAATTGCACTGGGCCGCATTGGTCGCGTGGAAGAAGTAATGGGCCCCATCGTCTTCTTGGCGAGCGAGGCTTCGAGTCTCATGACGGGTAGCGCATTGATGCTAGACGGCGGCTGGACCGCTGCATGAACGCGCAGCCAACGCGCCCTACCGTGCGGACGAATCGAGTGCAATAGGCGGCGGCAGAGGCAAGCCCTCTGCGATGGCGACTTGTTCGAGTGCTTTTTCAAAAAGCATTCGAGCAGACCCAGCGACATGCTGCAAGTAGGCGTGCAATCGCGCGTCGGCAGCGCTCCTGTTCGCACAGTCGCTGCTGTATTTTTCAAAAGACGAAATTTGCAACAACAACTCTGCCAAATGGCTAGGGCACTCACAAGACACTGCTGAGGAAATGCCAGCAAATTGTGTCAGGGCTATATCGTCAAACAGGGGTGGGGAAACGGTTTGCTCAGCCGGGGCTCTTGAAGCGGGGGCGGTCGCACCGCGAACATCAGCAACCTCGTTGCGCTGCAAGGACGCCAGCCATTGGCGCAGTGACTCGTCATCTGCAGGTTCGGATAAAACGGCGGCTCCGGCATGGGTTAACTCTGCTCGTCCTGCGGCACTGGAAAAGCGATAAAAAACGGCTGCCGCTGGGGCACGCCAAGCGTCTTGGGCAACGCGTAGTTCGTGGTGCGCGCCGGGCTGCAAGCTGCCGGCTTGCCAAATCAGTAGGTCTGCGGCAGGCGTATCCGCCTGCTGCGCGGCTTGCGATGCCTGGGCCAGGCTATCGAATACCCCCACCAATTGCAGCTTTGGTCCGGCGGGCCGGCGCTCGAACAACCGCTGGAGACGAGCCGCCAAAGCTTGTCCCACCACCACCGCCCGCAATGCGCTTTGCAACGGCGCTTCAGCCCAATGAAGGGCTGCAACCTCAGGCGCACGCATCATCTCGCGCAGTTGTTCTGTTTCGAGCGGCGCGAGCAAGCCAATGGCATGACCCTGAGCGGTCAGCCGGCGTAACAGGGTCGCTCGCTCAACATCTGCTGACGAATACAACCGGTGTCCCGATGCCGCCGTGTTGGGTCGCACAGCTTGGTAGCGTTGCTCCCAAATGCGCAAGGTCGCCACGGGCATACCCGCAAGACGCGCAACCGCTCCGGCCCTAAAAGTCGGCTGAACGTTATTTGGAGGCAGCGCTTGAGACTGATTAGCCGGTTGAGAAGACGCCATTTTCTTGCTTCATGAGTTTAATATGAGTCGGATTATCGCATAAATTGAGTTGCTTATTGCCTTTTGAAGGCTATGATATCAACTCACGATCATGTCAAAACTGTAGCCGGAGAGGTTTTTCAACCGGCATTGCTCAGCTTTGACTTCAGCGAACACCCAGATAACAAGCCCTTGGTACTCGTTGAAATTCTCTGGCTTGTTTTTTATTGGACTCTCCATGAACACAAATCGACGCACCTTTTTTATGACGCTGGCCGCTGGCGGCTCGGTTCTGGCTACTTCTGCCCACGGCAAAACAAAGGCCGATGAAAAAGACCCACAGGCCATCGCCCTTGGCTATGTATCGGACGCCACCAAAACCGACACCAAAAAGTACCCCAAATATGCGGCAGGACAGGTCTGTACCAATTGCGCCTTGTTCATAGGCAAAGCGAGCGATACCTGGGGTGGTTGCCCATTGTTTGCCGGCAAGCAAGTCGCCGGTAAAGGGTGGTGCAGTGCCTATGTCAAGAAAGGCTAATGGTGTCTCACTCGGCCACGATACCGCTAGACGGTGAGGGCCGAGCAGCCGGTATGAGCGCCGGCTGCGCGCCCCTCTGTGCAGGTGACCCGCTCCCCAAGTGGGTGTTCGCTGACTTGCGGACAGACCATGCTGGCGAGGTCGGCGCAATCTGCATATACCGAGGGGTGCTGCAATTTGCGCGAGATCCCGCGCTCAGGGCTTTTGCCGGGCATCACTTGGCCACAGAGCAAAAGCACCTGGGTCTCATTGCGGCGTGGTTACCGGCAGCGAAGCACAGTCGACTACTGCCATTGTGGCGATTGGCCGGGTTTCTAACGGGTGCCCTGCCCGCGCTGTTCGGCGCCAAGGCCGTCTACGCAACGATCGAGGCAGTGGAGACCTTTGTCAACCACCACTACGAGGATCAGATACGTGCGCTCGCCCCGCACCCCGACCTCAGTGACCTACGCCAGACCCTGCTAGATTGCCAAGCTGACGAAGTGGCTCACCGCGATGAGGCGGCTGCTGCGCAGGGCAACACGCAATCAGGGTGGGTACTGCGCAGTTGGTGCGCCATGGTGGGCGCAGGGTCAAAGGGTGCGGTCGCCCTGATCCGCCACATCTGAGTGACGCACGCATGACTGCCATCGCGGCCGAAATCGAACGCTTTAACCGCCTGAGCGCAACGTGGTGGGACAGCCGTGGACCGATGCGCCCCCTACACGTTGCCAATGCCTTGCGCCTAGATTATGTGGTCGCACAAATAGCCTCGCACTTGGGCCGAGACACCGCCAACGCGCAGAACGGGCTGAACGGGCTGCGCATTTTAGATGTCGGATGCGGCGGCGGCTTAATGTCCGAAGCGTTGGCGCGCCTCGGTGCCCACGTTGTGGGCGTTGACGCGTCACCGGGTAACGTCGCGGCTGCTCGTCTGCACGCTGAATCGCAAAACATCATGGTTGACTATCGGCTGGGCGATCCCACCGAGGTGCTGTCACCGCAAGAACATTTTGACGTGGTGCTCGCGCTTGAGGTCGTAGAACACGTGAGCGACGTGTCTGCATTTTTGGCCACTTCCGCGGCCCGCTTGGCGCCAGGCGGCATGCTGTTTGTCTCCACCATTGACCGCACCTTGAAGAGCTTTATCGTTGCCATTGTCGGAGCGGAATACCTGCTTCGCGTTCTCCCGCGCGGCACCCATCAGTGGTCAATGTTTGTTCGCCCCGAAGAGTTGAGCGCGGCTTTGGCGCCCTCAGACTTACAGATACGCGATCTACGCGGCATGCGCTATGTACCGCTATTGCACAGAGCATCGTGGTGCAAAGACACCACGGTTAATTACATTGCCACCTTTTCTCACACATGAACAATACCGAGCAAGCCAACACAAACGAGTGCCCTCCGGCGCTGACCGTGCTCTACGACGGTGCCTGCCCGCTGTGTCGGCGCGAGATTGCCGTGTATCGTGACCTGCAACCGCTGCAACCAGGCTCGCCGGTCTGCTTCGCCGATATCAGCAGCACGTCGGTGCCACTGCCGGCCGGCACATCGCGCGAGCAGTTATTAGCGCGGTTTCATGTGCAAGGACGCGATGGTCAATTACTCAGCGGCGCCCAGGCATTTTTAGCCTTATGGGCCGCCCTACCCGGCTGGCGCTGGCTGGCCTTAGCCGGACGCATACCGGGGGTTGCTTGGGTAATGGAGCGGATGTACCGGTTATTTTTAAGATGGCGACCGATGCTTCAGCGTTGGGCCGCTCGCTGGGACTGACAACCCAGGCGGCTGCACGTCCCGGCCAAGCAGCCGCTGACCCAACCACTCAAACGCTCGGCCTACATCAAGGCCATATGCCATTTGCACCGCAACTGGTTGAACGTCACCTGCTTGCAGCGGTGGTCCAATGTCAAACGAGAATACGTAATTGGGCTCTTGCCCCATGCGTAAGTCGGTGACCACCAAGTTGTCACCCTTGCCTTGCACCTTGAAGAAACCGTCGGTAAACCTTGCTAGGCGTTGCATATGGGGGTGGCTGGCGTGCTGCTGCATCAGCGCCTCACCGCGCTCAAACGCGTTAAAGCGCATGGGTCTGCCACCGTCCAACAGTGCATAAAACCCCTCGTAAAATTGGTCGCCGTCAACAGCGACCACACGCCAAAGCAGCGTCGTTAGCGGCGCTGGCGTAACAAGCACTTGCGTCGTTGGTAAACCAAGCGTCTGCAAGGAGTCGCGCGCGTGTTGGGTAACCCACGCTTGGGAGCCCGCGCTCCAAACCAAGTAAAGCGTGCTGAAAGCCAACGCCCAATTGTTAAACCGTAAGCTGCGCTCAGGCAGCTTGATGCACAACGCTGCCACTAAACCAAAGAGTAGCGGCAGTGAGTACACCGGATCGATGATAAAGAGGCTACCCAGCCCATAGGCCTCGTCTGTAAACGGCTGAAACACTTGCGTGCCGTAAATAGTCATGAGGTCTAACAGCGGGTGCGTAACCAACGCCAAGGCCAACGCCGCAAACCACCAGCCGTACACATTTCGTTGCTTGTGTACACCACTGACAACCCAAGCAAGCGGTATGGCGAATAGCGTCAACAGCAGCAAGGCGTGCGTTTCCGCACGGTGGCGCACCATGTTGAGCACCGGGTCGCCGTGGTCTAACAGCACATCTAGGTCTGGCAATAGACCAGCCACTCCCCCCCAAAGCGCAGACTTCCAAACGGCGGTACGCCTGCCCATAACGGCCACGCTCACAGAGGCACCCAACAGTATTTGCGTAACGGAATCCATAAGGCCTATTGGTGGTGAAAATGCATAGTGACTGGCTGTGATGCGCGCCCTAGACTTGCAGCCATTCCCGTTGCCAGCGCGGTAACGCAAAGCTGGCTTGGTGGACGTCAGGGTCATAGTGGCGACCTTGGTAATCCTTCACGGGGTGGCGCAGAGAAACCCCGTCGCGGCTATACAGGTAAAAACCAAAATCTGCGCCGGGATACAAAGGGACATTGGCGCGATACGCTTCGATGTGTGGCAGCAGCTTGGTGCGAAGCATGACGCTCACCAGATTCTCGCCATCGCCTGATTGCTCCTGCAAAAAGCCAGCGCCTTCACGTGTCAAGAAAATGCTGTCGCTGTCAACCACGACGCCCGTTTCTGAAACCAATTGTGCGAGGTCCACAAAAAAGGCCTCTGTAAAGAGACCGGCAGATGGTCCGACCGGCTCGGTCAAGTCCAACACAATGATGTCAAAGGTTTGGCCACGCGCTTTGGCATCGCGTACAAAGTTTCCAGCATCATCAAAAATGAGGTTGACGCGTGGGTCGTTGTAGTCGCCATTGACCCCAAGGAATTCTTTTGACAACTCAACCACGCGTTGGTCAATCTCAACCATGGTGACGGCGGTCACGAAGTCGTGAACCAATGACTCTCGAAGGCTGCCGCCATCACCACCACCGATGATCAGCACCGAGGTGTTCTCACGCTTTCGGCCTAATAGAGGAACTTGTAGCCCCATTTCGTGATAGATGAATTCGTCTGCCTGACTCGCCTGCAAATAGCCATCAAGAACGAGGACACGGCCAAATGCGGCATGTTCAAAAATTTCAATCAACTGATAAGGGCTTCGCTCGGCATGCAGCAGAACCATGTCTAAAGACTGGGCAATGCCCAAGTCCTCGCATCGCTCCTGCCACCAGTTATTTTGTTTTTGGTTATTCACAGTCCTGCTCCTCGCAAGTGCTCGTTAACCGTTAGGCGGCTGGGTTTGAAGGCTTCCTGCATAATTTCAATACAAGCCTCAGGTTGGGTATTACCGCACATAAAAACATCAAAGGCGGCGTAATTGCTCTCTGGCCACGTGTGCACAGAAATATGGCTTTCAGCGAGCACCGCAACCCCACTGACCCCATTGGGATGGAAGTGATGAAGATGGATATTGATTAACGTGGCATTGGATGCACTGATGCACCTAATGAGTGTTTGCTCAATGAAGTCAATGTCATCCAGCCGCTGGGCGTCATAGCAGTCAATGATGAGATGCACACCAGCAAAACGGACGCCATTGCGCACTGAGAAGTAATCTTTTTGCGAGCTGTCGTTTGGGGTGTGTTGTTGGGCTGTGGTGGCTAAATGATCGGTGTCAGGCATTCATACGTTCCGGCAGGGTTCTCTACTCAACGGCATCGCTCACGCCATTAAATGCCGGAATGATTAGCCACCGCCTTTGGCACAGCGGTTAGCCATCATTATCCGTCAGCCTCCACCGAAATGCTGGGTGCCCGTCGTTAATTAAATAAAAATGATACCAAGCGAAAAGGCGCCGCAACTTACATCGCGGCCCCTCGCACGCGGGTGATACTACAAAGAGTTACATCTCTTGATCACAGGTGAGTTAACTTGACGCAAAAACGTCCCCCCTCACTTCGCCCGCCATACTCACAGGCATCTCTGTCGCGGCCTGCGCGCGAATCGCGCGTTGCTTCTCCGCTGCATTCGTCGCAGTGGCCTCATCCGGATAAATCGTGACCACATTGAAAGTGGTATCGGATGTGTAAATGAAGTACACCGCCGTCGCACCTAATGCCATAACACCTGGTGCAAATTTTTCTTTGGCGGCCTGTTCTTGAGCCTGTCCTTCTGTTGACTGACGGCTATTTTTAGAAACCCACTCGGATATAACTGCATAACTCATAAAAATGCTCCTGTTAAAAAAAAGGTATGGGCTCTAGCCTCAACGTGGACTAGTACTTACCCGGGTTACTGAAAGTTTGCAGATGTAGACGCCATGACGAACGAGCGGAGCCACACACCTACGCAACACGATTTAGAAACGACACGATGGTCTCATTGACCACGTTTGGGTGCGTGATGGGACCCATGTGCCCGATGCCTTCAAACTCAATCACCTGTGCGTTAGGCAAAACGGAGGTCAATACATCGGCCACCGCGTGAGCTGGCAAACGTGAGTTCTCGCCTTTCATGTACAGAACCGGGCACGTCAACTCGGCAAACGCACTCAAAGGGGTTGAGTCGTTGTGTAGCGCAGTCGCCCAATCGTCCACATCACGAATCGCGAGCAAGATTGCATCTTTGTGTCTAAGCGGTGTATTTTCCCAAGCTCCCTCGCCAGACCAAAAATCAATAAATAGCCTTGCCGCGGTATCTGGGTCACCGCTTTCGATGGCTTGAGCGCTGGCTTTCCATACGACGCGCATGGCATCCACGCCGTTGGGCGGTGCATGGACCTGGTTCACGACAGAAAAAAGCGTGGGCTCGTAAACAACCATAGCGCTTACGCGCGCCGGGTTTGCTAATGCCGTCATCAGTGCAACAGCGGCGCCATAAGAGTGACCAATCAAGATGACCTGCTCTCCTGCCTGAGGCATGACGGTCTCAGCAAGCGCCACCTCATCAGACAGACTGAGGCGCCTGCTCTGCGACCACGCAGGCGTTTTACCTGCGCCGTAGGCGTCAAAGGCGGTTACATGAAAGTGACTACCCAGCGCATCCATCAGGGCTTTAAATTGACCTGAGCTACTGCAGTTTGAATGAAAGCAAACAACGTCAGGGCCAACGCCTTGTTCTCTTACAAACGGCATATTCATAGACAAGACCTCGTTTTTCTCTCTGACGGAATCAGAATCCAAGAACCATTGCATAAAGCACCGCCGTACAGCCAAAGCCCACGAGCCAGACAATCGTGCGAACCCATGCAATACCTAGAGCGTAAAGCAGCACGTAGACAACGCGTGCCAGCAGGAAAACGAGCATGATCTGCCCCACCACATCCGTAGTTGCCTTAGTCAGGTGCAACAAGATCACGGGAGGCGCAATCAGCGCCAGTGCGAACAATGAATTGGCAGTGGCACGCTCTAAGCGCAGCGCCATTCCGGTTAGCACCAAGCCCTCACGATTACCGGCCAGCGCGGGCAGGCCAACTTGCTGCAACGCTGCCAATACCTGAACAAGGATGGTGAGCAGGACGAGGCCACCGTAATAGGCGAGATAGGTGAGTTCGGGGGCCATACGGTGCTCAGTAAGTAATGGTGGTGTTCGCAGCCAGCGCAAGCGCGACCAGCTTCTCCGGCATTGCCATGGTGGCGGATTTACCATCAAGGTCACTTGCCGTGATCCCTCGGCCTTGGCTAGACATGCCAGAGACGTAGAACTGGCCGTTGGCGGCGACGATGGCATCGAAATGCTCGCGTAGCGATCCGGTTCCCAAGCCCACCAGCGTATCCAAGACCGCGCTTCGCATCAGCTGCACGCCGTCTCCAGCCAAAAATAGGTTCACCTCATGACCTTCGCTCAACGCCGTTCTTGCCACTAGGAATCCAAGCGCTGCTTTGGTTGGGTTTTCTGGGCCGCAGGTAATGTGAACTAAAAGTTTGGACATTGATCTCTCCGTGGGCTGTGGATCTCAATCGTGACGACAACATGGACGTGTTTTGATTGCGACGCTGTAAGGGTTGAAAGGTTTAGAACTCGTGAATTATTGCGTTCAACCATTTCTAAGAAATTGCGAAAACCTTGGCGTTTGATGGCAGAGCCGAAAC
>JABBAS010000048.1:0-1598 GCA_018607835.1 Methylobacillus sp. | reverse complement strand
TCAACCATTTCTAAGAAATTGCGAAAACCTTGGCGTTTGATGGCAGAGCCGAAACGTTTACTCTCATGTCACCAAGCCCGCCCCCGGCTGAAACCGACGCAAACTGAGCAACAGTGGATTCACCAATGTTTTGCCAATGTTTTTTTAATTCACGCCGCCTACCATGATGGGCATTTCAACCTAAGGAAATCATCATGACATCACTTGCTAAAAAATCCTTTCAGGACCCTGATGAATTAAAGACACCAGATAAAGTGCATGTTGCGACCATCAAATTCGATGGTGCTTCAATTTCAAAGCTAACCTTGCAGCCCGGTTGGAAGTGGTCAGAAATCATGAAGCCGTTGGTTGGTGGCCATAGCTGCCAAGCGCCCCACCTGGGAACGATCATCAAAGGCGTGCTGCACGTGGTTTCCGACGATGGCTCAGAGATCACCGTCCATGCGGGTGAGGCTTACGTCTTCGCACCAGGTCACGATGCGTGGGTCGTCGGAGATGAAGAGGTGGTTGCCTACGAATTCAACACCGAGGCCAAGGACTTTGCAATTTGGAAAAACTACAAGGCGTAAAAAAACCAGCGCAGGCTGTTGCAGCGACGTCTAAGTTTGTAACAAAGACCGGTGCACTTGCTGCAAGCCTTCGCTGGGTGAAACGCCCAGTTCTTCGCGCAGAAGGATACGCATCGACTCATACAGGTGCAACGCCTCGGCGCGATTACCCCGGCGTGCCAAAATTTGCAGCAACAAAGCACACGTGCTTTCTCGATAAGGACTGGCGGCCATGGCTCGCCGGGCTGCACGTTCAGCCGTATGCAGCTCCATACCTCCTAAGTGCAACCCACTTGCGGCCAAACACTCATTAGCGCGCAGTTGCGCGTCCATCAATTTGCCACGAATGTCTTCTATCCATGGACCATCAAAGCCAGGCATGAAAACTCTTGCGCTGATGTGTGCCACGGTCTGAGAGGGACCCCAAGCACCAGCCCAATCAAGTTGATGAACAGCCGACTCGGCGCGATGCAGACAGCTCCAAACGACGTCTAAATCCACCCACGTGTGCGGGGGCAAAATCAAACGGACGTCTTGTTTGCCGATTAGATTGTCCTTGGATATCGACTTTCTCAGCTTAGCCAAGAGCGCCGCAAGCGCGGTGTCTGGGTCATTTGGAGACGCGCCATTCCAAAGCAGCTTAACCATGTCAGAGCGACTCACGCTGCGACCTTGCTGGCTCACCAGAAACGCAAAAAGCAAACGACCTTGCCGGCCGGGCAGTTCGTTTTCTATACGCTCGCCCAGGATCCGGACGGTCAAGGCACCGCACAGGTGTATTCGCGATTCACGATCAAGCATTACATTCTTATCAATTTTTAGTACATTTGATGCATGATAAGCGAGTTGCATGACTGTCTAATGTGTTGAAGGAGAAACATGAGCAAAGTAATCAATTGCGAGTGCGGCCTGGTGGTTCAGGCGCAAAGCGACGAGGCCCTTGTTGAGGCCACAATGAAGCACGTCGAGCAAGACCACCCTGAGCTGGTTGGAAAGATCAGTCGCGATGACATTTTGAATTGGGCCGAAGAGGCCACTTGATGTCTTGTC
>JABBAS010000070.1:9157-64353 GCA_018607835.1 Methylobacillus sp. | reverse complement strand
TGTGCCCACGTTGACGTGGGGCTTTGTACGTTCGAATTTGCTTTTTGCCATTTTTCAGCTCCGCTTTACAAAATTGACCAAAATTGACGAAACCCAAGAAATTTGGTGCCCATGGCGGGAATCGGACCCGCGACCTCTCCCTTACCAAGGGAGTGCTCTACCACTGAGCCACATGGGCAATTCACTGCCAACACACCCCTTCGGGTACGCGCACATTGCGATCTATCACATCCAACATGGAGCGGGAGACGGGGATCGAACCCGCATCATTAGCTTGGAAGGCTAAGGTTCTACCATTGAACTACTCCCGCCAAACCACTGACAACGTGTAAACACTGTCGCCAGCACGCATATTCGGATCGTTGGTGGAGGAAGTTGGATTCGAACCAACGTAGGCGTAAGCCAACAGATTTACAGTCTGCCCCCTTTAGCCACTCGGGCACTCCTCCCAACGAACCTAGGATTATGCCACGGTTTTTTGGGTTTTGAAAAGCCCTCAACGCTTTTTCAACATTGCGATGCGCTACCAAGCAATCGGCGCTTGGCCCCAGGATGTCAGGGCCTGATTAGCCATTACGAAGTGGTGGTTGCCGATAAACGGCGTCGGCACCCGATTGGCTGACAGCGGTGAAGGGTGGTTAGAAGACAGCGTCAATCGTTGGGCATGCGGCGGCGAGTTGGCCGCGATCAACGCGGCCTTAGACTGCGCATGGGCGCCCCACAACAGAAACACCACCGGACCCGCTTGACTGGCTATGGCCTGAATCAGGCGATCGGTTAACACCGCCCAGCCCCATTTGGCGTGGCTCCCCGGCTGGCCGCGACTGACGGTCAGCGCGGTATTGAGCAGCAGCACCCCTTGGCGCGCCCAGTCATCCAGGCAACCATCGTGGCGCGGAGGCATGCCGCAACGCGTCAATTCCTTAAAGATGTTTCTCAGTGAAGGGGGTATCCGGGCACCGGGTGCGACTGAAAAGGCCAGGCCGTTGGCCTGCCCTGGCCCGTGATACGGGTCTTGACCCAACACCACCACGCGCACCGCAGGCAAAGGCGTCAGCGACAAGGCACGCAGGGGCTGCGGCGGATAGATGGGATTGCCGTCGTTAGCAGGCCCCAACCCCTGCCCCATGGCAACTTGCAGGCGCTGTAACAGCGCGTTCCCCACCGGTTCAGCAAAAAAATGATCGATGAGGGGCTGCCAACTCGCATCGCACAGCCACTGCGTGGGGTCGACTGTGTGCAGCTGTCCCTGCGGCGCGTCGGCGATGGCTGCGGGCTTGGGTGGCATCTGACGATAGGGTGTGGTCTCGCGTTCACTCGGTTTCAGCCGACCGCCCGCACCTCAGGTAGCCGCCTGAAACAAAGCGGACAAGGCCTGCCCAGGGTCATCGGCTCGCATAAAGGCCTCGCCCACTAGGAAGCAGTTCACCCCACCAGCTTGGATCCGCGCGACATCGGCGGGGTCGGCGATACCAGACTCGCACACAATGAATTTATCGACTGGACAATGCGCCTTGAGCGACAACGTGGTGTTCAAGTCCACCTCGAAGGTTCGCAGGTTGCGGTTGTTGACGCCCAACAGCGCGGTGCGCAACTTCAAGGCACGGTCCATCTCGGCGCGGTCGTGCACCTCGACCAATACCGACATATCCAAGTCGTTGGCGATGGCCTCAAACTCAGCCATTTGGGCGTCATCCAAACAGGCCGCGATCAGCAAAATAGCATCCGCGCCCATAGCACGCGCTTCGAATATTTGATAGGCGTCCACCATAAAGTCTTTGCGCAAAACCGGCAGGTCGCACGACGCACGCGCTTGCTTTAAGTAATCGGGGCTACCCTGAAAAAAATCGGTATCCGTCAGCACCGACAAACAAGCAGCACCGTGCTCGGCGTAGCTCTGCGCAATATCCGCGGGCTCGAAATTGGCGCGCAACAAGCCCTTGGAGGGACTGGCTTTTTTGACCTCTGCAATCACCGCCGATTGCCCCTGGTCCATCTTGGCCCGCAAGGCGGCCTCGAAGTCACGCACCAAGACGCGGCCATAGGCTTCCGACTGCATCGCAGCCAGCGGCTTACGCTTTTTGGCGGCAGCAACCTCTTGATGCTTTACCTCAACAATTTTTTCCAAAATATCCATGTGTTCTCTCAAGAAAAGTGAGGCAAGTCCTCACGCATCGCCACTGTTTTTAGCCGCGGTGCAGAAGGCTCGCCATTGGTTGAGTTTGTCCAGCGCAGCGCCCGATGCCAAGACCTGATCGGCCAGCACGATGCCTGCGGCCATGCTATCTGCAACGTTCGCCGCGTATAGCGAAACGCCGGCGTTAAAGACCACGATATCGCGAGCGGGCCCTGCCTTGTTTTCCAACACCCCCATCAACATGTCGCGCGATGCCTCTGGTGTCTCAACACGCAGGGCACGCGTACTGGTCATGGCAAAGCCGAAATCTTCTGGGTGAATTTCATACTCCGTGACAACGCCGTCTTTGAGCTCGCCCACCAACGTGGCGGCACCCAGAGAGACCTCGTCCAAGCCATCACAGCCGTAGACCACGATGGCATGGGTCGCACCCAACCGCTGCAACGCCCGCGTCTGTATTCCCACCAAATCACTGTGGAACACGCCCATCAAAATATTGGGCGCTTGGGCCGGGTTGGTTAGCGGCCCCAAGATATTGAACAGCGTCCGTACGCCCAATTCTTTGCGCACTGGCGCCACATTTTTCATGGCCGGGTGATGATTGGGCGCAAACATAAAACCAATGCCCACCTCAGCGACACTGCGCGCAATTTGCGCCGGACTGAGGTCAATGGCGATGCCTAATTGCTCCAATACATCGGCGCTGCCCGACTTACTCGACACACTTCGCCCGCCATGCTTGCTCACCTTGGCACCTGCCGCGGCCGCAACCAGCATGGCGCAGGAACTGATGTTGAAGGTGTGCGCACCGTCACCCCCTGTGCCGACGATATCGACCAAGTGCGTGGTGTCCGCGATCTCGACCTTGGTCGAAAACTCACGCATCACTTGCGCGGCCGCCGTGATCTCACCGATCGTTTCTTTTTTGACGCGCAAACCGGCGACGATTGCCGCGACCATCACCGGCGACATCTCGCCGCGCATGATGAGCCGCATGATGTGCAACATCTCATCGTGAAAAATCTCTCGACCTTCGATGACACGTTGCAACGCTTCTTGCGGTGTGATGGCCCTCAGGGCTGCTGGCATGAGATTCTCCTCTATCGGTTAAGACGCTTGCGCCAAAAAGTTAGCCAACAACGCGTGGCCATGCTCACTCAACACCGACTCCGGATGGAACTGCACCCCTTCAATCGGGAGTTGCTTGTGGCGCAAGCCCATTATTTCACCATCGTCTGTCCAAGCGGTCACCTCTAATTCGGCAGGCAAATCGGCTTCTTGCACGGCAAGGGAGTGGTATCGGTTCACGACAAATTGTTTGGGCAAATTGGCAAACACGCCCTGGCGCGTGCTGGTTAGCACACTGGTCTTACCGTGCATCAACTGCTGTGACCGCCCTACCGTGCCACCAAAGGCAGCGCCTATGGCTTGATGCCCAAGACAGACGCCCAGAATCGGCAGCTTGCCGGCGAAGTGTTGGATAGCCGCGACCGAGATACCGGCCTCTTTGGGGGAACACGGACCCGGAGAAATAACCAAGCAGTCTGGCTGCAAGGCCGCGATGCCCGGTAAGTCAATGTCGTCATTTCGGAAGACCCACACGTCTGCGCCCAGGCTACCGAAGTACTGCACCAAGTTGAAGGTAAAGCTGTCGTAGTTATCGATCATGACCAAGCGACACACGGGGGCGCCTGCGGGCCGAACGCCAGGAAAATGGTTGGGTAACGCGTTAGACATGGTTCACTCCAATCCCTGCTCGACCAACTCGGCCGCGCGCAACAAGGCGCGGGCCTTGTGCTCGGTTTCAGCCCACTCGAGGGCAGGAACCGAGTCGGCCACCACCCCAGCGGCTGCTTGCACATACAAGGTTTTGTCTTTAATCACGGCGGTTCGAATGGCGATCGCCACGTCCATGTCGCCCGCGTAGCTGAGGTAGCCGCAAGCACCGCCGTAAATGCCGCGCTTGGTGGGCTCGAGTTGGTCAATCAGCTCCATGGCGTGGATCTTGGGCGCGCCACTCAAGGTCCCCGCGGGGAAGCAGGCGCGCAGCACATCCATGCTGGACAAGCCGTCACGCAACAGACCCTCCACGTTGCTCACAATGTGCATCACGTGGCTGTATCGCTCCACCGCAAAGGACTCCGTCACTTTGACGCTGCCGATCTTGGCGATACGGCCAATATCGTTGCGCGCCAAGTCAATCAGCATCACATGCTCCGCTCGCTCTTTAGGGTCTTCTAACAACGCTTGTTCCGCCGCCGCATCCGCCTCTGGTGTGGCGCCACGCGGGCGGGTACCCGCTAAGGGACGAATGGTGATTTTTTGCCCTTCCGCAACAGCCTCTTGGCGGACCAAAATCTCAGGCGATGCGCCCACCACGTGGTGGTCGCCCAGATGGTAGTAATACATATACGGGCTGGGGTTCATGGAGCGCAAGGCGCGATACAAACTCAGCGGCGGTGCATCGAACGGCTTTTGCAAACGCTGTCCAATGACCACTTGCATGAATTCCCCGTCCGCAATCAGTGCCTGCGCCCGCTTGACGGCGGCTTCATAGTCGGCTTGTTGCGACTCATGGTGAATTTCTGTGGGCGGGTGCCCGGTCATCGCGGGCAAGCTAACGGGGACGAGCAAACGGGCCTTCAGGCTGTTTAGGCGCGTCACGGCTTGGCTGTAGGCGTCGTCTTGTGCCGGGTCGCCGTAAACCATCAGGTACAGCTTGCCAGACAAGTTATCGATCACGGCCACCTCCTCGGTTTGCAGCAGCAAGATGTCTGGGCAGCCGAGCGTATCGGGTGGGCACGAGGCCGCTAGCTTTTTCTCCATGTGCCTGACCGTGTCGTACCCAAAATAGCCGGCAAGGCCGCCACAAAATCGCGGCATATCGGGTTGGATGGCCACCTTGAATCGCTGCTGATACGCCGCGACAAAATCCAACGGATTCCCCTTATGGGTCTCAACCACCACGTCGTCGGTGACGACCTCGGTTTGGGCCGCCGCACCAAAGCCGGTGGCACGCAATAGCGTGCGAGCGGGCAATCCGATGAAGCTATAGCGGCCAAAACGCTCACCGCCCACCACCGACTCCAGCAAAAAGCTGTGTTTGCCACCGTCTTGCACATGGGCCAGCTTGAGGTACAGCGAGAGCGGGGTCTCCAGATCGGCAAACGCCTGCGCGATCAAGGGGATGCGGTTGTAACCTTGGGCAGCCAAGGCATTGAATTCTTTTTGCGTCAACATGTGTAAGCACCTAAAACCTGGCACGTCCAGCGCGGGCGCTGTGCGGGAGTTATTGCTCCCCGCGTACCAATCACGAATTGGGTACGTCGCTAAAGCCTTGACTCAAGTCCACGCACCCACAGACATTGCGCAGCGTTTAGCCGCGCCGCACGTGGCTACGCCAAGGCCAGGCTCCCCGGTCGTTGCAACCTGAGGTGATGGATCGGTGAAAAAACATAGGGTTAGTGTAGCGCAAGGGCTAGGCGCATTGACCGTGGTATTGGTCGTGAGATGCGCCCTACACCACGGAGGGGCGTCATGGTGACGACGCCCAAAAATCAACCAAGGTTTCAAAGGCATCGGCATGCAGCACCGCGGGCAATGCCTCAATCGGTTTGCCGTGGTTGTAACCCCAAGACAGCAACGCAGCGTCCATACCCGCGGCCTGGGCGGCATGCGCATCTGTGTGGCTGTCGCCGACCATCAAGGCCTTAGAGGCGGGGACGCCCAAGGCCGCACAGGCCGTCAGCAGTGGCAGGGCATGCGGTTTGCGCTCCGCCAAGGTGTCGCCACCCCAGACACGGTCACCGAAAAATCGGTCCAAGCCCTTCAAAGCAAGCAACTCTCTGGCATGCGCCTCTGGCTTATTGGTCACACAGGCGAGACCAACGCCAGCGGCTTGCCAACGCGTCAAGCCGGCCTCAACACCGGGGAAGGTGGCACTGTACTGTCCGTTGATTAATCCGTAATGACGGAAAAACCCCTCGCGCATCACATCACCTTGGTCCGCCGCTAGGCCGGCGTGCAAGCGCGCCTCATTAATTAGGTGCGGTCCACCGCGACCCACCCATGTGGCCACGAGGTCCGCCGCAACCGTCGGCTGCCCCAACTCCTCAAACGTCCGGTTCATGGCCTGAACGAAATCTCCGATCGTGTCGACCATGGTGCCGTCTAGGTCTAACAAGATGGCACTGTAGCGTCCGCCCGGGACGGATGCGTCGGGCATATTGGGCGTACTCATTTGGCCAGCGCCTGGCGCATGTCACGAATGACGCCAGCGTAGTCCGGTTGACTAAAAATAGCGCTACCCGCCACGAACGTGTCGGCGCCAGCGGCCGCAACACGGGCAATGTTCTCGGTCTTGATGCCGCCGTCGACTTCCAAACGGATGTCTTTTCCACACGCGTCTATGCGTTGGCGTACGTCTGCAATCTTGCGCAAGGCGGAATCAATAAAACTCTGACCACCAAAGCCCGGGTTAACGCTCATGATCAGCACCAGGTCAATGTCGTCAATCAACCAGTCCAACACATCGAGCGGCTCGGCGGGGTTAAACGTTAGCCCCACCTGAACGCCGTGAGATTTCAGCGCCTGGACACTGCGATGCACGTGGCTGGAGGCATCGGGGTGAAAGCTCACCAAATCCGCTCCCGCTTGGGCAAACGCTGCAGCCAAGCTATCGACCGGGCTCACCATGAGGTGCACATCGATGGGTACCGCAACCCCTTGCGCTGTTTTCGCGTGGGGCTTGAGTGCCTGGCATACCATGGGGCCGAAGGTCAGATTGGGGACGTAGTGGTTGTCCATCACGTCAAAGTGAATCCAGTCGGCACCAGCGGCAATCACATCGCTGACTTCTTGTCCCAGTTTGGCAAAGTCAGCGGACAAAATAGACGGGGCAATACGGTAGGTTGAGGTCGTCATGTTTAGGCGAAAGTTTTTTTGCAGCCCATATTGTCGCAGTGTTACGAATGGCGTGGTTCGGCGATACCATAGCAAGCATGTCAGCAAATTATTCCGTCCGCATTCAGGCGGCGCCACGGTACATAGACGAGCAGTCACAACCGGCGCAGTCGCTGTACACCTTTGCCTACACCATCACGGTGGCCAACGAGGGTGATGTGGCCGTGCAACTCATCTCCAGGCACTGGGAGATCGAGGACGCCAGCGGGCAAGTGGAGATGGTGGACGGCTTGGGTGTCGTTGGCAAGCAACCGTTGCTACAGCCCGGGCAGGTGTTTGAGTACACCAGCGGGGCGCAACTGCGCACCAATGCCGGCATGATGAGTGGCCATTTCTTTTTCGTTGCGGTCGACGGCACACGCTTCGAGACCACCGTGCCTCCCTTTGTGTTGCAAGCCGCCGGATCGACCCCCGGCCTGTTGCACTGACGCGGTGACATCGCCCGCGTCTATCGCGTCCACACCCATACTGATACTGACACCTACACCCACCGTGTAACCCTAATCAAGCGCCTACTGCGCGCCGTCATGGCGTGCGCCTGCCTGCTACAAGCACCCGTCACCCTGAGTGTGATGCCGCCCCTTACGCTACTAATTAAGCTATCTCATGGACTTTTTACCCGCTCTACCACTGCAAGTTAGCACCTTGTTTTTCTTTGGCTTGCTGCTTTTTTGTGGCGCGCTGGGCGGCTATTTGGCGCACCGTATTGAATGGATTCCCAGTATCACGGGCTTCATGCTGGTCGGGATTATCACAGGGCCAAACGGCCTACATCTGTTTGGATACGAAACCTTAGAACGCGCCAAAATCGTCATCGATATCGCGCTTGCTCTCATTTTGTACCGCTTGGGCTTGAGTATCGACGTGCGCAGCATGCTCAAGGACAAGGCCCTGCTGATCGTGTCCTTGGTTGAGAGCACATTGACGTTTGCAGCCGTCTATTTCGCACTCAGCCTCTTTGGCATTCCAAAATTGCCCAGCGCGGTCATTGCGGCCATCGCCATTTCATCGTCACCCGCTGTCTTGCTGCACGTGGCCCACGAGCTAGGCGCTAAAGGCTTAACCACCGACCGCTCCGAAGCGTTGGTTGCACTCAACAACATGTTTGCTTTTTTGGTCTTCGCCGGACTGCTACCACTGCTGTACTTCGAATCCAACGCACCGTTGCAGACCATGATCGGCGGACCAGCCTATCAATTATTGGGCTCCACTTTTTTAGGTTGCGTCATGGGCTATGCCCTGCACCGGGTCGCTCGCACCACCAAACGCGCGGCGCAGTACAGCTTGGCCTTGGTCGTGGGGGCAGTCAGCATGACCTTGGGATTGGCCATCACCTTTGACCTATCCGTGTTGTTTGCGCCCTTGGTTTTGGGCGCTGTTGTGGCCTCGCTCGAGCGCGAGGACTTACTGGCAGATATGGAGTTTGGCCCCGCATTTGAGTTGTTCTTTATTGCACTCTTTGTTTACGCCGGCGCCAACTTGCACTTAAAGGAAATGCTCGCCTTCGCGCCAGCGGCACTGATTTTTGTGCTGGCCCGTAGCGCGGCAAAGTGGGTCGGTGTCGCCGCCACGGGCACCTTGATGCACTGGCCACGCAAGACCAATTTAAACGCGGGTCTCAACCTCTTACCCATGGCAGGCATGGCGATTGGATTAGCCAACACCACCACCGCGCAATTCCCTTACGCGGGAGCCACCGTAGCCTCGGTCATCTTTGCCGCCGTGGCAATTTTTGAAACGATGGGCCCTCCCATCGTCGCCCGAGCCCTTCGCTGGTCGGGGGATGCCCCTGCCGTAGGCACGTCATCGCCCCCCGTAGCGCACGCGCACCCGGGCGAGCCTGCAACAGAAACAACAGAGACGGAAGAGACTGGCGAGCCGCCGCGCGTCCCTTAAACTGCAGGGCTATGAGCGAGTTCGACCTCATTCGACGCCACTTCATCACGCCCAACACGTTGGGCAGTGGCCCAACGCGTGCGTCGCATGTTGCACTGGGCCCGGGTGACGACTGCGCGCTCACGCAGGTCCGCCCCGGCGACTTGCTGGCCGTGTCCAGCGACATGTTGGTTGCCGGACGCCACTTCTTTGAAGACGTCTCACCGGCCAAGCTCGGGCACAAGGCCTTAGCCGTAAACTTAAGCGATCTGGCGGCGATGGGGGCAGAGCCCAAGAGCTTTACGCTCGCCCTCGCCCTCCCGCAAACCGACGATGCGTGGTTGGCAGCCTTCTCCCAGGGCTTGATGCAATTGGCAAATGTCCATCAGTGCGCCCTCATCGGCGGCGATATCACGCGCGGCCCCTTAACCATTGCGATCACCGTGATGGGGGAGGTTGCGCCAGAACATGCCCTTCGCCGCGACGGCGCCAAGCCTGGAGAGGACATCTACGTCAGCGGTACGCTAGGTGACGCCGCGTTGGCGTTGCAATGGACGGCGAACCACCCCGATGACACCATGGTGCGTAGCCTCTTATCACGCAAGCAAATCGACGCGGTGATTGCCCGCATGGAGACGCCAACCCCTCGTATCGAACTGGGGCTGGCTTTGCGCCGACTCGCCAGCGCGGCAATGGACGTGAGCGATGGCTTGGCAGGCGACTTGGTGCACTTGTTACGTGCAAGTGGTTGTGGCGCGCAGATTGACCTGGATAGCCTCCCGTGTAGCGAGGTGTTGGCCCTCATGGCACCGGACACACGGCGACGCATCGCGTTTGCCGGTGGTGATGACTACGAATTGCTTTTTACGGCACCCCCCACGCAACGCGCCGCAATGGCCGATCTGTCGTTGGCCCTGGGGCTGCCCCTCACGCGTATCGGGCAGACCACCGAAACGACCGAGTTGGTGCTGCGAGACCATGCCGGTGCGGTTTTGCCCAACGCCTACCGAGGCTATGATCACTTTATGCCCACGGCTTCAGACCCTACAAACAACGCAACGCCGTCGCCGACAGACACCTCCGCCGTGCGTCCCACATGGCGATTTATGTTTGGTCATCCTGCACGCTTGCTGGCTTTGGGATTTGGCTCCGGTTTGACGCGGTTTGCACCCGGCACGGTCGGCACGTTGTGGGCGTGGGTTGCCTTTTTGGCCCTGAGCCCCTTGCTGTCCTCAACCCACTGGCTGTGGCTGATTACGGGTGGATTTTTCTTGGGCTGTTGGGCCTGTAAGCAATGCGCGAAAGACATGGGCATCGCCGACTCCGGTCATATGGTGTGGGATGAGGTCATCGCGTTCTGGCTGGTGTTGTGGCTGATCATGCCCGCTGGCCTACTGGCCCAATTGCTCGCGTTTGGCTTGTTCCGATTTTTTGATGCGGTGAAGTTCGGTCCGACCAAGTGGGCAGACCAGCGCTTTAAAGGTTTTGGGTGGGTCGGTGGATTTGGCGTCATGTTCGATGACCTCATCGCCGCTGGTCTAACCTTGTTTGTCTGGGCGCTAGGCTTGCATTGGTTGCCCACCCTCTGGCCGCGCTAACCTCGGACCCGTCATGACCACCCCACCCGCTTCCTCACCCGCTTCCCCACTCGACTGGTCTGCTGACCTAAGCGCCATCGCTAACCATCTGGTCGCACGCGGCTGGTTACTCGCCACGGCTGAAAGTTGTACCGGTGGCGGTATCGCGGCGGCCTGCACCGATGTATCCGGTTCAAGTGCCTGGTTTGACCGTGGCTGGGTCACGTACTCCAACGCAGCCAAGTCCGCCCAAATCGGTGTTGACGCAGCACTTATCGACCAGTTCGGCGCCGTCAGCGAGCCCGTTGCCCGGGCCATGGCGATAGGCGCCCAGCGCCACGCCCATACACACATCGCCATCGCCACCACAGGCATTGCAGGCCCCACTGGCGGCTCGCCTGAGAAGCCCGTTGGCCTGGTTTGGTTTGCGTGGTCTGTCGGCACAGAAGTCTGGACAGAGCGGCGCGACTTTAGCGGAGACCGGGCGGCTGTGCGGACCCAAGCCGTTGCTTACGCCATTGGGCAATTGCGGCAACACTTAGACAACAGACAGGAGGGTGCATCATGAGCTGGTTTAACGGTTTTGAGACGAAGACACTGGCCATCGACGGCCAGCAAGTACATGTGTGCACGTCCGCAACACCCCAAGGCAACAAACCCGCCTTGGTGTTATTGCACGGGTTTCCGCAATCCCATGTCATGTGGCACCCCGTTGCACAGGCGCTGCGCGATGATTTCCACCTCATCATCCCTGACCTGCGCGGCTACGGCCGCAGCACGGCACCGCCGCCCAGCGACGACCACCAGCAGATGAGCAAACGCGTGATGGCTAAGGCCGTGGTTCAGCTGGCTGACGCCCTAGGGGTTGATCGGTTTTATCTCTGCGGCCACGACCGCGGCGGCCGAGTGGCGCACCGCTTAGCCCTTGATCACCCGTCACGGGTCACTGCCTTATGTGTCATGGACATTGCACCCACGCTCGACATGTACGCCGCAACCGACATGGCGTTTGCACGCGCCTACTACCATTGGTTTCACTTGATACAACCCGCGCCCGTTCCTGAGCAAATGATCGGAGGCAACCCCATCCCGTACTTGCACGCCAAGCTAGGCGGTTGGGGTACCGGCGGCATCAGCCACATAGAGCCCGAGGCCTTGGCCGTTTACGAAGAGGCGTTCACGCCGACCGTTATTGCCAATATGTGCGAAGACTACCGGGCCAGCGCGGGAGTGGACTTAGACCACGACCGTGAAAGCCGGGCCAAAGGGGAGAAAATACGTTGCGACACCCTCGTGTTATGGGGTGCCAACGGCATCGTGCAACGGCTCTTTGACCCCATGACCTTGTGGCAAGCGCAATGCGCCGGCACGGTCGAGGGTGCGGCCTTGGCGTGCGGCCACTTCTTGCCAGAGGAGCAACCGCAAGCCTGCGCCGATGCCTTACGCGCCTTCATGCGCGGCAAGGACTAGCTAAGGGCTAGGCAAGGGGCCGCGCCCATAGCCTGTTGGCTGCAGCGGCTTACGCGCCGTGGCACTTTTTAAACTTCTTGCCACTGCCGCAATGGCAGGGGTCATTGCGACCGACCGTTACGCCACTGCGAACGGGCGCCACCTTAGGCCCAAGCGCCTGCCACGCCTGAAACAAGTCGTACACCGCCCACAGCGCCTCACCATAGGCATTGGCGCGCTCTTGGCTCACGCTCGGTTCACCTTCGTCGTCGAGCATGGAGATGACGGGTTCATCCGTGTCGTCTTCTGTCAACGCCACAATGCGCTCTAACGCCTCATCAATGAAGTTGGCAGCCTCTTTGTCACGCGGCAACTCCCAGTCATCTGGCCACGCCTCCACGGCGAACATAAAACCCAGCGCCCACACTTGGCCGAACGACGGGATGTCACTCGCAGGGATGGCGGCACGCTCCGCCTCGGGCAGGCTGGCAATGGCGCCGCGCACATCCATCACCTCAGGCGACAACGCACCTTCCTCGTCCAACGCCTGCACAGAAGTCATCAACTGCGAGCGCAATTCCGTTGCACGCTTGTTCCATAACGTCTCAAAGACGCTGCGTTGGGCGGCATCACGGAAGGCGATGGTGGCCGCATCATCGCCGCTGCTCAGCAGGACCTCTAACACCTCATCAAGCGCAAGGGTACGACGGGTACATAAGACCGCGGTCATAAAGCCCTCGCAGAACTCCCATTGCGGCACCTCGTCATCACGCGTGCGCATGTCGTCCAACACCTGATCGAACACATCGAACTCCTCCGAAGTCAGCGCGTCAGAGTCTATTGGGTCAGGTGGCTGTTTTGTTTCGCTCAAAGTAGGCTCCGAATAGGGGGTAGGTAGGGGGTAGACAAGGGTCAGAAGGAAGCGGTGTGTGCCATGAATACGCCGCACGGCAATGACTTGCACAACGCACCCGGTTGGAGAATGACACTTTACCGTGTATTGTGCATGGCACAGAGGGCCTTCGCCTCAGCCGTGCTTCAGGAGATCACCACATGCTCGACCGTTTAAACCGTTACTACCCTGTTCGCTACAGCGTGGTCTTGCTATGCGCCTTCCTAAGCATTGTTTTCTTGGCCGCTTGGTTGATCGCAGGGGTCGGTGGATGGGCCTTCCTTTTCTTTGGCAGTGCGTTGGCCCTCGGTATTCATGACATGCGTCAAAACGCACACGCGGTCCTGCGCAACTACCCGCTTATTGGCCGCGTCCGCTACATGCTCGAGGCCATACGCCCAGAGTTACGCCAGTACTTCTTAGAAAGCGACACGGAGGCAACCCCCTTCTCACGCGCGCAACGCTCGCTGGTTTACGCGCGCGCCAAAGGCGAGCCTGACAAGCGGCCATTTGGTACCCAGTTCAACGTGAATGGACCGGGCTACGAGTGGCTGCACCACGCCATGGTGCCCAAACATCTGGCGTCATCAGACTTTCGGGTCACCGTCGGCAGCGCCGCGTGCAAACAACCCTATGCACTGAGTCTCTTCAATATCTCGGCCATGAGCTTTGGCGCGCTGAGTGCGAACGCCATTCAAGCACTGAACCAAGGTGCGGCGATTGGGGGCTTTGCACACGACACCGGCGAAGGGTCCATATCGATACACCACAAAAAACACGGTGGCGATCTCATTTGGGAAATTGGCTCCGGCTACTTCGGCTGCCGCGATGATGCGGGCAATTTCAACGCGGAGCGCTTTCAGGAAAACGCACAGAACCCGCAAGTCAAGATGATCGAAGTGAAGCTGAGCCAAGGCGCCAAACCAGGCCATGGTGGCATGCTACCCGGGGAGAAGGTCAGCCCAGAGATCGCGCTCGCGCGGGGCGTACCGGTTGGGGTCGATTGCATCTCACCCGCTAGCCACAGCGCGTTTTCCACGCCCATAGAGTTACTGACATTCATCGCACAACTGCGTGAGTTGAGCGATGGCAAACCCGTCGGTTTCAAGCTCTGTGTTGGCCATGCGTGGGAATGGTTTGCACTCGCCAAGGCCATGCAAACCACGGGTATTTATCCCGACTTTATCGTAGTGGATGGATCAGAAGGCGGCACCGGTGCGGCACCGCTGGAGTTTTCTGACCACGTCGGTATGCCCCTGCAAGACGGGTTGCGATTGGTACACAACACCCTGGTCGGGCTGAATTTACGAGAGCATATTCGACTCGGTGCGAGCGGAAAAATTGTGAGCGCATTCGATATGGCCCGCGTGATCGCCATGGGTGCCGATTGGTGTAACAGCGCACGTGGCTTCATGTTCTCCCTCGGGTGCATTCAAGCCCAGGCATGCCACACGGGCCATTGCCCCACTGGCGTGACCACGCAAGACCCCATTCGTCAGCAAGCCTTGGTAGTGCCTAGCAAGGCCCAACGGGTCGCCAGTTTCCACCGAGAGACCATGCGCTCACTGGCTGATCTTGTGGGGGCTGCCGGCTTAGAAGACCCGGCACAGATTTCAGCCGACCATGTCCTGAGACGCATCAACGCCAGCCAAATCGCACCGCTGTCGTCCCTGCTACCGTCTGTGCCCAGCGGCGCGCTCATCAGCAACAAAGCGTACAAGGCCAACCTTGCGGATTTACCGCCGGTCTTCCTGAACTTTTGGGAACGTGCACAACCAGAGACCTTTGCGCTGCAAAGCTAGCGGGGCGCGGGTTTAATCACCGCAATACCTAAGCGTGCGAGCCGCCCCTTCAGGGCTAAGACCGCGTGGTCTTTGCTGTAAAGAGCGGCGGCGTGGGCAACGGCTAAGTCAATAAAAACTTGGTCATCTGGGTCTTTACAGGTGAAGACGGCTTTGGGGGCGACCGCGACCGATGTGGTGAGCGTATCAAAGCGTTGCATCACATCAGACACCGACCGTGTTCGGGCCTCACGCCGCTTGGCCACCAGCGGGTAATCGAGCACACGCGCCAACTCCACGCGCATGGGTGGGCAGACCAACCATTGCGTGGCACCACGGGTTACCGCCTCGTAAAGGGCCTGTACGCCCGGATCTTCAAAAACCAAAAAGTCCAACGCCGTATTGGTGTCGATAACGACCTTCTCAGCAATCACTCTGCGGCAGTACCGTGGCGTTGACCCAAGGCCGTCAGATCAAACCGGAACAGTCGGCACTCGATCGGTCCGTTCCACATCGGCACACGCCGTGCCGCCTTCATCCGCAGCTTACCCGGCAACTTCATGTCCGGGGTTAGCAGCCATGCGCGCCACCCTGCAAAGTGGTGCTTCCAATGCGTTCCCAAGCGGTCAAAGAAGGCGTCGCCCTCACCACTATCGGCTTCGCCGTCGACATCGGCGGCTTCGCGCCACACACGGTCACGGTCGCGCTCGCGATCGCGCACACCGCGATTCGCTGCACCGTCTTGTGCTCGGTGACCGGCAACGCCGGCGGCGGCGATGCGCTCGCCATACGGCGGGTTGAGCAACAAAATGCCCGGCCTATCGGTTGGGGCGCTACGCTGTAAGGCGTCGCCACCGCGCAACTCCAACGCATGGCTGACCCCCGCCCGCTCGGCATTGCGCGTGGCAAAGTCGACCATACGAAAGGACACATCGCTGCCATAAACCCGGACCTCTTGGCGCGTTAATGCCTGTTCGGCAACGCTGGCCTGGGCCTCGCCCAGCACACTCTGCCACGCAGGAGCCTCGTGGGGCAGCAGGTTGACAAAGGCAAAGCGGCGTAGCAAACCCGCTGGAATGCCACACGCAATCTGCGCGGCCTCAATGGCGATCGTACCGCTGCCGCAACACGGGTCATACAAGGGTGTCTCGGCAGCGTCCCACTCGGTCGCGGCAATCATGGCGGCAGCCAGCGTTTCTTTGAGCGGGGCGTCGCCCTTGTCTTCACGCCAACCACGCTTAAACAGCGGCTCACCGCTGGTGTCCATGTACAGCGTGATGTGGCTCGCGTCTAGGTGGGCGTGGACACGCACATGGGGCTGGTGGGTATCCACATCAGGGCGTGTTCCGAAGTGCTGGCGCAGACGATCGACCAAGCCATCTTTCACACGCAGTGCCGCAAAGTTCAAGCTTTGCAAAGGACAGTGTTGGGCGGTGATGTCAACGCGAAAACGTTGCTTGGGCGTAAACCATGACTCCCACACCACCTCATTGGCGGCGGCGTAGACGTCATCCTCAGTCTTGTAGGGCACATCAGCTAACTGCACCAACACACGCTGTGCCAAGCGCACGTGCAAGTTGAGCAGCATCATCTCTCGCCACGACGCCTCCACACGCACGCCACCGCGAACGGTGCCGACAGCCTCGGGCACTTCGCCCAAAATCCGCGCAACCTCGGTTGCCAAATACGGCTCGACACCGGCGGGACAAGGCAAAAATAACTGATAAAGATTCAAAGGGATTTTCTCAAGTTAGCAGGCGCAATACGCATCGCTTCACGGTATTTGGCGACAGTACGGCGGGCGCATTCGATACCGTTTTCTCGTAGCAACTCAGAGAGTTGGTTGTCCGACAGTGGCTTCTTAGGGGCCTCTGCCGTGATGAACTGTTTAATGAGCGCGCGCACCGCCGTGCTCGATGCGTTGCTCCCGGATTCCGTACCTAAGCCAGAGCCAAAGAAGTATTTGAGCTCGAAGGTACCGTGTGGCGTCGCCATGTATTTGGCCGTTGTGACGCGACTGATCGTGGACTCGTGTAAGCCAAGCTCTTCCGCAATTTCCCGAAGCACCATGGGCTTCATCGCCAACTCACCGTGGCTAAAAAACTGGCTTTGGCGATCCACAATGGCGCTCGATACACGCAAGATGGTGTCGAAGCGCTGCTGTATATTTTTTATAAACCAACGCGCCTCTTGCAAGCGCTGTTGCAGGCCAGCACCGCTATCACCTTTAGCTCCCTTGATAGCACCCGCATAGAGCTCATGAACGTGCAAACGCGGCATCACGGCCGGGTTGAGCGCCACTTTGAACCCTTGACTCGCTTTGGTCACGATGACGTCGGGGATGACCACATTGCGGTCGGTTTCAATAAAGCGCCGTCCGGGCTTCGGCTCCAACCCTTGGATCAAGCCAATGGCTTCGCGCACCAATGCCTCGTCAACCTCCACCTGTTGAGACAGGCGTTTGACGTCGCGTTTGGCCAGCAACTCCAGCGGTTGGGCGCAAATTTTCAACGCAGCTTGGGCGACGGGCGTGTTGCGCATTTCACCAATTTGCAGGGTCAAACACTCACTCAGGTCTGCCGCACCAACGCCCACCGGCTCCATCGCTTGAAGATGCTCCAAGGCATCTTGGAATACGACCATCAAGTCATCGTAGGCGACCCAGTCATCACCGGCCAAGCCACGTGCCAAATCAGCCAAACTGTCCGCCAAGTAACCGTCCTCATCTAAGGACTCAATCAGCATTTCTAAGGCCGCTTTTTCTACCTCGCTCAAGCGCAGGGTGAGCGCTTGCTGGTGGAGATGGTCGGTTAAGCTGACATGGGCACTGGCTAAATCTTGCGCGGAGGTCTCACCGTCACCCGAGCCGGACGACGGCTTACTCGGCGGTGCATCGCTACCCCACTCTGAGTCGTTAGGGGCGATTTCGACCGTGCCATCGCCGTCCCAGTCGGCGTCTGGCGAGCCGTCCGCCGCATCAGCGGGCGCATCGCCCGCATCAGACGGGGCGCTGCTGTCTAGGGGTGAGCCAACAGCCTCTTGGCCGACGACCGGCTCGGCCGAGTTATCGCCTGTCGTGGGCGCATCTAAGGCATCCGCCTGCTCCGCAACGGTGTCGCCGGCACTAACCTGCGCATCGGCTTGCTCTACGCCAAAGGCCTCGCGCTCGGCGGTCTCATCCGCACGCTCAAGAAAAGGGTTTTCATCGAGCATTTGCTCGACCTCTGCCGACAACTCAAGCGTCGACAACTGTAATAGCCGAATAGACTGCTGAAGCGCTGGCGTCAGCGTAAGGTGCTGCGAAACTCTAAGAGATAGTCCTTGCTTCATGCGCCTTACATTCTGAAGTTTTCGCCCAGATACACCCGGCGAACGTCAGCATTTTGAATAATGACGTCAGGCGAGCCCTCGGCAAGCACCGCACCATCGCTGATGATGAAGGCATGGTCGCAAATACCCAAGGTCTCGCGTACGTTGTGGTCCGTGATGAGCACCCCAATACCGCGCGCCTTTAAAAACTGAATGATTCGCTGAATCTCGATCACAGCAATCGGATCGACGCCAGCGAAAGGCTCATCCAACAAAATAAAACGGGGATCTGTCGCTAGCGCACGCGCAATTTCAACACGCCGGCGCTCGCCACCAGATAGCGCCGTAGCAGACGATGCCTTGAGGTGGTCAACCCGTAGCTCCTTGAGCAAGCTGTTGAGCCGCGCATCCATACGCTCCTTGCTGAATGGCTTGCCATCGGCGTCTCGCTGCAACTCCAGCACAGCACGGACGTTGTCTTCAACGTTTAGCCGCCTGAAAATGGACGCTTCCTGCGGCAGATAACCCAAGCCACGCTCAGCGCGCTTGTGCATCGGCAGCTTGTGTATGGTCTCGCCGTCCAAGGTGATGGTGCCACCGTCGGCACGCACCAGCCCAACAATCATGTAAAAGGAAGTCGTTTTGCCCGCGCCGTTTGGGCCAAGCAATCCGACCACTTGACCTTCTTCCACAGAAAGGGTTACGTCTTTCACGACTTGGCGCCCGCCATAGGCTTTGCGAAGACCCGTTGCCAGTAACTTCTTTTTTTCAGTCGGCGGCACGGGGTTGTTCACGCTTACTTCTCCGCAGCGGCTGGAGGAGGGGGCGGGTTGGCTGCTGTACCTGCGGTGCCCGCATTCGGCGCTGCCGTCGCTGCGCGCGGCGCAATGACGGCAGTCACACGACCCGTACGACCGGTTTTCTTGTCGTCTTGACCCACCACAAAAAACTTACCATCGTCACCAAAATAGCGGATCTTATGGCCCATCGTTTCATCGGCGATCTGGCCATTGCGTAAACGGCGCATTTCGGCGCGGCCAGTCAATTCAAGTAATTGTGTGGCGCTGTTGTAATCGATGCGCGTGGCCTCGCCATTCACCGTCTCACCCACGACGTCCCGTTCCTGAGAGAAGGTCGCTCGGCGGTCGCCTGTGACCGTGGCGATACCAATTTGGTTGCCCTCGGCATCTTCGTGGACTTCAAAACGGTCCGCTTTAATTTCTATGGTGCCCTTGGTGATGATCACATTGCCAACAAACACGCTCACGCGCGTGCGGTCATCGGTTGTGAGCTTATCTGCCTCCGCGTACAACGGTTGATCGCGGTCGGACGCCTTTGCAAAAACGGCGTTGCTAAACAAGGTGGCGCTGGCTAGCGCCACACTCATCAGGCATCTGGACAAAAAGGGCATGGTCAGTAGCGGCATAAATATTGCTTGTCATTGTAGCCGCTACGGCGGAAGCGTTGCAACGGCCTGCTCCGAAAAAAGCACGTCGTCCGCCGTGCAACATGGCCAGCCCCTCCCCCGGAGGCTAGGCGGGGCTCTTAGGTGCGAATAGAGGCCAACAGGTCATCGGCAATTTCTAGGGTTTTGGGGCCTTGGCCGGGGATATAGAACTGACCATTGATGCCCAAGGCAGGCGTACCCTCCAAGCCATACGCATCGGCCAACTGCGACGCACGCCGCGCGCGACCGCCAGCGGAGAAGCCTTTAAACGCGGCGTTGAAGGCCGTCATGTCAACACCTTGCTTGGCCACCCACGCCGTGATACTGGCGTCATCCAGCAGACGCAACCGGTCCTTATGGAAGGCGGCAAACACCTTGGTATGCAGGCGCTCGACCTCACCCATGGTTTCCAACGCGTAATACAAACGCTGCAACGGTTCCATGGCTGGATTAAAAGCGACCGGTACCCGCTTGACCACGACCTGCTTGGGCTGTGCCTTGGCCCAGCGGTCAAAGTCGGACTCAAAACGATAGCAATGGATGCAGGTGTAGGCGAAGAACTCCAACACCTCAACCTGACCGGTCGCAGCGTCAATGGCAACTGGCTTACTCAAGCGCATGTAATGCGTGCCCTCTTTAAAGGAAGTTGCCGCCTGAGCCGACAGTGGCAGGAGGCTGAGCGCACCTAGGGACGTCGCACCCAAGGTGGTCGCAATGGTGAAGTGACGGCGGTTAATCATCGGTTGCATAGGGGGTTCCTCACACGCTAATTTGGTTTTGAATAACACGGCAGGGACAACGAACAGTTGGCTGGTTGCTAAGTGCTGTTGCCCATCGCCGATGGCTGATAGCTGATAAAAAGAAAGCGAAAAAGATTAGAGAAAAAAGAGCGCTTGGTTAATACGAGGCCGTGATCCCGCATAAGTTCCGTTGCCTGTTGCCTAGGGCCGGCTAGCGACCAGCCCGTTGGTGATGTCCATCGCGGTTAAGCGCTTGCTCACAGCCAACGCAGATGCGCGGTCGCGGTAGGGGCCTGAGCGCACGCGGTAATAGGTGATGCCGTCTTTCTCGGTGCCTGTGACGCGGACGTCAACGCCCATGATCGCCAATTTGGCGCGCTGCGACTCGGCCTCGTTCATATCTGTAAACGCCCCGGCTTGCACAAAAAAGACGGGCGGGCCCGTGGGTTTATCGCGGGCCGGTTGCGCGGGTGGCACCTGAAGCGCCGCGACCGCAGACACGTCTGAGCGCGCACCCTCCCCCTCGGCACCGTCCTCCGCCAATTTGGCACGTGCCAAGTTGCCCAGTGGATCCGCAATGACCGCTGGCGCGGGGATGTCGGTCCCAGAGGCGCCGCCCGTATTGGCTACGGGCGCGAAAGGCATTGCGTCCAGGCCTTCGGGCAGCTTCACCAGGTCCAACGCCTTGGGTGCCTCGACTTTGCCCAAACTGGCATTGGGATCCCAGTCTTTGTTGCGGCTTTTTTCCGCCTCTTCGGTCGCTGGATCGCCCGCAATCCCGCGATCGACAAAGGGTATCGGCACCTTGGTTACATAGACAGCTACCGCGAGTGCGCCAGCCAACCCAAGCAAGACGCCCAACACCAATCCGAAAAAAGTGCCGCCAAATTGTTTGTGCATGCCGTGTGCTTTCAAAAGGATCTAACCATTTAAGGGTTGAGCTTACATGCGTTCTGGCGCATCAACACCCAAAATTGATAAGCCGTTGCGCAGGACCTGCGCGCTCGCGGCCACCAAAGCCAAGCGAGCGGTCTTCACCCGTTCGTCCTCAACCAAAATACGCTCGGCGTCGTAGTAGCTATGGTAGCTTGCTGCGAGATCGCGTAGATAAAACGCCACATCGTGCGGCGCCATGCCTGTCGCCGCGTCGCGCAACATGTCGGGATACTTGGCCAACTGCATCAGCAACGCTTGCGCCTGTACACCGTCTAAAACAGACAAGTCGGCAGCGGCCAAAACCGAGCGATCACCGCCCCAGGCAGCGAGTACAGAACAAATACGCGCATGGGCATACTGCACGTAATACACGGGGTTGTCGTTGTTTTTGGCAATCGCCAAATCAACGTCAAATACATATTCCGTATCGGGCTTGCGACTCAACAAGAAGAAACGCACCGCGTCTTTACTGGTCCATGCAATTAAGTCGCGCAACGTCACGTAGCTACCGGCCCGCTTAGAAATTTTGACCTCTTCTCCACCCCGCATCACACGCACCATGGTGTGCAGCACATAGTCCGGATAGCCCACGGGAATGCCCACATTGGCGGCCTGCAAACCCGCACGCACGCGGGCGATGGTGCCATGGTGGTCCATGCCCTGAATGTTGATGACCTTCTGGTAACCCCGCTCCCACTTCGCGATGTGATAGGCCACATCGGGTACGAAGTAGGTGTAGGCCCCATCGGTTTTGCGCATCACCCGGTCTTTGTCATCCCCGTAGTCGGTGCTACGCAACCACAAGGCACCATCTGCTTCAAACGTCTTACCCGCTTCTTCCAGCTTCGCCACCGCCGCATCCACACGGCCGTCGGTGTACAAACTTGACTCAAGATAATAGTGATCGAACGAGACGTGGAAGGCCTGGAGGTCGAGATCTTGTTCGTGGCGCAGATAGGCCACTGCAAATTGGCGAATGCTGTCGATGTCTTCGACATCACCACTCGCGGTATACGAGCGGTCATCGGCTGTCACGGTTTTTTTCGCCAAAAAATCCGTGGCGATATCGGCAATGTAATCGCCGTTGTAGGCGGTCTCTGGCCAACCCGCGTCGCCAGGTTGAATGCCGCGTGCGCGCGCCTGGGTCGAGTTGGCGAGGGTCTGTATTTGCACCCCCGCATCGTTGTAGTAAAACTCGCGCCAAACCTGCCAGCCCTGCGAGGCAAACAAATTGCAGATCGCGTCTCCCAAGGCTGCTTGGCGCCCGTGCCCCACATGTAAGGGTCCCGTTGGGTTGGCGGACACGAACTCAACCAACAGTTTTTTGTTCGTGGCTGTGTCGCCCGATGCAGCATGACCAAACTGCGCCCCGCCAGCCAACACCTCGCGCACCACCTGCTGTTTGGCCGATGGCTTGAGGCGAATATTAATGAAGCCCGGCCCCGCCAACGCCGTGCTGTCGACCCACTCAGCGAACGCAGGCTGCGCCAATAAGGCGGCTTCTATCGCCGTCGCCACGTCGCGCGGATTTTTCTTGAGCGGCTTCGCCAGTTGCATGGCTGCGGTCAACGCGAAGTCGCCGTGGGACGCGACTTTAGGAACCTCCAGTACGGGCACCAGCGTGGACTCAGGTGCCACCACCGACAGCGCCTGTTGAACGGCAGCTAACAATTGTTCTTTGATTGCGATCATGGGCTAATTTTAGGGGCGGCGCGGCACGTCATTTAAGAAAACGTCTCGCAAGGTGCAAAAAGTTCGCCATTTAGGTCTCACCGCCAATCAGGACGGGGGCGATAGCGGTTGCAACTGCGCTTGGGCTTCACGCTGTATCGCCTTGGTTAGCCAGACGGTGGAGGTCGACGCACGTTGCCAGTGGTGCCATACCAAGGGCACGTCCACCACACAATCAGGAAAGACTTCGGCCACCCCCAGCGTATCGCCTCGCGTCTGAAGGCTGAGTTCCGGCACCATGCCCCAACCCAAGCCCGCCTCAATGGCCCGCTCAAACCCGTCAACGGCAGGAATAAAGTGGCGAGGATACGCGGCATGCGTCAGGCCAAAGTGGGTGTTTAAAAACAGGTCTTGCAAGCCATCCTTGCGGTTAAAAACCACCGCCGGACTCGCCAACATGCGGTGCACCGACACCCGGCCCGAGGGTAATCGCCATCGATCAATCACCGCGGGGCTAGCGACACAGCGGTAGCGCATCACGCCCAAAGGCACGGTCACACAACCGGCTAGTGGGGTACGCGCAGACGTTACGCATCCCACGACCTCGCCCTGCTTCAGCGCCTCTAAGGTGTAGTCTTGGTCGTCAATCAGCACGTCTAACAACAAGCGATGCCGCTTTAAGGTGTCACGCACGCCGGTTAAAAACCAGGTGGCAAGTGAGTCGGCGTTCACCGCAACGCTCAGCGTCTGCATGGGTCGGCGCTGGCCCTGAACCGACTGCCCATGAAAGCCCGCCAAGAAATCCGCTTCTAGCGTACGCACGTTGCGAACGTGCGCCAACAACTGGTGGCCCCCCGGCGTAATGGCAATGCGCTTGCCACGCACCAATAAGCGCTGACCCAACGCTGACTCGAGTGCCGCGACGCGCAAAGAGACCGCCGACAAGGTCAGGCGCAGCGCAACAGCGGCTTTAGAGAAGCTACCGTATTCGGCAACCGCCAACAAGGCGTCCAGCTGCTTGGGGTCGAGGTGGGGACTCATGATTGAGTTATTTTAAAACGACTTTAGTTAATTTAAATTTGTTTTAACTTTTAACCAATTAGACGCATCATGGCGCCTACACGCAGACCTTGCGCCACTCCATACCGCCCGATCATGACCAACTTAGCCCACCTGTTTAGCCCCGAGCTACTCACCACCTTGCTGGCAGGCTTCACGCTGAGTCTGGCCACCATCATGGCCTTGGGGCCGCAAAACGTACATGTCATTCGCATGGGTTTATTACGCCAGCAGGTGCTTACGACGGTGCTGACCTGCACCTTCGCCGATATCGTGTTGGTGGCATTCGGGGTTTGGGGCCTGTCGCATATCGGCGGCCTAAACAACAAACTAGAGGGCGCCATGATCGGAGCAGGCGCTCTTTTTCTAACGGTCTACGGCTGGCAAGCAGCGCGACGGTTTGTGACGCCCCTGCTCGCACATGCGCAGCAAGCCGCGTTGGGAGAGGGTGCCTTGTTTGCGGCGGGAGCAGCCGCAACGGCGTTTACCAAACAGCGCGCGGTCATGACGGCACTGGGCTTCTCACTGCTCAACCCACACGCCTGGATCGACACGACCGTGGTGATTGGCACCGCCTCCCTCGCCTACGGTGCAGAGGGTGCGATCGTGTTTGGGGTAGGGGCCATCGTTGGTTCCGCCTTCTGGTTTAGCGCCCTTGGCATCGCCGTCTCATTGCTAGGTCGCCGCATGCAGTCAGCCCGCCTATGGCACTGGTTGGATGGCGCGGTCGCCCTCATGATGTGGGGCACGGCCGCTGTGCTGCTATCGGGCTTGGCGTAAGCCCCTAAACGAGCGTCGCCGCTAAAGGCTAAGGCGCTTGCCAGAACTCCGGTTGCGCGTAGTGGTGTTTTAAGAAGTCTATCCACAGCCGCACACGCAAGGCCAGGTGCTTGCGTTGGGGGAAAACCGCGTAAATGCCATTGGGTGGGGCCGCGTAGTCTGCCAAGAGCACGACCAAGCGGCCCGCCGCCACATCCGATTCGACCTCCCACGTACTGCGCCAGGCAACCCCCACGCCTGCCAAGCACCAGTCGTGCAAGACCTGTCCATCCGAGCAGTCTAAGGGACCGCCTGGCTTCAAGTGGATCAGCTCACCCGCTTGTTTGCTCGCCGATGCGGGCATCTGAAACGCCCAACCCCGGCTTTGCGAGGCGTCGGAGGACAAGGTCAGGCAGTCAAAGCGGGACAGGTCTTGCGGGGTAACGGGCTCGCCGTGACGCGCCAAATAGTCCGGCGTTGCCACACACAGGCGTCGGTTGTCAGCCAAGCGCACACTGACCAAAGACGAGTCCGGCATATCCCCGACCCGCACGGCGCAGTCAAAGCCCTCACCCGCAATGTCCACCACGCGGTCACTGAGGCTCAAAGAAATACTCACGTCGGCGTGCTGCGTCCGGAACTTCGGGACCAAGGGCGCTACGTACACACGCCCAAAGCCCGCCGGTGCGGTAATACGCAAATGCCCACTGGCCTTCACCCCGCCCGCACTCACACTGGCTTCGGCATTGGCGAGGTCACTGAGCAAGCGCTGGCAATCCTCCAAGAACGCACTGCCCTCATGGGTGAGCGTGATGCGCCGCGTCGTGCGTGTCATGAGCTTGACGCCCAAGCGTGCTTCTAGCGCATCCAGTCGCCGGCCAATAACCGCCGGTGCAACCCCCTCGCTGAGCGCTGCAGCCGTCAGACTACCTCGGTGCGTGACGGACACAAATGTCTCGAGTTGTTTCAACTTATCCATGACGGCATTATGTACAAATAGGTCACTAATTATTCACAATTTTAGAGATTAATGCTTTTGGCGGTTTGTAATAGAGTAAGGCATGACTTTCGAAAATACCACCCCTAATCAGGCTGTGCCTAAAGCCGTACTCTTTGACGCCTACGGCACCTTGTTCGATGTATACAGTGTGTCCATGCTTGCAGAGCAACTGTTCCCCAGTCAGGGGCAAAACATCAGCGTGATTTGGCGGGACAAGCAGATTGAGTACACGCGCTTGATCAACACCTCAACCACGGCAGGCGGCGCGACCGACGCACCGTTTTACAAGCCCTTCTGGGACGTGACGCGCGACGCGTTGCGCTACGCCTGTGCAAAAGTAAAGGTGGCTTTGGATGCAGAGAAAGAAGAGCGTTTGATGAACCAATACCGCGCCTTGTCTGCTTTCCCCGAAAACAAGGCGGTTCTACAATCCCTGAAGGCGCACGGCGTACCCACCGGTATTTTGAGTAACGGCGACATGGGCATGCTCGGTGTGGCCATTCGCAGTGCAGGCTTGGACGAGTTACTCGACCATGTTTTAAGTGCAGACAGCGTGGGTTGTTATAAAACGCACCCTGCGGTCTATGCCCTGGGCCCAAAGGCCTTGAACCTGCCAGTCAGCGACATTTTGTTTGTAAGTAGCAATGGTTGGGACGCGCTGGCCGCGACGTGGTACGGCTTCCAAACCCTGTGGCTCAACCGCCAAGGCCTGCCATTTGAGACCCTGGGCGCGCAACCCCACCACATTGCTAACAACTTAAACGACGTCAAGACCTTGTTTTCCGCGCCCTAGCCCGTGCGCACCTCGCAGCACATCCGATTTTGACCATTGACTGAAAAGAGAGACCCCACATGACAACCACACGCATCAACAAAGATGGCCTGCAAGTTGCAAGCGAGCTACAGGCATTTATCGACAACGAATTGATTCCAGCCATTGGCGTCAACGCCGACACATTTTGGTCTGGCTTTTCAAAGCTGGTCAACGACCTCGCACCTAAAAATGCGGCCTTGCTCGCCAAGCGCGATGCCATTCAGGTCACGCTAGACCAATGGCACAGCGCACACCCTGGTCCCATCGCAGACATGCCCGCCTACCAAGCGTTCTTGGAAAGTATTGGTTACTTGGTAGCCGACAGTGGCAAGGTGCAGGCCACCACACGCAACGTCGATGAGGAACTCGCCATCCAAGCGGGTCCACAGTTGGTCGTCCCTATTTTGAACGCCCGCTACGCGCTCAACGCGGCAAACGCGCGCTGGGGATCTTTGTACGATGCACTGTACGGCACAGACGCCATCTCTGAAGACGATGGCGCCGCTAAAGGCCCCGGCTACAACGCCGTGCGTGGCGCCAAAGTAATTGCCTTTGCGCGCCAGGTGCTCGATGGCTCCGCGCCCTTGGCGAGCGGCTCACACGTCGACAGCACCGGCTATGCCGTGGCGAACGGCGCACTGGTGGTCACGCTGCAAGGTGGCGCAACGACGGGCTTGGCACAGCCTGAGAAGTTCGTCGGCTACCAAGGTGACGCCAGCGCGCCCAGCAGCATCTTGCTCAAGAACAATGGCAACCATTTGGATATTCGTATTGACCGTGGCACGGACATTGGCCAATCAGATGCCGCAGGGGTCGCTGACTTGGTGTTGGAGTCTGCGCTTTCAACCATTCTTGATTTAGAAGACTCCATCGCGGCCGTTGACGCAGAGGACAAGGTATTGGCCTACCGTAACTGGTTGGGCATCCTACGTGGCAGCCTCACAGAGTCCGTTACCAAAGGCGGTAAGACATTCACCCGCGGCTTAAACCCCGACCGCCGCTACACGGCAGCAGACGGATCTGCGCTGACCTTACACGGTCGCTCGCTGCTGTTCGTTCGCAATGTGGGGCACTTAATGACCAACCCTGCCATTCTTTGGGGCACCGAAAACGCGGAAATTCCAGAAGGTATTTTGGATGCCATGATCACGGTGGCCGCAGCCCTCGTCGATATCAACGGCAAGGGTCAGGACGGTATCCGCAACTCACGCAAAGGATCTGTGTACATCGTGAAGCCGAAGATGCACGGCCCCGAGGAAGTGGCGTTCGCCTGCGAGCTGTTCGCACGCGTTGAGCAGGTTTTGGGCTTGCCAGAAGCCACCGTGAAGCTGGGCATCATGGATGAGGAGCGCCGCACCAGCGTCAACCTCAAGGCCTGTATTGCCGCCGCCTCAGATCGCGTGGCCTTCATCAACACGGGCTTCTTGGACCGCACTGGCGATGAAATGCACACCGCCATGCAAGCGGGCGCCATGATGCGCAAGGGTGATATGAAGGGCAGCGCATGGATTGCCGCCTACGAGCGTAACAACGTGTTGGTCGGCTTGAACTGTGGCTTGCGCGGTCGTGCCCAAATTGGCAAAGGCATGTGGGCCATGCCCGACTTAATGGCGGACATGCTGGTTCAAAAGGTCGGTCACCCCAAAGCGGGCGCCAACACCGCCTGGGTTCCCAGCCCAACCGCTGCGACCTTACACGCGTTGCACTATCAACAGATCAACGTCTCAGATGTGCAAAAAGAGATGGAGCGCACCGATGCGGACGCCGAGCGCGCCACGCTGTTGAATGGGTTGCTGCAAGTGCCTGTCGTTGCAAAACCAGACTGGTCAGATGCTGACAAGCAGCAAGAACTAGACAACAACGCGCAGGGCATTCTCGGCTACGTCGTGCGCTGGGTAGACCAAGGCGTGGGTTGCTCCAAAGTGCCAGATATTCACAACGTCGGCCTGATGGAAGACCGCGCAACCTTGCGTATTTCAAGTCAGCACATTGCGAACTGGTTGCACCACGGCGTCGTGAGCGAGGCCCAGGTCCGTGAAACCATGGAGCGCATGGCGGGTGTCGTCGATCAGCAAAACGCGGGCGACGCGTTGTACAAGCCCATGGCGGGACACTTCGACACCAGCGCAGCTTATCAAGCTGCCTGTGACTTGGTATTTAAAGGCTTGGCCCAGCCCAGCGGCTACACCGAGCCGCTATTGCATGCCTCACGCCTGAAAGTAAAAGCTGCGGCTTAACCCAACGGCGCTCTGACCGAAAACGGCACCTGACTTGCGCAGGGGCCGTTTTTTTTGGTCTACTGTGACCATGCACACCATAGACCCCTGCCAATGTCCGCTGTGTGGACAAGCCAACCAATGCCAAATGGCCGCCCAAAAAGCCGACTCGCCAAGCCCGGTGTCAGCTTGTTGGTGCGTACAAGCCGTTTTCCCGCCAACGCTGCTGGCTCAGGTACCGCCCGCATATGCAAACAAGGCCTGTATCTGCCAAGCTTGCTTGCATAAGCATGAGGCCAGCGCGGATATTGCCTAAGCATTGTTCGCTAACGGCTGCACCTGGTGCCAGAATAGGGGCTGTTACGCCAACCTCTGACCCCCTGCCACATGTGCCAACTGCTTGCCTTGAATTGCAAAACGCCGACCGATGCCACCTTCAGCTTCACGGGCTTTTGCCAGCGGGGCGGCCTCACGGACGAGCACGCTGACGGTTGGGGCATTGCCTTCTTTGAAGGCAATGGCTTACGGCACTTCGTCGACCATCAAAGCGCCGCACACTCCCCCGTCGCGGAGCTGATTCGCAACTACCCGATCAAAAGCAAAAACATCATCGCGCACGTGCGCAAGGCGACGCAGGGGGGTGTGATGTTAGAGAACGCACACCCCTTCGTACGTGAACTCTGGGGCCGCAATTGGGTGTTCGCGCATAACGGTGATTTAAAAGACTTTGTACCCGCGCTACACGGCCAATTCCGCCCGATTGGCAGCACCGACAGTGAACACGCGTTTTGCTGGTTGTTACAAGAAATTGCTAAGTCACACGCGGGCGTGCCATCGGTAGAAGAGTTGACGCTGACCTTGGCAGAGTTGGTACCGCAAATTAGCCACAAAGGCACCTTCAACTTTGTCTTAAGCAACGGCGACGCCATGTGGGCGCATTGCTCTACACACCTGCACTACTTGGTGCGGGCATACCCCTTTAACCGCGCAAGCCTGATGGATCAGGACGTCTCGGTGAACTTTGCAGAATTGAACAATGCAGAAGACCGCGCCGCCGTCATCGTCACGTTGCCGCTGACGGCAGACGAAACATGGGCCACATTCCAACCCAATGAACTCATTACGTTTGTCGATGGCGCCCCAAAGATCCACGTCGACTTAGATGCCGCACACGCCCAACTTAGCGCAGACCTCAGCGTAGACATGAGGCAAGCAATCGCTGAGGCGCAGGCTGACGCCGATGCCGCCATGCAGCGCTATCGGCAAAACCTGGGTTTGCAAGCCAGCTAGCGCATCAAAACATGTGCAGTTGCCTAGCGGGCAACGGTTTAGGCTTTACGCTTTACGCAACGCATCGCCCAGTGCATCGGTAAACCGCTGCGCGACGTCAAAACCCATTTGGTCCGTGATCTCTTGAAAACAAGTCGGGCTGGTCACATTCACCTCAGTCACCTTGTCGCCAATAACGTCCAGACCGACCAGCAGCAAACCGCGCGCCGCTAAGACAGGCGCAAAGTCGCGGGCAATCGCCCAGTCAGAATCGCTCAACGGACGCGCCTCGCCCTTCCCACCCGCCGCCAAGTTACCGCGAATCTCGCTGCCTTGCGGGATACGGGCCAAGCAATACGGCACGGGCTCACCCCCGATCAGCAATATCCGCTTATCGCCGTCTTTAATTGCCGGCTGATAGACCTGAACCATCACCGTCTGCGCGCCGCCTTGATTCAAGGTCTCAATGATGCTGCCTAAGTTCATCCCATCTGCACCCACTCTAAAAATACCCATGCCGCCCATGCCATCCAGCGGTTTCAAGATGATGTCTTTGTACTTGGCGTGAAACGCCTTGATAGCCTCGGCTTGTCGCGTAACCAAGGTCGGGGGGGCATAGCGGGAGAACGCCATGAGCGCCAATTTCTCAGGGTGATCACGCAAGGCGCTGGGACGGTTAAACACGCGCGCGCCTTCGCGCTCGGCCTGCTCTAACAAATGCGTGCTGTAGATGTATTCCGCATCAAAGGGTGGGTCCTTGCGCATCAAGACAGCGGTGAAGTCTTTGAGCGGAAGCGTCGCGACATCGGCGGCATCAAACCAAGTCCGACCCGCCATTGCCTCGTCAGCCGTCACGTTGTTGAGCGTAATGGGCGTGACCCGCGCGCGAACGGCTTGACCACTCTCCCACTCGATATCGCTGGGGTGGCAGTGGTGAATGCGTGCGCCACGACCTTGCATGGCACGCATCATGACGTAGGTGCTGTCCTTACGAATATTGAACGTCGACAGGGGATCCGCGACGAATAAAAAATCACCCGTCAATTTGGCGTTGGCAGTCATGGCAGCAGAGCTCAATCAATAAGACAGCCCCTATTGTCGCCAATTTTCGATGCAGTGGGTCTTGGGGCTAGAGCACGATTTTGCTGCCCAATTCCACCACGGCATTGTTTGGCAAGTTTAGGAAGTCTGCCGCACCGCTCGCGTTACGGTGCAGTTGCGCAAACAGCTTCTCGCGCCAATAAGCCATGCCGCCGTCCATCGACGGTATGACCGTGTCTCGCGACAAGAAGTACGACGTTCGCATAGGGTCCAATTGGCAGCCGTGTCCGTTGAGAACGCTCAAGGCCTTGGGTACATCTGGTTCATTCTTAAACCCAAAGCTCAGTTCCACTTGCCAACAATCATGGCCTAAAGCTTGCACCCGCACACGCTCTGCCAAGCCCACCCACGGTCGCTCACGGTGGTGAACGGACACGAACAGGTTTTGCGCATGCAAGACCTTGTTGTGCTTCAGGTTGTGTAGCAGCGCAGTTGGAACCGTACCAACCTGAGGCGTCAGGAACACGGCGGTGCCCTCTACCCGCACCGGCGGGTTGATGAGCACCGCGTCCAAGAAGGCAGGGAGCGCCACCCCTTCTTCGATTTGCTTCGCCATCAACAAGTCACGGCCGCGCGCCCACGTCATCATGAGCACAAATACACTGCCGCCAATCGCCAACGGAAACCAACCACCCTCGAAAAATTTAAAGGCATTGGACAGGAAAAATAAAATATCAATAGCGAAAAAGCCTGCGGTGGCGGCCACGCACAGCCACAATGGGTAGCCCCAGCCAAAACGAATCACAAAGAACGTCAATATGGTGGTGATCAGCATGTCCAACGTCACCGCTATGCCATAGGCTGACGCAAGGTTGGCAGACGACTTAAACATCACCACCGCCATCACAATCGCCACAAACAAACCCCAGTTAACGATCGGGATGTAAATCTGACCGAGGTCTTTCGTGCTGGTGTGCAGCATGCGCAAACGAGGCAAGTAACCCAGTTGAACCACTTGTTTAGTCACACTGAAGGCGCCAGAAATAAGGGCCTGTGACGCAATAACCGTCGCCAATGTGGCCAAGCCGATGAGCGGCAGCAGGGCCCAGTCTGGCGCCATGAGGAAGAAGGGGTTTTCTAAGGCCTCTGGTGCGCCCAACAACAAGGCACCTTGACCGAGGTAGTTTAGAACCAACGCAGGCATGACCATGGAGAACCATGCCAACCGAATAGGTGTTTTGCCGAAGTGGCCCAGGTCGGCATACAAGGCCTCTGCCCCAGTCACACACAAAACCAAAGCACCCAGAATAAGAAAGCTCACCAACGGGTTTTCGCTGACGAAGCGCCACGCATGGTGTGGTGAAAGGGCCCATAAAACGGCGGGATTCGTGGCAATCTGCGCAATGCCCAATGACGCAATGGTCACGAACCACACCAAAGTCAATGGGCCAAAAAATCGACCAATCCCGCCAGTTCCCCTTTTTTGTAGCGAGAACAAACAAAACAAAATGACCAGGGTGAGTGGGATCACCCAATGCGCCATTGCGGGCGAAAACACCTGCAAGCCCTCTACCGCAGACAAGACAGAGATTGCGGGGGTGATCACGCCGTCGCCGTAAAACAATGCGGTGCCAAATATGCCGACCCCAAGCAAAACGCGGCGCAGGGCGGGCTTGTCTTTAACGGCCTGCGAAGCCAAGGCAAGCATCGCCACCAAACCGCCCTCGCCGTGATTGTCTGCACGCAAAACCAAGGTCACATACTTGAACGAGACGATGACCGTCAGCGTCCAAACAAACAACGACAAAATACCCAGAATGTTTTGTGGCGTGAATGCAATCAAGCCGGTAGCAAACACTTCCTTCAGCGCGTACAACACGCTGGTACCGATATCGCCATAGACGATGCCAAGCGCACCAATAGTCAGGGCCGTTAAGGACGACTTATTAGACGGCTTTGCAACAGGGGCGGCGTGGGACAACATGCGGGTGCGAGTAGGCTCAGTGGACTCGCATTTTGCGCCCGTGTCGGGGCAATGCCTAGTGGGCCAACCTACCCAGCCGGCAAATTGTTGCGCCGCAACAACTTGCCGCCGAATACCGCGATCCTACTCGTAGTGTTCCGCGTTCGGGTCGGTGGCCTCCAGCTCATAACTGGCTGCCAGCATCGCTAGGCGGGCGATCACCCCGTACATATAGAAGCGATTGGGTGGACTAGCGCCGGGCTTAGCCCCTGGTTGCGGCAACTGTGCGCCTTGCTCGAACGCCAAGGGGACAAAACTCGCTCCGGGGGCGTTCAGGTTTTCATCCACCCCTCTGTCGGCATGCACCCGGTAAAAGCCACCGACAACATAACGGTCCAGCATGTACACCACGGGCTCTGCGACCGTCGCGTTGATGTGCTCGTGGGTTAAGACACCCTCTTGAATAATGACATCGTTCACGGTTTGACCGTCCTTGATGACGTTCATTTTGTTACGGGCCTTGCGGTTGAGCGCATCCAAATCAGCGACATCGCGCACAGTCATGATGCCCATGCCGTAGGTGCCGTTATCCGCCTTAACCACCACAAAGGGCTTCTCGTTAATGCCGTAATCCTTGTACTTACGCTTGATGCGGTTGAGCAAAGACTCGGTGTGCGTGCGCAAGCAGTCCATGCCCGTACCGTCTGCAAAGTTCACGTCTCCACAGCGCTCAAACAGGGGGTTAATAAGCCACGGATCCATCCCCAACATTTTCGCGAAGCGCTTCGCAACCTCCTCGTAGGCTTCGAAGTGTGTCGATTTGCGACGGATAGACCAGCCGGCATGCAAGGGTGGCAGTAAAAACTGTTCGTTCAAATGCTTCAGCACCTCCGGTGTCCCGGCGCTCAAGTCGTTGTTGACCAAGATCGTGCAAGGGTCGAAATTTTTCAAACCCAGGCGATTTTTGGTGCGCACCAAAGGCTCGAGTAACACCGACTCGCCATCAGGCAACGCGACCTCGGTTGGCTCGGTAATCTCCGGATTCAGGGTGCCCAGGCGTACGTTAAGACCGGCTTGCGTAAAGATGCGCTGCAACTGCACCACATTGCTCAAATAAAACGTGTTGCGGGTGTGGTTCTCGGGAATAAGCAGCAGGTTTTTAGCCTCTGGGCAAATCTTTTCAATTGCCGCCATCGCCGCTTGCACCGCCAAGGGCAACATCTCGGTGGTCAGGTTGTTCCAGCCACCCGGGTAGAGGTTGGTATCAACGGGCGCCAGTTTGAAGCCTGCGTTACGCAAGTCCACAGAGGTGTAGATTGGCGGCGTGTGCTCCATCCACTCCAAACGAAACCAGCGTTCAATCGCAGGCATGGACTCCAGGATTCGCTGTTCCAGCTCGTTAATAGGGCCCGTCAGGGCGGTGACTAGATGCGGGACCATAGGTCTCCTTTAGATCGGAAGGGTATCGGCGCTTTCACGCGCCACGTTAAGGTTCAGTTGGGGGCAGAACGCCTGTTTACAAGTTGGGCAGCAGGCATCACGCACGAATTTCGCCTTGCCCAAGCACCACGTACTTGAGCGATGTGAGGCCCAGCACGCCCACGGGGCCCCGCGCGTGGAATTTGTCAGTAGAAATACCAATTTCAGCGCCCAACCCATACTCAAAGCCATCTGCAAACCGGGTGCTGGTGTTGACCATCACGCTGGCCGAGTCCACCTCGCGTAAAAACCGCTGTGCGTGCACGTGGTTGCTGGTGACGATGGCATCGGTATGGTGGCTGGAGTAGGTGTTGATATGTGCAATCGCAGCGTCCACGTCAGCGACTACTTTAATGCTGATAATGGGCGCCAAATATTCGGCGTACCAGTCTTCGTCAACCGCCGCTGTCACCACCGCACCGGCCGCGCCAGATACCCATTTGAGCGCCTGCGGGCAGCAGCGCATTTCCACTCCTTTTTCAGCATAGATCGCAGCAATCGCTGGCAAGAAGTCAGGCGCCGCAGCGACCGTGACCAACAGGCTTTCTGTCGCGTTACAGGGACTGTACTTTTGCGTCTTCGCGTTATCAGCCAAGCGAACAGCCATCGCCATATCGGCACTGTCATCCACAAAGGTGTGGCAGTTGCCGTCAAGGTGCTTGATGACGGGCACCTTGGCCTCGCTACTGATACGTTCAATCAACCCCTTGCCACCCCGCGGAATGACCACGTCGACGAACGCAGGCATCGTGATCAACGCGCCCACGGCGGCACGGTCGGTGGTTGCCACCAATTGCACGGCGTCGGGAGGGAGATCCGCAGCCGTCAAGGCCTGCTGGACCAGCGCGGCAAGTGCACGGTTGCTTTCGATGGCTTCTGAGCCCCCTCGTAAGATGCACGCATTACCACTTTTAATCGCAAGAGACGCCGCTTCAATGGTGACGTTCGGTCGACTTTCAAAGACCATGCCAAAGACGCCAATGGGCACCCGCATTTGTCCCACACGGATGCCACTGGGTTGCTGGATCATGCCGGATATCTCACCGATGACATCGCCCATGGCGGCAAGCTGCTCGCAGCCTTGCGCACACGTCTCCAAGGTTTTTTGATCCAGACGCAGACGGTCAACCAAGGGCGCGGCCATACCGGCATGGCGTGCACGCGCCAAGTCCAATTCGTTGGCCGGCTTGAGCGCATCCACGTGGCTACGCAACAGTGCCGCCAACACCTTGAGCGCCTTGTTTTTCTTCGCGGCGCTTGCCTTAGCCATGTGGGCGCTCGCGATGCGGGCAGCGCGCCCCATCTCGGTCATTAGCGCGGCTACGTCAGATGCGGGAGTCGTCGAGTTCATGACAATATTGTCGCATTAGCCACCTTGTTTTCGAAAGAATAGGGGGGCTATTTACGTCCCCCGCATACAGGCCCGACAGACGGTGGTTGCGAGGGATTGAAGGGCTCCCCAAGGATTCTGTGGCAAATCCGGGGATCGCAGGCCCTTGACCACGCCATCCACTGCATGCGCCAACTGCAACCATTGGGCCAGTTGTTTGATTGCTAAATTGGGTAAAACGCGCTCCGCCAGTCGCTCGCGTGGGCCCCAAATGCGGTTTTCGCGCAACGCCATTGGCAGGGGCTTACCCGCATCGGTACTCTGCTTGACTTTAAACAAACCCCGTACCTCCTCGCTCAACGCCCAATGCACGACAACAGGCGACACCCCCTCGGCTTTTAAGCCGTCGAGCATGCGCTGCACGCGCTGCAACTTGCCACTCAGCACCGCCTCTGTCAATTTAAACGGGTCATAGCGGGCAACGTTCATCACCGCCGACTCGATTTGCTCCCAACTCAACTCACCTGCCGGATACAGCAGCCCGAGCTTTTGCACCTCTTGGTGCGCGGCTAACAGGTTCCCCTCAACCCGGTCGGCAAAAAACGCGAGGCTGCGTTGACCCGCATCGCCCCCCTGAACGCGCTGGTCTTGAGCGGCTAGGCGTTGGGCGATCCACGCCGGCAGTGCGGCGCGCTCAACGGTATCCACTTTTATCATCACGCCACATTGATCCAAAGCGCCCACCCAGGCGCTCTTCATGGTGGCCGCATCTAGGCGCGGCAGCGTCAGCATGGTCAGGGTCTCGTCGCTGTTTTGCGCCATCTCGGCGAGGGCCTGCAACGCCGTCGAACCCTCTTTACCGGGCTTACCGGTTGGTAAGCGAATATCAATCAGCTGCTTGTCTGCAAACAAGCTCATCTCGGCGCCACTCGCCAGCACGCCACTCCAGTCAAAATGGGCTCCCGTCACGGTATGCACCACCCGCTCGGTAAAACCGTGGTGGCGCGCCGCACGCCGGATGGCATCACCCGCCTCTTGCACCAACAAGGGTTCATCCCCCATGACGGCGTAGAGCCCGCGCAAGCCCTTGCTTAAGTGGGCCTCTAAAGATGGCGGGCTGATATACATACGGGCTGAGACCCCTATCAGCGGGGCGGTGACTCGCTGGTAGCCCCTGCAGGGCGCGTGGGCAGCACCGCCAGCCGACGCATGATTTGGCCAACCATGCGCGCCTGCAAGCTGCGGTATATCGATTCCTGCTCGAATTCTTTTGTGAGCACAGCCGACTCTTGATAACTCATCTCTTGCGACAAGACCATATCAATGGGCGGTGTGAGTGGTTGCCCCTTGCCATCAAAGGCCTGCCATGCATAGCGCACGCGCAGGTCCAGCTCTCGTACTTGACCCGCAATCGTAGAGGCCACCACTTGTCGCTCACGCTGATCGACGCTCACCGCAATACGCAAGTCCGTCTCTGCGGGTGCATCTCCCTCCGCATTGGTGCCTGTGCTGTTGATTGGCGTTTCTACCGGCGCACGCCTCACACCTTGCGCCTCAATCGCCTCCATCACAGCCGTGGTCACCGCGCCGCGTGGACCACTAAAAGCCACCTCTTTAAAAGGCAGTTTAGGCACCTCGCCTCGCAGGTGAAACCCACATCCCGTCAACCAGACGGTCGACCCAGCAACGACCAACAGCAGCGTACGCTGCAACCACCTCGGTAGGGCGCCCAAGCGGCTTGTCACGTCAGCCGCACAAAAGGAAAGAACGGTAGGGTAGGTTTTCATAACGTTAAATCACAATATTGACCAGTCGGCCAGGAACCACAATCACTTTTTTTGGCGTCGCGCCATTGGCTTGACGAACAAAGGCGTCGCAGGCCAAGGCCGCCGCCTCAATCGCCGCCTTGCTCGCCTCCGCAGGCACCCGCACCGCGCCGCGTAATTTGCCATTCACTTGCAACACCAACTCGATTTCATCTTGCACCAAAGCGGCCTCGTCCACCTCCGGCCAAGGGGCGTCCAACAACGCGGTAACGGCACCATCGGCGCTGTAGCCCAACTCATCCCACAACGCACAGCTGATGTGGGGGCAGGCTGGATACAACACGCGCAACATGATGGAGAAGCACTCCGCCAAGGCATGCTGGTCCGCCGGTGTCTCGTCCACCGGCGCTGCCTCTAGGGTGTTGAGCATCTTCATCACAGCTGACACGACGGTGTTGTACTGCATGCGCTCGTAGTCGAAATTCGCTTGGCGCAGTACCGTGTGTATGTCCAAGCGCAAGGCCTTGGCTGCATCGCTATAGGGTCCAACCGGCGCACCTGCTAGGCCCGCGATACCCGCACGAAGGCGCGACTCGTTCTTAATTGCGAAATTCCAAACGCGGCGCAGGAAGCGGAAGCTGCCCTCTACCGCCGAGTCATTCCACTCCAACGTGGCCTCAGGGGGCGCCGTAAACATGGTGTACAAACGGGCGGTATCGGCACCGAAGGTATCAATGAGTGATTGCGGGTCGACGCCATTGTTCTTGGATTTGGACATGGTGCCCACACCCTCGTAATCAATCGGCGTGCCGACTGGCAACTCGCCCACCGCGTTCTTGAGTTTGGCGCCCACCACCTTGCCGGTGTCGTCGGTCACGTGCTCTACATCTTGTGGCCAGAAGTACTCTTTGCCCCCTTGCGCTGAGCGGCGCGAGTAAATGTGGTTGAGCACCATGCCTTGGGTCAGGAGTTTGGCAAACGGCTCATCTACTGCCACCAGCCCCAAGTCGCGCATCACCTTGGTCCAAAAGCGTGCATACAGCAAATGCAAAATAGCATGCTCGATGCCACCGATGTATTGGTCCATACCGGGGCTGTTGGGTTTGCCAGCCACGTTGGTCGCGCTCATCCAGTAGGCTGCGCCCGCGCCCACCATGCCATCCGATTTGGTCGGGTCGCAATAGCGCATGAAATACCAAGACGAGTCCACGAAGGTGTCCATGGTATCGGTCTCGCGCTTGCCTGGCTTGCCACACGCTGGACAAGCAACATGCAAGAAGGCCGCCGATTTGTTCAAGGGATTTCCGCTCCCGTCTGGCACCAAGTCTTGCGGCAAGACCACAGGCAGGTCCGCTTCTGGCACCGGCACCGCGCCACAGTCATCGCAGTGGATGATCGGGATGGGCGTACCCCAATAGCGCTGGCGGCTAATGCCCCAGTCGCGCAGGCGCCAAGTGGTCTTCTTCTCCCCCAGCTGCTTGGCTGACAGGTCTTTTGCCACGGCATCAACGCACGCTTTGAAGTCCAAACCGTCGTAGATACCGGAGTGAACCGCGATACCCGTGCCCTTTTCCGCATAGTCGTCCCGCCACACGGTCGGGTCATACGCGGCGGCACCGGGTACCTCAACGACTTGCTTGATGGCAAGGTCGTACTTCAGGGCAAATGCGAAGTCACGTTCATCATGCGCAGGGACGCCCATCACCGCACCGTCGCCGTAGCTCATCAGTACATAGTTGCCGACCCACACCGCAATCGACTCGCCCGTGATGGGGTGCGTGACAGACAGTCCTGTCGCCATACCCACTTTTTCTCTCAACGCCAGCTCAGCCTCTGTGGTGCCACCCTGCTGGCAGTCAACAATGAAGTCTCGCAATGCAACATTACTCAGCGCCGCATGCGTGGCCAGCGGGTGCTCTGGCGCAACGGCGCAGAATGTCACACCCATGATGGTGTCTGGGCGTGTCGTGAACACATACATCTTGCCGTCGTCGATCAAGCGACCACTGCCATCGGCGATGGTGTGGGTGAAGGCAAAACGAACGCCTTCGCTCTTACCGATCCAATTTTCTTGCATCAAGCGCACGCGCTCTGGCCAGCCCGGCAAGCCGCCCTGCACGTGCGATAGCAACTCCGGCGCATACTCGGTAATGGCCAAGTAGTAGCCGGGAATTTCACGTTTTTCTACGGTCGCACCGGTACGCCAACCCTTGCCATCAATGACCTGCTCATTCGCCAACACCGTTTGGTCAACCGGGTCCCAGTTAACCACCTGGGTCTTGCGATAGGCAATGCCCTTTTCCAGCATCTTCAAGAACAACCACTGGTTCCATTTGTAGTAGCTCGGATCACACGTGGCCACCTCGCGTGACCAGTCAATGGCTAAGCCCATCGCCTGCATCTGCCGCTTCATGTAGGCGATGTTGTCGTGCGTCCATTGCGCAGGTGGCACACGGTTTTTGAGCGCGGCATTCTCAGCCGGCAAACCGAAGGCGTCCCATCCCATAGGCATCAGCACGTTGTAGCCCTTCATACGCAGATGGCGGGCCAACATGTCATTGATGGTGTAGTTGCGTACGTGCCCCATATGCAGCTTGCCACTCGGGTAAGGCAGCATGGAGCAGGCATAAAACTTGGGTTTGTTTTGATCTTCGGTGACGCGGTAAACATCCGCGTCCGCCCACTTGGCTCGAATCGCTTGTTCGATAACTTGGGGCTCAAACTTCTCTTGCATGGTGTGTAGTCGTTGGTCGTTGCCGCCACATGGCGGCCAAACAAATCAGGCCTGGTTTAGATTCAGCACATCGAACATGTCGAATAAACCGTTGTCCTTGCCTGACAGAAAATGGGCGGCGCGCAAACTGCCCTGCGCGTATGTCGCACGGCTCGAAGACTTGTGCGTGATCTCAATGCGTTCGCCAGTACCGGCGAATAAAACAGTGTGATCACCCACAATATCGCCGCCGCGGATGGTGGCAAAACCGATGCTAGATGGGTCACGCTCGCCGGTCACGCCCTCCCGAGCGTAGACGGCACAGTCTTTCAGGTTGCGGCCCGTGGCTTGCGCAATCACCTCACCCATTTTTAGGGCGGTACCAGAGGGTGCGTCCACTTTGTGCCGGTGGTGGGCTTCGATCACCTCGATGTCGTACCCCGTCGGCATGGCTTTCGCCGCCATCTCTAGCAACTTAAGCGTCACGTTGACCCCGACACTCATATTGGGTGCCATGACCATGGGAATGGTTTGACTCGCCACTTGCAACACCGCCTTTTGTTCGTCGGTAAAGCCTGTCGTCCCAATCACCACAGCGACACCCAAAGCGCGGGCTGCCGCCACATGCGCCATCGTGCCCTCGGGACGTGTGAAATCAATGAGTACCTCTGCCCCGCCCAACGCCTCATCAACGCTGGCCGTAATCACCACCCCGCTGTCGTGACCTGCGAAGGCAGCGGCATCCTGCCCAACCGACGGACTAGACGCAATGTCTAAGGCGCCGGCCAGATGCATACCCGGATCAGCCATCACCGCCTCGATCAACATGCGTCCCATGCGCCCGCTGGCGCCCGCAATTACGACGCCAATTGTTTTTTGATCACTCATTACTGACCTTCTGGATTTAACGGGGGATATGTTTTGCCCACTGGCGCTGCGGGCGCAACCGCCTCAGCGGCGCTGGGTTGTTCGGCTTTGAAGGCGGCCAACTCCTCAGGCGTTGCCGTGAGCTTGGGGGGCTCGGTGTCTTCCAGCGGTTTGACCAGTGAGTCGACGAACTTACGCTCAGTCGGCATGTCGTCACCCTCGAAACGTGTCAGCAAGTCACCGTCAAACCACAGCACCAAGCCACGTTGCTGTGACGGCGCATCCGTGCTGGTGCGGGTAAACACATAATCCCACCGGTTATCGCGAAAGGCGCTCTTTAACAGCGGCGTACCCAAGATCCTGGTGACCTGCGAGCGGGTTAGACCCGGCTTGAGCACGGCCACTTGTTCAGCGGTCACCACATTGCCTTGCAAAACATCTGGGCGGTAAATGCCCAACGATGCGCTGTAATCCGTCGAGGTCAGGCCGGCGCAGCCGCTTAGCAACGCGGCGATCGCGACACACGTCAAGCGATGGGTGAACAATTGAATTTTTGGCATCTGAATATCGAAACGTGAAAATCGGCACGACCCGTCTGGAATCGCCTTTTGAAACCCCGGTCCTTCCCAGTTAAAAACAGGGCGACTATGATGGAATGATTGTAGTTCAGGGGGATACGCTCGCGCGAGACAGCCCCTTTCTTCCCCAAAATCGGCATTTTTGTTGGCACGACCCATGAACACCCTAGACGAGCTCAAAAACACAGGCTTAAAAGCCACTGGACCACGCCTGAAGATTCTGGAGGTCTTCCAAAACGCGAACCAACGGCACCTAAGTGCCGAGGATATCTATCGGCTTTTGCTGGACGAGAATTCAGACATTGGCTTGGCGACGGTTTATCGGGTTTTATTACAGTTCGAACAGGCGGGCTTGCTGCTGCGCAGCAATTTTGAATCGGGCAAGGCGGTCTACGAGCTAGACCAAGGTCAGCACCACGACCATTTGGTTTGCTTGGATTGTGGCCGCGTCGAGGAATTTGTAGACAGCGAGATCGAACGGCGCCAAAAGGATATTGCGCACGCACGCGGCTTTGTTTTAGAGGAGCACGCTTTATCTCTCTATGCGCACTGCACCCGGCCTAACTGCGCCCATCGCGCCGCGAGCAACGGCGCGCGTGGCGCCGCAGACACCCCCAACTAGTCCCCGCCGCGCTCCATGGCGACGCGTTGCCGCACGAGAAAATCAGCGTAGGTGTCTATCCCGCGCAGCTGAAGAATGGTGTTGCGCACCGCAGCTTCCACCAGCACGGCGATGTTGCGCCCCGCTACCACCTGTATCACGGCCTTGCGGATCGGGACGCCTAAGACATCCTGCGTCAACGTCTGGTGGGGCATACGCTCGTATTTGCGCTCCATGGTCTCTTGACGCACCAAATGCACAATCAGCTTTAGGCGCAGATGCCGGCGGACCGCTGTCTCGCCAAAAATAGCCTTGATGTCCAGCAAACCAATGCCTCTGACCTCCAGCAGGTTGCGCAGCAGCTCAGGACACCGCCCTTCGATCGTCGCCTGGTTAATGCGAAACAAGTCAACCGCGTCGTCTGCGACCAAGCCGTGTCCCCGGGAGATCAGCTCCAAGCCCAACTCGCTCTTTCCCAGCCCCGATTCACCTGTGATCATCACGCCCATACCCAAAATATCCATGAACACGCCGTGCATGGTCGAACGTTCAGCGAAGTGCTTGGACAAATAAGCGCGCAAGACATCCACAACAAAGGCGGATGACTCGGTAGTGGTGAAGAGCGGGATGTGCGCCCGCTCACACATAGAGGTGAGCTCGGGTGGTGCGACCTGACCGTCAGCTAAAAACAGCGCGGGGGGTTCTAAAGTCACAATGCGCGCAATGCGCCGCGCACAATCAACCGCTTCGCCGCGCAAGAGATACTGGATTTCTCGGTCGCCCAAGATCTGCACACGGTAGGGGTGGATGTAGTTGAGGTAACCAACGAGGTCCGCACCGGACCGGGCTGCGCGAACCGCTACCTCGTCGAAACGCCGCTCTGCCGCCTCACGACCGGCCAGCCACTGGAGTTTGAGCCGCCCTCTATGGTCTTCAAACAACACATCTGCGCTGATAACAATAGGGCGCATCGGTTGATCGGTAAGGCGCTACGCGGCGACGTGGGCTGACTGCCAGGTGGCAACCAATTGATGCAAGACCTCAGCGGATGTCGCACGCTTCATGCGCTCCCGCAGATCAGCGTCGCTTAATATCTCAGCGATTTCGCTCAGGATTTCTAAGTGCTTTTGAGTCGCCGCTTCTGGCACCAACAAACAAATAAGCAGGGTCACCGCTTGCTCATCGGGTGCGTCAAAGGCAATGGGGGCCGCCAACTGGAACACCGCCGCCATGGGCTGTTTCAGCCCTTTGATGCGACCGTGGGGAATCGCTACCCCGTGCCCCAAGCCCGTTGAGCCCAAGCGCTCACGCGCAAAGAGGCTGTCGGTGACCAGCGACCGATTTAAATCATGATGGGTTTCAAACAGAAGACCCACTTCTTCAAACGCGCGCTTCTTACTGGTGGCATCTAAACCAACCGTAACTTGTTCTAGCGGCAATATGGCGGACAAACGATTCATGAAATTCCTCTGATGCAGCGCGTCGGGTTGCCAGTGTGCACCATCGACGCTACGCCATCAAGAAAAAGCCACCTAAACTTAGGTGGCTTGTTACAGAGCGCCATTTTTACCACTTTTTTGGACCAATACCCAAAAAAGTGGTGAACAGACTACATCAATCGTTTCGCAGCTTGATGATGATGGTCTTGGGTTTTGTCTTTATGGCGCAAGACTTGTCTGTCCATTTTGTCCGCCAGATCGTCGAGCGCGGCATACAGGTCAGCATGGGCACTTTCGCCAAATAGATCCTTACCCTTTACATGGATATTGCACTCAGCTCGTTGACGTAAATCTTTTTCTTTCATTTTGTCCACCGTCAACAAGACCTTCACATCGACCACTTGGTCAAAGTGACGGGTAATACGGTCTAGTTTGCTGGTGACATAGGCCCGCAGGGCAGGGGTTACGTCGAGATGATGTCCGCTGATTGTCAAATTCATGATGAAGCCTCCACAGCTCAATGTGAGAAGTCAGAGGGCGGGATGAGCGGTCCCGCCCAAAGCGAGTTCGACCAACTCAACCCCACTATGCACCTTGGCCAGAAACTTTGCAATCTTGCAGTGCAACATGCGCGCAGCGCCCGTAAAAGCGGGGCTGTTCGCCCTTAGTCGGCCGCGGGTTTTACGGGTTGGGGCGCGCTGCTTTCAGGCAACTTAATCTGTCTCGCAAGCCACACAGACGCGAAACTGGCAAGGGTGCCGAACAAGGCCGTCAGCCAGTAGCCGGTGACCATGCCATCCGGCGATCGACCGATCAGCAACCCACCCACCAAAGCGGCTAGACCCATCGCAAAAGACTGAACAGCGCCAGATATTGCCATGAAGGTGCCTCTGCGCTTGGGGTTTGCCGCCGACGTGACCATGGCCATACTCGGAATCATGCGGCCGCTCACAATGACAAAGAACACCACGTACACGATGGTGAGCACCCACAGAGGGGACGGCGGCATGAGCGTGAGCACAAACAACGGAATCCCCACCAACATCGCAAGGCGCTCATAGACCAAGCGCTTACCTAGGCGGTCTGTGAGCACTCCTATCCAGCGTGCGCTAATGAGGGTTGCAGCGCCACCGGCGAGATACAACAGCGGTATGTCGGTATTGGGAACGCGCAAATTCGCTTCCAAATAAATAGTGATGTAGGGGATGATCATGAAGCCAGTCACGATACTGGCCGTGGTAAAGGCAAACGACCACTGGTGATTCCGCTCTTGAACCGTCGCGACGATCTCGCCCCAGACGGAACGTTGATCGGGTTGATTCAAATGGGCCCGCAAGGGCGGTATCGCCCAATAGGCCATGGCCCCAAAGACCGCGCACATACCCACGACCAGCCAAAACGGCGCATGCCAAGAGAATGCCGCCGCCAAGTACAACCCCAACGGTACGCCCGCCACCGTCGAGACTGAAAACGCCGACATGACCACGCCCATGGCACGTCCACGGCGCTCAAACGGGATCACATCCGCCAGTATGGTTTGAATGAGCGCCGACAGCACGCCGCCGAAAAGCCCAGCGAATACCCGTGCGACAAAAAACTGCCCATAAGACTGGGCTAACGCACACCCCATAGTGGATAAGGCAAACAAGACATACAGCACCAGTATTAAGCGCTTGCGGTCAAATCGGTCTAGATACGCGGATGCTGCCAACCCCGAGGCGCCGGCAGAAAACGTGTAGGCCGAGACCAGCGCGCCGAACTGGGCGTCAGAAATCTGAAAAATAGTCGTGAACTGCGGCCCCAAAGGCATCATCACCATGAAATCAAGGATGTACGTGAACTGAATGCCCGCCAAAGTCAGCAGCAGCATGCGCTCACGAGTCGGCGTTAAAGAGGTATGTGACATAGACGCCTGCGCAGGGGCACTTTAAAAAGGAGGAAAACGGAATCAAGGAATGGGTGGGCAGCGCTGAATGTAACGCAATGCGGATAGCGATGTTCTGGCAAGGCGACACATTTGTCGATACGCCAATTGAATCCGTCGCCGGTGAATGCAATAATAGACGCTTGATAAATAACGGAGATTCTCCATGGAAGCCAGTCCTAGTTGCTTGCTTTCAGTTCAAATTCGCTCAGTTAGCATATAGCGCCACGCGCTAGGCACACCGGGCACGTTCGGGCTGAAAGCGCACACACCCTTCAGCCCGCCTGACGCGCACCGTCAGCGGCCACCCGAGACCTTAGAGGGAGCACCCCATGCTCAATGTGTTTACCTTGGCCAATGGCCGCCTGTTTCAAGAAGAAATCGAGTCGCTCGAGGACTTAAAACGGTTCAAACCTATCTGGGTTGACCTCGACGAGCCCACCGCAGAAGAAAAGCAGTGGGTGAAGCAGATGTACCAGCTGAGTATTCCTGATGACGCGATGGACGATGACATTGAGGAGTCTGCCCGGTTTTACGAGGAAGACAACGGCGAAATGCACATTCGCAGTGACTTCTTGATTTATGACGACGAACACCCCCGTTCGGTTCGCGTCGCGTTTATCTTGAACCAACGCACGGAGCACGCCAGCGGCGGTATTCTTTTCTCAATACACGACGAAGACGTGCCGGTGTTCCGTTTGTTACGCATGCGCGCACGCCGACTACCCGGCTTAATTGCAGACCCCAAAGATGTATTGCTCGCGCTATTCGACGCCGATGCAGAGTACTCGGCCGACACCCTTGAGGAAATCTACGACAAGTTGGACACGGTCAGCCGCAGCGTGTTGTCTGGCGACGTGACCGACGAAACAGCGGGTAAAGTGCTGTCTGCCATTGCGCGAGATGAGGATATGTCCGGGCGCATTCGCCGCAACGTGATGGATACTCGCCGCGCCGTGAGTTTCATGATGCGTGCACGCATGCTCAATGCCGAGCAATTCGAGGAAGCGCGCCAAATCTTGCGCGACCTAGACTCACTCGATTCGCATACCGCTTTCTTGTTCGACAAGATCAACTTCTTGATGGATGCGACGGTCGGCTTCATCAACATCAACCAGAACAAGATCATCAAGATCTTCTCTGTTGCCAGTGTCGCCCTCTTGCCGCCCACATTGATCGCCAGCTTGTACGGCATGAACTTTCGCTTCATGCCCGAAACCCAATGGACTTACGGCTACCCCATGGCCCTCGTCATGATGGCAGCGTCCGCCCTCGGGCCCATGCTGTACTTCCGCAAGCGCGGCTGGTTGGGTTGACGCGCTAGCCGCGCAACTCGCGGCGCAAGACCTTACCAACAGGTGTCTTGGGCAGGTCAAGTCGGAACTCGATGGTCTTGGGTTGCTTGTAAGCGGTGAGGTTGGCCCGGCAATGCGTGCGCACGCTCTCCTCGGTCAACGTCTCATCCTTCTTCACCACAACCAGCTTCACGGCCTCGCCCGTCTTGTCGTCAGGCTCACCCACGCACGCGCACTCCAACACGCCATCCAGTTGTGACACCACGTCTTCAATTTCGTTGGGATACACATTGAAGCCTGACACCAAAATCATGTCTTTCTTGCGGTCAACGATCTTGAAGGAGCCGTCCTCGCTTTGCACACCGATGTCACCCGACTTGAAGTAGCCGTCCGCCGTCATCACCTTGGCCGTCTCATCGGGGCGCTGCCAGTAACCCGCCATCACCTGCGGGCCCTTAATGGCAATTTCACCCGGCTGACCCAGGGGTACCTCATTGCCGTCGTCGTCTAAGCACTTCATGTAGGTGCCCGGAATCGGCACGCCGATGTGCCCAGAAAACACCTTGTTGGTCGTTGGGTTACAGCACGCAGACGGCGAAGTCTCTGACAAACCGTAGCCTTCGCAGATGGGACAGCCCGTCTTCTCTAACCACAATTTGGCAACCCCGCTTTGCACCGCAGTACCACCACCCAAGGAGACCCGCAGGTGGCTCCAATCGACGGTATTGAAATCGGGGTGATTAGCCAATCCGTTAAACAACGTGCTGACCGCTGGGAACAGGTGGAAACGGTGATTTTTCAATTCCTTGAGCACAGCAGGTAGGTCGCGTGGGTTGGGAATCAACACCGTCTTACCCCCCATGTGCATGGTCAACATCATGTTCACCGTAAATGCGAAGATGTGATACAGCGGCAATGCGCAAATAGCACACAGTTGCTCGTTAGCGGGCATGCCCTTCATCGCAGGCGCATTCCAAATATCTGACTGCAACACGTTGGCCACTAAGTTGCGGTGCAACAAGACCGCCCCCTTGGATACGCCCGTGGTTCCGCCGGTGTACTGCAGCACCGCGACATCATCAGCAGAGATGCTCTCAGCGCGCACGCTTAAGCTTGCGCCGCGCGCACGCGCGTCGTTGAAGCGCACCGCATGGGGCAAGTCAAACTCTGGCACCATTTTCTTGACGTTACGCACCACGTAGTTGACCAAGCCGCCTTTGAGCATGCCCAGCATGTCACCCATAGCGGCCAACACCACGTGCTTTACACCGGTATCTGCAATACACGCTTCCAGCGTTGCTGCAAAATTCTCGACGATCACGATGGCCTTGGCACCGGAGTCTTTTAGCTGGAACGACAGCTCCCGCGCTGTGTACAAGGGGTTCACGTTAACCACTACCAAGCCGGTGCGCATTAAGGCAGCCACCACCACGGGGTACTGCGGCACGTTGGGCATCATCACGGCGACGCGGTCGCCCTTTACCAAGCCCAGACTCTGAAAGTAAGCGGCCATTGCCAGGGAGGCCTTATTTATCTCCCCATAGGTGAGCTCTTTACCCATAAAGCTAACGCACGCACGGTCGCTATACCTAGCAAAATTGTTCTCTAGCAAGTCCACAAGTGACCCGTAAGCGCTGACATCAACGTCAGCAGGCACGCCCTCCGGGTAAGCGCCTAGCCATCGGCGCTCGGTGTTGTCTTGCGTCATGTGAATCTCCTCTTTTGTTTTGTTCTTTATCGCGTTACGGTCGACGCAGTCATGCCCCCACGGCAAAAGCTGACGTCAAGCTGACGCCACTTTACCAAAGGTAAGTAGGCCTTGCACATCGCGGGAAACCCTTGGTCCAGAGGACAACAAGGGGCACCCAAGGCGCGGCTTAATCGAGGGCCTTGGTCATGTCCTCGATGACCTTTTTGGCGTCACCGAACACCATCATCGTTTTGTCCATGTAGAACAATTCGTTGTCCAAGCCGGCGTAACCCGCGCCCATAGAGCGCTTGTTGACAATCACGGTTTTAGCCTTGTAGGCCTCCAAAATCGGCATGCCATAAATGGGGCTGCCTTTGGTGTGCGCCGCAGGGTTCACCACATCGTTGGCGCCCAAAATAATGGCCACGTCGACCTGACCAAACTCGCTGTTGATGTCCTCCATCTCAAACACCTGGTCGTAGGGCACTTCTGCCTCTGCGAGCAACACGTTCATGTGGCCAGGCATACGCCCAGCAACGGGGTGAATCGCGTACTTCACCGTGACGCCCATCTCGCTGAGCTTGTGAGCGAATTCCTTCACCGCATGCTGTGCGCGGGCCACCGCCAAGCCATAACCCGGCACAATCACCACCGTCTCGGCATTGCCCAAAATGAACGCCGCATCGTCTGCGCTACCGCTCTTCACGTTGCGTTGCACAGCACTGCCTGCAGCGGCATCACCCGCTTCGCCGCCGAAGCCACCCAAAATAACGCTGAAGAACGAGCGGTTCATCGCCTTGCACATGATGTAGCTCAAGATCGCACCTGAGCTACCCACCAAGCTACCCGCAATGATCAACATGCTGTTGTTCAAGGAGAAGCCAATCCCCGCCGCAGCCCAACCCGAGTAGCTGTTGAGCATGGAGACCACTACCGGCATATCAGCGCCGCCAATCGGAATGATGAGCATCACACCCAAGACAAAGCCCAACAAAGTAACCAAGGCGAAGTCGCTCGCGGTCTGCGAATGCCAGAAGCCAAAACAGAAGAACAGCGCCAAGACTCCCAAGGCCAAGTTCAACTGGTGCTGGCCCTTAAAGACCACCGGTGCGCCTTGAAACAAGCGGAATTTATATTTGCCAGATAGCTTGCCAAACGCGATCACTGATCCAGAGAACGTCACCGCGCCGATGAAGGCCCCAAGCGCCAACTCGATGCGGTTGCCGCCGGGAATCGGCTGTGAGGCGTCAGACACAATACCAAACGCCGCGGGCTCTAGCGCCGCGGCAGCGGCAATACACACCGCAGCCAAGCCGATCATGCTGTGCATGAACGCAACCAGCTCAGGCATCTTGGTCATCTCAACGCGTTGCGCCATGATCGCGCCCGCAGCGCCACCAATCACCAAGCCCAACAAGACGTAGGCCAAGCCAGCAGCAGATGCATTAGACAGCTCGTAGATCAACGCACCCGTCGTAAAAATAGCAATGGCCATGCCGACCATGCCAAACAAGTTGCCACGAATAGATGTCGTGGGATGCGACAAGCCCTTGAGCGCCTGAATAAAACAAACGCTGGCAACCAAATAAAGGAGTGTGACCAGATTCATGCTCATGCTTTTTCTCCCGACTTGGCGGCTGGGCGCTCTTTCTTCTTGAACATTTCCAGCATGCGGCGCGTGACTAAAAAGCCACCAAACACGTTCACCGCGGCCAAGGCCACCGCGACCACGCCCAGCGTGCGGCCCAAGGTCGTTTCAGTCAGAGCGGCCGCCAGCATGGCGCCGACAATCACAATGGCAGAAATCGCATTCGTCACCGCCATCAAAGGCGTGTGCAACGCGGGCGTGACGGTCCAAACCACGTGGTAACCAACGTAAATAGCCAGTACAAAAATAATTAGGTTGGTGATGGTGGGGTCAATGAGTGCCATAAGGTTCCTACTGATCTCTCAAAATTAAAGGGCGGTAAACGGGGCGTGGTCTGTAGCGCTTCGCCCACTTAGGCGCGCAGCACCTGACCATCGCGGGTCATCAAGCAAGCCGCGACGATGTCGTCTTCCATATCAATATGGAAGCCCTTTTCTTTGTCGATGACCAGCTTTAAAAAGTCCAAAACGTTGCGCGCGTAAAGCGCCGAGGCATCCGCGCCGACCATGGCGGCCAAATTGGTGTACCCGACAATGCGCACGCCGTTATCTGTCGTAATCACTTGGTCTGTCTGTGTGAGTGGGCAATTGCCACCGACAGCACCGCGACCAGCTGCGATATCAACAATCACCGCGCCGGGCTTCATCGCCGCGACCATGTCGGCCGAGATCAGCTCAGGCGCAGGGCGCCCGGGAATCAAAGCCGTACTAATCACCACATCAGCCAGGGCAATGCGCTTGGCCACTTCGGCGCGTTGTCTCGCCAACCAGCTAGGGGGCATGGGCTTGGCATAACCGCCAACGCCTTCCGCTGCCTCACGCTCTTCATCCGTCTCTAGAGGCACATCAATGAACTTGCCTCCCAAAGACTCAATTTGCTCTTTCACGCTTGGCCGCACATCACTGGCTTCAATGACTGCGCCCAAGCGCTTGGCCGTCGCGATGGCCTGCAAGCCGGCAACCCCAACGCCCAAAATCACGACGCGCGCCGCTTTCACGGTGCCGGCTGCAGTCATCAGCATGGGGAAAAACCGCTGGTACTCGTTGGCAGCCATCAGCACGGCCTTGTAGCCCGCAATGTTTGCTTGAGACGACAACACGTCCATGCTCTGGGCACGGGTCGTGCGCGGCGCCGCCTCCAAGGCAAAGCCTGTTAGACCGGCGGCGGCAATGCGTGCAAGGCCCTCTGCATCAAACGGGTTCAGCATGCCGAGCACGGCCGCACCAGAGCGCATCAGGCTGACCTGTTGCGCATCCGGCGCCCGAACCACCAACACCATGTCACAGGCCAAGGCAGCGGCGGCATCGCCAATGTGAGCGCCCACGGCTTCGTAGGCGGCGTCAGGCACGCTCGCCGAGATACCCGCACCGGTTTGCACCAAGACTTCATGCCCTTGCGCGATCAATTTCTTGACCGTCTCGGGCGTTGCCGCAACCCGGGTTTCACCGCGTTGGGTTTCGGCAGCGACGCCAATCTTCATGTTGATTTCTCCAAAAAAGCCCCATCACGGCGGCATCAAGCAGGCCCCAAAGGCAGGCTCAAGACATTATCACCGCCTAATTTACCAGATCATCGCGCATCTCAGGCGCATCGATTGCAGCAATCGCCGCGAACCGGCCATGAATCGCGTGATAATTCTCCTATGTCACGACAACGCTGGAAACCGAGCGCTACCGTCGCCGCCATCATGGCCGGCGATGATGGCCGCTACCTGCTGGTAGAAGAACACACCCCCGAGGGTGTCCGTCTAAACAACCCAGCCGGGCATTTAGATCCGGGCGAGAGTCCGGAGCAAGGCTGCGCGCGCGAGGCGCTGGAGGAAACGGCCTATCCCTTCACGCCAACCCACTTGGTCGGCATTTACTTGGCACGTTTCCAACGCGCGCGCGTCGATGCGCGTCCAGAAGATGTCACCTACCTGCGATTTGCCTACTGCGGCACGGTCGGCGCACTGGACCCCACGCGGAAACTCGACAAGGGCATCATTCGGGCCGTGTGGATGACACCCGACGAGATTCGCAACACACAGCCATTGCACCGCAGCCCGCTGGTTTGGCAAAGCGTCCAAGACCACATCGACGGCAGGCGGTTTGACATGTCCTTGGTCAACACACACCCCTCGGTATGGAGCTTGCAGTCCACATGACGCTCGAAACCATCGCCATTTTGGCCACGGCCGCTTTTAGCGCCGGGGTACTCAACGCGATTGCCGGCGGGGGTAGTTTTCTCACCTTTCCCGCGCTGGTCTTCGTTGGTATCCCCCCTATTTCGGCTAACGCTACCAGCGCCTTATCGGTGAGCCCAGGCTACTTGGGTAGCATTTTTGGCTTCAAACAAGAGCTGCAAGCCTTGCCCAGACGGCTCTTGCTTCAAGAGTTCGCGGTTGCCTCGGGTGGCGGGCTGATTGGCGCGTTGCTGCTGCTCGTGACCCCGGCCCAGGTATTTGCCGGGCTGGTTCCTTGGTTGCTACTTTTCGCCACCATCCTATTTGCGCTAGGGCCGTGGTTGGCCGCAAGGCAACGCGCTAACGGGCGCGTTATGGCCGAAGCCACGCATTTGCACGGCGCGCGCTTGTTTGGTTTATTCGCCGTTTGTATCTACGGCGGCTACTTCAACGGCGGCTTGGGAATCTTAATGATGGCGTTGTACGGCTTGGTTGGCGAGACCCGTTTGCACACCGTCAACGCCTTAAAAAATGTGAACTCATTCGTCCTGTCTTTCCTATCCGTCGCCGCGTTTGTCTGGGCCGATGTCATTGCATGGAACGAGGGGCTGCTCATGATGGCCTGCGCGACCGTTGGTGGGTTTAGCGGCGCCAAGCTAGCCAAGCGCCTGCCGCTCAAGTGGGTGCGCGCCATCGTCATCGCCACCGGTACCGTGATGACGGTTGTGTTTTTTGTCCGGCAAAGCGCCTGAGGTTGTATGGCTTTATCTCGTGTCGTCGTTGGTCTGTCTGGTGGTGTCGATTCTGCCGTGACGGCGCACTTACTGAAGCAGCAAGGGCATGAAGTGGTCGGCATCTTCATGAAGAATTGGGAAGACGACGATGACTCCGCCTACTGCTCCAGCAACGTTGACTTTGTCGATGCGGCCGCTGTGGCAGACGTGATCGGCATTGAGATTGAACACGTTAACTTTGCGGCCGAGTACAAAGACCGCGTCTTCGCTGAATTTGTCGCAGAGTACCAAGCGGGGCGGACACCCAACCCCGATATTTTGTGTAACGCAGAGATTAAATTCAAAGCCTTTCTGGATCACGCCATCCGCTTGGGAGCCGAGCACATCGCCACCGGTCATTACGCCCGTGTCCGCGAACGCAACGCCCAATTTGAATTATTAAAAGGGTTGGACAACAGCAAAGATCAGAGCTATTTCTTGCACCGTCTTAACCAAGCGCAGCTCAGCAAAACATGGTTTCCAGTCGGCGAGCTACACAAAACGCAGGTGAGGCAAATTGCCCAAGACATCGCCTTGCCGAATGCCAAGAAAAAAGACTCGACGGGTATTTGCTTCATCGGTGAGCGTCCCTTTAGAGAGTTTCTCAACCGCTACATCTCGCAAACACCGGGTCCTATCAAAGATGACAGCGGGCGCACCATTGGCGAACACGTCGGGCTGAGCTTTTACACCTTGGGTCAGCGTCAAGGCCTGGGTATTGGCGGCCTAAAAACCAACGGCCACGCCCGCGGGACCAGTCTGCACGCGCCTTGGTTTGTCGCGCGTAAAGACATGGCCGCCAACACGCTGTGGGCGGTACAAGGGCATGACCACCCGTGGCTCTTGAGTCAGCAACTGCAGGCCCAAAACGCTAGCTGGGTTGCTGGCCATGCGCCATCAGCGGGTGCGGGTGCGGGTGCTGCCTCAGCCTACGCGGCCAAGGCGCGCTATCGGCAAGCCGATGCGTTGTGCCGCATCCAAACCGAGAGCGATACCGTCTTTACATTGGACTTCCCAGCCCCTCAGTGGGCTGTGACCCCAGGTCAAAGCGCCGTCCTGTACGACGGCGACATCTGTCTTGGCGGCGGCGTCATCGCTTAGCGCACAACACTAAAATTCCACTCAACCACTTTTTATAGGCATCTCGGCAATGTCACTATCTAATCGCGTCGTCTTGTTGGACGGGGGCATGGGCCAAGAGTTACTCAAGCGCTCGCAACACGCCCCCACCCCGTTATGGTCAGCCAGTGTCATGCTTGACGAAGCAAACTTGGTGAGAGAGGTCCATAGCGACTACATACGAAGTGGCGCACGCGTCATTACGCTCAATAACTACACCGCCACGCCAACGCGGCTTGCCGACCAAGGCATAGGCGATGCGTTCGAGTCGTTACACCAAGCCGCGATTGCCGCTGCCACAGCCAGTCGAAGCGCGCATGTTGCGCAGAACGCTCCAGGCCATTCGGTGCGTATTGCCGGTTGCTTGCCGCCGCTGGTAAGCAGCTACCACGCAGAGGACGTCCCCAACGAAGCCACATGCGCCCGTGATTACACCCGATTGGTCCAGGCACAAGAAGCAGGCGTTGACTTGTTTTTATGCGAGACCTTAACCACCGCTCTGGAGGTGCAAACAGCCACTGCGGCGGGCGTTGCAAGCGGCAAGCCCGTCTGGACGTCCATGACCGTCTCCGACACCGACGGCACCTTGCTACGCTCCGGAGAGCCATTAGAAATCGCCGTTCAGACCGCTGTCGCCGCCGGTGCGACTGCCGTTTTAATCAACTGCTCTTGGCCGGAGGCGATCACACAAGGCCTACCCATTTTGGCGGCGTGCGGCCTGCCGTTTGGCGCCTACGCCAACGGCTTTACCGACGCCGCAGCCCTTGAAGCCGGTGGCACGGTGGAGGGGTTGCGTGTGCGCACAGACCTTGGTCCAGACGCTTACGCTGTGCACGCCATGCGATGGGTCGCCATGGGCGCTCGCCTCGTCGGTGGTTGTTGTGAGGTCGGCCCCGCGCACATTCAGCGCCTC
>JABBAS010000070.1:0-9057 GCA_018607835.1 Methylobacillus sp. | reverse complement strand
AACGGAATGTCGTCATCCATATCGTCAAAGCCCGATGCGGCGGGGGCTTGGCTAGGCGCCTGACGCGGTGCGGCGCTGGGGGCTGCCGCGCGCGGTGCCGGTGCGGGCGCGGGTGCGCCACCACCGTAAGACTGGCCGCCGCCCTCACCGGGCCCACCCATGCCTTCACGACCACCAAGCAATTGCAACTCAGTTGCAATGATGTCTACGGTATTTTTCTCGACACCCGACTGATCGGTGTACTTGCCGTACTTCAAGCGGCCTTCAACATAAATTGGGCGACCTTTTTTAACGTACTCACCAGCGATTTCCGCAAGGCGTTCGTAAAATGTCACGCGATGCCACTGCGTGTCTTCCACCAACTCACCGCTGGTGCGATCTTTGCGGCGGCTAGACGTAGCAATACTGACGTTGGCAACGGCTTGACCCGACGGCATGTAACGCACTTCGGGGTCACGGCCACAATTGCCGATAAGAATGACTTTGTTTACTGATGCCATGGTTCGAGGTCCTGTTGTGTCACCGCGCGGAGGTCACAGCCTCACGCAAAATTGCAAATATCCCACAAATGGGCGTTCATGGTGACATTGTGCCCCATGCGGCACCGGTAAATCTAGCCGTCCGTGCCAAAATGCGCGAAGTCCCATGCAGCAGAGCGAACCCAACTTTCTAAAAAACCTACACACCGAGTTGTCTGATGGCAAGGCGTGGTTAGGTCGTGGCATCGTGATGGCCTATGCGGCGCTGGCGGGGCTGGCTGTGGTGATCTTCACCATCATGAGCGAGACCGCCTTTGGGTGGTTTCAATACATCTACACCCACAGCCCCTGGGCCATCCTCATTTGGACGCCAGCGGTCACAGCTGGCATTGTCTGGCTCACCCGGCGATTTGCCCCCGGTGCGGCAGGCTCCGGCATCCCCCAGATCATGGCGACGCTTGACCCGCAGCTCCCTGCAGCGGATCGCTCCCATTTCGTATCGATCAAATTGACCATCGCCAAAATGGTCTTAGGCTCCGCGGGCATGCTGGCTGGGCTGTCCTTAGGGCGGGAGGGCCCATCGGTTCAGGTGGCTGCGGGCGTGATGCACGATGCCCGCCGCTGGTTACGCCCCGGCTCAGCCATGAACGAGCACGCCCTGCTGGTCGCTGGTGGCGCCGCTGGTATCGCTGCAGCCTTTAACGCGCCACTCGCCGGTGTGGTGTTTGCCATCGAAGAGTTATCCCGCAAGCTCGAATCGCGCAACAGCGGCTTAATCATTGCCGCCATCGTATTGGCGGGTTTGATGAGTGTGTCGGTATTTGGTAACTACGCCTATTTTGGCTCCATGGCGGTTCCCCATCTCGGACTCGCGGTTCTCTTGCCCGCCTTATTGGTGGTGCTCTGTTGCGGCGCGTTAGGCGGCCTCTTCTCACGTTTGCTGGCCGCATCGCTCACGGGATCCCCGGACCGCTTTAGCGACTGGCGCGAACGTTACCCCGTTCGCTTTGCCGCCGGTGGCGGCCTGGTGATTGCCATCATCGGTTTGGTGACAGGCGGTGCCACCTTTGGAGCCGGCGGCGAAGAGGTACGCCACATGCTCAACGGCGAAGCCGATGTGGCCAACCTATACTTTTTGTTGAAGCTCGTTGCGACCTGGGTTACCACGTGGTGCGGCGTCCCCGGTGGCATTTTTGCCCCGTCGTTATCCATTGGCGCGGGCATTGGCCATGACATTGGCCAGCTGACACTGGGCGCTGACCAGCAACTGGTCACGCCGGCACTCGTCGCGATGGGTATGGCTGGCTTCTTGGCCGCAGTGACACAAGCCCCGTTGACATCGTTCATTATCGTGATGGAAATGCTCGACGGTCGACCCATGGTGTTGTCGCTCATGGCCTCTGCGATGATTGCCAGCCTGATCTCTAGGCTCATTAGCCGGCCGCTCTACACCACCTTGTCCGAGCACATGATCAGCCGCGTCACGGGCAAACCCGTCGAACCTGAGAAGCGATGAGCGCTGAGCACTCAGTAGGCACGCGCGGTCCATTCAGTGTTTGGCGACCGCTACATTAAAGCCGCTGGCCACGCCCAACCAAATAAGCAGCCACGCCGCACACGCGCCAAACAAACTCAGTGGGCCACCCCACTGAATCAGCGCACCCCCCACGCTTCCGCCCACGAAAAACCCTAAGCTTTGCGACGTATTAAAGACCCCCAGAGCAGCACCTCGGCAGCGCGGCTCAACCAGCTTTGAAGCCAAACTAGGCTGTGTAGCCTCTAGCGCATTGAAGCCTATAAAGAAGACGAACAGCAACACCCCCAGTGCCCACCGAGCGGATACGCTTTCCCACACCACAGCGCCACCCGTGTGGGCGTAAGCGTAGAAGCCCAACTGCGCCGTCAGCAAGCAGCCAATGGACATCAGCATCACGGCCCGTACGTAGCCTCGGCGCTCCAAACGAAACAAAACGCCTCCCAGCACCGCGACCGACGCTAGCAATGCAGGCAAATACACGTACCAGTGCGCCGACTTAAGCAGACCCGTCTGAACCAAGAATTCCGGCACAGCCATCCACATCGCCAATTGCACGGCATGCAAGCTAAACACGCCGAAGTCGAGACGTAACAACTGCGCGTTGCGCAACACGAGTCTAAGACCCTGCAGTGGGTTGGCCGACGAGGTCCCGCTCGGCGCGGGCGGCACCCACCACATAACGGCCACGATGCCCCCTATCGCCAAGCCTGCGGTTAATAGAAACAAACCACGCAAACCAATAGCGGCATTCAACATCGGGGCGAAGACCAGAGAAGACGCAAACATCAAGGCGATGGTGATGCCAACCAGTGCCAAGGCCTTGGTCCGCACAGTGGGTCGGGTCAAGTCCGCTAGCAGCGCGGTGAGCGCCGCCGAAATGGCGCCACTACCTTGTAAGGCGCGACCAACCAACAAGCCATCGAGCGTCGTCGCCGTGGCGGCGACCCAGCTCCCAAACGCAAACAGGAGCAAACCGAACACGATGACTGGCTTGCGGCCCCAACGGTCAGAGGCCATTCCAAAAGGGATTTGCAACAAGGCTTGCGTCAAGCCGTAGACGCCAAATGCCAAGCCCACCTGCGCCGCGTTGCCGCCACCTGGGTAACGCGCGGCCTCTAGTGCAAAGACCGGCAACACCAGAAACAAACCCAACATGCGTAGGCCATACAAACTGGCCAGCGACAGCGTGGCCTGCCGCTCAGACGCCGTCATCGTGTGGGTGTCCACATCATCGACTGAAACGGGTATGGCGGGAGCTTGGGTCACGGGAAGGGGGGTTCTCAACAGTCAAAAATAAATCCGGTGCGTAAACAGCACACCTACGGGCATTTCCTGCGCGAGATCGCAGCCCATTATGGCAATGTTTACGTGGGGCGTTTATCATGTTGGGTTGCCCTTTTCTCGAATGCTGCGCCTGTGAACCACCTTTCTCCCTCTGCCGAAGCCCTTGAAGCCCTGCTCGACGCCGACACGGCATCGCAGCGGTTTGGTAACGGCCTCCTGTCCGTGCGGGGCGCGCGAACGCACAACCTCAAAAATATCGACATCGATATACCGCGGCTAAAGTTGGTGGTGATCACTGGCCTAAGTGGGTCGGGTAAATCCAGTTTGGCGTTTGACACCCTGTATGCCGAGGGCCAGCGTCGGTATGTGGAGAGCTTGTCGACCTACGCACGACAGTTCTTGCACATGATGGACAAGCCCGATGTCGACCTCATCGAAGGCCTGTCGCCCGCTATTGCGATTGAGCAAAAAGCCACTAGCCATAACCCGCGCTCCACCGTCGGTACGGTCACTGAAATTCACGACTACCTGCGCCTGCTGTATGCCCGCGCTGGCAGCCCGCACTGCCCTGACCACGACCTGCCGTTGCAATCGCAAAGCGTGAGCCAAATGGTGGATGCCGTTTTGGCTTTGCCCGAAGAAACCAAGCTCATGATCTTGGCGCCCGTCGCGCGCGAAAAAAAGGGCGAGTTCACCGAGCTCTTTGCGCAAATGCAGGCCAAGGGCTATGTGCGTTTCCGCGTCGATGGCCGCATCGTCGATGTGGACGAACTACCCGAGCTCAAGAAAACCGAGAAGCACGACATCGATGTTGTCGTCGACCGACTAAAGGTGCGTGTCGACCTGAAGCAGCGCCTCGCAGAGAGCTTTGAAGCGGCTCTGCACATCGCCAATCACCGCGCCATTGCCATGGAAATGGACAGCGGCAAGCAACACCTCTTTAGTGCCCAATACGCCTGCCCCAGTTGCACCTACTCGCTGGGTGAGCTGGAGCCACGCCTGTTCTCCTTTAACTCCCCCATGGGGGCGTGCCCCAGCTGTGACGGCCTCGGGCACACCGACGTGTTTGACCGCCAGCGCGTCGTCGCGTTCCCAAGTCTGAGCTTGGCGAGCGGTGCCATCAAAGGGTGGGACCGACGCAATGCCTATTACTTCGAAATTCTCGAGTCCTTGACCGCTCACTACAACGTGGACATAGACACGCCATTTGAGGACCTGCCTGAAGCGGTGCAACAGGTGATCCTGTACGGATCTGGTGATGAGGTGATTCGCTTCAGCTATCTCATGGGGTCGGGTGAGTCTGGTGCACGCAAAGTCACCAAGAAGCATGCGTTCGAAGGCATCATCCCCAACTTCGAGCGCCGCTTGCGTGAGACCGACTCCAACGCGGTGCGCGACGAGCTCAATCGCTACCGCTCCACACAAGCCTGTCCTGATTGCAAGGGCACCCGCTTGCGCCGCGAGGCGCGTCATGTGTTTATGGGCGAAGGGCCACAGCGCCGTGCCATCTTTGACATCAGCCATGTCACGCTGGGACAAGCACAAGCGTATTTTCAGTCGCTTGCGCTGAATGGCGCCAAAGCGACGATTGCAGAAAAAGTCGTCCGCGAAATCGCCTCACGCCTGAAGTTTTTAAACGATGTAGGCCTCAACTACTTGAGCCTAGACCGGAGTGCCGACACCCTTTCGGGCGGCGAAGCCCAGCGCATACGACTGGCTAGCCAAATTGGGTCTGGCTTAACAGGGGTCATGTATGTGCTGGACGAGCCGAGCATTGGCCTGCATCAGCGCGACAACGACCGCCTGATTGCCACCCTCAAGCACCTGCGTGATCTGGGTAACACCGTTCTCGTGGTCGAGCACGACGAGGACATGATTCGCCAAGCCGACCACGTCCTCGACATGGGGCCGGGCGCGGGTGTGCACGGCGGCCAAGTCATGGCCAGCGGTACGGCGCAGCAAGTGGCCGACAACCCGCAATCCTTAACCGGCCAGTACCTTAGCGGCACCCGCGAAATCAGCGTGCCCGCACAACGCGTTGCGCGCGGCAAACGCGAGAGCATCGCCGTGGTCAACGCAACGGGTAACAACCTAAAGAACATATCCGTTGAGTTCCCGCTCGGCCTGCTCACTTGCGTCACGGGGGTATCGGGCTCCGGCAAGTCCACCTTGGTTAATGAGACGCTTTACACCAGCTTGGCCAAACACCTCTACCGCGCCAGTGACGAACCCGCCGCCTGCGATGAGGTGGTGGGCATGCAGCTGGTTGACAAGGTCATCAACGTGGACCAATCGCCCATTGGGCGCACGCCCCGGTCTAACCCTGCCACCTATACCGGTATGTTCACCAACATACGCGAGTTGATGACCGAAACCAACACCGCACGTGAGCGGGGCTATGGCCCAGGTCGCTTCTCGTTTAACGTGGCAGGCGGTCGCTGTGAGGCCTGTCAGGGCGACGGCGTTGTGAAGGTGGAAATGCACTTCTTACCCGATGTGTACGTCCCTTGTGATGTCTGCTTTGGCAAACGCTACAACCGCGAGACGCTAGAGGTTCAATACAAAGGCAAGAACATTGCCGACGTATTGGGCATGACCGTCGAACAAGCCAGTGTCTTCTTCAGTGCGGTACCGAACATACAGCGCAAATTACAAACCTTGCTTGATGTGGGGTTGAGCTACATCAAGCTCGGACAGAGCGCCACGACGTTATCGGGCGGTGAGGCGCAGCGTATCAAGTTGGCCTTGGAGTTATCTAAGCGCGACACCGGACGCACGATTTATATATTGGACGAGCCCACCACGGGCTTGCACTTTGCCGACATCGAATTGCTGCTGAAGGTACTCACGCAATTGCGCGATGCAGGCAATACCATCGTGGTGATTGAACACAACCTCGACGTCATTAAAACCGCTGATTGGGTTATTGACATTGGGCCCGAAGGGGGCTCTGGCGGTGGCAAGGTCGTTGCCTACGGTACGCCTGAGACGGTCGCAGGCATCGCAGAAAGCCACACCGGCCGCTACCTTGCCAAGCTGTTGGCAGCGCGCTCCTAAATAGCGTCACAAAGTGGTGCGCGCCGCGTTCAACGTGTCACGCGTGTCCCTTGCCACGCGCTGAGCGGCTTTTGCGTAGTCATCGCCACTGCTGGCATACATGATGGCGCGGCTGGAATTCACCACCACCAAGCCCTCGGCGGTTGCGCCGGCCTGAATGGTTGCAACCGCATCACCCCCTTGCGCGCCTACCCCAGGAATCAACAGCGGTGCGGTGGGTGCTAGCGACCGAACCCGCCGAATTTCAGCGGGATACGTGGCCCCCACAACGAGGCCAATTTGACCCTGGGGTCCGCCATTCAGCCATGCGCCTTCGGCCAACTGTGCCACATGCTCAAACAAGCGCGGGTTACCCGGTTCGTCCATGAGCCGTTGGTTTTGCAGGTCGTCACCGCCCGGGTTACTGGTGCGGCACAGCAAGAACACCCCTTTGTCCCTGTACTTCAAATAAGGCGTCACGGAGTCATGCCCCATAAAGGGCGATAGCGTCACCGCATCCGCACCGTAGCGCTCGAAGGCCTCCGTTGCATATTGCTCGGCGGTGCTGCCAATGTCACCGCGCTTGGCGTCCAAAATAACCGGCACGTGGGGCGCGACATCGCGCATGTGGCGCATGAGCCGCTCCAGCTCACTCTCGGCACCCATCGCGGCAAAATAAGCAATTTGGGGTTTGAAGCTGCACGCCATCTCGGCGGTGGCATCGACGATGGCCGCGCAAAAATCAAACACCGCTGATTTGGTTTTAGGCAGGTGCGTGGGTAGCTTGCCCATGTCAGGGTCAAGACCAACACAGAGCATGGATTGGTGGTGCGTTTGAGCCGCACGGAGCATTTCTAAGAACGTCATGCAGGCATTGTAAATCTGCCGCCTGTGCACAACCGCGATCTGGGTGCTTTATGCCTCGGCGTCTACCCAGGCACGCCACTGCTCTAGCCACTGACCCGTCGGTAGTTGCGCAAATACCCCAAGCATCTGCACGCGCTGCAAGGCATGCGGCGGAGCCATAGCGAGCAGGTCAGACACGGGCAAGCGCCCACGGTCGTCGGGCGCGCATAAGCGCTGGTCATCGGCCTGTGCGACAGGCCCTAGCCACTCGACACGCCGCAGGAACCGCACGCGCACGTGGGGTGGTAGCTGCAGGGCTGCGAGGTCGGCACGCGATAGACGCGGACCAAAACGCTGGGTATTTGACGCAACAGGTGACTGCCACGGCCCGGGTCCCCACACCCGCGCCCAGTCGTCCGCCGTTTTGTGACCAAGCGTACACGCCCACGCCGATATCGACGTGACGGGTGCAGGCAAAAACCATCGACCACGTACATGGGCGAGACGCTGCACCGGTTCCGTATCCCACGGCTCAGGTAGCGGATGACACAGTTGGCGATGGCATAGCTTCTCCAGCTTATGCTGCCAGTTCTCCACGCCATCGGGCCCAATCGCGGCACGGGCCCGAGACGGCAGGTCGGCGGTACCAGAAGCGGTAGCCGCTGAGAGACCATAAAACTTCACCGCCAGCTCGGCATGGACCAGCTGCCCATCGCCATCGCGCCAGAGGGCGTCGAGTTCCCCCAACTGTTGCTTGCCCGCCGACTTAGGCGCGCCCGCAGCAGGCGTTGCGAAAATAGGAACCCCGCTGGCGAGCCACTGCACAGCAGGGCTGTTTTGCATAAAGAAGTTAAACAGCGCCTCGGCCATGCGGCCCAAGCGCGGTGGCGGGGTGTCATGGCGATAAAAGTCGGTGACCGCCACGGCCCCTTTAGGGGTCAGGGCGCCATAAAAGGCAGCTAGCAATGCATCGGGGTGCTCGGCTTGCGCGCACAACCACGCTTGGACTGACGGCGCTTGCGCCGGTGTCCACAACGGCAGGCAGAAGAGGTCCGCCGCATCGTCTGCTTGCCAAGGCCAAAACGGCGGTGCGTTTAACAACCACCACAGGTCACGCCAAGCTTGTGGCGCCGCCGTCCACGCGGCACCGCTTAGCCCGGAGCGCTGTCGCTCATCGGTATCGTGATCGGCGTGCCCCGCGCTCACCGCAGGTCAGGTCTGCCCCGTGCGGGCATCGACCTCAAACAAAGCAAGACACAGGTCCGCCCAGGCCTTGGGCTTTTCAGATGCGCTGCGCAACATCGCCGCAAGCGGGTAGGTCACGACAACCGCCGGCTCACCGGCCAGTGGGCTGGGGTGCACCTGCCCTCTTAGTTGGCCCAGCGCACGCCCTTGGGTACGGGCGCTGTCAAGTAACGCCTGTGCCGCCGGCAGTCCCATGGCCACCACCATGTGCGGCTGTAACCACTGGATTTGCTGCTGCAAATAAGGGGCGCATTGGGCAATGTCTTCGGCGATAGGCGCAGCGCCCGGCGCGGCACGGCATTTGGTGAGCGAGGTCATAAAAACCTCCTCCGCTGTCAGCCCCATCGCCTGATAAATCGCCTGGAAAAGTGTGAACTCGTCGACGCCAACGGGTTGCTGATTCCGCTCTGTAGAGGGCATGTGGTCGACCACGAATAACCACTTGGCCGTCGGCGATCCCCAGCCCGCTAGCGTGCCACTGCGGCCCTCACACAGGGCACAGGATTCACAGGTTTGAAGACGCTCATCTAAGGTCTCCCAACGCAGGTCATCTACACGCACAGGTACGCGGGCGATGCGTTCAACGCGTTCTGGCTCAGGGACGCGCGCAGGCTCCAAGGCGGTGACCGT
>JABBAS010000039.1 GCA_018607835.1 Methylobacillus sp. | reverse complement strand
AACCACCCGTTCGAGTGGTTCTAGTTTAATTTTGGCTGCTTAAAACGTGTAGCTAGCGCCAAATGCGAGGCCAGTCAATTTGGCGTCATCCGGATCAGTTTGATCGAGGTAAGACATGTAATCCACATTCAAGGATATCTGTGGGCTGAGGGCATAGCTCACGCCTAACCCATATGAAAAACCACTTTTGCTGGTTGATGCTTCTGAGCCAGCTGGCGCCTCAGTCGTAATTTTAGATCGCGCGTAACCGACACGAACAAATCCTTCCAACTCAGGTGTAAAGTTAACTTTTGGTTTTGCATAAATACCAAAGACGCTGCTCATTTCCACTTTAACACCCGGAATTTCTTGGCCATTCCCACGCAGCTCGTCGTCGCCAATGCCCAGCGCGACCAAGCCTTCCACAGCAAGGTTCGGATTGATTTCATAGCCAAATACGCCGCGAATAGCTGCTGGGGAAGACTCCAAGTTGAGGCCCGGCGTGGCTTCCTCGATTTTGATCGATGTGACGCCGATTTCACCATACAGTTGAGCAGATGCACTGAATGCAGCCAACGTGAAGGCGGAAGCGATAACGAGCTTGTTCATAGTAGTCCTTTAAGTTAGAACTTAAATACTACTACCTGCGCCTTATGTCACCAGCAAATCACCAATAAAGGGTTATAAAACAACGAATAGGCGACGGGCGCCTACGTAAGTGCGTGTCGACCGGATGCGGACCTACGCATCCAAACCCGGTCAATGACCGCGCGTTCGCGCCGTTTGCTCAGGTAACAAGCCGCGCGGCCTGAATCGCAGCGTGACCAATAAGATCAACCCCATGGTGATCAGCCTCATATGCGCTGCGCTATCTAGTAAATGGGCTCTTAACGCACTGTCTGCATCCATGCCAGACGTGAGGAAGTTGAGCAATGCGTAGCCCATAGGCTCGGCCTCTACCCAGAAGAACCAAATAACAAAACCACCGACGATGGCGCCCAAGTTATTACCAGACCCCCCCACGATGACCATGACCCATATTAAGAAGGTAAACCGCAAGGGGTTATAGGTCGTGGGCGTAAACTGCCCATCAAACGTGGTCATCATTGCACCGGCGATACCCACCACAGCGGAGCCCAGGATAAATACCTGCAAATGGCGTCCTGTGACGTGTTTACCCATCGCTTCTGCCGCTGTCTCGTTGTCACGAATCGCGCGCATCATGCGGCCCCATGGTGACTTAATCGCTGTTTGAGACAGCCAGTAAAGAACGAGCAACACGCTTAAGGCCAGCCCAGCGGAGCATACTTTTACGTAGATGGAGGTGAAGTCCTGCACGTCTGCGCCAAACCAAACGGCCCACTCTTGCGCCCAAACCTGTTGCTGTAAGTCGTACTCATAAGGCATCGGGCGGGGAATGCCGTTAACGTTTTTTACCCCTCGGGTGAGCCATTCCTCGTTTTTCAGCACCGCAATAATGATTTCTGAAATCCCCAAGGTCGCAATAGCCAAGTAGTCTGAGCGCAAGCCCAACGTGATTTTCCCAATGACCCAGGCCACACCAGCGGCAAGCACGCCGCCGACCGCCCAAGCAACCCACACGGGCAAACCCAAGCCCCCTAAGAAGCCTGTTTGCGCCGGGTTAACTGACTCAATAAGGTTGGTGGCGGGATCAAAAAAGTACCGCGCCGCAAAATAGCCGAGCACGATAACTGTCGCCATGCCCCACCCGCGCACATAGCCCTTGGGCAAGCGGCGGTAAGCCGCAATAGCCAGCAAAATAGTCGCGACCGTGGTGACGATACCCATGCCGATACCCGCACCACCCACCGCCCAAGCTTCTGGTACGGGCTTCATGGTCACCAATACGGCAGACATACCACCAAGGGCGGCAAAGCCCATCAAGCCCACGTTAAACAAGCCCGCATAACCCCACTGAATGTTCAAGCCCAACGACATGATCGAGGCAATAAGGCAGTAATTAAGGATGGTCAGCGACAGCGACCAACTTTGAAAAACGCCGACCAGCACCAAGGCGGTGGCCATGAAGGCAAACGCCAGGGGGGCTTGTTGTTTCAGTAGCTTCATACGGATTTCCCCGCAAAAATTCCGGTTGGCTTAAAGAGCAAGACCAACACCAAGATCACAAATGACACCGCAAACTTATAGTCCGTAGAGAGCAGCTGCACCAACCCTTCGGGTGCCCACGACTCCGGCACTAAATAAGTCAGAAACTTTTTGTAGGCATACGTGACGGTGACTTCAGAAAACGCAATGACAAAGCCACCAGCAATGGCGCCCAGCGGGTTGCCCAGGCCGCCCACAATTGCGGCCGCGAAGATGGGCAACAGCAACTGAAAGTAAGTGAATGGCTTAAAGCCTTTATCCAAACCGTACAGAGTTCCTGCAATGGTTGCGAGCGTGGCAGACAGTATCCAAGTGATCATCACCACACGCTCGGGGTTGATCCCGGAGAGCAAAGCCAAGTCTTCGTTGTCAGAATACGCCCGCATGGACTTGCCTGCGCGGGTACGGTCCAAAAACCAAAATAAAGCGGCGACCACAATGATTGCCGTCACGATGGTCAAACCCTGACTAGTTTTGAACGCAATGCCTTCATCCAAACCCGTGAGCTTCTTGAACTCACCAAAACGAATGATGAAGCGCTCGCCATCAGAAAAGCGTTGGTCGCCAGTGCCAATCACGAAGCGCACCAAGCCGTTGAGCACAAACATCAGGCCAATGGATGAGATCAAAAACACCACCGGCGCTGCCCGCACTTTGCGTTGATGGCGGTACACCAAGCGGTCAGAGATCAACACCATGGCTGTCGTGGCCAGAATGCCAAACGGGATCGCCAGTAACGCCGTTGGCAAGGGGTCAATACCGATACCCATGCTTTGAAAAACAGAGGTCACCAGAATAACGGACATCGTGCCAAACGCCATGGTGTCACCATGGGCAAAATTGGAAAAGCGCAGAATGCCGTAAACCAAGGTCACGCCCAGCGCCCCCAGCGCCAGTTGGCTGCCATAGGCCGTCGCAGGAACAATCAAAAAATTGCTGAGCAACATAAACGCGTTCAGGACATCGTGCATTTATTTGCCTCCTAAGAAGGTACGGCGAACTTCTGGGTTGGCCATTAGCGCCTCCCCTGTATCCGTGAAACGGTTGCTGCCCTGCACGAGCACGTAGCCCTTGTCGGCAATGTTTAGCGCTTGGCGAGCGTTTTGCTCGACCATCAAAATAGCGATGCCAGTTCGGGCAATCTCGATGATGCGATCGAACAGCTCATCCATCACGATCGGCGACACGCCTGCGGTGGGCTCGTCGAGCATCAACACCTTGGGTTGTGTCATCAAGGCGCGGCCCACCGCAACTTGTTGGCGTTGACCACCAGACAGTTGGCCAGCAGGTTGCTTGCGCTTTTCTTTCAAAATCGGGAACAAGTCGAAGACCTGTTCAATGGTTGCTCTAAAGTCGTCTTTACGCAAAAAGGCCCCCATCTCGAGGTTTTCCTCAACGGACATAGACGTGAACACGTTGTTCGTTTGCGGAACAAACCCCATACCAAGCGCCACCCGGTCCTGTGGTGTGAGGTGGGTAATGTCTTGCCCCTCTAACTGCACGGCGCCTTCACGAATAGTCAGCATGCCAAACAGCGCCTTCATCGCGGTCGACTTGCCCGCCCCGTTGGGGCCCACAATCACGGCAATCTCACCACGCTCCACCGCAATCGTGCAGTCGTTCAAGATATCGGCGCCACCGTAGCCACCCGTCATGCTTTGGCCAATGAGAAAGCTCATGCCTTAGCTCCTGTCTTGTTCTCTGTCTTGTTCTTTAATCCGCGCCCCAAGTAGGCCTCAATCACGTGCTCGTTGGCGATCACTTCGGCCGCCGTACCCTGGGCCAACACGCGTCCTTCAGCCATCACAATCACGGGGTCACACAAGCGTTCAATGAAATCCATATCGTGCTCGATCATGCAAAAGGTGTAACCACGCTCTTTGTTGAGACGAATAATGGCATCGCCTAGCGTGTTCAACAAGGTGCGGTTAACACCCGCGCCCACCTCATCAAGAAACACGATCTTGGCGTCGGTCATCATGGTGCGGCCCAGCTCAAGTAGCTTTTTTTGACCGCCCGATAAATTGCCTGCCAACTCATCAGCCACATGGCTGATTTCTAAAAACGCAATCACGTCTTCCGCCTTAGCGCGGACGCGTTCCTCTTCCGCTCTAACCTGACCAGGACGCAACCAGGCATCCATCAAGCGTTCACCTGATTGGTCGCCGGGCACCATCATCAAGTTCTCACGCACCGTTAACGTCGAAAACTCGTGCGCAATTTGGAAGGTGCGCAACATGCCTTTCGCAAACAGCTGATGCGGCGCCAGACCGGTAATGTCCTCCCCGTCCAGAAACACGTGGCCGGCGGTGGGCTTGTAGTGACCCGCAATCACGTTAAACAACGTGGTCTTGCCGGCGCCATTCGGGCCAATCAAACCGGTGATCCGGCCTGTTTCAAGCGACAACGACACGTCATCGACGGCATGAATACCGCCAAAGTGCATCTTGAGATTTTTAACTTTGATCATGACAGCAATAAAACAAACGGCCCAAGCGGTGCGCTTGGGCCGTCATTACATCTAAGAGGTAAGGGGTCCGAAGACCCGTCTACTTAGCGGTAGCCTACCGTGTCGAACTGGCCGCCTTTGACAACCACTTCGCGATAGCTGCCTGCGCTTTCACCGGGCTCAATCAGCTCAACCGCTGATGCACCGACGTAGTCGATTTGCCCGCCCTTGGCCAATATCGCCAATCCTTTGGCAATCTCTCCAGGGTAGATTTTTTCACCAGGGGCGTTGGCAACTTCAAACACCTTGGCCTTGAACTGGCTGCTGTCCGTTGACTTTGCGGCCTGCATCGCCAAGACGGTCAATGCAGCGGCGTCGTATGACTCTGGAGAGTAAGGGCCGTCCTTGAAGCCAGCCTTGGCCGCCAGTGCGGTGTACTGCTTGGCTCCTGGGCTGTCGGTGCCTGGAACGACACCAAAAGAGCCGTTCAAGCCGCTACCAATGGCCTTTGTCAAGCTTTCACCGATCATGGCGTCAGGCAAGAAGAAGCGCTCAAACGCACCCGTGTCTAAAGCGGAGCGGATGATGCCGCGGCCACCTTGGTCCAAGTAACCAGCAACAATCAAGATATCACCGCCAGCTGAGGCCAACGCGCCCACTTCGGCCGTGTAGTCACCCTTGCCATCTTCGTGTGATGCATAAATAGTGATCTTGCCACCTGTCGCTTCTACATTGGTCTTGATGCTGTCAGCCAAGCCCTTGCCGTAGTCGTTATTGGTATACGTCAAAGCAGCAGACTTGATGCCTTTTTCTTTGAGCATTTGCGCAATGATCTGACCTTGACGTGCGTCTGAAGGCGAGGCGCGGAAGAACAAGCCGTTATCTGGAATAGTTGTCAGCGCGGGCGATGTCGCAGAGGGCGAGAACAAAACGATGCCCTTGGCCATTGCAACGTTCTTCAACATAGCAGTTGTTGCACCTGAGCACAGGCCACCAATAATGGCTTTTACTTGCTCAGAGCTCACCAAACGCTCAGCAGCAGCCGTTGCGGCAGCGGCATCGATACAGGTGCTATCGGCGCGAACAGCCGTGATGGTTGTGCCACCCAAGAAAGCGCCGCTATCGCTGGCTTCTTTTAGTGCCATCTCTGCACCGGCAGCCATAGGGCCAGCCAGTGATTCCGCGGGGCCAGTGAACCCAAGCGCCACACCAATTTTGATGCTATCTGCGTGTGCAGCGCCAACCAAGGCGGCTGTCAACACGGTTGCCGTGAAAAGTTTCTTCATATCGACTCCTAAGTTTTGTTAGACCACGGATTGTCCCATGCACCGAAGCACAATGGAAAGATCGATTTTTACTTATATTGGGTACAAAACAAACTATTTATAGTATTTTGTAGTTATCAGTCTTATTTTGGAGACGGCGCGGGCAAACTAGCGACGTGTTCACGCGTGAAAGACCCCGGACCAGCCCGCTTATACGGCGGTGTCGATACCCGTGTTTGCGCGGGTGCACGTGGTCTCTGTGGTGTCCCGCGTGATCCCCCACTGCAGCATTTGCGCACCAGCCACCGGGCTCAGACTGGCGGTCACCGTACAAGCGCCTGCGTTTGCGCCACCAGACAAGATCAGCCGGACGGCGGCACCGTCGCTACTGCTTTGCACGGTTGCGGAGCCGTAAGGAATGGCGAGCGTACCATCAGCAGACAAGCCACTCGTGATACCGAGTTTCGCGAAATCATTGCAGTTCGCTACCGTACCCGCTTGTTGCGCTAGGCACTCGGTGACGCTGTTTTGTAAAGCGGCGACCGCCCCCAAATTAGCGGCCCAACGCGCACGCTGGGTGTAGCTCTGGTACTGGGGTATTGCCACAGCAGCCAATATCCCAACGACAGCGACCACGACCATGAGCTCAATCAGGGTGAACCCTTTTTGCGGCGTAACGGCAGGGGCGTGTCGGATAAAAGGCATAAGGGGTCTACTCAATTGAGTTGTTGGCAACGGGTAAACCTATTCTAGGGCGCGAACCCGTTGCGCCACATCGGTACACCGTGCACAGGTTTACCCGGACGCATCGGCGTTTTTGGCGCGTTGGGCCAGCATTTGTCCGGCAGCCCAGACCAGGAACGCACCCAATGCCCCCGCCCAGTGGCGCCCAGAGATGCCCCATACATCCTCTTGAACAACCACGGTCGCCAATGCAGGATCTGTCCAGATCATGTGACCCGCTATCCAACCCAGCAACATCGCACCGAACGTAATGACCCAAGGAAACTGGTCCATGATTTTCAGGACAAGCTGGCTTCCCCACACAATAATCGGCACGCTGATCACCAGGCCAAAAATCACCAAAGGCACCTGATGGTGCGAGGCGGCGCCTTGCGCGGCACCCGCGATCGCCATCACGTTATCGATACTCATCACCAAGTCCGCGAGGATCACGGTCTTGATAGCGGTCCACAAGCGATCACTCGACGCGATGTTGCTGTGCGCGTCATCGGGCTCAGGCACCATGAGCTTGACGCCAATCCACACCAACAACGCACCGCCGACAATTTTTAGATACGGGATCGTCAACAACGTCAGCGCGAAAACAATCAAGATGACGCGCAGACCAATTGCCCCGGCCGTCCCCCACAAGATGCCTTTGACGCGCTGGTGTGCCGGCAGTTGGCGGCAAGCGAGCGCAATCACGACGGCGTTATCGCCACCAAGCAGAATATCAATCAAGATAATTTGCCCAACAGCAATCCAAAATTCAGGGGTCATTAGTTCCAGCACAATGGCTTAGTCCTTCAGGGTGAGTTAAAAAAAATGGCAACGGTCACCCGTTGCCATTCTGCCTGCCCTCTAGAAGAAAGGCCGCAATTCGGAGGCTCGCCTCCGATTTACAACAGACCCTTTAGCAATTTAGCCATTTCAGAGGGGTTACGTGTCACGGTGAAGCCACAAGCCTCCATGATGGCCAGCTTCGCTTCCGCTGTGTCATCACCACCAGAGATCAACGCACCCGCATGGCCCATGCGCTTACCCGCCGGTGCGGTCACGCCGGCGATAAAGCCAACCACGGGTTTCTTCATGTTGTCTTTGCACCAGCGAGCGGCCTCGGCCTCATCGGGCCCACCAATTTCGCCGATCATGATGACCGCATCGGTCTCGGGATCATCATTAAACATGCGCATCACATCAATGTGCTTGAGGCCGTTGATGGGATCGCCACCAATACCCACGGCAGTGGACTGACCCAGACCCAGCTCAGTCAGTTGGCCCACGGCCTCATACGTCAGGGTGCCTGAACGGCTAACCACGCCAATGCGGCCCTTCTTGTGAATATGACCCGGCATGATGCCAATTTTGATTTCATCAGGCGTAATCAGGCCAGGGCAGTTGGGGCCCAACAGCAACGTCCGCTTGCCGCCGGCAGCCTCTTTGGCGGCCATGCGGTTGCGTACCTCGAGCATGTCGCGCACAGGGATACCTTCGGTAATACAGATCGCCAGGTCCAAATCCGCCTCGACCGCTTCCCATATAGCCGCCGCCGCTCCGGCTGGTGGCACGTAAATGACCGATACCGTTGCACCAGTCTCGCTGGCGGCCTCTTTTACGGAACCGTAAATCGGGATGTTAAAAATGCTCTCGCCCGCTTTCTTTGGATTCACGCCAGCCACGAAACAGTTTTGACCGTTTGCGTATTCTTGGCACTTTTCCGTATGAAACTGGCCTGTCTTACCCGTAATACCTTGGGTAATGACTTTGGTGTCTTTGTTAATCAAGATCGACATACTTATTCCTTTTTGACTCAGGCTTTGACCGCAGCAACAATTTTTTCCGCGGCTTCTGCCATGGAGTCGGCACTAATGATGGGCAAACCGGAGTCTGCCAACATCTGCTTACCCAGCTCTTCGTTGGTACCCTTCATGCGAACCACCAACGGTACGTTCAAATTAACCGCCTTGCACGCGGTGATAACGCCCAAGGCAATCGTGTCACAACGCATGATGCCGCCAAAGATATTCACCAAAATGGCTTTTACCTTGGGGTTTTTCAACATGATCTTAAAAGCCTCAGTAACCTTCTCTGGCGTGGCACCACCGCCAACGTCCAAGAAGTTAGCTGGCTCAGCGCCGAACAGCTTGATGGTGTCCATGGTCGCCATTGCAAGACCCGCACCGTTGACCAAACAGCCAATATTGCCGTCTAAGCTGATGTAGGCCAAGTCGAACTTAGAGGCCTCCACTTCGGCCGCATCTTCTTCGTCCAGATCGCGGTAGGCCACGATTTCTGGGTGGCGGAACAACGCATTCGCATCAAAGTTGAACTTGGCGTCCAGCGCCTTAATGCCGCCGCCGCCTTCCAAAATAAGCGGGTTCACCTCCACCAATGAGGCGTCGGTGTCCATGTAGCACTTGTAGAGTTTCTTCAGCACATCGGTCGCAGCGGCCATAGAGGCGGCGGGCACACCCATGCCATTCGCCAACTCATTCGCTTGCTCGTCCGTCAAGCCCAACGCCGGGTCGACAAACACTTTGATGATTTTTTCGGGCGTGGCGTGTGCCACTTCCTCAATGTCCATGCCGCCTTCGCTGGAGGCCATCAGCGCGACACGCTGTGTCCCACGGTCAGTGACCGCAGAGACGTAGTACTCTTTTTGGATGTCTGCACCGTCTTCGATCAGGAGGCGACGGACTTTTTGTCCCGCTGGGCCCGTCTGGTGGGTCACCAGCTGCATACCCAGAATTTCACCCGCCAGTTGCTTGACCTCGTCAATAGAGCGCGCCAGCTTAACGCCACCGCCCTTGCCTCGGCCACCGGCGTGAATTTGAGCCTTGACAACCCATACCGGGCCGCCTAGCTTTTGTGCAGCCTCGACCGCCTCTTGCACTGTGAACGCAGGGATTCCGCGTGGTACAGGCACCTCAAACTGGCGCAGAATTTCTTTGCCTTGGTACTCGTGAATCTTCATGTGGGGGCTCTCAATGTTTGGACCAATCGCTTTCCACCGCGCGCCGTCACCCTGCTGGGCATGGCCGCGCGACCTAGGGAAATTACCAGTCGTAGACTGTATCATGATGCGGTGCAAAAACTTTTCAGCAAACTGACACGTGGCACGCTAAGAAACACGGACAACATCAGCGATGACTAATATCTTTATTGACGGCGAAGCGGGCACGACAGGGCTTCAAATTCGGGAGCGTCTCGCGGACAAGGCCTTTGTGCGGCTGCTGCAAATCGACCCCGCTTTGCGCAAAGACACGGCCGCCAAGCGCGGCCTGCTGGCCGAAGCGGACGCCGTCGTCTTGTGTCTCCACGACGATGCCGCGCGCGAAACGGTTGCCTTAGTGGACGCTATCGCAGCCAGCGGCGAAAAGGCACCACGGATAGTGGACGCTTCCACCGCACACCGGATCGCGCCGGGCTGGGTCTACGGTTTTCCGGAGCTCGCACCAGGACAAGCTGACGCCATTCGCTCGGCAGCGCGCGTTGCCAACCCCGGCTGCTACGCCACGGGCGGTATCGCCTTAATCCGTCCGCTCATTGATGCGGGCTTACTGGTTGCGGATGCGCCGCTATGTTTGCCCAGTGTCAGCGGCTACACGGGTGGTGGCCGCGCGATGATTGAGGCCTACGAAGCCGGTTCGGCACCGCCTTTTGAGCTCTATGCGCTTGGCCTTGCGCACAAGCATATTCCCGAAATCATGCAATGGACGGGCCTGCGGGCGCGCCCCCTGTTTGTCCCCAGCGTTGGCAACTTTGCACAAGGCATGCTGGTTCAATTGCCTTTGCATCACAGCCAACTGCCATCAGGCACGCAAACCGCAACCATCGCGCAAGCGCTGCAGGCGCACTATGCGAACACCACCTGCGTCCGTGTCGTCACCCATGAGGCGGCGGGCGACAGCGGCAAGTTAGATGCGGTCGCGCTCGCCCAAACCGATGCGCTGGAAATACACGTATTTGGCAATGACGCCGAAGGCCAAAGCCTGTTGGTCGCCCGGTTGGACAACTTGGGCAAGGGAGCAAGCGGCGCGGCGGTGCAAAACTTGTCGCTGATGTTCGATTGGCCCTCGGCCTAAGCCCGTACCCACTCGCGCTTACGCCATTCCGCCTGTCTAGTTATCGAGTACACGCACCTTAACGCGCTTTCCTTTAATGCGCCCCACATTGAGCGCCTCGCAGACCTTGAATGCGATAGCCGCTGGGACGGCGACGTAGCTGGAGAACTCGCCAAGTGCGATTTTGCCCACTTGGTCCTTCTCCAGACCACACTCGCCGATTAAGGCCCCGACGATGTCGCCCGCACGTATTTTTTCCTTGCGACCGCCTGCAATTTGTAGCGTACGCATCGGCGCCTTCAGGGGGCTGTTGCCCACGCCGAGTGCCGTCAACGGCTGCCAGCGCAACGGTCGCCCACTTTGTTCCTCAATACGCGAGGCGCGACTCATTTCCGGCAGCGTCACCAAACTCAGTGCCAAGCCCGAAGCGCCTGCGCGACCTGTGCGGCCAATACGGTGGGTATAAATTTGCGGATCGGGGGTGGTGTCCACATTCACCACCGCGGCCAGATCTGCAATATCTAACCCGCGCGCCGCCACATCGGTGGCGACCAAGACCGAGCAACTCTGGTTGGAAAATTGGACCAAGACCTGGTCACGATCACGCTGGTCCAAGTCACCATGCAAGGTCAAGGCAGAAAACCCCTGCCCGCGCAGAATGGCCACCAAGTCGTTGCACTGCGCGCGCGTGTTACAAAATGCCACCGTGGACATAGGTTGGTAATGGTTCAGTAACCGAGGCACTGTGTCCAAGCGTGTCGCCTCGCCCACCTCGAAAAACCACTCCTCGATGGCGTGTGTTTCGTGGACGGTGTCGACGGTGACCATGAGCGGATCACGCATGAGCTTGTTCGCTAGCGCCGCAATACCATCGGGATAGGTGGCAGAGAACAGCAGGGTTTGCCGTTGCTTAGGGCTTTGTTTCGCGATGGCTTGAATGTCATCGGCGAAACCCATCTCCAGCATGCGATCCGCCTCGTCTAGCACCAACACCTTCATCGCATCAAGCGACATATTGCCTCGCGCGAGGTGGTCCAACACCCGACCGGGTGTGCCGACCACCACATGGGCGCCGTTCGCCAAACTAGCGGATTGACCCCGCAGCGGTACGCCACCGCACAGCGTTAACACCTTCACGTTTTCGTAGGCCCGCGCAAGTCGACGCACCTCGGCGCAAACCTGATCGGCCAGCTCTCGGGTAGGGCACAAAATAAGCGCTTGCACCTGCAATGAGGCTGTCACCAGCCCTTGCAGCAAAGGCAGGCCGAACGCAGCCGTTTTGCCGCTACCCGTCTTGGCTTGCGCGATTAAGTCGCGTCCGGCCAAACTAGAAGGCAAGGTGGCCGATTGGATGGGCGTCATCTGAGAAAACCCCAGCGCGACTAAATTCGCCTGTTGGCGCGCGTCTAGCGGCAGTGTGTCCCAGGTGATGGGCGTGTTGTCGGCGCTAGGCTTTGATTCGGATGCACGTTTATTCATGCGCCATTATCGTTGGCAAGTCAGGGCGTGGCGCCGTCATCCATGAATAGGTCGTCAATGTTCAGTGCCGGTTCGGATTCGTCGTCCGCTGCGGACACGCCCGCCGCAGAATAGGCAATCGGCGGCACCGCCGCACGAATGGCGGCGGCATCAAAACCACGGGCAGCCAAAAAGCGCACTTGTTTAGCCATGGCCTTGGCGTCTTCTGGTGGCCCCTTGAAGCGCTTGGACCAAACGCCTTGTGCCCGCGCGGACTCGCTGGACTTAAGCGAGTCAACCGCCTCACGAATGCGATCCGTAGAGACACCTTTTTGATGCAACTCTGCACGCAAGCGCATCGCCCCCAGTTTGTTAGCACGTTGGTTCAGCACGCTTTGCGTCAGGCGCTCCTCGCTGATCAGGCCTTTAGCGACAAAGTCATCTAAAACGGCCGCCAGGTCGCCCGACGCCGTCTCCATGTCGGCCAGCTTGCGCGCAAGCTCTGCACGCGAGTGTTCGCGCTGACTTAAAAGCCGCAAAACGCGGCCTTTAATGGACAAGGCAGGGCGCATCACCGTGCGGAGGCCTTTAGGCGTTAAGCGGCATCTGCTAACGGCGCGTCAGCGGGGGCATCCGCCTCGGCAGCCGCAGCGGCGGCGGCACTCGCTTTACCCGCCTTGCCCGAGGGCTTTGGCTCTGGCTTCGGCGCTGCAAGTGGTTCACGCAAAGGCACGCCTAGGGCGGCCCGCACTTTATTTTCAATTTCACGCGCCAGGCTGGGGTTCTCTTTCAAGAAGTCACGCGAATTGTCGCGACCTTGCCCAATTTTTTCGCCCTGATACGCATACCAAGCACCTGACTTATCGACAATGTTGTTGGCAACACCCAGGTCGATGATCTCGCCTTCCAGGCTAATGCCCTTGCCGTACATGATGTCGAACTCAGCCGTCTTAAACGGCGGCGCGACCTTGTTCTTGACGACCTTCACACGGGTTTCATTACCCACCAGCTCATCACCACGCTTGAGTTGCCCAATGCGACGGATGTCCAAGCGCACGGAAGAGTAAAACTTTAGTGCGTTACCGCCTGTGGTCGTCTCTGGGCTACCGAACATCACACCAATCTTCATGCGGATTTGGTTAATAAAGATCACGGTGCAGTTGGCCTTCTTGATGCTAGCCGTCAGTTTACGCAGCGCTTGGCTCATGAGGCGTGCCTGCAGGCCGGGCAGCGAGTCGCCCATGTCACCTTCTAACTCGGCTCTGGGGGTGAGGGCCGCAACCGAGTCGATAACGATCAAGTCAATGGCCGCGGAGCGCACCAAGCTGTCCACCACTTCTAAGGCCTGCTCGCCCGTGTCAGGTTGAGAAATCAGCATGTCTTCTAAGTTAACCCCTAAGGCGCGGGCGTACTGGACGTCTAATGCGTGCTCAGCGTCAACGAAGGCGCAAACGCCGCCTTTCTTCTGCATCTCGGCGACGACTTGTAGGGTCAGCGTGGTCTTGCCTGATGACTCTGGGCCATAAATCTCAATAACGCGACCACGTGGCAAGCCGCCCACGCCCAAGGCAACATCCAGCCCCAATGAGCCGGTGGATACCGTTTGAATGTCCTCCAACACCTCACCTGCACCGAGGCGCATGATGGTGCCCTTACCAAATTGCTTTTCAATTTGCGCTAAAGCCGCCTGAAGGGCTTTTGCTTTTTCGACGTTGATGCCTTTGATCGCTGTATCCATGGGGTTTCTCCGGTGGTAGTTAAAGGTCGTCCAGCGTGCTGTCCATCGAGGTGGGGTTGCATACAGGCTGGATGCTTAAACAGTAGTTTATCTAAAAATATAAAAATAAATC